>NZ_JBJGZM010000006.1:0-287922 GCF_054050515.1 Blastococcus sp. SYSU D01042 | reverse complement strand
CCGGCCCCCCCCCCCCCCCCCCCCCCCCCCCCCCCCCCCCCCCCCCCCCCCCCCCCCCCCCCCCCCCCCCCCCCCCCCCCCCCCCCCCCCCCCCCCCCCCCCCCCCCCCGCGGGTCAGGGGCGGTGCTCGGCCGGCACCGGCGAGCCGACGTCGGCCGTCCCGGCCGTGCCTGGCGAGTGCTTCCGCTCGGCCGCGCGCAGCGGGCCCTCGGTGTCGGGCACGCCGTCGCCGTCGGTGTCCGGCGCCGGCTTCACCGACAGGACGAAGTCGTCCCCGTGGTGCCGGATGCCGTGCACGACCGCCTGCTCGACGGCCTCCACCGCCGCGGTCCGGCGCAGCACGAGCGGGTCCGAGCGCACGTCCTTGGCCAGCGAGACCGCCAGCCCGACCATCACCAGCGCGAACGGCAGCGCGGCGATGATCGTCAGGTTCTGCAGCCCGGTCAGGGCCTCGTCGCCGCCGACCAGCAGCATGATGGCCGCCACGGCGCCCATGACGACGCCCCAGAAGATCACCGTCCGCCTGCTCGGCTCCAACGTGCCGCGCTCCGACAGCGAGCCCATGACGATCGAGGCGGCGTCGGCGCCGGAGACGAAGAAGATCGCCACCAGCACCATGACCAGCACCGTCATGAGCGTGGCCAGCGGGTAGGTGCCCAGCACGCCGAACAGCTGACCCTCGGACGTCGACTGCCCTGCGACGTCGGCGCCGTCCCGCTGGGCCGCGATGCCCGCGCCGCCGAAGATCGCGAACCAGACCAGGCTGACCACCGACGGGACCAGCAGCACACCGCTCACGAACTGGCGGATCGTGCGGCCGCGGCTGATCCGCGCGATGAACAGCCCGACGAACGGCGTCCAGCTGATCCACCAGGCCCAGTAGAAGACCGTCCAGCCGCGCAGCCACTCCGCCATCGCGTCGCCGCCGCTGGCCTCGGTCCGCCCGGCCATCTCGGCCAGGTCGGCGAAGTACGCGCCGATCGCGCCGGGGACCAGGTTGAGGATCAGCACCGTGGGGCCGACGACGAAGACGAACAGCGCCAGCACCCCGGCCAGCACCATGTTGATGTTGGACAGCCACTGGATGCCCTTGGCCACGCCGGACACCGCCGAGGCCACGAACGCCGCGGTCAGCACCGCGATGATCGCGACGAGCGCTCCGTTGCCGACGTCCCCCAGCCAGCCGAGGATCTCCACGCCGCTGCCGATCTGCAGCGCACCGAGGCCCAGCGAGGCCGCGGAGCCGAACAGCGTGGCGAAGATCGCCAGGACGTCGATGAACTTGCCCGCCGGGCCCTCCGTGCGCCGGCGGCCGAACAGCGGCGCGAAGGCGGAGCTGATCAGCTGCGGGCGGCCGCGGCGGAACGTGCCGTAGGCGATCGCCAGCCCGACGACGGCGTAGATCGCCCACGGGTGCAGGCTCCAGTGGAACAGCGTGGTGGCCATCGCCGTGGAGACCGCCTCGGGCGTCTCCGCCTCGACGGTGCGCGGCGGCGGCGACACGTAGTGCGTGAGCGGCTCGCTGACGCCGAAGAACATCAGCCCGATGCCCATGCCGGCGCTGAACATCATCGCGATCCACGAGACCGTGCGGAACTCCGGCGCCTCGTCGTCGCGGCCCAGCGGGATGCGCCCGTAGCGGCTGGCGGCCAGCCAGATCACGAAGACGACGAAGGCCGAGGCGAGCAGGACGAACAACCAGCCGAGGTTGGTCTCGATCCAGGTCAGCGCGGTGCCGCTGGTGCTGCCGAGGTTCGACGGGGCGAGGAAGCCCCACGCGACGAAGGCCAGCGCGACGGCGGCGGCGACGCCGAACACCGTGGTGTCGAGGTGCCCGCTGCGGGCGGCCGGGCCGCGGGGTGGCTGGGCGAGCGCGGGGTGGACGGTGGCGCCGCCCGGGCCGTCCGCGGCGTCGGCCGGCGCCTGGGCGGGCGGGGTCGTGGTCGGGTTCTGGGTCAAGGTTCCTCCGGCGCCGCGGGCGGCGCCCCTCCGTTCGTCTCGAGGGCGCAGCCGACCGGCGTTGGCCGGCGCACCGCCCTACACGGTCCGCACAACCCGTCCCGGCTGCAAACCGACCGGTCACCGACGGGCGGGGCGCTCCCCCGACCGGGTGGTCCCCGGCGCCCGGGCCACGGCACGGGAGACTGGGCCGATGGAGCTGCCCAGCGCCCTGTACGTGCCGACCGGGGACCGGTTCGACGCGACCGCCCTGACCATCGGCCCGTGGGACCCCGGCCTGCAGCACGCCGGCCCGCCGGCCGCCCTGCTGGCCCGCGAGGTGGAGCGGGCCGGCGGCATCGCCGGCGGCCAGACGGTCCGGCTGACCTACGACATCCTCGGCCCCGTCCCCGTGGGACCGGTCCGGACCACCGCGCGCGTCGTGCGGCCGGGCCGCCGCATCGAACTGGTCGAGGCCGTGCTGGACGCCGGCGACGACCGCCCGCTCATGCGGCTGTCGGCCTGGCGGATGCGCACCCGCACCGAAGGGCTCCCCGCCGCCGTGCCGGGGGCCGCGCCCGAGCTGCCGCACCCCGCACCGGAGGGCCCGCTGGCCGCGCGGCGGGACGAGGCCGCCTTCTTCAGCTCCGAGGTCGCCTACCACCGGGCGCTCGAGTGGCGCTTCGCCTCGGGCAGCTTCAACTCCCCCGGCCCGGCCGCCGCCTGGACCCGCCCGCAGTGCACCCTGGTGGAGGGCGAGCCGATCTCCCCGCTCCAGCACCTGCTGGTCATGACCGACGCCGCCAGCGGGATCTCGGCGGTGCTGGACTGGAGCAGCGCCACCTTCGCCAACGTGGACCTGGGCGTGGCGCTGCACCGGCCGCCGCGGGGCGAGTGGCTGGGCATGGACGCCACGACGGTGCTGGGCGACGCCGGCGCCGCGCAGTGCACCGCCGTGCTGTTCGACGCGGAGGGGCCGATCGGCCGCTCGACGCAGTCGCTGTTCGTGGAACCGCGATGACGACCGGATCGACGAGGAAGGACGCTCCGTGGGGGACTCGCTGAGAGAGGTCCTGGACTGGCTGGCCGGGCGCGGGCTCGAGGTGGTCCTGATCATCCTGGGCTCGGTGCTGCTCGCCCGCTTCGTGGGCTGGGCCGGCAGCCGGATCACCGACCGGATCGACGCGCGGTACACCGGCGGCGACGCGCTCGTGCGCTCCGAGGCGGCCAAGCACCGGCACTCGCTCACGCAGGTCGTCACCTGGACGGCGGTCGTCCTGATCTACGCCGTCGCGGTGTTCTTCGTCCTCGACCGGCTCGGCGTGCCCATCACCGGCCTGGTCGCGCCGGCCACCGTTCTGGGCGTCGGCCTGGGCTTCGGTGCCCAGCGGATCGTCGGCGACGTCCTGGCCGGCTTCTTCCTCATCACCGAGCGGCAGTACGGCTTCGGCGACGTCGTGTCCATCCAGGTCGTGGGCGGCGGCGACCCGGCCGAGGGCACCGTCGAGGACGTGACGCTGCGGGTGACCCGGGTGCGCTCGGCCAACGGCGAGGTCGTGACCGTGCCCAACGGGCAGATCGTCAAGGTCGTCAACCTGTCCCGCGACTGGGCGCGCGCCGTCATCGACGTGCCCGTCCCCTCCGACGCCGACGTCAACCGGGTCAACGAGATCCTGCGCGAGGTGGGCCGTGCCGCGTTCCGCGACCCGGCGCTGCGGCCGCTGCTGCTCGACCCGCCCACCGTCATGGGCGTGGAGAGCCTGGGCCTGGACGAGGTGAACGTCCGCGTCGTGGCCCGCACCCTGCCCGGCAAGCAGTTCGAGGTCGGCCGCGACCTGCGGGTCCGCATCGTGCTGGCCTTCCGGGCCCAGGGCATGCAGGTCACCCCGCCCCCGGCGGCCGGTGACGCGGAGACCAAGCAGTTCGCGCGCGACGGGGAGGACGCATGACCGCGCCGCAGGACGGCACCGCGCCCCAGCCGGTCGCCACGCCCACGGTGAGCACCGCCCCCACCAGCGGGGCGACGCCGCCCACCGAGCGCGGGCGGTGGCGCTGGGGCGCCGTACCCCACCACCTGGGCCGCGCCCGCACCTCCACCGTGGTCCTCTCGCTGCTGTTCCTCGCGATCTTCACGCTGTACCTCGGCGTCCGCCCGGACCCGACGGGCACGGGCACCGACCCGGCCGGGGGCAGCAGCGAGGTGGAGGCGCCGGTGGTCCCGGTGGTGCCGGTGCCGACGACGACGCCGGAGCCCTCGGAGGAGCCGGCGCCCACCCCGACCCCGACGCCCTCGCGGACGTCCGAGACCCCCACGACGAGCCCCGCACCCACCTCGACGAGCCCCGGCACCACCGCGCCGAGCACCTCGCCGGGCAGCCCGACCGGGACGCCGGGGACCACCGGACCCAGCGCCGACACGACCGAGGAGGAGGCACCCGCGACGTCGTCGCCGGCCACACCGTGACCGAAGCGGTACGGACCTCCCGGGACGGATCGGCGCAGCGCAAGGCAAGATCAGGCGTCTGCCCCGCCCGAAGGAGACCCCGCATCGTGTCCGCTCGCTCCCTGACCCGCCGCGCCGCGACCGCCGTCGCGGCCGCCACCACCGCCGCGCTGGTCCTCACCGGCTGCGGTGACGACTCCGACAGCTCGGGCTCCTCCGAGACCCCGGCCGCCGACGAGAGCCTGCCCTCGGTCGAGGTCGACGACGAGCTGGCCGCGCGGGTACCCGCCGAGATCAGCGAGGACGGGACGATCACCGTCGGCACGGACACCAGCTACGCCCCGAGCGAGTTCATCGCCGAGGACGGCGAGACGATCGTCGGCTTCGACATCGACCTGTTCACGCTGGTCGCCCAGAAGCTCGGCCTCGAGGCGGAGTTCGAGTCGGCCTCGTTCGACTCCATCATCGCCGGCGTGGGCTCGGACCGGTACGAGGTCGGCGTCTCCTCGTTCACGATCAACCCCGACCGGCTCGCCGAGGCCACCATGGTCAGCTACTTCTCCGCCGGCACCCAGTGGGCGGTCCAGGCGGGCAACCCGGAGGACGTCGACGCCGACAACGCCTGCGGGAAGAGCATCGCCGTCCAGCGGGGCACGGTGCAGGTCGACGACATCACCGCCCGCTCGGCCGAGTGCGAGGCCGCCGGCGAGGAGGCGATCGACATCCAGCAGTTCGAGGGCCAGGACGAGGCCACCGCCGCGATCGTCTCCGGCCGGGTCGACGCCGGTCTCGCCGACTCCCCGGTCATGGCCTACGCCGTCCAGCAGACGAACGACCAGCTCGAGCTGCTCGGCGACATCTACGACTCGGCGCCCTACGGCTACGTCGTCCCCCAGGCCTCGACCGAGCTCGCCCAGGTCCTCGCCGACGCGCTCGCCGCGCTGATCGAGGACGGCAGCTACGCCGAGGTCCTCGAGAAGTGGGGCGTCGAGGCCGGCGCCATCGAGACACCCGAAGTCAACCCGGCCGGCTGACCCCTCCCGCTCCGCCGATGCCCGACGACACGAGCACGACACCGGCACCGCCCGAACCGATCCGGGCGGTGCCGGTCCGGCATCCCGGTCGCTGGATCGCCACCGCCGTCATCGCTGTGCTGGTGGCCATGTTCGTCCACATGCTGGTCACCAACCCGGTGTTCCGGTGGGACTTCATGGTCGACAACATGTTCAGCGAAGGCGTCCTCCGGGGTGCGCGGACCACGCTGGTCATGACCGTGCTGGCGATGGTCATCGGCATCGCCCTGGGCATCGTGCTGGCGGTCATGCGGCTGTCGTCGAACCCCGTCGTCGCCGGCGCCGCGTGGGTCTACATCTGGTTCTTCCGCGCCATCCCGCGCATCGTGCTGCTGTTCTTCTCGGCCAGCCTGGGGGCGCTGTACTCCACCTACGAGCTGGGCTTCCCCTTCGACCAGCAGCTCATGGACCTGTTCGGCATCACGGGCGACTGGCGCTTCCTCAGCCTGGACGGCAACGACATCTTCCGCGGGTTCGTCGCCGGCCTGATCGGGCTGGCGCTCTCCGAGGCCGCCTACGCGGCGGAGATCGTCCGGGCCGGCATCCAGTCGGTCGACCCCGGGCAGACGGAGGCGGCCGCCGCCCTGGGCATGAGCCGCGCGAAGACGATGCGCCGGATCGTGCTGCCGCAGGCGATGCGGGTGATCATCCCGCCGATGGGCAACGAGACGATCGCGATGCTCAAGGACACCTCGCTGCTCATCGCGGTGCCCGTGACCAACGAGCTCAACTTCCAGCTGCGCGCCATCGGCAGCCGTACCTTCCAGGTCATCCCGATGGCCGTGGCATCGATCCTCTGGTACCTCGCGCTGGCCAGCCTGCTGATGGTCGGGCAGTACTTCCTCGAGAAGCGGTTCAGCCGCGGTTTCGGCAGCCGGGAGACCCGGCAGCAGCGGGCGGCCCGCCGGGCCACCGAGGTCGGGAGCACGCATTGAGCAGCGCGATGAGCAGCCCGGCGGCCGGCAGCGCCGTCCCGCCGATGGTGGAGGCCGAGGGGGTGCACAAATCCTTCGGGCACGTCGAGGTGCTCAAGGGCATCGACCTGGAGGTCGCCCCGCGCGAGGTCATGTGCATCGTCGGGCCGTCGGGGTCGGGCAAGTCCACCTTCCTGCGCTGCATCAACCACCTCGAGCGGATCGACGCCGGGCGGCTGTCGGTCGACGGCCACCTCGTGGGCTACCGCGAGAAGGACGGCAAGCTGCACGAGCTCCGCGACTCCGAGGTCGCCGCCCAGCGCCGCGAGATCGGCATGGTGTTCCAGCGCTTCAACCTGTTCCCGCACATGACCGCGCTGGAGAACGTCGTCGAGGCGCCGGTGCAGGTCAAGGGCGTGAGCAAGGCCGACGCCCGCGAGCGGGGCGCGGCCCTGCTCGAGCGCGTCGGGCTCGGCGACCGGGTGCACAACTACCCGAACCAGCTCTCCGGCGGTCAGCAGCAGCGGGTGGCCATCGCCCGGGCGCTGGCGATGGAGCCCAAGCTCATGCTCTTCGACGAGCCCACCTCGGCCCTGGACCCGGAGCTGGTCGGCGAGGTCCTCGACGTCATGCGCGGGCTGGCCGACGACGGCATGACGATGGTCGTGGTCACCCACGAGATGGGGTTCGCCCGCGAGGTCGGCGACAGCCTGGTGTTCATGGACGACGGCGCCGTCGTCGAGGCCGGCGACCCGCGAAGGGTGCTCACCGACCCGCAGCACGAGCGCACCCGGGCGTTCCTCTCGAAGGTGCTGTGAAGGCCGAGCCGTCCGCCCTGTGACCCGTGTTCCACGTGGGACATCGCGCGTGCCTAAGATCACCGTGGCTCACGAGAGGCAGTGCGAAGCACCTGGCTGACTGCCCGGCAACCTCCTACTCCGTCTGAGGTGCTCCAGGGGAAGAGCCGGCTGTCGCGGCGCCCGCCGCGAGGGCAAGGACGGAGCTCCCGTGCGCCGCGGGGTCTCCCGAGCGAGAGGAGACGGCGCATGAGCGACCCGCAGAGCTGGAGCTTCGAGACCCGGCAGATCCACGCCGGGACCAGCCCGGACCCCACCACCGGGGCCCGCGCCCTGCCCATCTACGCGACCACCAGCTACCAGTTCCGCGACAGCCAGCACGCCGCGGACCTGTTCGCGCTGGCCGAGATGGGCAACATCTACACCCGGATCATGAACCCGACGCAGGACGCGCTGGAGCAGCGCGTGGCCTCGCTCGAGGGCGGCGTCGCCGCGCTCGCGGTCTCCTCCGGGCAGGCCGCGGAGACCCTGGCCATCCTCAACCTGGCCGAGGCCGGCGACCACGTCGTCGCCTCCGCCTCGCTGTACGGCGGCACGTACAACCTGCTGCACCACTCGCTGCCCAAGCTGGGCATCACCGTCTCCTTCGTCGAGGACCCCGACGACCCGGAGGCCTGGCAGGCCCTGGTCCAGGAGAACACCCGCGCCTTCTACGCCGAGACCATCGGCAACCCGAAGGGCGACATCCTCGACATCGAGGCCGTCGCCGGCGTCGCGCACCGCAACGGCGTCCCGCTGATCGTCGACAACACGGTGGCCACGCCGTACCTGATCCGCCCGTTCGAGTTCGGCGCCGACATCGTCGTGCACTCGGCCACGAAGTACCTCGGCGGCCACGGCACCGCGATCGCCGGCCTCATCGTCGACGGCGGCACGTTCGACTGGCGCGGCGGCAAGCACCCGATGTTCACCACGGCCGACCCGACGTACCACGGCGTCGTCTACGCCGACCTCGGTGCGCCGGCCTACGCCCTCAAGGCCCGCGTGCAGCTGCTCCGCGACCTCGGCCCGGCCATCTCGCCGTTCAACGCCTTCCTCGTCGTGCAGGGCATCGAGACGCTGTCGCTGCGCATGGAGCGGCACGTGGCCAACGCCCAGCGGGTCGCCGAGTTCCTCGAGGCGCACGACGCCGTCGACCGGGTGAACTACGCCGGCCTGCCCACCAACCAGTGGCACGCCGCGCAGCAGAAGTACGCCCCGAAGGGCGCCGGCGCGGTCCTCACCTTCGAGCTGCACGGCGGCAAGGAGGCCGGGCAGAAGTTCGTCGAGGCGCTCGAGCTGCACAGCCACGTCGCGAACATCGGCGACGTGCGCTCGCTGGTCATCCACCCGGCGTCGACCACGCACTCGCAGCTCACCCCCGAGGAGCAGCTGACCACCGGCGTCACCCCCGGCCTGGTGCGCCTGGCCGTGGGCCTGGAGGGCATCGAGGACATCCTGGCCGACCTCGAGGCCGGGTTCCGGGCCGCCAAGCAGGCCTGACGCGATGGGTGGGTGGGTCGAGGGGGATCCGGTCGGTGACCGGATCTTCCTCGACCTGCCCGCCACCTCGCTCGAGCGCGGCGGCCGGCTGCCGTCGGTGCGGGTGGCCTACGAGACGTGGGGCACGCTCGCGCCCGACCGCGGCAACGCGGTGCTGGTCGAGCACGCGCTGACCGGCGACAGCCACGTCGTCGGCGCCGCCGGTCCCGGGCACCCGACCGGCGGCTGGTGGGAGGGGCTGGTCGGCCCCGGCCGCCCGCTGGACACCGACCGCTGGTTCGTCGTCTGCGCCAACGTGCTCGGCGGCTGCCAGGGGACGACCGGGCCTGGCTCGCTCGCCCCTGACGGCGCGCGGTGGGGGTCGCGGTTCCCCGAGGTGACCGTCGGCGACCAGGTGCAGGTCGAGGTGGCGCTGGCCGACGCGCTCGGCGTGGACCGCTGGGCGTGCGTCGTCGGCGGCTCCATGGGCGGCATGCGGGCGCTGGAGTGGGCGGTCGCGCTGCCGGAGCGGGTCGGCTCGCTGTTCTTCCTCGCGTCCGGGGCGGCGGCCAGCGGCGACCAGATCGGCACGCAGAGCACCCAGCAGGCGGCGGTGCGGGCCGATCCGCGGTGGCGCGGCGGCGACTTCGACCCGGCCGACCCACCGGTGGACGGGCTGGGGGTGGCCCGACGGATCGCCCACCTCACCTACCGCAGCGCCCTGGAGCTCGACGCGCGGTTCGGCGCCCGCGTGCAGGAGGACGGGCGCTACGCCGTCGCCTCCTACCTGGACCACCACGCCGACAAGCTGGTCGGCCGGTTCGACGCCGGCAGCTACGTGGTGCTCACCGAGGCGATGAACTCCTGGGACGTCGGCCGCGGTCGCGGTGGCGTCGAGGCGGCGCTGGCCCGGATCACCGCGCGCACCGTCGTCGCCGGCATCGACAGCGACCGGCTCTACCCGCCGGCGCTGCAGCGGCGGGTCGCCGACGCGCTCGGCGTGCCGCTGCGGCTGATCCCGTCCCCGTACGGCCACGACGGCTTCCTCGTGGAGGTGCCCGCCGTCGGTGCACTGCTGGGCGAGCTGCTCGCCTAGCCATCGCCCGCCGCCGGCGCCGGCCTCGGCAGACTGTCCCTCGTGGACGACGACCTGCGCGCGCTGCGCGACGCCTGCGATCGCGCGCTCACCGGGCACGGGGAGTGGCGGGCGGAGACGCTGCTGGCCACCATCCCGGCCGGCACGGAGCCCGACCGCTACGGCGCGGGCGGCGTGGTGGTCGAGCTGGAGGCCGAGGTCGCCGCGCTGCTGGGGAAGCCGGCGGCGGTCTACCTGCCCAGCGGCGTGATGGCGCAGCAGGCGGCGCTGCGGGTGCACGCGGAGCGCCGCGCCCGCCGGACCGTGCTCTGCCATCCGGAGAGCCACCTGCTGGCCCACGAGGAGCAGGCGTTCGAGCGGCTGCACGGCCTGGTCCTGCGGCCCGTGGGCGGGCGCCACTCGCTGCTGCTGCGCGCCGACCTCGACGCCGTGGCCGAGCGCCCGGCGGCGCTGCTGGTCGAGCTGCCGCAGCGCGACCTCGGCGGGCAGCAGCCCGCCTTCGAGGACGTCGTCGCCCAGGCGGAGTGGGCGCACGAGCGCGGCGCGGCGGCGCACCTCGACGGCGCCCGGCTGTGGGAGGCCGCGGCCGGCTACGGCCGCTCCCCCGCCGAGGTGGCCGGGCCCTTCGACACCGTCTACGTCAGCTTCTACAAGGGCATCGGCGCGCTGGCCGGCTGCTGCCTGGCCGGCCCGGAGGACGTCGTCGCCGAGGTGCGGGAATGGCGCCGCCGGCTGGGCGGCACGCTGTTCGGCCTGTGGCCGGGTGCGGCGTCGGCGCTGAGCTGCCTGCGCCGGCGGCTGCCACTCATGCCGGCCTACCTGGAGCGCGCCCGGGCGGTGGCCGACGCCGTCCGCGACCTGCCCGGGGTCACCGTCGTCCCCGATCCCCCGCAGACGCCGATGCTGCACCTGCTGCTGCGCACCTCCCGGGAGGCGTTCACGGCGGCCGGCCGGCAGTTGGCGGAGGACGGGCTGTGGACGTGGGAGCAGCCGACCGTCACCGGCGACCCGGGGACGGTGCGGGTGGAGCTGCCGGTGGGCGACGCGACGCTGGCGCTCGGGATCGACGAGATCCGCACCGCGATCGCGGCCCTGGCGGGCTGATCAGCCCTCCAGGCGGCGCACCCGGCGGGCTCCCTCGAGCCGGTCGCTGTAGGCCTTCGCGTTGTACGCGATGTGCAGCTGGTCGTCGTCGGTGGCCTCGCGCATGACCTTCGCCGGGACGCCGGCGATCAGCGACCGGGGCGGGAACACCTTGCCCTGGGTGACGACGGCGCCGGCGGCCACGATCGAGCCCGAGCCGATGTGCGCGCCGTTCATGACCACGCTGCCCATGCCGACCAGGACGTCGTCGTCGATGCGGGCGCCGTGCAGCACGACCCGGTGGCCCACCGACACCCGGTCACCCACGACCAGCGGGAAGCCGGGGTCGGAGTGCAGCGTGCAGCCGTCCTGGATGTTCGAGTCGGCGCCGATCTCGATCACCTCGGCGTCGGCCCGCGCGACCGCGCCGTACCAGATGCTCGACCGCGGGCCCATCGTCACCGCGCCCACGACGACCGCCGTGGGGGCGACGAACGCCTCGTCGTCGATCGCGGGGGTGCCGAAGTCCAGGGCGCCGATGAAGTTCTCCACGCCGCGAACCTAGATCAGCCCGTGGGCGTGCACCGCCTCGGCCACCTCGAGGAAGCCGGCCACGTTGGCGCCCAGCACGAGGTCACCGGGGGCCCCGTAGTCCTCGGCGGTCTCGTGGCAGCGCGCGTGGATGCCCCGCATGATCTCCTCGAGCTTGGCCTCGCTGTGCTCGAAGCTCCACCGGTCGCGGGAGGCGTTCTGCTGCATCTCCAGCGCCGATGTCGCCACGCCACCGGCGTTGGCCGCCTTCCCCGGCGCGAAGCCGATGCCCGCGGCGCGGAAGAGCGACACCGCGTCGGGGGTGGTGGGCATGTTGGCGCCCTCGACGACGTACTGGCAGCCGTTGCTGGCGAGCGTGCGGGCCGCCTTCCCGTCCAGCTCGTTCTGGGTGGCGCTGGGCACCGCGACCTCGCAGGGCACGTCCCAGATGCTGCCCTGCGCGACGAAGTGGGCGCGGTCGACCCGGTCGGCGTAGTCGCTGATCCGCCCGCGCTCGACCTCCTTGACCTGCTTGAGCACCTCGAGGTCGATGCCGCCCTCGTCGACGACGTAGCCGCTGGAGTCCGAGCACGCCACGACGCGGCCGCCGAGCTGGTGCACCTTCTCGATGCCGTAGACGGCGACGTTGCCCGAGCCGCTGATCACCACCCGGCGCCCGTCGAAGGACTCGCCGCGGGCCCGCATCATCGCGTCGGCGAAGAAGGCGGCGCCGTAGCCGGTGGCCTCGGTGCGCACCAGCGCGCCGCCCCAGCCCAGCCCCTTGCCGGTGATGACGCCGGACTCGTAGCGGTTGGTGATCCGCTTGTACTGGCCGAACAGGTAGCCGACCTCGCGGGCGCCGACGCCGATGTCACCGGCCGGCACGTCGGTGTACTCGCCGAGGTGCCGGTAGAGCTCGGTCATGAACGACTGGCAGAAGCGCATGACCTCGGCGTCCGAGCGGCCCTTGGGGTCGAAGTCCGAGCCGCCCTTGCCGCCGCCGATCGGCATGCCGGTGAGCGCGTTCTTGAACACCTGCTCGAAGCCCAGGAACTTGACGATGCCCAGGTTCACCGACGGGTGGAAGCGCAGCCCGCCCTTGTACGGGCCGAGCGCGGAGTTGAACTCGACGCGGAAGCCCCGGTTGATCTGCACCTCGCCGCGGTCGTCCTGCCACGGCACGCGGAAGATGATCTGCCGCTCGGGTTCGCAGATCCGCTCGATCGTCTTCATCTCGGCGTACTCGCTGTGCCGGCCGAGCACGACCGCCAGCGACTCGAGCACCTCGTGGACGGCCTGGTGGAACTCGGCCTCGCCGGGGTTGCGCCGCAGCACCTCGGCGTAGATCTCCTGCACCTTCGCAGGGACGTCCACGTGCACGGGGTCCTCCTGACCGGCGAGAGAGCGGGGGAGGATCAAGGTACGCGCGCGGGCGCGCCGGTCAGGTCGGCACCTCCGCCAGCGCCGCCGGGACCTGCCCCGGGAGCTCGCGGGCGAGGAAACCCAGCCGGCCCACGGACTGCGCCAGCCGCTCGCCCGCGCGGCCGTGCAGCCACGCCGCCCAGACCGCCGCCTGCGCGGGCTCGGCGCCCCGGGCCAGCAGCCCGCCGGTGATGCCCGCCCGCACGTCCCCGGAGCCGGACACCCCGAGGCCGTCGTTGCCGCTCTCGTCGCGCCACATCCGCCCGTCGGGCGCGGCGATCCACGACGTCGCCCCGCCGAGCCCGACGACCGCCCGCGTGCGGCCGGCGAGGTCGGCGGCGGCGCCCGCCGGGTCCTCGTCGACGGCGTCCTCCTCGACGTGCAGCGCGTAGGCGGCCTCGGTCGGGTTGGGGGTCAGCACGACCCGGCCGGCCAGGTGGTGCACGCAGCCGTCGTCGGCGGTGACCACGGCGAGGCCGAGCGCGTCGAGGGCCAGCGGACCGCGCAGGTGCGGCAGCAGCCGCTCGCCGAAGCCCTGGGTGGCCTCCTTGTCGCCCATGCCGGGCCCGATGAGGACGGCGTCCGCCGCCTCGGCCAGGTCCCGGACGACGTCGGCCGCGTCCGGGGCGATGGCGCCCCCGTCGGTCTGCGGCAGGGCGCGCACGAGCGCCTCGGGCAGCGCGGTGGCCACGTGCGGCGCCATCGAGGCGACGGTCGCCACCTGCAGCTTGCCCGCGCCGGCCCGCATCGCCGCCTCGGCGGCCAGCAGCACCGCGCCGAGGGTCTCGGTGCTGCCGCCGATCACCAGGATCGACCCCCGGGCGTTCTTGCCGCCGCTGGGCTCGGGCAGCGCCCAGCCCTGCAGCACCTCGGGGGTGACGGTGGTGGCGTCAGGCCTGTTCGACGGCATCGGGCTCCTCGGTGACGTGCTCGTGCTCGGCGACCAGGTGGTCGACCTCGTTGAAGGCGGCGAGCCGGAAGGCGCCCGACTCCTCCCGCTCGTAGCGGGTGAGCGAGGCGTTGGCCACCTGCTCCTCGCGGTCGACGGCGAGCAGCTCCTGCTCGGTCAGCTCCTCGAGCACGTACCGGAAGACCATGATCACCGCCTGGTGGGCGACGACGACCAGCCGCTCGCAGTCGTGCCGCAGGCCCTCGGTGGCCAGCAGGCTGCGGATGCGCAGCGCGACGTCGGCCCAGCTCTCCCCGCCCGGGGGCCGGTAGTAGAACTTGCCCAGCAGGTCGCGGCGCTCGGCCTCGTCGGGGAACTGCTCGCGGATCCCGGCGCCGGTCATCCGGTCGAAGGCGCCGAAGTCGCGCTCGCGCAGCCGCTCGTCGGTGCGCACGCGCAGGCCCAGGTCCGCCGTCGCCAGGCGGGCGGTGGTCAGCGCCCGCTCGAAGGGGGAGCTGAGCACCGCCGTCGGCCGCTGGTCCTCCGGCAGCCTGGCCAGCCAGTCGCCCAGCGCCTCGGCCTGCGATCGGCCGGTGTCCGACAGCGGGACGTCGGGGTCGCGCACGTCGAGGTCGAGCCGGCCGGCCCCCGCGCGCTGCGCGTGCGCGTCGGCGACGTTGCCCATGCTCTCGCCGTGCCGGACGAGCCACAGCACCGACGGCCCCGGTTCCCTGCTCGCCACCTGCGGCTCCCGTCCCGGCCGCGCCGCGCGGCCCTCCGCCCGGCTCTAGCCGCGCGCGCGGATCCCGAAACCGTCACCCCCGGCGGGCAGGATGGCGCCGTGACGCTGCCCACGGACCTGCCGGTGCGCGCCTTCGCCGACCAGGCGGAGCTGGAGGCATGGCTCGAGGCCGAGCACCTGACCGCGCCCGGGTTGTACGTGAAGATCGCCAAGAAGGCCTCGGGCGTCCCCTCGGTGAACTGGGAGCAGATGGTCGAGGTGCTGCTGTGCTTCGGCTGGATCGACGGCCGCGCCAACCGGCTCGACGACTCCTTCTACCTCCAGCGGATCACGCCGCGGCGGCCGAAGAGCGTGTGGTCGCTCAAGAACGTCGCCACCGTCGAGCGGCTGACCGCCGAGGGGCGGATGCGCCCCGCCGGGCTGGCCGCGGTGGAGGCGGCGAAGGCCGACGGCCGCTGGGACCGGGCGTACGCCGGCCCGGCGACGATCACGGTGCCGGACGACCTGACCGCGGCCCTCGACGCCGTCCCGGCGGCCCGGGCGGCGTTCGACCGGCTCGGCGGCCAGGACCGGTACTCCGTGCTGCACCGGGTGCACACGGCGACCACCGACGCCACCCGGGCGAAGCGGATCGCCGCGGCGGTCGAGCAGCTGGCCGGCGGCGGCGATCAGCCCGCGTAGGTGCTCGGTCGCTCCAGCCAGAAGCGCGCGTCCCGCCGGCGCCACCACAGCATCAGGCCGGCGCCCGCGAGCATCACGCCGACACCGATGACCAGCGGCGGCCCGACGCCCAGCCACGCCTGCCCGGTGTAGGAGTTCTCCGCGTCGGCGAGGTCGCGCACGGAGAGCACCAGCAGCCAGGTGAGCATCGAGGCGCCGGCCAGCGGGCCCACCCCGAGGAGCAGCAGGTTGCGGACGCTGCCGAGCAGCTGCCTCCGGAAGTACACCGCGCAGGCCAGTCCGGTGAGGGCGTAGTACAGCGCGATCAGCAGCGACAGCCCGGTGATCGAGTCGAACAGCGCGTTCTCGCTGATCAGGCTCACGCCGACGTACCAGGCCGCGCCGACCCCGGCGACCCACCAGGTGGAGACGTCGGGGGTGCGGTGCCGCGGCGAGATCGAGGCGAAGCGGCGCGGGAGGGCGGCCCGCCGCGCCATCGACAGGCCGGTCCGCGACGCCGGGATGATCGTGGTCTGCGTCGAGGCGATCGCCGAGGTGGCCACGGCCAGCAGGACCACCCAGTCCCAGCCGCCCAGCGCCTCCGACGAGAGCAGCGCGAACACCGCCTCCTCCTCGTCGGCGTTCCCGGCCAGCCACGCGGTGCCGGCGAACGCGACCACCGCCGTCGCCACGCCCAGGTAGGTGACCAGCAGGACGACGGTGGACCAGACGCCGGCCCGGCCGGGTGCCCGCAGCGGGTCGCGGGTCTCCTCGGTGAGGTTGACCGCCGACTCCCAGCCCCAGTAGGCGAACACGCCCAGCAGCAGCCCGCCGGTCAGCGCGGCGCCGCCGGAGCCGAAGGGGTCCAGCCAGCTCCACTCCGGCGTGAGCCCGCCGAACGGGCTGTCGCCCCGGACCCCGCGCACCAGCGCCACGACGGCGAAGACGACGAGCGCGACGGTCTGCGCCACGATCAGGCCGTTCTGCAGCCGGGCCGAGAGCTCCGTGCCCCGCACGCAGATCGCCGCCATGAGCACGACGAGCAGCACCGAGAGCCCCCGGACGACCAGGGTCGACTCCGTCCAGCCGTCCAGGCCCACCGCGAGCAGGGTGAACCGCACGCCCACCTCGGCCAGCGAGCCGAGCACGAGGACGCCGGTCATCGCGATCGCCCAGCCGCCGAGCCACCCCGCCCACGGGCCCAGGGCGCGCGTGACCCAGGAGAACGTGGTCCCGCAGTCGGGGTCGACCCGGTTGAGCGCGGCGAAGGCGCCGGCGATCAGCAGCATCGGCAGGAACGAGGCGAGCAGCACGCCGGGTGCGTGCACGCCCACCAGGGCGACGATCGGCCCGAGGACGGCGGCCAGCGAGTACGCCGGCGAGGTCGCCGCCAGCCCGATGACGAGGGTGTCGAGGAAGCCGACGGCATCGGGGCGGAGCGTCGCCGTCGCGCGGGAGCCGGTCGAGGTGGTGGTCACCCGGGGCGGCGGGTCGGAGCGGTCACCGCTCGATTGTGCAACCGCCGCGACAGCTGCCTGTGCCGGGTCAGCCGCCGAGGCGGATGCCGAACCGGTAGCCGCGCTGGTCGACGCTGGTGACGGCGACGGGCTTCCCGTAGGTGCGGGCGTGCACGACCATGCCGTCGCCGATGTAGAGCGCCACGTGGCTGATCGGCGTGTAGTAGAAGACCAGGTCGCCGGGCTGCAGCTCCTCGCGGGAGACCTGCCGGCCGAGCTGGGACTGGGCCCGGCTCGAGTGCGGCAGCGTCACGCCGGCGGCTGCGTAGGCGTACGAGGTGAGACCGGAGCAGTCGAAGGCGTCGGGGCCGCTCGCGCCGCCCTGGTAGCGGTCGCCGACCTGGGCCAGCGCCGCCTGGATGGCCACGGCAGCGGCGGATCCGGGGACGACGGGCAGCTCGGCGACCGAGGGGGCCTGGATCGAGCGGCCGGCGACGGCGGTGGTCAGGCGGGCCTGCTCCTCGGCCGAGAGCCGGTCGAAGTCGGCCTGGTAGGCGGCCGCGCGGCGCTCGACCTCGGCCTTCTGCTCCCGGAGCTGCGCCGCGGCGGCCTCGGCGAGCTCGGCCGCGGCGTCGGCGGCGGCCTGCGCCTCGCGGGCGGTGTTCTGCGCCACGGCGGCCTGGGCGACGATCGCGTTCGTGCGGGTGGCGATCAGGTCCAGCGTCGTCATCTGCTGGACGAGCACGTCCGCCGACGAGCCGCCGAGGAAGGCGGCCATCCGCGACTGCGTCCGGCCGGTGTAGCCGCTCTGGGCGATGGCGCGCAGCTGCGGCTCGAACACGGCCAGCGCCGCGTGGGCGGCGGTGGCCCCCTCGGCGGCGACCGCGGCGGCCTGGCGCTGGGCGGCGACGGCCAGCTCGGCCTCGTGCAGCTGCTCGTCGACGGCGGTGAGCTCCTGGGCGGCCGTGCGCATGGCCTCGCGGGCCTCGGCGACGGTGGTGGGCGCGGCGCCGGCCGGTGACGGGGCGAGGACGCCCGTGGCGACGGCGGCGAGCGCGGCGCCCAGGGCCAGGACGGCCCGGGAGCGGCGGCGCGGGGTCGTGCGTGCGGACTGCACCGTCGGCCTCCGATCGAGCTGCGCCGGCGCCGGGGAAGGGCACTCGTGATGCGCGTCGACACGCACCGTAGGGAGGTCGTGTCGACGTGTAGCCGACGGCGCGCGGGACGGGAAGGGGTGTGCGCCTCCCGTTCGTCCCACCCGGCACATCGGCCCCGCGAGGCGCAGGAGGCCCGCCGGCGTCAGCGCCGGGGGTGGCGGGCGGTCCCGTCCGCGCCGCGGTCGGCGGCGAGCGGGACCAGCCGGTCCGCGACGACGCCGGTGACGAAGGAGTAGACGGCCTTGTGGCCCACGTCGACCACGCGGTCGCCGCGGGACCAGGTCCACGGGGGCGAACCGACGCCGGTGGCGTTCTCCAGCGTCTGGTCGGTGGCCAGCCGGACGGAGGCGTGCCAGGCCGACGCCCGCCAGCCGCGCAGTCCGGACGCCGACCAGATCCCGCGCAGGGCTCCGACCGCAGCACCGGTACCCCAGTGCATGAGGTGGTTCCGCACCAGGGGCCGGGCGGAGCCGGGCAGTCGCCGGCCGGTGGTCACCGCGGTGAGGGTCCGGGCGGGGACGTAGGAGTTCGGGCGGGCGGTGAGGGACTGCTCCACCTTTTCGACGGAGGTCATCACCGCGACGCCGGCCAGGCCCGCCAGAGCACCGCGCAGCGCGGCTCGTCCAAGCATGCGAGAGCCCCTACCCGCGATGCGGGCAGGGGCAACGCGGTCGTTCAGCCGGCGAGCGGCTCCTGCACCTGCAGGCCGGCGACGGTCTGGAAGTCGCGCAGGATCGCGGACAGCTCGTCGGCCGTCCACGCCTCGCAGCAGCCGCACTCGCCGTCGGCGAAGCTGACCAGACCCAGGCGGCCACCGGCCTGGTCCTCGTCGATGGCGAGGTTGCCGGCCGACGGGTGGCGGTGGCAGGCGCAGGCCGTGGCGCACAGGCCCAGGCCCCAGCCGGAGATGACGACGGTGTGGCCGTCGTCGCGGACCTTGCCGACCTGGAAGACGGACGGCTTGTGACTCCTGGTCATGGGAGTCCTCCCCTCGACAGCCCGTTCCGCGGAGCCGGGCCCGTGCGTGTTGTCCGAAAAAAGGAGCTGCAGAAGGTTTCGGCAGGGTGGCGCCTGCGGTAAAGCGTTCTGTTGCACCGACTTTCGACACCCACGGTAAGCCCGCGAGCACGCGGCGTCGCCGTCACAAACCTCCCAGCGTCCCGCCGGGCGGTTGTGGGAACTCGACCGCCCGGCGCCGTCCGCGTGACGGGTGTGACGGACGGGTCGCACCCTCCCCCCGGACGGCCCTCAGCTGGCCGGCGACACCGAGCTCATGTTGAAGTCCGGAACCCGCAGCATCGGCATCGCGGCACGGGTGAACCAGTCGTTCCACTCCCTCGGCAGGGTGCGCTCGGTGCGGCTCGCCTGGACCGTGCGGCCCAGCAGGTCCACCGGCGACTCGTTGAACCGGAAGTTGTTCACCGCGCCGGTCACCTCGCCGCCCTCGACGAGGAAGACGCCGTCGCGGGTCAGCCCCGTGAGCAGCAGGGTCTGCGGGTCGACCTCGCGGATGTACCAGAGCGTCGTCAGCAGCAACCCGCGCTCGGTCGAGGCCACCATCTCCTCGGGCGTGGCGGTGGCTGACCGGTCCTCGAGCACCAGGTTGTCGACGGCGACCGTGGCCGGCGCGGTCTGCTTCAGCGCCCAGGCGCGCGGGCGGACCAGGTTGGTGAGGACGCCGTCGGTGATCCAGTCGATCGCCGGCGCAGCCAGCCCGTTGTCGAACACCGAGGCCGCACCGGAGGACGCCGGCACCACCTGGAACGGCGCCGTCTCCAGGCCGGGGTGGGCCGGATCGCTGCGCAGCGTGAGCGGGAGCTCGGCCAGCCGGTCGCCGATGCGGTTGCCGCCGCCCTGGCGGGCGAAGACGTTGCGGCCCTCGTCGGCGTCCCGGGCCTCCATCGTCCAGTACAGGTAGATCATCAGGTCGCTCACCGCCGAGGGCGGCAGCAGCGTCTCGTAGCGCCCGGCCGGCAGGTCGATGCGCCGCTGCGACCAGCCCATCTTCCGCTCCACGTCCGCGGCCAGGGCGGCCACCGAGACGTCGCGGAAGTCGCGCGTGCCCGCGCCCGACCAGACCGAGCGGGCGAAGTCGGTGCTCTTGCCGTTGAGCTCCACCCGGCCGGTGGGCTGGTCGGTGCGCAGCCGCAGGCCGGTCGAGCTGCCCAGGTAGGTGGTGCGCATCGAGTGCTCGGCGAAGCCGAACAGCAGCTCGCCGCGGTCGCGTGCCTCCCCGAACGCCTGCCCGAGCTGCGGCGCGAACTCGGCGAAGACCTCGATCGAGGTCTCCGCGGGGTCGGCCGACCAGTCGCCGGCGCCCGGCGGCGCCTCGGCGACCAGCGGGACGGCGTCCTCGGCCGGGCCGGCGTCGCGGGCGGCGCGCTCGCTGGCGGCGACCAGCTCGGCGATGTCCGGGGTCCCCGTGCGGGCGACCGTGCCCGCGGCCATCCCGGCGCCCCCGTCGACGAAGGAGACGACGACGACCGAGCGCGAGCGCATCGCCCCGTTGGTGGTGAGGCTGTTGCTGGCCCACCGCAGGTTCGCCTCGGACTGCTCGGTGACCCAGGTGATCTGGCCGTCGGCGGTCGAGGCGGCCAGCGCCTGCTCGACGAGCTCCTGCGCGCTCGGGGCGCTCATCGGCCTGCCTCCTGGACGGTGTTGAGGACCGAGATCTGGTCGAAGCGTGCGGTCGGGCAGCCGTGGCTCACCGGCGCCACCTGCCCCGGTTGGGCCTTCCCGCAGTTGAAGGCACCGCCGAGGACGTAGGTCTGCGGTCCGCCGACGACCGACATCGCCCCCCAGAAGTCCGTCGTCGTGGCTTGGTAGGCGACGTCGCGGAGCTGGCCGGCCAGCTTCCCGTCCTCGATCCGGTAGAAGCGCTGCCCGGTGAACTGGAAGTTGTAGCGCTGCATGTCGATCGACCAGCTCTTGTCGCCGACGACGTAGATGCCGCGCTCCACCCCGCCGATGATCTCGTCGGTGGACGGGCCGTCGGGCGCCGGCCGCAGCGACACGTTGGCCATCCGCTGCACGGGCACGTGGCCCGGCGAGTCCGCGAAGGCGCAGCCGTTGGAGCGGGGCAGCCCGCGCAGCCGCGCCATGTTCCGGTCCACCTGGTAGCCCACGAGGACGCCGTCCCGGACGATGTCCCACTCCTGCCCGGCGACGCCCTCGTCGTCCCAGCCGACGGTGGACAGCCCGTGCGGGGTGGTCCGGTCACCGGTGACGTGCATCCCCGGCGCGCCGTACTGCAGCGTGCCCAGCTTGTCGACGGTCGCGAACGACGTCCCGGCGTAGGCGGCCTCGTAGCCCAGCGCGCGGTCGAGCTCGGTGGCGTGCCCGATGGACTCGTGGATGGTCAGCCACAGGTTCGACGGGTCGATGACCAGGTCGTAGCGGCCGGCCTCGACCGAGGGCGCCTTGGTCTTCTCGCGCAGCAGCTCCGGGATCTCGGCGAGCTCGGAACCCCAGTCCCAGCCGGTCCCGGTGAGGTACTCCCAGCCGCGGCCCGCCGGTGGGGCGAGGGTGCGCATCGACTCGAAGGAGCCCGTCGCGCGGTCGACGGTGAGCGCGGTGAACTCGGGGTGGATGCGCACCCGCTGCTGGCGGGTGCGGGTGCCGGCGGTGTCGGCGTAGTACTTCTGCTCCTTGACGTGCATGCAGCTGCTCTGCACGTGCTCGACGCCGTCGGCGGCCAGCAGCCGCTCGGAGTACTCGCCGAGCAGCGCGGTCTTCTCGGGGTCCGGGACGGCGAAGGGGTCGACGTCGTACTCGGACACCCATGCCGCGTCCGGGGCGACCGGCTCGGGCGCGAGCTCGACCCGGTCGGAGTTGATGGCCGCGGACACCCGGGCCACGGCCACCGCCTGCTCGGCCAGCCGCACGGCCTCCGCGGCGGTGAGGACGACGCCGGCGGCGAAGCCCCACGTGCCCTCGTGCACCACGCGGACGGCGAGCCCGAGGTCCTCGCCGTCGGTCACCGCCTCGGGGCGCGCGTCGCGCAGGCTGATCGTCTGGGTGCGGATGCGCTCGACGCGCAGGTCCGCGTGCTCGCACCCCAGGTCCAGCGCGCGGGTGAGCGCGGCGTCGGTCAGCGCCGACAGGGGGAGGGCGAGGAAGGACTCGTCGACGGATCTCGGGGGCACCTCCCGTGTCTACCTCATCCCAGCTCCTCGTCCACCCAGCACCAGCGCCAGGCCTCGCCGGGTTCCGCGCTGGCGACCACCGGGTGCCGCTCGGCGGCGAAGTGGGCCCGGGAGTGCTGCCGCGGCGAGGAGTCGCAGCAGCCGACGTGCCCGCAGCTCAGGCAGGTCCGCAGGTGCACCCAGGTCGTCCCCTCGACCAGGCAGTCCTCGCAGGCCGTCGCACCCTCCGGCCCGGCGGCCGGCGCCACGCGCAGGTGGTCGCAGCGCGAGTCGCTGGGCCGGGGCACCAGCGTGCGGTCGCGCTGGAGCGAGTCCAGCTCCTCCTGCCGGTCGAGCAGCGACTCCTCGACGTCGATGGCGGCCAGGGCGGCGGCCAGCACCTCTCCGGGGGCCGTCCCGTCGTCGCGGGCGCGGATCACGACGTCCCGCTCGGCGGCCAGCATCTCCAGGCGGAGCCGGGCGTAGGCGCTCGACGGCGTCTCCTGCTCCGCGAGCGAGCGACCCAGCCGCTCCCAGGCGGCGTGCGAGCGCGCCGTCGACCGGTCGCGGAGCCGGTCGACGACGCCCGGCGGCTCGTCGCCGGTGGTCAGCTCGGCCAGCCGGCGCAGGCCCGCCGCGCTCGCGGCGTCCCCGAGCTCGGCGGCGCGGAGCGCGTCCTCGGCGGGGTCGGGCGCGGGCAGGCCGACCCGGCGGACCAGCCAGGGCAGCGTCGAGCCCTGGATCAGCAGGCTGCCGACCACGACGGTGAAGGCGGCCAGGAGCAGCACCTCGCGGTCGGGCAGGTCCTCGGGCAGCAGCTGCGCCGCGGCCAGGGTGACCACTCCGCGCATGCCGGCCCAGGAGACCAGCACCGTGACGCCGGGCCCCCACGCCTGCCGCCGCATCCACGGCGTGCCCGACCGCAGGACGCCGGCGACGGAGAAGATGAAGACCGCGCGGGCCAGCAAGGTCGCTCCCAGGACCGCGGCGCAGACCACGGCGATCCGCCCGCCCCCGAGCGCGCTGTCGCCGGCGTCGGAGAGCAGGCCGGGCAGCTGCATGCCGATGACCAGGAAGACCGCGTTCTCCAGCACGAACGCGACCGTGCGCCAGGTGATGACCTCGGTGACGCGCGCCGTCGCCGTCTGCACGCGGGGCGAGAGGTGGGCCAGCGCCAGTCCGGTGACCACGGTGGCCAGCACGCCCGACGCGTGCAGCTCCTCCGCCGGGAGGAAGGCCAGGTAGGGGGCGACGAAGGAGATCAGCGTGTCCAGCACGGGATCGCGCAGCCGGGCGCGCACCACGGCCAGCAGCGCGGCGACCACGCCACCCACGAGGAGCGCTCCGACGACGGCCCACACGAAGTCGCCGGCCACCGCCGGCGCCGACGTCGACGAGGACAGCGCCGAGACGGCCACGGACAGGGCGATCAGCGCCGCGGCGTCGTTGACCAGGCTCTCCTGCTCCAGCAGGGTCGCGACCTTCCGGGGCAGGCCCAGCCGCCGGCCCAGCGCCGCAGCGGCCACCGCGTCGGGCGGCGCGACGACGGCCCCGAGCGCCAGCGCGGCGGCGACGGCGACGCCGGGCAGCACCAGCCAGGTCACCCACCCGACCGCCAGGGTGCTGAAGACGACGAGCACCACCGACAGCGCGACGATGCTCAGCTTGTTGTGCCTGAAGTCGAACAACGAGGTCCGGACCGCCGTCGCGTAGAGCAGCGGGGGCAGCAGCGCGTGCAGCACGAGGTCGGGGTCCACCTGGACCTCGGGCACGACCGGTAGGAAGGACGCGGCCGCACCGACGACGACCAGGACCAGCGGCGTGGGCCAGCCGAAGCGGTCGCAGAGCCCGGCGACCACCCCGACGGCGATGACCAGGGCCACCAGCTCTGCGACGACGTCCACGGCGGGGCCAACCGAGCAGCGGGCGCGACGTGTTCCCGGTCACCGGGAGCGGGTAGCCGCACCCCCATGAGCGACCCCGCGCGGCAGCGCCCCGACGACGTGACGATGACCTTCGGCGGCACCGCCACGATGCTGCTGCGGATCGGCGGGTTCACCCTGCTGACCGACCCCAACTTCCTGCACCGCGGGCAGCGGGCGAAGCTCGGCTACGGCCTGCGCGCCAGGCGGCTGACCGAGCCCGCGCTGCAGCCGACGCAGCTGCCCGCGCTCGACGGGATCCTGCTCTCGCACATGCACGGCGACCACTGGGACCGCATCGCCACCAGGGCGCTGCCCAAGGAGGTCCCGGTCGTCACCACGCCGGAGGCGGCGAAGTGCCTGTCCGACCGCGGTTTCACCGGCACGGCGGACCTGCGGGCGTGGCAGACCCACGAGTTCACCCGCGGCGAGGAGACGCTGCGGATCACCTCGGTGCCCGGCGTCCACGGGCCCGGCCCGCTGGCCCGGGTGCTGCCGCAGGTGATGGGCAGCGTCCTCGAGCTGGTGGGGGCCGACGGCGGGGTGGGCTGGCGCGGCTACGTCAGCGGCGACACCCTCTACCGGCCGGCGCTGGGCGAGGTGCTCGAGCGCTGCGGGCCGCTCGACGTCCTCATCCCGCACCTGGGCGGCACGAAGGCCCTCGGCCTCACCGTGACGATGGACGCCCGGCAGGGCGCCGACCTGGTCGAGCTGCTCAAGCCCCCGGTCACCGTGCCGGTGCACTACGACGACTACGACCGGTTCAGGAGCCCGCTCGGGGACTTCGTCGCCGAGGTGGGCCGCCGCGCGCTGCCCGGCAGCATCCGCACGGTGCAGCGCGGGGAGACGGTCAGCCTGCGCGCCTGATCCCGCGAGATCTGCACACTCGGGGTCTTCGGGCTCTTGAACAGCCCGAGTGTGCAGATCTCGCGGAGGGGACGCCGCTCAGCTCCGGGCCAGGAGCTCGTCGAGCTTCTCGTAGCCCTCGTTCACGCCGACCTCCATGCCGCTGGCGATGAAGCCGTCGCGGCCCTCGAACGAGTCGCACAGCGACGTCGAGGTGAGGCGGGTGCGGCCGCCGCCCAGGTCCTCGAGGACGAGCCGCTCGAGGGCGACGTCGTCGGGCATGCCCTCGAACGCGAAGGTCTGGACGATCAGCTCGTTCGGGCGCACCTCGTGGAAGGCGCCGTTGAACGCGTACTCCTCGCCGTCCTGGCTCATCACGTAGCGGTAGGAGCCGCCCGTCCGGCAGTCGTGGCGGTCGATCCGGATCTCCATGCCCTTCGGCCCGGTCCACCGGGCGAACAGCTCCGGGTCGACGTGCGCGCGGAAGACCTTCTCCGGCGGTGCGTCGAACTCGCGCACGATCCGGACGAGCGGGACGTCGGGGTCGGCGACGATCTGGGTCTCGTGGTGCGTGGTGCTGGTCATGGCGTTCCTCCATCGGCGGGGGGCGGCTCGTCCGGCATGGAGCGCAGGACGTCGTCGAGACGGCGGTAGCGCTCCTCGGCCTGCCGCCGGTAGCGCTCGATCCACTTCGTCATCAGGTCGAACACCTCGGCCTCGAGGTGCACCGGGCGGCGCTGGGCCTCCCGGCTCCGGCTCACCAGGCCGGCGTCCTCCAGCACCCGGAGGTGCTTCGAGACGGCCTGGACGGTCACGTCGTAGGGCGCGGCGAGCTCGTTGACCGTGGCGTCGGCGACCGCGAGCCGCGCCACGATGTCCCGCCGGGTGGGGTCGGCCAGCGCCGAGAACACCCGGGAGAGCGGATCCGCCACCATGGAGCTCCTTCCTCAACCTTTCGGTTGAGGAAGACGGTAGACCTGCTCCCGGGCGAGGTCAACCAGCCGGTTGAAGAAGGCCGGGAGATCAGCCCGCGGCCAGACGGGCCGCCCGCTCGGCGACCTCGGCGCGCAGGGCGTCGGCGTCCACGCGGGTGGAGCGCCCGTCGCGCACGACCTGCTCACCGCCCACCCAGACGTCGCGCACGTGCCGCCCGTCGGCCGACCAGACGAGGTGGGCCAGCCAGTCGCCCGGGTCGCCCACGGGCTCGAAGACCGCGTCGCGGGTGTCCACGTGCACGAGATCGGCCCGCCGGCCCGCCTCGAGGACGCCGAGGTCCGGGCGCCCGATCGCGTCGGCCGCAGCTCCCGTGGCCAGCCAGAACGTCTCGGCGGCGGTCAGCGCGGTGGCCGACCGCTCGCGCAGCCGGGCCATGGCGGCGGCGAGGCGCTGGTCGGCCAGCAGGTCCAGCGAGTCGTTGGACGCCGGCCCGTCGGTGCCCAGGCCGACGCGGATCCCGCGGTCGAGCATGTCGCGGACGCGGGCCACCCCGCTGGCCAGCTTGGCGTTGCTGGCCGGGCAGTGCGCGACGGCGACGTCGTACTCCGCCCACAGGTCGAGGTCGCCGTCGTCCATGTGCACGCAGTGGGCCGCCAGCACCCGCCCGCCGAGGACGTCGTGCGCGGCCAGCAGCGAGGGCACCGACGCCCCGTGCGCCGCGAGCAGGTCGTCGCCCTCGGTGGCGGTCTCGGCGACGTGCAGGTGCAGCAGCATGCCGTGCTCGCGGGTGAGCCGGGCCGCCTCGCGCAGCACCGGGAGCGGCACGGTGTAGGCCGCGTGCGGCCCGATGCCGTACTCGACGGTCCCGTCCCCGGGAGCGCTCGCGAAGAGCCGCTGCGCGTCGGCCAGCTGCTCCTCGACCGGCGGCAGGCTCGGCATGGGGATCAGCGTGGCCAGGACCAGCGCGCGGGCACCCGTGGTGCCGACGGCCGCGGCGATCCGCTCGGGGTGGAAGTACATCTCGACGCTGGTGGTGATGCCGTTGCGCAGCATCTCCGCCGACGCCGCCGTCATCGCGACCTCGACGTCGTCCCCGGTCAGCCGGGCCTCGCGCGGCCACATCACCTCCTGCAGCCAGCGGTCCAGCGGCAGCCCCTCGCCCTGGCCGCGGAAGAGCACCATCGGCGCGTGGGAGTGGGTGTTGACCATCCCCGGCATGAGCAGACCGGGCAGCTCGACGGGCTCGGCTCCCTCGGCCGGTGGCGCCTCGGCGGCCGGCCCGACCCAGGCGATGGTGCCCTCCTCGACGTCGACGACGGCATCGGGGACGACGGTTCCGGCGCGGTCCCCGACCACGACCGCCCGGGCGGTGAAGCGCTGGCGCATAGCTCGCGACGCTAGCCGCGCGGCCCGCCCGCGTCGCGGCAGCGCACCGGAGCCGCCGATACCGTGGGGCCCATGGATCTCCTCGCCGCCGCCGCGTCCGACGAAGGCGGGATCACCGGTTTCCTGCTCGACCTGGTGAACTCGCTCGGCCCGGTGGGTGTGGGGCTGGCCATCCTGGCGGAGACGGTCATCCCGCCGATCCCGAGCGAGGCCGTGCTCGGCCTGGCCGGAGTGCTGATCAACGACGGCGAGATGAACATCGTCCCGGTCGTGCTCTTCGCGACGCTCGGCTCGCTGCTCGGCGCGGTCTTCTTCTACTACGTCGGGCGGGCGCTGGGCCCCCGGCGGTCGCACGCCTTCCTCGACCGGCTGCCGCTGGTCGAGACCGAGGACGTCGACAAGACCTTCGCCTGGTTCGAGCGGCACGGCCGGTCGGCGGTCTTCTTCGGCCGCATGGTGCCGATCGTGCGCAGCTTCATCTCCGTGCCCGCCGGCGTCGTCCGGATGCCGATCGGCCAGTTCCTGCTGTTCACCGCCGGCGGCAGCCTGATCTGGAACAGCCTGCTCATCGGCCTGGGCGTCGCCGCCGGCGACTTCGTGCGCGACAACCTGCACTGGCTGGACTACGCGCTGGTCGCCGCCGTCGCCGCCGCGGTGGCCTGGTTCGTCTGGAAGAAGCTCAGCGGCAGGTTGCGCCGCCCGCCGACGGCCGGCGCGCACCTGCCCGCCGACGAGCGCGACCAGGCATGACCCGGCTGCGCCCCGCCGTCGTCGCCTTCGACGTCAACGAGACGCTGCTGGACCTGGCGCCGGTGCGCGCCGCGCTGGTGGAGGCGGGGCAGCCGGCGTCGATGCTGGGCACCGTGTTCGCCCGCACCCTGCTCACCGGCTTCGCGGCCACCGTCGTGGGTGACCACTGCACCTTTCGCGACGCGTTCGACGCGGCGCTGGAGCAGGAGACCGACCTGCCGGCCGCGGCCCGGGCGGCGGTGCTGGACGGCTTCGCCGAGCTCGCGCCGCACCCGGACGTGGAGCCCGCGCTGCGCCGGCTGACGCAGGCCGGCGTGCGCGTGGTGACCCTCTCGCACGGCACGCCGGGCGTGGCCGAGGCGGGCCTGGAGCGCGGCGGCATCAGCCCACTGGTCGAGGCGACGCTCACCAGCGAGTCCATCCGCGCCTGGAAGCCGGCGCGCGAGGTCTACCTGTGGGCCGCCGGCCGGTGCGGCGTGGCCCCGGAGCGGATGGCCCTGGTCGCCGCCCACGGGTGGGACGTGCTCGGCGCCCAGCGGGCCGGGCTCACCGGGGCCTGGTTCCCGCGCCGCGAGCGGGTGCCCCCGTCGGTGTACGAGGCGCCGCACCTGCGGGCCGACGACCTGGCCGGGGCGGTCGAGGCGCTGCTGGCGCTGCCCGCATGAGCGACCTGGTCGACACCCCGCACGGCCCGGCCCGGGTGCTCAGCGCCGGCGACGGCACCGCGGGGACGCTGGTCCTGGGCCACGGCGCCGGCGGCGGCTCGGAGTCGGTCGACCTGGCCGCGCTGGCGGCCGAGGCGGGGGCCGCCGGCTGGCTGGTGCACCGCGTCGACCAGCCGTGGCGCGTGGCCGGGCGGCGGATCGCCCCGGCGCCCCCGCGACTGGACGAGGCGTGGGGCGCCGTGCTCGACCGGCTGCGGCTGACCGACCGGCTGCCCGGCCGGCTGGTGCTCGGCGGCCGCAGCGCCGGCGCCCGGGTCGCCTGCCGGACGGCGGCGGCCGAGGGCGCGGCAGGTGTGCTCGCGCTGGCGTTCCCCCTGCACCCGCCGGGGAAGCCCGAGAAGAGCCGCGCGCCGGAGCTGACCGCCGTCCGGGTGCCGCTGGTCGTGGTGCAGGGCGAGACCGACGCGATGGGCCGCCCCGAGCACGTCGCGGCCGCGCTCGCCGGCCACGGGCTGGCGTCGGTCTACGCGGTGCCGGGTGACCACTCCCTGAAGCGGAACCCCGGCCTCGCCGCCGCGGCGGCGCTCTCCTGGCTCACCGAGGTGCTGCCCGGCGGCTGAGGCCGGGTGCGCTCAGCCCCGACGGCGACGGCGCCGGCGGACCAGCAGCACCACGGCGACGAGCGCCGCGGCAGCTCCGGCGGCCGGGCCGTAGCGGCTGACGACGCTCGCCCCGGCGACCTCGAGCAGGTCGATGGGCTCGGTCCGTGCGGGCGAGGCGGCCGGGGACGGAGCGGGGGCCCCGGCCGCGGGGCCCGGTCCGGCCGAGGGCACGCTGCGGGCGGGGGCGCCCGTCGCCGGGCGGGCCGGCGGCGCCGAGGGCCCCGACGGCGGACCGCTGGGACGCCGGGCGGCCGACGCGGGCGCGACGTCGGGCGCGGTGGTCTTCTGCGCGGGGGCCGCCTTCGCCGCCTGCTTCGCGGGCGCGGTCTTCGCCGCCTTCGCGGGTGCGGTCCTGGCGGCGGGCGTCGCCTTCGCCGCCGCCGCCTTCTTCGCGGGGGCGGCCTTCTTCGCCGGGGTCGCCTTGGCCGGGGTGGCCCCGCCGACCTTCTCGGTCGCGCCGGCGGCCGTCTTCTTCGCCGCCGCGGCCGCCTTCTTCACCGTCGTCGACGCCGCGCCCTCGCCGGGCACCTGCTCGACGGAGGCGGCGACCTCCTCGACCACGCCGGTCACCGTCGCCGCGGCCGTCGCGACCGGGCCGGGCGGGGCGGCGGGCGCGGCAGCCGGGGTCGCGCCGAGCTGGCCGGCCAGCTTCTCGGCGAACTGGTTCAGCAGCTTGTCGCCGACGTCGGTCATGACGCCGCGGCCGAACTGCGCGGGCCGGCCGGTGATCGTCAGGTCGGTGACCACGTCGACCCGCGTCCCGGTCCCCTCGGGCACCAGCGTGGCCGTGATGACCGCCGCCGCCGTCCCGTTGCCCCGCTGGTCCTTGCCGCGCGCCTCGATGACCGCGCGGTGGGCGGTGGCGTCCTTCTCGGTGATCGACCCCTTGCCCTGGTAGGTCAGGATGATCGGCCCGAGCTTGACCTTGATGTGCCCGGTGAAGGCGTCGCCGGTGACGGAGTCCAGCGCTGCACCCGGCATGCACGGCGCGGTCCGCTCGAGGTCGAGCAGCACCGGCCACGCCTCCTCGACGGGCAGGGGAACGCTGAACGAGTTCTCCAGTAGCACGGCTGGACCCTCCTGGGCTGCGTCCCGCCGACCCCTCGGCCCCGGGCGGGACGGACGAGTACGGACCGGCGGGAGCCCGACGCTACCGCCCGACCTGCCCCGTGACCTGTGCGGCGCGAGCGGGTTGAGCCGCGTGGGGCGGGAACGCACCGACGAGCTCACGGCGGCGCAGCACGGCCGAGGCCGTCAGCGCGACCAGCCCGGCCGCGGCCAGCCCCGCGCCGACCAGGCCCGGCGCGGTGTAGCCGTGACCGGCGGCGATGACCAGCCCGCCCAGCCAGGCGCCCAGGGCGTTGGCCGCGTTCAGCGACGAGTGGTTGAGCGCCGCACCCAGCATCTGCGCCTCGCCCGCCACCTCCATCAGCCGCAGCTGCAGGCAGACGACCAGCACCGACGCGCCGGCGCCGATGAGGAAGACCGCCGCGACGATCGTCACCGGCGTCCGCGCGGCCAGCGGGACCACCGCGAGCAGCAGCCCGGTGGCGACGTTGGCGCCCACCAGCGAGCGGAACAGCGCGAGGTCGGCGAGCCGCCCGCCGAGCGCCGTCCCGACGACCATGCCGGTGCCGTACGCCAGGAGCACGATGGGGATCGAGGCGCGCGACATGCCGGTCACCTCGGTGACCAGGGGCGCGATGTAGCTGTAGACGGCGAACATGCCGCCGAACCCGACGACGCCCACGAGCAGGGTGAGCAGCACCTGCGGGCGGCGCAGGGCGGTCAGCTCGGTGCGCACCGTGGCCTCCGGGGCGCCCGGCGACGCGGGCACCACCGCCGCCACGGCGGCGATCGTCAGAGCGCCGATGACCACGACCGCCCAGTAAGCGCTGCGCCAGCCCAGCTGCTGGCCGAGCCACGTCGCCGCGGGCACGCCGGCCACGTTGGAGACGGCCAGCCCGAGCATCACCGAGCTGACGGCCCGACCGCGCAGGTGCGGGGCGACCAGCGAGGCGGCCACCAGCGACGCCACCCCGAAGTAGGCGCCGTGCGGCAGGCCGGCGACGAACCGGGCCACGAGCAGCGACCCGTAGCCCGGCGCGAGCGCGGTCAGCGCGTTGCCGACGACGAACAGCGCCATGAGCCCCAGCAGCAGCCCCCGGCGCGGCAGCCGGGCGCCCAGGGCCGCGATCACCGGTGCGCCGACGACCACGCCCAGCGCGTAGAGCGAGACGACGTGGCCGGCGCTGGGGATGTCCACGCCGACGCCCTCGGCCACGTCGGGCAGCAGGCCCATCGTCACGAACTCGGTCGTGCCGATGGCGAAGCCGCCGAGGGCCAGCGCGACGACGGCGGCGACCAGGCGTCCGCGGGGAACGGCGGTGAGGTCGGGAGCGCTCACGGGGTCAGTGCACCGCGACCGGGGAGGCGTCGTCGTCGGGGACCGGCAGCTGCCAGGGGCGGACGACGACGAGCAGGAGGCCGATGGCGAGCACGAGCGCGGTCACCACGACCGTGCCGATGGCCGCCGCGTCGTTGCCCAGCAGGCCGACGACCGGCGAGACCAGCGCGCCGACGCCGAACTGGACGGCGCCGAGCAGCGCCGCCGCCGTGCCCGCGACCTTGCCGTGCCGGGACAGCGCCAGCGCGGGCGCGTTCGGCAGCGCCAGCCCGCAGGCGAAGAGCACCGCCCACAGGCTCAGCGCCACGCCCCACAGGCCACCGGTGGTGGTGACCGCCAGCGCGACGAGGACGGCGCCCGCGAGCGCCCCGGCCACCGTGCCGGTCACGAGCACCTGCGCCGGGGACCAGCGGCGGAGCAGCACGGGGTTGAGCTGCGTGGCGGCGATCAGCCAGACCGCACCGGCGCCGAAGAGCAGGCCGAACTGCTGCTCGTCGAGCCCGAACTCGCCCTGGTAGACGAACGCCGAGCCCGACACGTAGCTGAACAGCCCGGCCATCGTCAGCCCGGCCACGAGCACCAGCCCGACGTAGGCGCGGTCGCGCAGCAGCTCGCGGTACCCGCGCAGGGTCCCGGCGACCCCGCTGGACCGGCGGCGCTCCGGCGGGAGCGTCTCGGGCAGCAGGCGCCAGCCCACGACCACCATGACGACGCCGTAGACCGCCAGCAGCGCGAAGATGCCGCGCCACGAGGTGAAGCGCAGCACCTCACCGCCGATGGTCGGCGCGAGGACGGGCGCGGCGCCGAGCACCAGGAAGAGCCGGGACAGCATCGTGGCGGCCGCCCGCCCGTCGTACAGGTCGCGCACCACGGCGAGGGCGATCACGGCACCCGCCGCCGTCCCGACGCCCTGCAGCACGCGCAGGGCGCCGAGGACGGCCAGGTTCGGGGCGACGACCACGAGCAGGGACGCCAGGACGTGCAGGGCGGTGCCGGCCAGCAGCGGGCGCTTGCGGCCGAAGGCGTCGGACAGCGGACCGAGGACCAGCTGCCCCAGCGCCAGGCCGACGAGCGTCCCGGTCAGCGTCAGCTGGACCGCCGCCGACGTCGTCTCCAGCTCGCGGGTGATGGTGGGCAGCGCCGGCAGGTACATGTCGATGGTGAGCGGCCCGATGGCCACGAACGCCCCCAGGACCAGCGCGGTGCGGGCGGCGCCGGGCCGCGGGACGGGCGGCGCCGCGGCCGGGCGTTCGTGGAGGGTGGTCACAGGAGGTCGGCAAGTCCGGCGGCGCCCCGGTCATTCCGGACGCGCCGGGAATGCCGGGGAGTTCACGTCCCCCTCACCCCTCGGGCGGCCGGACCGGCAGCAGCGCGCGGGCCGACCGGGCCCGCACCGCCCCCGCCCAGAGCCCGGTCCCGTACGCGAGGTCGTCCAGCCGCCGGCCCGCGAGGTGACGGACCGGTCCGACCCTCCCCCGGTGCGGCCACCAGGCCAGCACGCCGTCGGCCAGCGCGACCGCGCCGAGCACCCGCCGGGCACGCCGCGAGAGCAGCGCGGCGACGACGGCCGGCGGCCAGTGGTGGCGGGTGAGGGCACGGGCCGTCGTCCGGGCGGTGACGCCGGCCGCCCGGGCGGTCAGCACGGCCGCCAGGCCGAGCGGTGGCCGCTCCCCCGGGCGGGCCAGCCGGCGGGAGAGCCGCACCGCGCGTGCGGCGAGCAGCCCGAGGGCCGCCAGCCGTGCGGGCCGCCCGCCACCCACCGCGAGCAGCGTCGCGGCCGCGACGTCCGGCGCCACGACGAGCGGGGAGACGAGACCGCCGTGCCGGGCGGCCAGCAGCGCGGCACCCGTGCCGTAGAACGCCCGCCGGCCCAGCCACGCGCGCGTCCCCACCGGGTGCTCGTGCGCCACCTCGGCGGCGGGGTCGTACCGCACCCGCCAGCCCGCCGCCGTCAGCCGCCACACCAGGTCGACGTCCTCGGCGACCCGCATCGCCTCGTCGAAGCCGCCCGCCGGGCCGAGCGCCGCACGCCGGACGAGCAGCGCGGCGCTGGGCACGTAGGCGACGGCCGTCAGCGGCCGGACCGGCGCGGCCCGCGGCCCCATGTCCAGCGCGCTCGCCACGGCCTCGTAGCCGTGCAGCGGGCCGCTCCCCGGCAGCGCCGTGATCCGCGGCGCCACCAGTGCCAGCCGCGGGTCGGCCAGGTGCGGCAGCAGTGCGGCGAGCCAGCCGGGGCGCGGCACGCAGTCGGAGTCCAGGAAGGCGACGAGCGGTGTCGCGGCCGCCCGCAGACCGGCGTTCCGCGCCGCCGACGGCCCGCGGGCGGTCCCGTGCCGGACGACGACGGCGCCGTCGGCGCGCACCGGGGTGGTCGAGCCGTCGTCCACGACGACGACGGGCAGGTCCGCGGTGAGCGGATCGGCGCGCAGCGCGGCGAGCAGCCGGGCCAGCTCGACCTGCCGGTCCTTGACCGGCACGACGACGGTGACGTCCTCCGTCCCGGTCGCCAGGGCGAGGTCGGGGTGCGCCAGGCCGGCGTCGAGCAGCCGGGCGGCGAGCGCCGCGGTCGTCGCGTCGCGGACGGTCAGCCGGTCGCCGGCCAGCAGCGGAACCGCCCGCGGGGAGAGCCGGAGCAGCCGCAGGGGTGAACCGCCGAGCAGCACCGTCCCGCCGTCCCGGCGCCGCACCCGGTCGTCCAGGCGGACGGCGAAGCCGTCCGGCAGCCGGGCCCCCGGAGGCGCTGGCAGGGCCTCGGGGAGCGGTGCCGGCGCGATCACCCGGGCAGTCTCCCCCGGGCCCCGCGGGACGGGGCGGTGACCCGCTCGTGACCACCCTGTGCTTAGGTCAGCCTTACCTGATCGTCCGAAGGAGTCCGCATGTCCGCCCGCCCCCTCTTCCGCGGTGCCGCCGTCCTGGCCGCCGCCGCGCTCGTCGTGACCGGCTGCGGTTCCGACGACGACGCCGACACCTCCTCGGGCAACTCGGGCGGCGGCAGCTCGTCGGGTGCCTTCCCGGTCACCGTGGACACCGCTTTCGGCGAGGTCGAGATCGAGGAGGAGCCGACCCGCGTCGTCGCCCTCGGCTGGGGGGACGCCGAGACGGCGCTGGCCCTCGGTGTGCAGCCGGTCGGCGCGAGCGACTGGCTGGCCTTCGGCGGCGAGGGCGTCGGCCCGTGGTCCGAGGGCCTGTACGACGAGGCGCCGGAGATCATCGAGACGCTCGAGCCCAGCCTCGAGGCGATCGCCGCGCTCGAGCCGGACCTCATCCTGGACACCAAGAGCGACGGCACGCAGGAGCGCTACGACCTGCTCAGCCAGATCGCCCCCACGATCGGCCAGCCCGAGGGCGTCGAGGCCTACCAGACCACCTGGGACCAGCAGCTCGAGCTGGTCGGCCAGGCGCTCGGGAAGACCGACGAGGCCGAGGAGATCGGCGCGGAGGTGGCGCAGGCGTTCGAGGACGCCGCCGCCGCGAACCCGGAGTTCGAGGGCACCGAGGTCGCCGTCGCGGCCTTCACCTCCGAGGGGTTCGGCGCCTACGTGCAGGGCGACGCCCGGGTGGACTTCATGGAGGAGCTCGGCTTCGTCAACAAGCCGGCCATCCAGGAGCAGGCCACGGACAACTTCTTCGTCCCCGTGAGCGAGGAGCAGATCCCGATCCTCGACGCCGGGCTCACCGTCGCCTTCCCGATCTACGTGGAGGCTTCCGAGTTCACGTCGAACCCGCTGTGGCAGACGCTGCCGTCGGTGCAGGACGGGCGGGCCGTGGTCCTCGAGGACGAGACCCTGGCCAGCGCCTTCTCCATCGGCACGACCCCCGGCATCCGCTACGCGCTGGAGAACACCGTCCCGCTCTTCGCGGACGCGCTCGGCTGACCGCCGGGTCCCCGCCGGGCGCTCAGCCGAGCCGCCCGGCGGGGTCCACCCGCCAGGCCCGCACCGCGGCGGTCAGCCGCCCGGCGAGGTCCGCGAGCAGCTCCGCCCCCTCCGCGGCAGACGCGCCCGCCGGGTCGCCGAGCACGCCGTTCGGGCTGACCGCCCGCACACCCTCGGCCCGCATCCGGGGCAGCAGCTCGCGCAGCGGCGCGGTCTCCCCCCGCTCGGCCCGCGCCTCGTGCACCCCACCCGGTTCCACGTGCAACATCAGCGACGTCTCCACCCGGCCGGCGTGGGCGTCGCCGCCCGGGACGGCGCACGGCCACCAGGCGACGTCCCGCTCCTCCGCCCGCAGCAGCGGCACCGCCGCACGCAGGGCGTCGTGGTTGCCGCCGTGGCCGTTCACCACCACCAACCGGCCCGCCCAGCGGCAGGCGGAGCGCCCCAGCTCCACGAGCAGCGTCGTGAGCGCCTCGGTGCCGATCGACACCGTGCCGGGGAAGCCCTCGTGCTCGCCGCTGGCCCCGTAGGAGACCGCCGGCGCGAGCAGCGCGCCGTCGAGGCCCGGCAGCGCGGCCCGGGCGACCGCCTCCGCCGTCCGGGTGTCGGTGGCCAGCGGCAGGTGCGGGCCGTGCTGCTCGACCGAGCCGAGCGGGACGACCAGCAGCGGCCGCTCGGGGATGCCCGGCCAGGTGGCGCCGCCGAGGGTGGTCACCGGGGCAGCCTCGCACGGCGGGCTGACCGGGCCCAGACTCGGACCATGGCCCCCCGACGCTGCCCCTGCGGAACGGGCCTGCCCTACGCGGAGTGCTGCGGCCCGCTGCACGCCGGCACCAGCACCGCGGCGACCGCGGAGCAGCTGATGCGCTCGCGGTACAGCGCCTTCGCCGTCGGCGACCCCGCCTACCTGCTCACCACCTGGCACCCGCGCACCCGCCCGCCGTCGCTGGAACTCGACCCGGGACTCCGCTGGGTGGGCCTGGACGTGCTGGCCACCCGCGACGGCGGCCTGCTGGCCGCCGAGGGGACGGTGGAGTTCCGGGCCACCTGGGTGGCAGGCGGGCAGCGGGGCGAGCAGCACGAGGTCAGCCGGTTCGTCCGGGACGACGGCGCCTGGCGGTACCTCGACGGCCGCTGAGCCGGCTCAGGCGGCCGGCACCGTCGGGACCGCGTCGGGCACGACGACGGCGTCCCGGCCGCGCGCGGGCAGCCAGGCCACCACGGCGAGCGCCCCGACGACGCAGGCCCCGGCGCAGACCCACGAGCCCGCGGACAGCCCGTCGACGAACGCCTGGCGCACGGTGTCCGCCGCCGCCGGGTCCGCCGCCCGCGCCGCCACCGCCAGCCCGGCCACGACCGACTCCTCGGCCGCCGCCCGCGCCTGCTCGGGCAGCCCGGCGAGCCCGTCCAGCACGGTCCCGGCGTAGACGGTGCTCATCACCGAGCCCACCACGGCCACGCCGAGCGTCCCGCCGACCTCGCGCACCGTGTCGTTGACCGCCGAGCCGGCACCCGCCTCGTCGGCACGGAGCGCGCCCATCACGGCCTCCGTCGCCGGGCTTGTCACGAGGCCGAGCCCCCCGGCCATGAGCACCATGGACAGGACGATGCGCCCCCAGTACGCCGAGTCCACGCCCGAGCCCGCCGCGACGACGAAGCCCAGGGACATCACCACGAGACCGCCCGCCACGACGACCTTGGTGCCGAGGGCCCGCATCGCCATGATCGCCAGCGGCGCGGTGGCGCCGATGACCAGGGCGAAGGGCAGGGTCCGCACACCGGCGGCGAGCGGGCCGTACCCCAGGACCGCCTGGAAGTACTGCGTGATCATGAAGATGAAGCCGAACAGCGCGAAGAAGGCCAGCGCGATGGCACCGCTGCCGGCCGAGACGCGCGCGTCGGTGAACAGCCGCACGTCCAGCAGCGGGTCCGGGCGGCGCAGCTCCCAGCCGACGAACCCGACGAGGGCGAGCGCGGCCGCCGCGTACCCGCCCAGGGTGGTGGCCGACGTCCAGCCGTGTCCCGGCGCCTCGATGGTCGTCCAGACCAGCAGCCCGATCCCGGCCACGGAACCCACCGCCCCGACCGGGTCGAACCGGGATGGCACCCGCTCCCGGGACTCGCGGAGGACCAGCCGCCCGGCGACCAGGGCCAGCACGACGAGCGGCAGCTTCACGAGGAACACCGAGCCCCAGGCGAAGTGCTCGAGCAGGAAGCCGCCGGCGACCGGGCCGACCGCGACGGAGAGACCCGTGACCGCGGACCACACACCGATCGCCGTCGCGCGCTCGCGCGCCCCGGGGAAGGCCGTGATCAGCAGCGCCAGCGTCGCCGGGAAGATCAGCGCGGCACCGGTGCCCATGAGCGCGCGGGCGGTGACCAGCTCGGCGGTGGTACCGGCCGCCGACGCGAGGAACGAGGTCGCGCCGTACAGCACCAGGCCGAGCTGGAGCATGCGCCGCCGGCCGTAGCGGTCGCCCAGGTGCCCGCCCACGAGAAGGAGGGCCGCGAACACGAGCGTGTAGCCGTCGACGACCCACTGGAGGCCGCTGGTGTCCGCGGCGAGCTCCGCGGCCAGCGTCGGCAGCGCGACGTTCACGATCGTGTTGTCGATGCCGACGAGCAGCACCGACAGGCACAGGACGGCGAGCACCCGCCACGGGCGAGGGTGCGCTGCGGGGATCGGCTGGTCCATGACGGCCTCCTAATAGAACGTTGTGCTACGACTGTAGGACGACGTTCTACAGAACGGCAAGGGGGAAGGATGGAGCCATGACGGAACCGGTGCAGCGCACCCCCAGCAGGGACCTCGAAGGCGTGCTGGTGGACGCCGCGGAGCGGGTGCTGGTGCGCGAGGGGGTCCGCGGGATGACCGTCCGGGCGGTGGCCACCGAGGCGGGCGTGGCGCCGATGGGCGTGTACAACCGCTTCGGCAGCAAGCACGGGCTCATCGCCGCGGTCCTCATCCGCGGCTTCGACGGCCTGGCCGAGAGCATCCGGGTGCGCGAGGACACCGACCCGGCCCAGCGCCTGGGCACCTGCGGCCGCAGCTACCGCCGCTTCGCCCTGGCGAACCCGCAGCACTACGAGGCGATGTTCGGCGGTGGCGTCAGCCCCGCCGACCGCGCGGCCGCCTCCAGCGACGAGCTCAAGGAGCACGCCGCCGCGGCCTTCGGCGTGCTGGTCGACGAGGTGGCGCGGGCGATGGAGGTCGGTGTGCTGCGCCGGGACGACCCCCGCGAGGTCGCCTCGGTCATCTGGGCGGCGGTGCACGGCGCGGTGGCCCTCGAGCTGGCCGGGGTCACGCAGACCGCCGACCCCGACGCCACCTTCGAGCGGCTGCTCGTCGGCATCGCCGGAGGTCTGGGCTGACCGGACCGCGTGTGGCCGCAGCCGGGCCGGGGCACGTGCTCCCCATGAGCGCAGAGGACACCCGCAAGGTCGCCGAGCTGCTGAAGGGCCAGCGCTTCGGCTTCCTCACCACGACCACGCCCGAGGGCACGCTGACCAGCCGGCCCATGACGCTGCAGGAGGTCGAGTTCGACGGCGACCTGTGGTTCTTCGCCGAGCGCGACTCGCACCCCGTGCAGCACGTCCTGGCCTCGCCGCAGGTCAACGTGGGCGTCGGCTCGGGCGGCACCTGGGTGTCGCTGACCGGGCAGGCCACCGTCGTCAACGACCCGGCCAAGAAGAAGGAGCTGTGGAACAGCGGCGTCGAGGCGTGGTTCCCGCAGGGCCCCGAGGACCCGTCGGTGGTGCTGCTGAAGGTCGACGGCGAGTCGGCCGAGTACTGGGACAGCCCCGGCGGCCGGCTGGCGACCGCCTTCAGCTTCGTCAAGGCGAAGGCGACCGGTCAGCGGATCGAGGGCGGCGAGAACGAGAAGGTCGACCTCTAGACCCGGTCAGGGGGTCGCGAGCCCGCCGACCATCTCGACCGCCGGCGCCCCCGGCTGGGCCGGGACCGCGCCCGGCCGGCCGGGCAGGTTGGCGCCGGCGAGGTCGGCCGGCTCGGGCCGGGCGAACAGGTAGCCCTGGGCCGAGCCGCAGTCGAGGTCGGCCAGCGCCCGGCGCTGCCCCTCGGTCTCCACGCCCTCGGCGACGATGTCCAGGCCCAGCGTGCGGGCCAGCTCGACGATCGAGGTGATCAGGGTGACCGCCGAGCGGCCGCGCGGCAGGTCGGTGACGAAGCTGCGGTCGATCTTGATGATGTCCGCGGGCAGGTGCCGGAGGTAGGACAGCCCCGAGAAGCCGGTGCCGAAGTCGTCGATCGCGATCCGGATGCCGAGGGCCCGCAGCGCCTCGAGCTGGGCGACGACGGCGTCGCCGTCCCGGACCAGCACGCCCTCGGTGACCTCCAGCGTCAGCTGCTCGGCCGGGAACCCGGTCTCCGCCAGCGCTGCGGCGACCAGGGCCGGGACGTCGTCCCCGGTGTGGAACTGCCGCGGCGAGAGGTTGACCGCCATGCGCAGCGGCGTGCCCGTCTCGGCGGTCCACGCCGCCCCCTGGCGCAGCGCCTCGCGCAGCACCCAGGCGCCGATGCCGACGATGTCGCCGGTCTCCTCGGCGAGCGGGATGAACTCGACCGGCGGGATCAGCCCGCGCTGCGGGTGGTTCCAGCGCACCAGGGCTTCGAACCCGGTCGTCGCGCCGTCCGCGAGCCGCACCGTCGGCTGGTAGTGCACCTCGAGCTGGCCTTCGCCGGCCGCGCCGGCGAGGTCCTGGGCCAGCGCGGCCCGGCGGCGGGCCGCCTCGGCCATGCCGTCGGCGTAGACGACCAGCCGGTTCTTGCCCTGCGCCTTGGCCAGGTACATCGCCAGGTCGGCGTTGCGGAGCAGCGCCCCGGCCGTGCGGTCGGTCGCGTCCGCGGACGTCGCGACGCCCACGCTGCCGTGCACGGTCAGCATGCCGTCGAGCAGCGGCACCGGCAGCGACAGCGCGACGAGCGCCCGCTCCCCGACGGCGCGGGCCACGTCGGCCCCGCCGTTGACCACGACGGCGAACTCGTCGCCGCCGATGCGTGCCACGACGTCGCCCGGGCGCACGCAGCCGCGCAGCCGCTCGGCGAGCACGAGCAGCAGCTCGTCGCCGGAGGCGTGCCCACGGCTGTCGTTGACGGCCTTGAAGTCGTCGATGTCGATGAACAGCAGGCTCACCGTGCCGCCGCGCGAGAGCAGGCGGTGGGTGACCTCCTCCAGGAGCGTGCGGTTGGCCAGCCCGGTGAGCGGGTCGCTGAGGACCTGGTCCTCGTTGAGCCGCCACGAGGAGAGGTGCGCCAGGCTGGCGGCGAGCACGAAGGCGGCGTGGATGCCGGCCCAGAGCCAGGGGTTGCCCTGCGTGTGGTGGCCGAAGACCTCGTCCGGGAAGAGCGTGCCCAGGATGCCGTGGTGGCCCGCGACCACGAGGACGGCGATGCCGAACGGGACCCAGTCCTGGTACAGCGAGACGACGCCGATCATCACGAAGAACACGAAGTGCGCCTCGGTGACGCCGGCCCACAGGTGCACCAGCGCGATCGAGGCGGCCATGAGGCTGAGCGTGGTGGCGGCCGCGTGCACCGCCCGGCCCAGCCCCGGGACCACCGCGACGACCAGCGGTCCGCCGACGGCGGCCAGCACCGCGGCGGCGGCCGGCTGGCCGTATCCCCACGCCCAGGCGAGCAGCACGAGGCCGATGGCGCAGCCGGCCGACAGCCGCACGATGGCGCGGTGCCGCCGCTCCCAGACGGCTTCGGGCAGCCGGCGCCCCGACGGCAGCAGGCGGACGGCGCTGGCACGGAGGAGGTGCATCACCCCCTCCGGATCGTCCACCCGGGTCGCCGGCTGGAGGCCGGGCCGCCGACCTCACCCCGCGGGGGGAGGTTCAGGCCGAGAAGACCGCCGCGAGCGCCGCGGCGACGTCCCGGTGGTCGCGGACGATCCGGGCACGCCCGCGGCCGGCGCGGGCCAGCTCCCGGCCCAGCTCCAGGTCGTGCTCGCCGGAGACGTCGAGCAGGACGTCCAGCCTCGGCAACCGCCCGGCGGTGGCCCGCGGGTCGGGCCCGGCGTTGTGCACGCAGTCGCTGAGCAGCAGGACCCGCGCGTCCCGCGGCGGGACCCCGGCGAGCTGCCGCGCCGCGGTCTCCAGCGCGAAGGTCACGTTGGTGAGCCCCTGCGTCGGCACCCGCAGCAGGAGGTCGAGGACGGCGAGCGGCGCCACCTGCTCGTCCGGCCGCACCAGCACCGCCGCGTCCGACCAGAACGCGACGACGGACAGCGAGTCCCGCGCCAGCTCCCCGGCGAGCGCCCCGACGGCCGCGGCCGCGGTGCGCACCCGCTCTCCCTTCATCGAGCCGGAGACGTCGACGACGAGGACAACGGCGCGGCGCTGACGGACCCGCTCCCGGACGACGACGTCGCCCGCCTCCGGGAAGGGGTTGCCCGCGATCTGCTCGACGGTCCGCTCCAGGTCCAGCTCGTCGGAGCCCCCGCTCCAGGACCGGCTCACCAGCTCGCCTCCCCCGCGCCGGAGCCGGCGGTCGCGGGGCGGCCTGGGCACGGCGAGCCGCCGGGCGATCCGGCGGGCGCGCTGCCGGGTGAGCCCGTCGTCCGCTGCGGCCGCGTCCAGGTCGGCGAGCGGGATGAGGTCGGCCGGCTCGTCCGTGGTGCCCGGGGCGCTGCCTCCCGGCCGGGTGGCGCTGCCGGCACCCCGGCGCCGGGTCCCGGAGGAGAGGGCGAGCCCCGCGCCGCCGGGTGCCGGCTCGTACAGGTCCGGCTGCTCGGTGAGCTGCTTGGGGCGGCGCCGCAGCGGACGGGCCCCGCGCGGGCGGCCGGCGCGGGACGGGCGGGTCACCGGCGAGTCGGCCTCGACAGCCCTTCAACCGGGCGCGGCCGCCGCGGGGCCCAGCAGGAAGTGGTCCTCCCAGATCTCCAGCAGCACCGCTTCCGGGGTGCTCTCGACCGCCTCGTCCAGGAAGATCCGGCCGGACAGCGCCAGCAGCACGGCGTCCAGCACGGTCCCGGTGTAGTCCTCCGGCAGCTCCCGCGGCGGGTCGACCGCACCGTCGCCGGGCAGCTCGATCCCCCGCATCGCCGCCAGCTGCGCGGCGATCAGGGCGACGTCGATGGCGCCGCGCACGCTGCTGCCCTGCCGGACGTCCTCCCGCTCCCGCGTGGCCCGGGTGAGCGCGACCGAGTCGGCGACCAGCCGCGAGGAGCCGACCCCCGTCCGCCGCGCCACGATGCCCCGCTCGGCCCCGGCGTCCTGGTAGCCGATCGCCAGCCGGCACAGCCGGTCGTGGACCGACGTCGACAACCGGGTGGTGCCGACGTTGTCGTAGGGGTTCATCGAGGCGATGACCCGGAACGAGGGCTCGGCGACCACCGTGCCCACCCGTGGCACCGCGATCCGCCGCTCGGCCATCGCCGTCAGCAGCGTGTTGAGCGTGTCCTCCGGGGCCCGGTTGAACTCCTCCACGTAGAGGAAGCCCCCGGTCCGCATCGCCTCGATCAGCGGGCCCGGCACGAAGTTGCCCGGCGTGTAGTCCTCGCGCAGCACCCGGGCGGGGTCGTGGTGGCCGACCAGCCGGGTGGGCGTGAGGTCGGCGTTGCCCTCGACGAAGACCAGGGGGATGCCCCACTCGGCCGTGACCGCGCGCAGCAGGGTGGACTTCGACGTGCCCGGCGGGCCCTCCAGGAGCACGTCCCTGCCGGCGGCCACCGCCGCCAGCAGCAGGTCCAGCTCCCGCTCCCGGCCGACCAGGTGACGGGCGACCCGGGCCCGCACGGCCCGCACGGCCGCCCCGTCGTCACCGGTGACCCGGAGCCCGGTCACCACCGGGTCGCCGTCGAACCCACCGTCCCGCGCGATCTCGTCCTCCTCCCGCCGCCCCGGAGGGGCTCCTGCTACTTGGTGGTGAAACCGGCGTCGACCGGGAGGGTCACGCCGGTGATGTAGCGGGCCTCGTCGGAGACGAGGAACAGGATCGCGTTGGAGATGTCCACCGGGTCCACCCACGGCACCGGCAGCGCGTTGGTGGAGCGGAAGATCGGCTCGGCCTTCTCGCGGGTCGGCTCGGGGTCGTCGGGGGCGAACAGGCCCCACGTCTTCGGGTTCTGGATCATCACCGTGTCCACGCCGGTCGGGTGCACGCTGTTGACCCGGATCGAGTGCTCGGCGAACTCGTTGGCCAGCGTCCGCATGATCCCCACGACGCCGTGCTTGGCGGCGGTGTAGTGGACGGTGTTCGGCACGCCCTTGAGCCCCGCGGTGGAGCTGGTGATGACGATGGCCCCGCCGCGGCCGCCCTCCAGCAGGTGCGGCAGCGCGACCTTGCAGGTGTTCCAGACGCCGGTCAGGTTGACGTCGATCATCTCCCGCCACGCGTCGTCGGTGAGCTCGAGCGCGGGCTGGATCTCGAAGACCCCGGCGTTGGCGCAGACGATGTCCAGCCGCCCCAGCTGGGCGACGCCGTCGTCGACCGCCGCCTTCAGTGCGGCGGAGTCGCGGACGTCGGCCTTCGTGGCGACGATCCGCCGGTCCAGCGCCTCGACCTGGCGCACCGTCTCGGCCAGGTCCTCCTCCGTGGCCGGCGGGTACATCCCGATGCTCGGCACCGGCCCGCAGATGTCGACGGCGATGACGTCCGCGCCCTCCTGCGCGAGCCGCAGCGCGTGGCTGCGGCCCTGGCTGCGCGCGGCACCGGTGACGAAGGCGACCTTGCCCTCCACGCGGCCGGCCATTACTTGATCACCGACCCGGCGTCGACGGGCAGCTGCACGCCGGTGACGTAGCGGCCCTCGTCCGAGACCAGGAAGAGGACGGCGTTGCTGATGTCGGCGACGTCCACCCAGGGGATGGGCAGCGCGTTGAGCCCCTGGAACATCGGTGCCACGTCCTCCCGGGTGACCTCCGCCGCGGGCTTGTCGGGCACGAAGTTCCCGTAGGTCGCCCGGTTGTGGATCATGTCGGTGCTGACCGCCGTCGGGTGCACCGAGTTGACCCGGATCATGTCCGGCGCCAGCTCGTTGGCGAAGGTCTTCACCAGCCCGACGACGCCGTGCTTGGCGGCGACGTAGTGGGCGAGATTGCCCAGGCCCTTGATGCCGGCCGTGGAGCTGGTGATGACGATCGCGCCGCCCTCGCCGTGCGCCCGCAGGTGCGGCACCGCCGCCCGGACGGTCTTGAAGACCCCGGTGAGGTTGATGCCGATCATGTCGTCCCACATCTCGTCGGACAGGTCCTCGACCGGCGCGAAGCTGGCGATGCCGGCGTTGGCCACGACGATGTCGAGCCGGCCCAGCTGGGCGACCCCCTCGTCCACCGCCTGCTTCAGCGCGGCGGTGTCCCGCACGTCGGCCTGGGACGCGACGATCCGCCGGTCGAGGGCCTCCACCTGCCGCACGGTCTCCGCCAGGTCCTCCGGCGTCGCCAGCGGGTAACCCACCGTGTCCACCTGCGCGCAGACGTCGACGGCGATGACGTCGGCGCCCTCCTGCGCGAGCCGCAGCGCGTGCGACCGCCCCTGCCCGCGCGCCGCGCCGGTGATGAATGCGACCTTGCCGTCCAGCCTGCCCATGCCTGCCCCCTCGACTCGCCGTCGACCGCCCTGCGGCGGTGGCGCCACGACGCGCGGCCGTGGCTCACCTCCCCAGCGACGCTAGGCGGAAGGTGATCCACGCCACAATGGGCGGGCGGGGATTTCGGCGCGGACGTCAGCGCAGGTCGAGACCGGCCAGCGGGGACTCGTCGCAGATCTTGGCGGGGATCGAGGGGATGCCGAGCAGCGTCGGCTGCCCGCGCACGGGGCCGGAGTGCGAGTGGTCGATGTGGCTGCGCGGGGTGACCAGCTCGAGGTCGCGGGCGGCCAGGGCGGTCTCCCCGTACCCCTGCACGCACTCGGGATCCGGTCCGTCCAGCGGCAGGCCGGTGAAGAACTTGGCCGCCATGCACCCGCCGCGGCAGGCGTCGAAGTGGGCGCACTTGGTGCAGGCGCCGCCGGTCTGCGGGTTGCGCAGGTCGGCGAACAGCTCGCTCTGCTGCCAGACGCGCTGGAAGCCGCCCTCGTCGCGCACGTTGCCGGCGAGGAAGTTCTCGTGGATGGCGAACGGGCAGGCGTAGACGTCGCCCACCGGGTCGATCAGGCAGACCACCCGGCCGGCGCCGCACAGGTTGAGCCCGGGGAGCGCCTCGCCGAACGCGGAGAGGTGGAAGAACGAGTCGCCGGTCAGGACGCCGTCACCGTTGGCCAGCAGCCACTGGTACAGGTCCTTCTGCTGGGCCATCGTGGGGTGCAGCTCGTCCCACACGTCGGCCCCGCGGCCCGACGGGCGCAGCCGGGTGATGCGCAGCTGCGCCCCGAACGAGTCGGTGAGCGCCTTGAACGCGTCGAGCTGCCCGGCGTTCTCCCGGGTGACGACGACAGAGACCTTGAAGTCCTTCATCCCGGCCTCGGCCAGGTTCTCCAGCGCCCGGATCGCGGTCGCGTAGGAGCCGGTGCCGCGCACGCGGTCGTTCACCTCGGCCGTGGCGCCGTCCAGGGAGATCTGCACGTCGACGTAGTCGGTGCGGGCCAGCTGGGCGGCACGGGTCTTGTCCAGCTTGATGCCGTTGGTGGAGAACTTGACGCCGACGTCGTGGCCGATGGCGTAGTCGAGCAGGTGCCAGAAGTCCGGCCGCACGGTGGGCTCGCCGCCGCCGACGTTGACGTAGAAGACCTGCATCCGCTGCAGCTCGTCGATGACCGCCTCGGCCTCGGCGGTGGAGAGCTCGCGGGGGTCGCGCCGTCCCGACGAGGACAGGCAGTGGGCGCACGCCAGGTTGCAGGCGTAGGTGAGCTCCCACGTCAGGCAGATGGGGGCGTCCAGGCCGTACTCGAACTGGTCGATCAGGCGCCCGCCGACGGGACGCGGGGGTGCGGCGGGGCGGGGCGGCAGGAGAGCGGTCACGCGTCGGTCCTTCTCTCGATCATCTGCGAGCGGGCGAGTTCGGCCAGGGCCTTCTCGTACGCCGGCCGCTGCGCCTCGGTCACGCCGCAGGCCGTCAGCGCGGCGGAGGCGCTCGGGTGGTCGGCCAGCGCCTCGACGACGGCGACCAGGGTCTTCGACTTGAGGAAGGAGAGCTTCCGGTTGCCGAAGTGGTAGACCAGCGCGCCGAAGGGCTCGGGCCGGAGCGCGACCGAGCGGGCGCGCTGCCAGGGCCCGGCCGGGTCGAACGCGACCTCGACCGGCGTCGTCGACGCCGTCACGGGAGTGCCGTCGTCGCTCAGTAGACGCCGCACATGCCGTCGATCGAGACCTCCTCGACCAGCGACTCCTCGACCAGGGCCTCCTCGGTGGCCGGGGCGGTGGTCTCGACGTCGGTGCTGGTGGTCTCGGGCATGGCGGCCTCCGGAGGTGATCGAGGATGGACGAGCTGAGACTAATGACACTCAGTGCCACGCGACAAGAGCACTCCGGTGGCCTCTGCAGCATCCACCTCCCGAGCCGGAACGGCATGATCGGGGCGTGACGCAGGCGGACACGGGGCACGCCGGGGCACCGGCCGAGGCTGCCCGTGCCCGGGTGGAGCGGGCGGCGCTGGACCTGTTCGCGCAGCGCGGCTTCGAGAACGTCACCAGCGACGAGGTGGCCGACGCGGCCGGCATCAGCCGGCGGACGTTCTTCCGCTACTTCGCGACCAAGGCCGACGCCGTCTGGGGCGACTTCGCCGGGCACGTCGCCCGGCTGGAGGCGCTGCTGGCCGCGGGCGACCCGGCCCAGCCGGTGCTCGCGTCGGTGTGCGCGGCCTACGTCGAGGTGAACGCCTACCCGGACTCCCAGCTGCACCTGCTGCGGGAGCGGATGCAGCTCATCCTCACCGAGCCGGCGCTGCTGGCGCACTCCCAGCTGCGCTTCGCCGAGGTCGACCGCGCCGTCGCCCGGTACGTGGCCGGGCGGACCGGCGGCTCGCCGGACCAGCTGGTCCCGCGCCTCGTGGCGGCGAGCACGCGGGCCGCGGCCACGACGGCGTTCCAGGCCTGGCTGGCCGACGAGCGGTCCTCGCTCGTCGGCCAGCTGCAGGTGGCGCTGGAGGAGGTGGCCGGCGGGTTCCCGGCGTTGCGCCGCTGAGCGTCAGAGCTGGTGCGCGCCGCACCGTCGACCGGGACGTGCCCCGCGGCGGGGAACCGCCCCGCGAGGGCTCGTGATCCGGCTCTCACCCGGGTACGGTGGCACTCAGTGCCATCGGCGGCCGTCGGCCGCCGGTCCGACGAGCAGGGACGAGGAGCAGGCGATGGCGAACCCGTGGTTCGAGTCAGTGGCAGAGGCGCAGCGGCGCGCGAAGAAGCGGCTGCCGAAGGGCGTCTACGGCGCGCTCGTGGCGGGGTCCGAGCGCGGGCTGACCACCGAGGACAACCTCGCCGCCTTCGCCGAGATCGGCTTCGCGCCGCACACCGCCGGCCTGGCCAACGAGAAGAACATGGCGGTCACCGTCATGGGCCAGGAGCTCTCGCTCCCGGTGATGATCAGCCCGACCGGCGTCCAGGCGGTCACGCCCGGCGGCGAGGTCGACGTCGCCCGGGCCGCGGCCTCCCGCGGCACCGCCATGGGGCTGTCCTCGATGGCCAGCAAGCCCATGGAGGAGGTCATCGCGGCCAACCCCAAGACGTTCTTCCAGCTCTACTGGGTGGGCGACCGCGACGTCATGGCCGCCAAGGTCGAGCGGGCCCGCCGGGCCGGCGCGGCCGGGCTCATCGCCACGCTGGACTGGTCGTTCGCCTACGGCCGCGACTGGGGCAGCCCGTTCATCCCGGAGAAGATCAACTTCGAGGCGGCCCGCCGCTACGCCCCGCAGGTCATCACGAAGCCGCGCTGGCTGTGGAGCTTCGCGAAGACCGGGCGGATCCCCGACCTGACCGTGCCCAACATGGTGGCGAACCCCGGCGACCCGGCGCCCACGTTCTTCGAGGCCTACGGCCAGTGGATGCAGTCCCCCATGCCCACCTGGGAGGACGTCGCCTGGCTGCGCGAGCTGTGGGGCGCCGACAAGCCCTTCATGCTCAAGGGCGTCATGCGGGTGGACGACGCCAGGCGCGCCGTCGACGCCGGCGTCACCGCGATCTCGGTGTCCAACCACGGCGGCAACAACCTCGACGGCACCCCGGCCTCCATCCGCGCGCTGCCCTCGGTGGCCGCGGCCGTCGGCGACCAGGTGGAGGTGCTGCTCGACGGCGGCATCCGCCGCGGCGGCGACGTCGCCAAGGCGCTGGCCCTGGGCGCCAAGGCCGTCATGATCGGCCGCGCCTACCTGTGGGGCCTCGGCGCCAACGGCGAGGCCGGCGTGGGCAACGTGCTCGACCTGCTCCGCGACGGCCTGGGCTCGGCGATGGTCGGCCTGGGCAAGGCGAACGTCAGCGACCTCAGCAGCGACGACCTGGTCATCCCGCCGGGCTTCGAGCGCCAGCTGGGCGACACCGCCGTCGCCAACGCGACGCTGAGCACCTCCCCCGCCGCCGCCCGCACCCGCGAGGCCTGAGGGCACGACCCCGCACTGCGGGGAACCCGTCCCCCGGACGCCGTCCCGGAGGACGGGTTCCCCGCAGTCGTCGTGGTGAGCGGGCGGATCAGCCCAGCAGGCCGCCGAGCTTGCCGCCGCCGAACTTCTTGACCAGCTCCATCGGGTCGATGCCGAACTTCGACAGCAGCCCGGCGTCCTTGTCGGTGTCGACCTGGTCGGGCAGCTCCTGGTCGGCCTGCTGGGCCTTCGTGTCGTCGCCCTGGGAGCGCAGCAGCTCGAGGATCTGGTTCTTGTCGATGTTCATGGCGCTCGCGGTACCCCGCGGGACCGCCGGGCTACCGCCCGGTGGCCATCAGCCCGACGGCGGCCCGTCGGGCGCGAGGAGCGCCGCACGACGGCGCAGGTGGGCGCGCAGCCGGGGGTGGCCCACCGCGGCGGCGAGCAGCACCGGGACCACGACCCACACCCACGCCGGTCCGGTGACCGCTACGCCCGCCGCCACGAGGGCGATGGCCACGAAGAGGGCCGGGGCCCACCAGCGCTGGCGGTCGAAGACGGTGAGGTGGTCCAGCACCAGGTCGTGCGCCGCCTCGCGCTCGTCGGGGTCGGCGGGCACCGGCCCGCGCGACGCCGCCCGGCGCACCCGGCGCCCCACCGCGCGGGGTGACTGGTCGTCCAGCTCGTGCATGACCCGACCGTAGGTGCTCAGCGCACCGCGCCGACGATGCGGTCCGGGCGAACCTCCACGGCGGCGGCGGCGCCGAGCCAGCGCCGGAGCGTCCCCGACGGGTCCGCGACCGGGACCTCGCTCCCGTCGTCGCGGCGCACCCGCAGGTCCCGCGTGAGGGTCGCCGCGCCCGGGCCCAGCACGTCGTCCAGCCGGCACCGGCGCCCGTCCACCTCCACCCAGGGCTGCGGCACCAGCGTCCCGGCCAGCCGCCGGCCGGCCCGGCCGCGGCGTTGCACCAGCGGCCCGCGCAGCGGTGGGGTGCGGCTGTCGGTGGCCAGCCGGGCCACGGCCGGGGTCCGGCGCACGACGGCGAGCACCGCCCGCCGCAGCACCGCCGCCCCGCGTCCGCCTCCGGTCATCAGCCGCCCCAGCAGCAGCGCGAGCCGGATCAGCGCGCGGGCGTGCGGTTCCCGCTCGGCCTGGTGGCTGTCCAGGAGCGCCTCGTCGGCCGAACCGGACAGGACGGCGGCCAGCTTCCAGCTCAGCTGGTGCACGTCCCGCAGTCCGAGCCCGAGCCCCTGGCCGACGAAGGGCGGGGTGAGGTGGGCGGCGTCGCCGGCCAGCAGCACCCGCCCGGCGCGCCAGCGGTCGGCGACCTGCGCCCGGAACGTGTACTCGGCCGTCCGGACCACCTCGACCGCCGCCGGGTCCACCGGGGCGAGCAGCGTGCGCAGCGCCGCCGGAACGACCAGCTGCGCCGCGGTCTCCCCCGGTGCCAGGCGGAACTCCCAGCGGTACCGGTCGCCGGTCACCGGCATCGAGGTCGCGGCGCGCCGGGGGTCGCAGACCTGCGAGACGCCGGGCCACAGCGGCAGGGGCTCCGGCGAGCGCACGTCGAGCACCAGCCACCGGTCAGCGGGCCCGAGGTCGCGCATCCGCGCCCCGATGAGGTCCCGCACGGTGCTGTTCGCGCCGTCGCAGCCCAGCACGGCCGCGGCCGTGACGGATCGGTCCACCCCGCCGTCGTGCGCGCGCACGGTGACGGCCACCCCGTCGCCCTCCGCCCGCAGGCCGGTGACCTCGCTCCCCCGGCGCAGCTCGACCCCTGGTGTCCGGGCGACGGCGGCGGCCAGGACCGCCTCCAGGTCGGGCTGGTGCAGCAGGGAGCCCGGCGGCCAGCCGTTGCTCCCGGCGCCCGGCTCGCGGCGGAACTCGGCCAGCACCGCGCCGGCGGCGTCGACCAGGCGCAGGCCGGCCAGCGGGCGGGTGAGGGGCGCGAGGTCGTCGGCGACGCCGGCGTCCTGCAGCACCCGGAACACCTCGTCGTCCAGGTGCACCGCGCGCGGCAGCTCGTAGGGCGTGCGGTGGCGTTCCAGCACGAGCACCGGCAACCCGCGGCGGGCGAGCAGCAGCGCCGCCGTCAGCCCCACCGGCCCGGCGCCGACGACGACCACGGGCGCGCGGGACACGCCGAACAGTGTCGCCGGGAGACGCGGGCGGGTGCATCCGGGCGGCCTGGACGGGTCCCCACCTTGACGCGCCGGTCCGACGTGCAGAGGCTGTGACCCGGAGCACGGCCGCGTGGCCGTTCCCCCGCCGACGAGGGCGGGACGTCAGAAGGGACATCAGTGAAGACCAAGGGCGCGATTCTGTGGGGCGTGGGCGAGCAGTGGTCGGTCGAGGAGATCGAGGTCGGCGACCCGCAGGCCGGTGAGGTCATGGTCGAGCTGGCCGCCTCGGGCCTGTGCCACTCCGACGAGCACCTCGTCACCGGCGCCACCCCCGTCGGCTTCCCCAGCCTCGGCGGGCACGAGGGTTCGGGCACCGTCATCAAGGTCGGCCCGGGCGTGACCGACCTCAAGGAGGGTGACCACGTCGTCACCGCCTTCATCCCCGCCTGCGGCAAGTGCCCGCCGTGTTCGCGCGGTCAGCAGAACCTCTGCGACCTCGGCGCCCACCTGCTCGGGGGCAAGGCCATCTCCGACGGCACCCACCGGGTCACCGCCAAGGGCCAGGGCGTCTCCCCCATGTGCCTGCTGGGCACCTTCTCCCCGTACATCACCGTGAACCAGGCCTCGGTCGTGCGCATCGAGCCGGACATCCCGCTCGAGATCGCCGCGCTGGTCGGCTGCGGCGTCACCACCGGGTGGGGGTCGGCGACGAAGGTCGCCGACGTCCGCCCCGGTGAGAACGTCGTCGTCATGGGCGCAGGCGGCGTCGGCATGAACGCCGTCCAGGGTGCGGCTGCGGCCGGTGCCAAGCGGGTCATCGTCATCGACCCGGTGGCCCAGAAGCGCGAGTGGGCCATGGAGATGGGCGCCACGCACACCTACGCCTCGCTCGAGGAGGCCACGCCGGCCATCAACGAGCTCACCTGGGGCCGGATGGCCGAGAAGACCATCATCACCGTCGGCGACATCCAGGGCGAGGACGTCGCCGCCGCCATGAGCATCACCGGCAAGGGCGGCCGCGCGGTCGTCACCGGCATGGGCAGCTTCGACAAGGTGGACGTGAAGCTCAGCCTGTTCGACCTGACGCTGATGCAGAAGGACCTGCAGGGCGCCATCTTCGGCGGCCTGGCCCCGCGCAACGCCATCCCCGAGCTGCTCTCGCTCTACCAGGCCGGGCAGCTCAAGCTCGAGGAGCTGGTGACCACGCGCTACAAGCTCGAGGACATCAACCAGGGCTACCAGGACATGCGCGACGGCAAGAACATCCGCGGCATGATCGTCTACACCGACGCCGACCGCTCGTAGCGCCGTAGGCCCTCGGGCCCGTCCTCACCCCAGCAGACGGGTGAGGGCGGGCCCGAGGTCGTTCAACGACCGCACCGGCTCCATCCGCCCACCGCCGCGGGCCGCCAGCAGCCGGGCGGCGTCCAGGGCCTCGCCGGACGGCAGGGGGCACAGCACGTGCAGCCGGTCGATCCCGGCCAGCGCGGACTCGGCCGGCTCGCCCGACGTGGACAGGCAGTCCGACAGCAGCACGACCACCCGTTCGTCGGCCGTCGCGGGGGCCAGCTGCCGGTGCGCGCCGCGCAGCGCCGTCGCGAGGTCGGTCGTCCCGTGCCCGCGCAGCCCCACGAGCTCCAGCACGACGTCCTCGGCCGCACGGTGCCGCCCCAGCGCCTGCAGCACGGCCACCTCGTCCGCGAACGTCAGCACGCTGGTCTGCAGCCGCTCGTCGGCCGCCAGGACCACGCCCGCCGCCGCGACCGCGGCGATCGCGACGCCGAGCCCCTGCATGGACCCGGACCGGTCGACGACCAGGCAGACGGCGCGCCGGGAGCCGGTCCAGTTGCGGGTGACCAGGTCCTCGGCCGCCGGCGGCCAGGCGCCGGACCAGCGGTCCAGCGTGCGGTCGAGGTCCAGGTCGCCCTCGGGACGGCGGGTCGGCACCAGCCGCCGGGTGCCGCGGGCGCGGGTCGCACCCACCCGCCCCACCTGCACGAACACCCGCGCGGCCAGCCGGCGCGCGGCCGACCGCAGCTCCCGGTCGGTGGCGGTGGCCAGGTCGGCCAGCAGCGCGGCGGCGGCGTCCGGATCGGCGCCCATCAGCCCGGCGAAGGCGTCCTCGTCGAGCTCGCCCACCTCGGGGCTGACCTGCTCGAACGCCTCGTGCCGGAGCTGCATCTCGCGGCGGCCGGTGCTCGCCGGGCCACGGCGCGAGGCGGCGTCGCGGCGGGGGCGGGGCTGCTCGGTGCCCGTCTCAGCCGACGGGCCCGGGGCTTTTCCCTGACCACCCCCGGCCGCGCCACCGTCGCCGTCCGCTGCGGGCTCGGCGTCCGGCGGCGGCGCGTCGAGCGGCCACACCTCGTCGAGGATCTCGTCGAGCACGGCCTCGGGCGTGCGCTCGACGCCCTCGGTGACGCGGATCCGGCCCGACAGCGCGGCGTGCGCGGCGTCGCGGGCGGTCTCGCGGCCCCCGGCGAGCTGCTCGCCGCGCATCCGCAGCAGGCCGTCGAGCAGCAGCACGAGGTCGATGGCGCCGCGCACGGACGAGCCGGTGCGCAGGTCGCGGTGCTCGCGGGTGGCCCGCACGAGGCGGACGGCGAGCGCGATCTGCTCCGGCGCGGCGCCCGTGACGCCGGCGACGATGGCCCGCTCGGCGTCCTCGGTCTGGTAGCCCAGGACGACCCGGCACATCCGGTCGGCGATCGCCTGGCCCACCCGCGCGGTACCGATGGCGTCGAAGGGGTTCATGGCCGCGATCAGCCGGAACCCGGAGGTGGCGTGCACCGTGCCCAGCCGGGGCACGGCGATCTCGCCCTCGGTGAGCACGGTGATGAGGACGTTGAGCGTCTCCTCGGGGATGCGGTTGAGCTCCTCGAGGTACAGCAGGCCCGAGCCGCGCATCGCGGTCAGCAGCGGCCCGTCGGTGAAGTTCTCCGGCGTGTAGCCCCCGGCGAGCACGGCCGAGGGGTCGTACGCGCCGATCAGCCGGGCCGGGGTGAGCTCGGCGTTGCCCTCCACGAAGACGACGTCCTGACCGGTCTGGGCGGCCACCGCCCGCAGCAGGGTGGACTTGCCGGTGCCCGGCGGACCCTCCAGCACGACGTGGCGGTGCGTCGCGAGCGCCACGGTGAGCACCTCGCGCTCGCGGCCGAGCCCGACGACGGGGGCGGGCGCGGCCGGGTCCGCCTGCGGATCGACGGTCATGGAGCCCTCCTGGAGGCGCGGCCGGACCGGCCGTCGGTGGGGGACGGGACCGGCCGGGACCCCGTGCGGGGTCCCGGCCGGCTCCGGGTGGTGCGGCCGGTCAGCCGCCCATCACGCTCTCGAGGTCCAGGACGTCCTCCGGGGCGGAAATGTCCTGCTCGTCGCCGTGGTCGCTGAAGGTGAGGGTGCCCTCGGAGTCGCCGCCGCCGCGCATCTCCAGCGGGTAGGCCGGGTCGTCGTCGGCGACGACGAGCTCGCTGCCGTCCTCCTGCTCGACGATGACGACGGACTCGCCGTCCAGCTCGTCGGTGCGGGTCTCCTCCTGGACCTCGTCCTCGGAGCGCAGCTCGTCGGCGATGCCGGACAGGGAGAAGTCGGCGAAGTCCTCGGCGGCGTCACCGGGCACGGCCACCCACTCGCCGTCGAGCTGCGCGGCGGCGTCCTCGGGCATGCCGAAGGAGGCCCAGAACTCGGGGTCGGCCTTCATGAACACGTCGCCACCGACGCTGATCAGCTCGATCTCGAGCCCACCGAGGGTGATGGTGCCGGCGGCGTCGTCACCCTGCAGCTGCAGGTCGACCTCGCCCTCCTCGCCGTCGGTGGTCATGGTGCCGGAGACGTGGACGGCGCCGGCCTCCTCGAGCGCGTCGGCCGCCAGCGCGGCGACCTCCGGGCCCGTCTTGCCCTCGAGCGGGCTGTCGCCGCCGCACGCGGCGAGCAGCAGCGCGCCGGTGAGCAGTGCGGCAGGGGCGGTGAGCGAACGCGTGCGCAATGGAACTCCTCGTCTCGCGGGACCCGGAGGCCCCGGGCGCCGTGGATACTGCCAGGCCACGGCGCCGTACCGCTCATCCGCGACGGGCGAGCCGCTCGATGCCGTCCCGCTCCCGGGGTCCGAGGTTCGGGTCCGTGAGCCGCCGGGCGGCCGCGGCCGGCAGCGCCGCGCGGAGGTCCAGCCCGGCCGACCGGCGGAAGAGCCGGGCGAAGGTGCCCTGGGCGGCCGCCACGACGGCGGCCTGCGCGCGGCCGCCGGACGGGCGCGCCACGGTCATCACCAGCCAGGCGTCGGCCACGTCCACCTCGGCCGGCCCGCGGGCCGCGTTGGTCCAGTCGATGACGACGGGGCCGCCGTCGGTCAGCAGCACGTTCTCGGGGTGCAGGTCGAGGTGCAGCAGCGCGCCGCCCTCGGCGGAGGGGACGGCGTCCAGCCAGTCCGGCGCCGCGACCGCGTGCACCGTGCGGTGCAGCCCGGCGAGCACCCGCGCCTGCGCGGCCAGGGTCCACGGCCGGCGCACCAGCACGGCGGCCATGGTCGGCCCCTCGACCAGGGCCATGACCAGGTCAGGACCGGAGACGTCGAACACCTCCGGCACCGGCAGGCCCGCACCCCGGGCGTGGACCATCACCCGCGCCTCGCGCTCCGCCGAGCGCCGCGCGTCGCGGTAGCGGCGCAGCACCCGGCCGGGCCCGACGGCGAAGACGTCGGCGTCCCGGCCCGCACCCAGCAGCTGCACGGGCGGATTCTGGCAGGGACCGGCGCTCAGGCGGGGCGCGCCGGGCGTCGCACCTGCCCGGCCGCCGCGGGGTCCAGCGGGACGGCCGAGCGCAGCACCGCGGGCCCCAGCCGCAGCACGCCGTCGGTCAGCGCGGCGCAGCGGATGCCCGCGCGGCCGCGCAGCCCCCGGTGCGCGCCCGGGACGAGGACCGTGTCCAGCCAGGCGCACGGGTTGGCCGGCCGGCCGCCGCGCAGGCGGACCTCGCCCTCCCCGCAGTCCAGCGCGAACTCCGCCCCCCGCAGCGCTTCCACCTCCGCGCCGCGCAGGACGACGGTGCGCCGGGCGAGCAGCGGGTCCAGCCGGCCGGCGCCCAGCTCCGCGGCGAGCGCCTCCAGGGCCTCCACGGCGAGCACCGTGAGCTGGGCGTCGCGGTGGGCGGGCCGGCCGGCGTAGCGGTCCCCCACCACGCCGTGGCCGGCCCGCACCTCGATCCGCTCCCGGCTGTCGCCGGCCTGCTCGGGCACGCTCCCGCCGGGACGGCCGTCGTAGCGGTGCCCGGAGGAGGCGACCAGCCCGAGGACCTCGACGTCGTAGGTGTGCGGCAGGGCAGGGAGGTCCACGTCCGCAGTGTCGGGCACCATGGCCGCATGCCGACGCCGGATGCCTCCCCCGCCGACGACCTCGCCCTCGGCGACGACCTCCGCGCGTTCGTGGACGCCTCGCCCTCCCCCGGGCACGCCGTGGCCGAGCTGGCCCGGCGGCTGACCGACGCCGGCTGGACCGAGCTGGCCGAGGTCGACCGGTGGCGCCTGGCGCCCGGCGACCGCTGCTTCGTCGTCCGTGGCGGCAGCCTGATCGCCTTCCGGGTGGGCACCGGCACGCTCGGCGACACGGGCATGCGCCTCGTGGGGGCGCACACCGACTCCCCGACGTTCAAGGTCCGCCCGCACTCCGACGTCCGCCAGGCCGGGTACCGGCTGGTCGGCGTCGAGCCCTACGGCGGCGGCCTGTGGCACACCTGGCTGGACCGCGAGCTCACCGTGGCCGGCCGGGTGGTGCTGCGCGGCGGAGGGACGGCGCTGGTCCGGCTGCCGGGCGCGCCGCTGCGCTTCCCCTCGCTGGCCATCCACCTCGACCGCTCCGTCCGCGACGGGCTCACCCTCGACCCGCAGCGCCACCTCGTGCCCGTCTGGGACGGCGACCTCGGCGACGAGCCGGGCCTGCTGGAGGCGGTCGCGGAGGCCGCGGGCACCACGCCGGACGACGTCGTCGCCCACGACCTCGTGCTGGCCGACACCCAGCCGGCCGCCCGCGCCGGGGCCGACGGCACCTGGGTCGCCGCGCCGCGGCTGGACAACCAGACCTCCTGCCACGCCGGACTGCTCGCGCTGCTCGCCGCACCCGCGGGGGAGCGCACCCAGGTGCTGGTCTGCAACGACCACGAGGAGGTCGGCAGCGGCTCGGCGGCCGGCGCCCGCGGCAGCTTCCTCGAGGACGTCGTCCGCCGGCTGGCGGCGATCACCGACCCCGGCGACGGCGAGGCGGTGCACCGGGCGATCGCCCGCTCGGTGCTGGTGTCGGCCGACATGGCCCACGGCGTGCACCCGACCCGCGGCGAGCGGCACGAGCCGGCGCACCAGCCGCGGCTCGGCGGCGGGCCGGTGGTGAAGCTGAACGCCAACCAGGCCTACGCGACCGACGCCGCGACCGGGGGCTGGTTCCGCGAGCGCTGCACCGAGGCCGGCGTGCCGGTGCAGTCCTTCGTCATGCGGGCCGACCTGCCGTGCGGCAGCACCATCGGCCCGCTCACCGCCACCCGGCTGGGCATCGCCACCGTCGACGTCGGCATGGCCCAGCTCGCCATGCACTCCTGCCGGGAGGTCGCCTCGGCGCTGGACGTCCCGCTCATGGTGGGCGCGCTCACCGCCTGCTTCGCCGACTGACCCCGGCCGGCCCCGGACGCACGACGACCGGCCGGGGCATCAGAGGTCGCCCGGCCGGCCGCCGCCGTGTTCGTCCCCGGCCGCGCCGGGGACCGTGCTCACATCCCGCGCCGGTCGTCCCGGACGCCGTCGACCTCGATCTCCTCCTTGCGGAGGTCGGCCGAGACCTGCTCCTGCTCGGTGACGGTCTCCTTGTCCAGGCGGACGCGCTCGACCGGCACGGCCTCCTTCTCCACGACGGCCCGCTCGGCGTGCAGCGTGACCTCGTGCTCCTCCTCGCTGATGGCCGGCCCGTCCATCGCGTTGCCGACGTTGGCGTCGGTGATGGGCTCGCGCTCGACCCGGACCTCCTCGCGGGTCACGGGCACGGTCTCGGTCACGTTCTCGCTCACGACGTACTTGCGCAGCCGGGCGCGACCGACCTCCTGCGAGGTGGTGCCGACGGTCATGCGCTCCTCGGAGCGGGTCATCGCGTCGTCGGTCGTCGGGCCCGAGGTGTCGTGGCCGACCGTCCCGTGCCGGTTGGTGTCGGTGTCGGTGCCGACCGTGCCGGTGCCGGCCATGTGCCGCCCGGAGGTGTCCTCCAGCGCCATGCCGGTGGTCGTCTCGGTGCCCGCGAGGTGCTCGCGCCCGGTGGTCTGCGTGCCGCCGCCGGCGCCCATGCCGTAGTAGCGGTAGAGCTCCTGCTCCTCCTGCGGCGAGAGGTGCCCGTCGGTGTCGATCTTCGGGGCGTCCTTCACCCGGTCCTTGCTCACGGGCACCCGCAGGCCGTCGTTCGTCAGGTCCGCGTCGCGGATCGGGACGAAGGACTCCTTGGTGCCGAACAGGCCGGTGCGGACGGTCACCCACTCGGGCTGGCCCGTCTCGTCGTCCAGGTAGACCTCGCCGGCGGAGCCGATCTTCTGGCCTGCCTCGTCGTAGACGTCCTTGCCGATCACGCGGTCGAGGGTCTCGGTTCCGATCATCGTGGAGTGCGCTCCCGTCACTGCTGAGGGTGTTCACGGTCAGCGGGATGGGTGACCGTGCTCACGGGCGCGAAACGGGCGCGTCAGGTCCGCCACGCCCGGCCGCGTGGACGGCTCGGGACGGGTAGCCGTGACGGGCGGGCACCGCTACCGCGACTCGCGGTGCGTCTGTGCAGGTCAGCCGCGCGCGCATCGGCGCACGAACGACCGGGGTGCGGAACGCAACTGTTCCTATGGGCCGATCACGCTCCGTACCGGCCACCGGTGCCGGGCGTGTCCTGCCCGGGCCGTCACGGCGCGTCGTCCCGGCCGCGCCGCAGGCTCTGCTTAGCGTCGGCAGGTGCCTCCCCGTTCGCCGTACGACAACCTGGTCCACCCCCGGACGGTCAAGAAGCCCGTGCCGACCGTCGAGGCCGAGAAGGACCTCGTCGTCGAGGACCCGAGCTCCGGGTTCGTGGGTGCGGTCGTCCGCTGCGAGAAGGACGTCGTCCACCTCGAGGACCGGCACGGGCGCGTCCGCGGCTACCCGCTGGGCCCCGGGTTCTGGGTCGACGGGCGCCCCGTCGTCCTCGTGCGGCCGAAGCAGGCGGCCCCCACCGCCCCGGCCCGCAGCGCGTCGGGCTCCACGTACGTCGCCGGTGCACGGGCCCGCGTCGCACGCGAGGGCCGGATCTACGTCGAGGGCAAGCACGACGCAGAGCTCGTGGAGAAGGTGTGGGGCCACGACCTGCGCATCGAGGGCGTGGTCGTCGAGCCCCTGCACGGCGTCGACGACCTGCCGGCGATCGTGCGCGACTTCCGCCCCGCCTCGGGCCGCCGCCTCGGCGTGCTCGTCGACCACCTCGTGCGCGGGTCGAAGGAGTCGAGGATCGCCGAGCAGGTGACCGGCGCGCACGCCCTGGTCGTCGGTCACCCGTTCATCGACATCTGGCAGGCGGTGAAGCCCTCCGTCGTCGGGATCGAGGCCTGGCCGACGGTGCCGAAGGGCGAGGACTGGAAGACCGGCGTCTGCCGGCGGCTGGGCTGGGAGGACGACACCGGCTACGTGTGGGCGCAGCGCATCCTCGCCCGCGTCCGCACGTGGACCGACCTGGAGCCGCAGCTCATCGGTCGGGTCGAGGAGCTCATCGACTTCGTGACCACCGACTGACCCGTGCCCGGGCGCCTCACCCGGGGGCGTACCCCGGCGCGGGCGGGAGCCCGAAGTGCTCCTCCAGCGTGGCGACGCCGGCCACGTGCAGCTCGGTCGCCAGGTCCGGGCCGACGTACCGCAGGTGCCACGGCTCGTACTGGTACCCGGTGACGCCCTCGGAGCCCGCCGGGTAGCGGACGAGCCACCCGAACCGGTGCGCGTTGGTGACCACCCACCGGCCCTCCGGCGTGTCCCCGAAGCACCGCTCGATGTCGCAGCCCCCGCCACCGACGTCGACGGCCAGCCCGGTCTGGTGCTCGCTGAACCCGGGGCGCGCGCTGCGCAGCTCGGCGCCGGCCACCCCGAAGCGGGCGACCGCGTTCGCGAACAACCGCTGCTGGTGGTCGTAGGGGCGGTAGGCGCTCTGCACGGTGAGGCCCAGGCCGGCCGCTGCGGCGTCGGCCTGCAGCGCCACGATGGCCTGCGTTGCCTCCGCGCGCAGCAGGAGGCCGCCGCCGAGGTCGACGAGGTCGGTCGGCGCGTAGCCGACCGGCGCGAGCGGCCGCAGCTTGTTGACCACGACCCAGGTGCTGTCCGGGTCGTCGATCGAGGGCAGGACGGGCTCCGCCACGGGCGGCGGGACGACCGGCGCAGGTTCCGGCGGCGGCGGCGGCGGCGGCGTCGGCGCCCCGGTGGTGGGCGTGGACGCGGCAGGTGTCCGCGGTGCGGCGGCGGCCTGCGCGCCCAGCGTGCCGGCGAACGACGGCGTGGAGACCCGGGTGGCCGCGGCCACCGCGGCGCCCACCGCCAGCAGCACGGCGAGGGCCAGCACCGGGCGCAGGACCCGGCCCCGCCGGCGGAAGGGGTGCTGGCGCACGGATGCTCCCCTCCCGTCGACCGTCCCCCGCCTCGCCGGGGGGACCGACCGCCGATCATGCCCCGCCCGGGTGGACGCGCGGGGCGGGGCGGCGCTCAGCCCGGGATGTAGTTGAACGTGTCCGGGTCGGGCCCGGTGCGCTCGCCGCGGTCCAGACCGGTCAGGGCCGCCATGTCCGACGTCGACAGCTCGAAGTCGAACAGCGCGAAGTTCTGCTCCATCCGCTCGCGCGACACCGACTTCGGGAAGACCACGTCGCCGCGCTGCACGTGCCAGCGCAGCACCACCTGGGCCGGCGTGCGGCCGAGCCGCTCGGCGATGGCGGTGATGGCCGGGTCGCCCAGCACCTTGCCCTGGGCGATGGGCGACCACGCCTCGGTGACGATCTGGTGCTCGGCGTCGAAGGCCCGCAGGTCGTCCTGGGCGAGGTAGGGGTGGACCTCGATCTGGTTCACCGCCGGCCGCACCTCGGCCTCGTCGAACAGCCGCCGGAGGTGGTGTGCCTGGAAGTTGGAGACGCCGATCGCGCGGCTGCGACCGCTCGCGTGGATCTCCTCCATGGCCTTCCACGTCTCGACGAAGTCGACGTCGATGCCGGGCAGCGGCCAGTGGATGAGGAACAGGTCGATGGTGTCGGTGCCGAGGTCGGCCAGCGTCTGGTCGAAGGCGCGCAGCGCGTCGTCGCGGCGGTGGAAGCCGTTGTTCAGCTTGCTGGTCACGAAGATCTCGTCGCGCGGGACGCCGGACCGGGCGATGGCCTCGCCGACGCCCTTCTCGTTGCCGTACATCTCGGCGGTGTCGATGTGCCGGTAGCCGACCTCGAGCGCCTGGCCCACGACGTCGGCGGTGTCCTCCGGCGGGACCTGGTAGACGCCGAAGCCCAGCTGGGGGATCTCGACGCCGTTGTTCAGAGCGATGGTGGGCACGGCCACGGAGGGGCTTCCTTTCGACGGTCGGGAGGGGCCACGTCGGCCGCGCGCAGCTCGATGGCGCGCAGCGGGCCCGTCCCGACCTACCCCCGCGCCTGCTCGCCCACCCGTGCGATCTGGGTCTCCCGGGTCGAGCGCAGCAGCGGCGCCCCGGCCAGGGCGAGCACGCCGGCCAGCGCCGCCGCCAGCGCCGGGACGGCGAACGCCTCCCGCGCGCCCCAGTGGTCGACGGCGGCGCCGGTCAGCGCCGATCCCACCGTCACGCCGAGCGTCAGCCCGGTGATGGTCCAGGCGAGCGACTCGGTGAGCACCCCGGGGGCGACCCGCGACTCCACCAGCGAGGTGCCCGAGACCAGGATCGGCGCGATGGTCAGCCCGGCCAGGAAGCCGCACAGCACCAGCACCGGCATCGAGCCCACGGTCCACAGCAGCTGCGCGGCCAGTCCGAAGGCCACCGCCGTCCCGACGAACCGCGCGGCCAGCGAGCGCGCCGGCCGGGCCAGGCCGTACACCAGCCCGGCCACCAGGCTGCCGCCGGCGAAGACGGCCAGCGCGGCACCGGACAGGGCCTCGGCGCCCTCCGCGTCGGCGAACCCGATGACGACGACGTCGATCGCGCCGAAGACCGTGCCGACCGCGAGGTAGGTGAGCGAGACCACCAGCAGCGCCGGTGTGAGCACCGAGCGGCGCCCGCCCGGCGCGGAGGCGTCCCGCGGGTGCAGCGGCGGCTCGCTGGAGCGCTGCGCGGCCAGCGCGAGGCCGCCACCGACACCGAGCAGGATGCCGGTGAGGAAGCCGACCGGCGGCGCGATCAGCGTCGCCAGCAGCGTGACCAGCGGCGGGCCGACCACGAACACGACCTCGTCGGCGACCGCCTCGAACGCGAACGCCGTCTGCCGGCCGTGGGAGTCCAGCGCCGCGGACCACCGCGCCCGCACCATCGAGCCGATGTTCGGCGCCGAGGCCCCGGTCAGCGCCGCGAGCACGAACCAGCTCCAGCGGGGCGCGCCGGCCTGCACGGCGACGGCGAACGCCACGCCGGTGACCAGCAGGGCGAGCATCGCCCCGCGGAGCACGACGCCCTGGCCGCGGCGGTCCATGGCGCGGGCCCACTGCGGCCCGGCGAGCGCGAAGCAGAGCGCCAGCGTGCCGGAGACGGCGCCGGCCAGGCCGTAGCTCCCGGAGGCGTCCTCCACCAGCAGGACGGCGCCCAGGCCCAGCATCGGGGCGGGCAGCCGGCCGACCCAGCCGGCGAGGGAGAAGGCCCGCGAGCCGGGGACGGCGAACAGGCGCAGGTAGGGATCGAAGACGGTGCGGGGTGACACGGGCTCTCGCTCTTCCTGGCCACGGGCGAGTGCGGTCTCGAGCTCCGCCGGTCCCTCGGGTGGCGACGGGAGCCTAGCGCCGCGGTTACATTCGGCCCATGACCGGCGCCGAGCTCCCCGACCCGGTGGTCCGCCGCGCCGTCGCACCTCCCGCTCCCGGGTCCGGCGGCCTGGTCGACCGGCACGGCCGCGTGGCCACCGACCTGCGGGTCTCGCTGACCGACCGCTGCAACCTGCGCTGCACCTACTGCATGCCGCCGGAGGGCCTGGACTGGCTGCCCAAGGTGGAGGTGCTCACCGACGAGGAGATCGTCCGGCTGGTGCGCATCGGCGTCGAGCACCTCGGCATCGAGGAGGTGCGCTTCACCGGCGGCGAGCCGCTGCTGCGCCCCGGCCTGGTCGGCATCGTCGCCGGCGCCACCGCGCTCACCCCGCGTCCCGAGGTCAGCCTGACCACGAACGCCATCGGGCTGGCCCGGGTCGCGCCCGCGCTGGCCGCCGCGGGGCTGGACCGGATCAACGTCAGCCTGGACACCGTGGACCGCGACCGGTTCAGGACGCTGACCCACCGCGACCGCTTCGACGACGTCCTCGCCGGGCTGGCCGCCGCCCAGCGCGCCGGGCTCAGCCCGGTCAAGGTCAACGCCGTCCTGCTGCGCGGCATGAACGAGGAGGACGCGGTCCCGCTGCTCGACTTCTGCCTGGAGCACGGCTACCAGCTGCGGTTCATCGAGCAGATGCCCCTGGACGCCCACCACGCCTGGACCCGCGGCGAGATGGTCACCGCCGAGGACATCCTCGAGCGGCTGTCGGCCGCGCACACCCTCACGCCCGACACCGAGGCCCGCGGGTCCGCGCCCGCCGAGCGCTGGCTGGTCGACGGCGGCCCGGCGACCGTCGGCGTCATCGCCTCGGTGACCCGCTCGTTCTGCGGCAGCTGCGACCGCACCCGGCTGACCGCCGACGGGCAGATCCGCAACTGCCTGTTCGCCCGCGAGGAGTCCGACCTGCGGACGCCGCTGCGCGAGGGCGCCACCGACCAGGAGATCGCCGACCGCTGGCGGATCGCCACCCTGGGCAAGCTGCCGGGGCACGGCATCGACGACCCCAGCTTCCTGCAGCCGGCCCGCCCGATGTCGGCGATCGGCGGCTGAGTTGTCCACCCACCCCGCCACCCCGCCCGTGCCGGTCACCGTGCGGTACTTCGCGGGCGCCCGGGCCGCCTCCGGCGTCGACACCGAGACCCGGGAGGCAGCCTCCCTCGACCAGCTCGTCGCCCAGCTGGTCGACGCGCACGGGGAGCGGCTGGCCAGGGTCCTGACCGCCTGCTCGTTCCTCGTCGACGGAACGCAGACCCGGGACCGCTCGTCGGAGCTGTCACCTGGTGCGGTGGTGGATGTGCTGCCGCCGTTCGCGGGAGGATGACCGCATGAGCATCTTCGACAAGGTCAAGGCGAAGGCCGAGGAACTGCTGGGCCGGGCCGAGCAGGTGTACGGCGAGTCCCACGGCGACGCCGCCGCCACCGTCGCCGGCGAGGCGCACGTGATGGAGGCGCAGGCCGAGGAGGAGGCGCTGGCCGAGGACGCGGCGCTCCGGTCTGAGAAGCCGGACGACGACGGGCTCGCCGGCGTCCGCTAGTCCCGCCGGTCCGACCGGGCCTGCAGCCGGATCGCCACCAGGGCGACGTCGTCCTCGGGCTGCCCCTGCACCAGCCGCTCGATGATCTCGTCGCAGAGCTCGTCGAGCGGACGGTCGGCCAGCTCCTCGGCGGCGTCGCGCAGCGACGCCATCCCGCTGTCCAGGTCGCCGGCGCGGCGCTCGATGAGCCCGTCGGTGAACATCAGGACCGTCGTGCCGCGCTGGAGGGCGACGACGGACTCGCGGCGCGGGGCGCCGTGGTCGACGCCGAGCAGCAGGTCCCCCTGCCACTCGCCGAGCTCGGCCAGCGCGCCGTCCGGGTGGATCACCAGCAGCGGCAGGTGCCCGGCGTTGGACCAGCGCATCCGGACCACCCCGCGGGCGCGCTCCTCGTCGGTCTGCTCGAAGCGGGCGACCGCCGCGGTGGCGTACGTGCCCAGCTGCAGCTGCGCCATCGCGCCGTCGAGCCCGCGCAGGACCTCGGCGGGCTCCGCGTCGCTGTAGGTGGCCACGCCCCGGAGCAGCGAGCGCAGCTGGCCCATCGACGCGGCGGCCGCGGTGTCGTGCCCGACGACGTCGCCGATGACCAGCATCGTCGCCCCCGAGGGCTGCACGAACGCGTCGTACCAGTCACCCCCGACGCGCGCCGCCTCGGCGGCGGGGGTGTAGCGCACGACGATCTCCGCGTCGGGCGGTTGCACCGGCGCGGTGAGCAGGCTGCGCTGCAGGCCCTCGGCCAGCTGGCGCTGCTGGTCGAACATGCGGGCGTTGTCCAGCGCCACCCCGATGCGGTCGGCGACCTGGCGGGCGGTGAGCAGCGCCCGCTCGCTGGGCGGCTCGCTGTCGCGCAGGAGCAGCGTCAGGGCGCCCACGGTCCGGGCGTGACCGCGCAGCGGGATGGTGAGCCCGTAGCCGACCCCGACCCGGTCCAGCAGGGCGCGGGCCTCGCCCTCGGGCAGGCTCGCCCGCGCCTGCGTGCCGGAGAAGCCCACGGTCTCGCCGTCCCGGAGGGCCTGCATGAGCGGCGCGGTGTGCGGCAGGTCGGACAGCCGGACCGAGGCGTACCGCTCGACCAGCGGCCGGGCGTCCGGGTCCGCGTGCCAGGACCCGACGCCCCGGGGTCGCCCCTCCTCGTCGAGCACCGTGACCAGGCAGCCCTGGGCGAGACCGGGGACGAGCATCTCCGGGATGCGGGCCACCGCCGCGGCGACGTCCAGGGTGCCGGCGAGCTCCGCGCCGACCCGGGCCAGCAGGGCCAGCCGCTCCTGGGCCACCCGGCGCTCGGTGACGTCGGAGAAGTAGAAGTAGATGCCGCCGTCGTCGACGGGCACGGCCTCGACCAGGTACCAGCGGTTCAGCGGGTCCGGGTAGAACGCCTCGACGGTGCTCAGCGCGCGCTCGGCCATCGTGCGCCGGAAGGTCCGCCCGAAGGCGCTCTCGTCGCTGACGTTCGCCGGGTAGGCGTCCCAGTAGTTGCGGCCCACCAGGCCGGACGCGTCGATGAGCAGCGACTTCTCGGCGGCGGCGTTGACGTGGGTGATCGTCCAGTCCGCGTCCACGGCCATGAAGCCGATCGGCATGGACGAGAGCACGCGGTCGCCGTCCGGCCGCTCCATGCGCCTCCCCCTCCGGTCGTCCGCTCGCCAGCGGGGACGCCCGGAGCAGCGCGGCCGACGGCGCACCGCCCCCCAGTTATGCCACGTCCGGTCGTGCGCGTTCAAGTCCTCCTGCGAGAACACGCCGGTCGCGCCGCCGTCAGCCGCCGCGGCGGCGCACCAGCCAGACGACGAGCAGCACGAGGAGGGCGAGCCCGGCCGCCGGAGCGTAGCGCGCCGCGGCCGCGCCTCCCGCGACCTCCAGCAGGTTGATCGGCTCGGGCTCGGCGGGCGCGCGTGCGGCGTCTCCGGGCGCGGCGTCCCCGGGCTCCTGGACCGGGCGCGGGATCGAGGGCACCGAGCTGACCGCCGCGGCGACCGGCGCCACCTCCGGATCCGGCACGGCCTCGGGCGCCGGCACGGTCTCCGGGCCGGCGTCCGCCTGGTCGCCGGCCCCGAGCTGGGCCGCCAGCTGGTCGGCGAACTGGCCGATCAGCTTGTTGCCGACGTCGGTCATCACGCCGCGACCGAACTGGGCCGGGCGGCCGGTGATGTTCAGGTCGGTGAGGACGTCGACGCGGGTGCTGCCCCCCTCGGCCGCCAGCGTCGCGGTGACGACGGCGGCGGCGGTGCCGTTGCCCCGCTGGTCCTTGCCGCGGGCGTCGATGACCGCGCGGTGCGCCGCCTCGTCCTTCTCCACGAACGACGCCTTGCCCTGGTAGGTCAGCGTGATGACGCCGAGCTTGACCTTGACCCGGCCGGTGAAGTCGTCGCCGGTCACCGAGTCGAGGGCCGCGCCGGGCATGCAGGGCGCGATCCGCTCGATGTCGAGCAGCACCCGCCACGCCTCGTCGATCGGCACGGGCACGGTGAACGAGTTCTCGAGCTGCACGCCGGGCCCCTACGCCTGGAGCCCGGCCGCGGCCGTGACCGCGCGGCGGGTGAGCACCTGGGCCAGGTGCCGGCGGTAGTCGGCCTTGGCGTTGAGGTCGTCGCTGGGCTCGGTGCCCTCGGCGGCCGCCCGGGCGGCGTCGGCGATCGGCCCGGCGGCGGCGCCCACCCCGGCCAGCGCCTCCTCCGTGGCCGTCGCCCGCAGCGGCGTCGGGCCCATGTTGGTCAACCCGATCCGCGCCTCGGCGATGTGCCCGTCCTCCCGGCGCACCGCCGCGGCGACGGCGACGATCGACCAGGCCTGGGCCACCCGGTTGAACTTCTCGTAGTGCATGCCCCACTGCCCGGCCAGCTTCGGGACGCGGACCTCGACCAGCAGCTCGTCCTCGGCCAGCGCGGTGGTCAGGTAGTCGACGAAGAACTCCCGCGCCGCGACGGTGCGCCGGCCGCCCGGGCCGGCGAGCACGAACTCGGCGTCCAGGGCGAGGGCGACCGCCGGCAGGTCACCGGCCGGGTCGGCGTGCGCCAGCGCGCCGCCGAAGGTCCCGCGGTGGCGCACCTGCCGGTCGGCGACGGTCTCGGTCGCCTGGGCGATCAGCGGCGCGTGCTGGGCGATCAGCGGGTCGGCCAGGACGTCGGAGTGCGTGGTCATCGAGCCGATGACCAGCGCGTCGCCGTCGTCCCGGACGCCGCGCAGCTCGGTGACCCGGCTCAGGTCCACCACCGTGGACGGCGCCGCCAGGCGCAGCCGCATGACCGGGATCAGCGACTGGCCCCCGGCGAGGATCTTCGCGTCCTCCCCGCCGTCGGCGAGCGCCTGCAGCGCCTCGTCGACCGTGGTCGGGCGGGCGTAGGCGAAGGCTGCGGGGATCATCGGTCGCCTCCCAGGCGCGACTCGGGCGTCGAGACGCCGGCGGTGGTCTCGGTCTGCGCCCCGCCGTAGGCGTTGGTGCCCGCGGTCGCGCGGTCTCCGCCGTCGCCGCCCTGGTGGAGCGCCCGCCAGACCCGTTCGGGGGTCAGCGGCATGAGGATGTCGGAGACCCCCAGGTGCCGGACGGCGTCCAGCGCGGCGTTGACGACCGCCGGCGTCGAGGCGATGCAGCCCGCCTCGCCGACGCCCTTCGCCCCGATCGGGTTGCCGGGTGCGACGTGCACGGTGTTGCCGGTCTCGAAGTGCGGCAGGTCGGCGGCCGACGGGACCAGGTAGTCCACGAAGGTGCCGGTGGTGAGGTTGCCGTCCTCGTCGTAGACGGCCTCCTCGTACAGCGCCTGGGCGATGCCCTGGGCCAGCCCGCCGTGCACCTGGCCCTCGACGATGAGCGGGTTGACGATCGTCCCGACGTCGTCGACGCAGGCGTACTTCCGGATCTTCACCATGCCGGTCTCGGTGTCGACCTCCAGGGCGCAGACGTGCGTGCCGTGGGGGAAGGAGAAGTTGACCGGGTCGAAGGTCGCGTCGGCGTCCAGCGAGGGCTCCACGCCGTCCGGGAAGTCGTGCGCCGCGAAGGTGGCCAGCGCGACCTCCTGGATGGTGACGCTCGTGCCCGGGGTGCCCCGCACCGAGAACGCGCCGCCCTCGAACCGCAGGTCCTCCTCGCTGGCCTCGAGCATGTGCGCGGCGACCGTGCGCGCCTTGGCCACGACCTTCTGCGCCGCGTTGACCACCGCGGCGCCGCCCACCACGAGCGAGCGGGAGCCGTAGGTGTCCAGCCCGCGCGGGGCGATCGCGGTGTCGCCGTGCAGCACCTCGACGTCCTCGAACGGGACGCCGAGCTCGTCGGCGACCAGCTGGCTCCAGGCCGTCTCGTGGCCCTGGCCGTGCGGCGTCGAGCCGGTGACGACCTCGACCTTGCCGGTGGGCAGCATCCGGATGGAGGCGTGCTCCCAGCCGCCGGCGCCGTAGGAGAGAGAGCCGAGGACCCGGGAGGGCGCCAGGCCGCACATCTCGGTGAACGTGGAGAAGCCGATGCCCAGCTGCACCGGGTCGTTCGCCTCGCGGCGCCGGCGCTGCTCCTCGCGCAGCTCGTCGTAGCCGAGCAGCTGCAGCGCCTGCTGCGTGGCGGTGTCGTAGTCGCCGCTGTCGTACTCGAGCCCGGCCACCGTGGTGAACGGGAACTCGTCGGCCCCGATCCAGTTCTTCCGGCGCAGCTCGAGGGGGTCCGTGCCGAGCTCGACGGCGAGCTCGTCCATGATCCGCTCGATGGCGAAGGTCGCCTCCGGGCGGCCCGCGCCGCGGTAGGCGTCGGTGGGGGTCTTGTTGGTGAAGACGCCCTGGCAGTCGAACCGGTAGGCCGGGAACTTGTAGATGCCCGGGTACATGAACGCGCCGAGGATCGGCACGCCCGGGCTGACCAGGCGCAGGTAGGCGCCCATGTCCGAGAGGATGTGCACCTTCAGGCCCCGGACGGTGCCGTCGCGGTCGGCGGCGATCTCGACGTGCTGGACCTGGTCGCGGCCGTGGTGGGCGCTCATCAGCGACTCGCTGCGGGTCTCGGTCCACTTGACCGGCTTGCCCAGCCGCCGCGCCACCAGGAGCGTGATCACCTCCTCGGGCGTGACCTGCAGCTTCCCGCCGAACCCGCCGCCGACGTCGGGGGCGATGACGCGCAGCTTGTGCTCGGGGATGCCGGTGATCATCGCCAGCATGACCCGCAGGATGTGCGGCACCTGCGTGGAGGACCACATCGTGAAGTTGTCGCCCTGGGGCTGCACGACGGTGGCGCGGGGCTCCATGAAGGCGGGGATCAACCGCTGCTGGACGAACCGCCGGCTGACGACGACGTCGGCGTCCGCGAAGGCGCGCTCGGTGTCCTGGCCGGTCCCGGCCTCGCCGGCGTCGAAGACCCACCGGAAGCTCTCGTTGCTCTCCAGGTGGTCGTGGCACAGGTCGGGCTGCTGCCCGACTGCCCGCTCCATGTCGAGGACGACCGGCAGCGGGTCGTAGTCGACGTCGACCAGCTCGACGGCGTCCTGGGCGGCGGCCTTGCTGCGCGCGACGATGACCGCGACGGCCTCGCCGACGTGGTTGACCTCGTCGACCGCGACCGACGGGTGGCCGGGGTTGACCATCTCGGCGGTGACCGGCCAGGCGCACGGGATCGAGCCCTGCTCCTCGGCGAGGTCGCGGCCGGTCAGGACGGCGACGACGTTCGGCGCCGAGCGCGCCGCCTCGATGTCGACGGAGAGGATCTTGGCGTGCGCGACCGGGCTGCGGACGACGGACAGGTGCAGCATCCCGGGCAGCACCATGTTGTCGGTCCACGTGGTCCGGCCGGTGATCAGCCGGGCGTCCTCCTTGCGCCGGCGGGCCTGGCCGACCTCCTTGGCCGGCGCCTCGACCGAGGGCCGGTCCTCGAGGGCGGTCACGACTGCGCTCCCAGCGCGTGGGGGGCCTGGGCCCCGCGCATCTCGCCGGCCGCCTGCTGCACGGCGCGGACGATGTTCTGGTAGCCGGTGCAGCGGCAGAGGTTGCCCTCGATGCCCTCCCGGACCTCGTCCTCGCTGGGGTCGGGGTTGTCGCGCACCAGGTCGATCGACGCCATGATCATCCCGGGCGTGCAGTAGCCGCACTGGAGACCGTGCATCTCGTGGAACGCCTTCTGCATTGGGTGCAGGGCGCCGTCCTGCGCGATGCCCTCGATGGTGGTGACCTCGCTGCCGTCGGCCTGGACCGCCAGCACCGTGCAGCTCTTCACCGCCTCGCCGTCCAGGTGGACGGTGCAGGCCCCGCAGTTGCTGGTGTCGCACCCGACGACGGTGCCGACCTTCCCCAGCTGTTCGCGCAGGTAGTGGACCAGCAGGGTCCGGGGTTCGACCTCGTCCGTGTAGGTGGCGCCGTCGACGCGCACCGAAATCTGGGTCACTCGTCCTCCGCTCGGTCGGCTGAGCGGAGTCTTGCGCATCAGGAGTGACTCACGCCACACCTTCCTCGCGGAGGGTGCAGGTCAGCGGTCCGCGGTGCGGTGGATCGGCCCCTCGGTCCCGGACAGCCGCTCGCCCGAGCCGCCCCAGCGGCCGGCGATGATCTCCGCGGCGATCGACACCGCGGTCTCCTCCGGGGTGCGGGCGCCCAGGTCCAGCCCGATCGGGGAGGACAGCCGGGCGGTCTCCTCCGCGGTGAGGCCGGCCTCGGCCAGCCGCTCGAGCCGCTCGGCGTGGGTGCGCCGCGAGCCCATGGCGCCCACGTAGGCGACCGGCAGCCGCAGCGCGACCTCCAGCAGCGGGACGTCGAACTTCGGGTCGTGGGTGAGCACGCACAGGACCGTGCGCCCGTCGATCCGCTCGGCGTCGACCTCGGCCTGCAGGTACCGGTGCGGCCACTCGACGACCACCTCGTCGGCGTCCGGGAAGCGCTTCGGGGTGGCGAAGACCGGCCGGGCGTCGCACACGGTGACGCGGTAGCCGAGGAAGGCGCCGACCCGGGCGACCGCGGCGGCGAAGTCGATGGCCCCGAAAACGATCATCCGGGCACGGGGGGCGAAGGAGTTGACGAAGAGCTCCAGCTCGTCGCCGCGGCGCTCCCCGTCGGCGCCGAAGTGGAGCATCCCGGTGCGGCCGGCGGCGAGCATCCCGCGGGCGTCGGCGGCGACGGCATCGTCCAGCCGCTGCGAGCCCAGGCTGCCGGAGAGCCGGTCGGGCCAAAGCACCAGCCGCCGGCCCAGCCGGTCGTCGCCTCCGGTCACGCAGGTGACGACGGCGACCGGTTCGTGCCGGTCGACGGACTCCTTGACCTCGCCGAGCTCGGGGAAGGACTCGCGGGACACCGCCTCGACGAACACGTCGAGGATGCCGCCGCAGGTCAGCCCGACGGCGAAGGCGTCGTCGTCGCTGACGCCGTAGCGCCGCAGCGCGACCTCGCCGGTGCCGGCGGCGTCGACCGCCTCCTCGTACACCGCGCCCTCGACGCAGCCGCCGGAGACGCTGCCCACCGCCGTGCCGTCCGGCCCGACGAGCATGGACGCGCCGGCCGGGCGCGGCGCGGAGCGCCAGGTGGCCACCACGGTGCCCATCCCGACGGTCTCGCCCGCCTGCCACCAGCCGATCAGGTCATCGAGGACGTCCCGCACGTTGGATCACCTCCGTCAGCTCCTCGAAGGCTGCCATGCTGTGTCCCGCGACGAAGGCGTCGACCGAGGGCAGCGCGGCGACCATGCCGCCGGCGAGCGGCTCGTACCCGGTCCGGCCCTTGTGCGGGTTGACCCACACCACGGCGTGCGCCAGCCGGCGCAGCCGCGCCATCTGCTCCCCGAGCAGCTCGGTGCCGCCCCGCTCCCAGCCGTCGCTGCACACGACGACGACGGCGCCGCGGGCCGTGCCGCGCTGGCCCCATCTGTCGAGGAACGCCTTGAGCACCTCGCCGAGCCGGGTGCCGCCGGACCAGTCCGGGATGGCCGAGCCGCTGGCGGCCAGGGCCCGGTCGGGGTCGCGCAGCCGCAGCTCGCGGGTGACGCGGGTCAGCCGGGTGCCCACGGTGAACACCTCGGTGGAGGCCGGCCGGGCCCGCACCGCGACGTGCGCGAAGCGCAGCAGGGCGTCGGCGTAGGGGCTCATCGACCCGGACACGTCGACCAGCAGGACCACGCGGCGGGGGCGCGGTGCCGCCCGCCGGTGCATCAGCCGGGCGACCTCGCCGCCGTCCCGGAGCGCGCGGCGCACCGTGCGGGCGGGGTGGACGGCGCCGCCCCGGCTCGGCCGGCGCCGGCGCGAGGGGCGCATCGGCGCGGCCGGGCGCAGCAGTGTGAACAGCCGGCGCAGGTGGTCGCGCTCGGCGGGGGAGAGCTCGGCGACGTCGCGGTGCCGCAGCACCTCCGCGGCGCTGGCCCGCACGGCCAGCTGCTGGGGTTCGGGCGCGTCGTCCGCAGCGCCGTCCCCGCTGCCGAGCGGCGCCATGACCGAGACCAGCGGGCGCTCCGGCCGTGCCGGGCGGGCGGCGCGCGGCCGCTCGCCGCCGAACCAGGCGGAGAAGGCGGCGTCGTAGCGGAGCAGGTCGTCCGGGCCCGCGCAGAGGGTCAGCCGGCCCGCCCAGTAGACGTCGCCGGGGTCCAGCACGTCGAGCGCGTCCAGCGCGGCGAGCATCGCCTCGACGCGGTCCGGGGACGCGGCGACGCCGGCCGCCCGCAGCGTGCGGGCGAACCCGAGGACGGCGTCCACCGCGTCCCGCTCAGCCACCGAGAAGCGCTCCCCGGCCCTGCAGCTGCACCCGCTCGGTGTCCTCCCGGTACTTGAGGACCGCACCCAGCGTGCGGGCGGCGGTGTCGGGGTCGAGCTCGCGGGCGCCCAGGGTGTGCAGCGCGGTCGCCCAGTCGACCGCCTCGGCGATCCCGGGCGGCTTGAGCAGGTCCAGGGTGCGCAGCCGCGCCGTCGCCGTCGCCACCTCGCGGGCCAGCCGCTCGGTCACCTCGGGCAGCCGGCGGCGCAGGATCGCCACCTCGCGGTCGAAGCCCGGGTGCTCCAGCCAGTGGTACAGGCAGCGGCGCTTGAGGGCGTCGTGCACCTCGCGGGTGCGGTTGGACGTGAGGACCACCAGCGGCGGCGTCGCTGCCCGGACCGTGCCGAGCTCGGGGATGGAGATCGTGAAGTCCGACAGCACCTCGAGCAGGAACGCCTCGAACTCGTCGTCGGCGCGGTCGACCTCGTCGATGAGCAGCACCGACGGCGAGTCCTCCAGCGCCCGCAGCAGCGGGCGGGCCAGCAGGAATCGCCGGTCGTAGAGCGAGGCCTCCAGCGCGGTCGGGTCGCCGGTGGCGTGCGCGGCCTCGGCGGCGCGCAGGTGCAGCAGCTGGCGGCCGAAGTCCCAGTCGTAGAGCGCCTGGCTGGCCTCCAGGCCCTCGTAGCACTGGAGCCGGTGGATCGGCCGGCCGGTGACCTCGGCGAGGGCGTGCGCCAGCGCGGTCTTGCCGACGCCGGCCTCGCCCTCGAGGAACAGCGGCCGGTGCATCGCCAGGGCGAGGTAGGCGGCCGTGGCCAGGCCCTCGTCGGGCAGGTACCCGGTCGCCTCGAGCGCCGCCGCCAGCTCCTCGGGGGAGGTGGGCGCCGCCGGCGTGGGGGAGGTCACGCCGCGAGCATCCCACCCGCGGCGGTCACGGGCAGGCGACCCACTCCTCCTCGCCGTCGGTGAAGACCTGCCGCTTCCAGATCGGCAGCCGCTTCTTCACCTCGTCGACGAGGTCGGCGCACGCGGTGAAGGCCGCGCCGCGGTGGGCGGCGCTGACCGCGCAGGCCAGCGCCACGTCGCCGATGCCGAGCAGGCCGATGCGGTGGCTGACCGCGACGGCCTGCACGCCCTCGCGGGCGGCGAACTCGTCGGCGATCTCCCGGATCACCTCGGTCGCGCTCGGGTGCCCGACGTACTCCAGCTCGGTCACCGACCGGCCGCCGTCGTGGTCGCGGACCACACCGGCGAAGGAGACGACGGCGCCCGCGGCCTTGTCGGCGACGGCGTCCTCGTGCTCGGCGACGGACAGCGGCTCGTCGACGACTCGGGCGATCAGGCCACCGGCGGTCACGGCGCCGACGGTACCCCCGGGGGCGGGACGTCGAGGTCGGCCGGATCGGCCAGGCCGGTGCAGTCGACCTCGGTCACGTCGCGGGCGGCCAGGTAGCGGCGGGCGCCCTCGTCCCCGGTCGCCGTCCCCGCCACCCCTGCCCAGTGGTCGCGCCCGAGGAGCACCGGGTGGCCGCGGACGCCGTCGTAGGTGGCGACGGCGAGCGCGTCCGGGGCGGCGTGCGCGGCGACGGCCCGCAGCGCCTCCGGCGTCATGCCGGGCATGTCGACCAGCGTGACCAGCGCCGCGTCGACGGTTCCCGGGAAGCCGCGCAGGCCGTCCAGCCCGGTGCGCAGCGAGGAGGCCATGCCGGTCTCCCAGTCCTCGTTCGCCAGGACCGTGGCGCCGGCCAGGTCGGCGGTGCGCCAGACGTCGACCGCCTGCGCGCCGAGCACCACCAGGACGACGTCGCAGGCCGCCCGCGCCGTCCGCACCGCCCGCTCGACCAGCAGGCTGCCCTCGAACTCGACCAGCGCCTTCGGCATCCCGTAGCGGCGGCCGCCCCCGGCGGCGAGGACGACGGCGGCGCAGGTCATGCGGTCCACTCTCTCAGCGCTCGTAGACGGCCACCTCGGAGGCCTTGACCGCCGCCCACACCTCCGCGCCCGGCACCAGCCCCAGCTCGGCGAACGCGGTCGCGGTGACGTCGGCGACCAGGGGCACGGGCCCCTCGAGCTCGCAGCGCACCGTCGTCCCGTGCGGGACCGCGCCGGCCAGCCGCAGCGGCCAGACGTTGCGCGGGCTGCCGTCGGGACGGCGCAGGAAGAGCGCCACCGACTCCGGCCGGACGGCGGCGAAGACGGGCCCGGACACCTCCTCGGCGACGGCCACCTCGCCCCCGCCGTCCAGCCGGACCGTGGTGCCGGAGCCCGTCCCGGCGAGCAGCGAGAGGCCCACCAGCCGGGCGACGTAGTCGGTGCGCGGACGCCGGGCCACCTCCGCGGGCGGGCCGGTCTGCACCACCCGCCCCTCCTCGAGGACGACGACCCGGTCGGCCAGCGCCATCGCGTCGACCGGGTCGTGGGTGACCAGCACCGTGCTGCCGCCGAACCCGGCCAGGTGCCGGCGCAGCTCGGCGCGGACGGTGAGCCGGGTGCGGGCGTCGAGCGCGGAGAGCGGCTCGTCGAGCAGCAGCAGCGCGGGGTCGGGCGCCAGCGCGCGGGCCAGCGCGGCGCGCTGCGCCTGCCCCCCGGACAGCTGCCCCGGCCGGCGGCCGCCCAGGTCGGCCAGCTCGACGCGGGCCAGCCAGTCGGTGGCGACCGCCCGCGCCGCGCGCCGCCCCGCGCCGCGGGTGCGCAGCCCGAAGGCGACGTTGTCGGCCACGCTCAGGTGCGGGAACAGCAGGTGGTCCTGGAACACCATGCCCAGGCGCCGCCGGTGCGGGGGCAGGTGCCCGCCCGCGGCGACGTCGTCCCACACCTCGCCGTCCACCACGACCCGGCCGGAATCCGGGGGCAGCAGGCCGGCGAGCACCCGCAGCACCGTGGACTTCCCGGCCCCGTTCGGCCCGAGGACGGCGAGCACCTCGCCGTCGGCGACCCGGACGTCGAGTTCCACGTGCAACATCCCGCGCCGCGCCCGCAGCTCGGCGGCGAGCGTCACGGCGCGACCCCGGCCCGGCCCAGCCAGCGGTCGCGCAGGAGCAGCAGCGTGCCGAGCGAGACCAGCAGCAGGAGCAGGGAGAGCACGATCGCGGCCTCGGGGTCGCTCTGCAGCGCCAGGTAGACCGACAGCGGCATCGTCTGCGTCGTGCCCGGGAAGTTGCCGGCGAAGGTGATCGTGGCGCCGAACTCGCCGAGCGCGCGGGCCCAGCAGAGCACGGCCCCGGCGGCGACCCCGGGCGCGACGAGCGGCAGCGTGACGCGGTGGAAGGTGGTCCAGCGGTCGGCGCCCAGGGTGGCGGCGGCGTCCTCGAAGCGCGCGTCCGCGGCCCGCAGCGCGCCCTCCACGCTGATCACGAGGAACGGCATCGCGACGAACGTCTCGGCGATGACGACGGCGGGCGTGGTGAACGGGATGCTGAGGCCGGTGGCCTCGTAGAGCCACCCGCCGACGATGCCCTGCCGGCCGAGGACGAGGAACAGGGCCACCCCGCCCACGACGGGCGGCAGCACCAGCGGAACCGTGACCAGCGCCCGGAGCACGGACCGGCCGCGGATGCGGGACCGGGCGAGGACCCACGCCATGGGCACGCCGAGCACCAGGGAGACGGCGGTGGCCAGCGTCGCGCTGACCAGCGACAGCCGCAGCGCCTCGCCGACCGCGGGCTCGGAGAGCCGGGCACCGAGGTCCGACCACGGGGCCCGGACCAGCAGCCCGAGCAGGGGCAGGACGAGGAAGGCCGTGCCGAGCGCCGCGGGGACGAGCAGCGGCAGCGGGACCCCGCCCGACCGCGGGCGGCTCACGGGGCCGGCGCGCGGAACCCCGCGTCGGCGAGCGCCTGCTGCCCCTCGTCGGAGGTCACCAGGGCGAGGAAGGCGCGCGCCGCGTCGGGGTTGGGTGCGGCGGCCAGCGCGCAGATCGGGTACCGGTTGACCGCCTGCTCGGCTTCGGGGAAGGCGATGCCCTCGACCCGGTCGCCGGCGGCGCGGACGTCGGTCGCGTAGACCAGGGCGGCGTCGACCTCGCCGAGCTGGACCTTGGTGAGCGCCGCCCGGACGTCCTCCTCGAGCGTGTCCGGCCGCGCGGTGACGCCGGCGGCCGCGAAGACGTCCCCGGCCGCGGCACCGCAGGGGACCTCGGGCGCGCAGACGGCGAGGGCGAGCTCGGCGCGCCCGAAGTCGGCCAGGCCGCCGACCTCGGCCGGGTTGCCCTCCGGGACGGCGATCTCCAGGACGTTCTCGGTGAAGACCTCCGGGTCGCCGTCGGCCAGCCCGGCGTCGGTGACGACCGCCATCTGCGGCTCGGCGGCGCTGGCGAACACGTCGGCCGGGGCGCCCTGGCCGATCTGGGTGGCCAGCTGCGAGCTGCCGGCGAAGGTGAACCGCACGTCGAGGTCGGGGTGGTCGGCCTCGAGCTGCTCGCCGAGCCCGGTGAAGACGTCGGTCAGCGAGGCGGCGGCGAAGACGGTGAGCGTGCCGGCGAGCCCGCCGTCGGCCGCCTCCTCCTCCGCGCCACCGCAGCCGGCGAGGAGCACGGCGGCGAGGAGGGCGCTGGAACACCGGCCGATCCGCATGCGCGGAACCCTAGCTGCTCCAGTGGTCCGCGGACACGGATGTTCAGGGGACGTCGATGCTGACCTGCGTCGCCTTCACCGTGGCGACCGCCCGGGCCCCGACGTCCAGGCCGAGCTCGTCGGCCGCCTCGCGGGACATGAGCGAGACGACGCGGAACGGGCCGGCCTGGATCTCCACCTGGGCCATGACGGTGTCGCGGACGACGCGGGTGACGATGCCGGTCAGCCGGTTGCGCGCGGAGGAGGAGCGGGTGACGCCGGGCTCCGGCGGTGCGTGCAGCTCGGCGGCGACGCGGGCGAGGTCGGTGCCGTCCACCACGGCCGGTCCGCCGCCGTCGCGGCTCGCAGGCAGCCGGCCGCTGTCGATCCAGCGGCGCACCGTGTCGTCGCTGACGCCGAGCAGCGCCGCCGCCTCGGCGATCCGGTAGGTGGCTGGCACGGGGCGACCCTATGCCGCACCTGTGGACGGAACCCGCCCGTCCACAGGCGGCGGCGCCGGTCGTCGGCAGGGAGGGGCAGCATTCCGGGCGTGATCGACGACGCCTGGCTGGCAGACCTCCTGCGGCACCGGGGGGCCGCGCTCACCGATGCCCGGCTCGCCGGCGAGCTGGCCGCCACGCTGGTGGCGCACGGCACCGCCCTCGACCCCGCAGGGCCGGTGCCGCGCGCCCTGGACGACGCGCTGGAGGAGACGTGGGAGCGCGGCTGGCAGCCCGCCGACGTCGTGCACGCCGTGCGCCGGCAGGCCCCGGCCGCCGCGGCTCCGCTGGTGGTGGCGCTGATCGGTGCGCACGCGCGCCGCACGTCCGCGGTGGAGCGCGCCCCCGCGGCGTGGGTGGACCAGCTGCGCGAGGTCGGCGCGCTACCCGGCCCGGACGGAGCGCTGACCGCCTGGCAGCGCGCCGAGCGCCGGTCGCCGGCGGACGCCTGGCGCGCCGTGCTGCAGCTGCTCGGGACGCTGCGCAGCGCGGCGCGGATCGAGGTGCTGGTGCCACCGCCCTCCCGGTGGGGTGCGGCCCGGCGGTCGACGGCTCCCCGTCCCGGCGCGGGCGACGACCGCGCGCTGCGGGTGATCCGGGGGCTGCTGGCCAAGGCGGAGGCGACGGAGTTCGCCGAGGAGGCCGAAGCGCTGACCGCCAAGGCACAGGAGCTCATGACGCGGCACGCGGTGGACGCCGCGCTCCTCGCGGACGACGTCCCGGCCGGCGAGGTGCAGACCCGCCGCGTGCACGTCGCGGACCCGTACGTGCGCGCCAAGGTGCAGCTGCTGGGGGCGGTCGCCGAGGCCAACGACGTGCGGCTGGTCTGGTACCAGGGGCTCGGCATCGCCACGCTCGTCGGCGGCCGGGCCGACCTGGACGCGGTGGAGCTGCTGTTCACCTCGCTGCTGCTGCAGGTCGCACAGGGGCTGGCGGCCGCCGAGCGCACCGCCGGGCGCGGTGGGTCGCCGCGCACGTTCCGCCGGGCGTTCCTGCTGGGCTACGCCCACCGGATCGGCGAGCGGCTCCAGGACGCGCGCCGGCGGGCCACCGCCGACGCCGCGGAGGAACACGGTGTGGACCTGCTGCCGGTGCTGCGGTCCCGGAAGGAGGCGGTGGACGCCGCGGTGGCGGAGCTGTTCCCCCGGGTTCGCACGAGCCGGAGCCGGGCGACGGTGGACGCGGGTGGCTGGTACGCCGGGCAGAGCGCCGCCGAGCGCGCCGACGTCGGCCCGCGCCGGGCGCCGCTGTGCTGACCGCGCTCGTCCACGGTGAGACCGCCCACGGTTTGTCGATCTCGCGCCCCGGGGAGGGGGAGCCGGTGCCGCGCGCCTCCACGCAGTCCAGCCCCTCCACCGACGACGACCAGGACGACAACCCGGCAGGCGCCACCGCTGGTGTCCGGACCCGACGGATCCGGGCGTTCGCGCGCGACGTCCTGGGCTACGAGTCCTTCCGCCCCGGCCAGGAGGAGGCGATGCAGGCCGTCGTCGGCGGACGGGACACCCTCGCCGTCCTCCCCTCGGGCGCGGGCAAGACCGCGATCTACCAGGTCGCCGGGCAGCTGCTCGACGGGCCGGTCGTCGTGGTCTCACCGCTCATCGCCCTGCAGCGCGACCAGGTCGAGCGGCTCACCGAGCTCGAGGACGACGCCGGGAAGGCCGCCCAGCTCAACTCCACGATGTCCGCCGGCGACCAGCGCGAGGCCCTCGAGCACCTCGGTGACGGAACGGTCCGCTTCCTGTTCCTCGCCCCCGAGCAGCTCGGCAAGCCCGAGGTCGTCGACGCCCTCGCCGCCGCACACCCGGCGCTGTTCGTCGTCGACGAGGCGCACTGCGTCTCCGCCTGGGGCCACGACTTCCGGCCCGACTACCTGCGGCTGGGCAATGCCGTGGAGCAGCTCGGCTCCCCCACCGTCCTGGCGCTCACCGCGACCGCCGCCCCACCGGTCCGCGCCGAGATCGTCGAGCGGCTCGGCATGACCGACCCCGCGATCGTGGTCGCCGGCTTCGACCGCCCGGAGATACGGCTGGAGGTCGACCACCACGCCGACGCCCGCGGCAAGGAGCTGGGCGTCCTCGACCGGGTGCTCACCGAGATCGGCGAGGGCCGCGGCCCGGGCATCGTCTACAGCGCCACCCGCAAGGGCACCGAGTCCGTCGCCGAGGAGCTGCGCGAGCGCGGCCTGCGCGCCCGGCACTACCACGCGGGCCTGAACAAGGGTGACCGCGAGGACACCCAGCGCGCCTGGATGGACGACGAGCTCGACGTCGTCGTCGCCACCACCGCGTTCGGCATGGGCATCGACAAGCCCGGCACGCGCTTCGTGGTCCACGCCGAGCCCGCCGACTCCGTCGACAGCTACTACCAGGAGATCGGCCGGGCGGGCAGAGACGGCGAGCCCGCGTTGGCCGTCCTCGTGTACCGCCAGGAAGACCTCGGCCTGCGCCGCTTCTTCGCCGCCGGCACCCCCGCCGAGGAGGAGCTGCAGCAGGTCGCCGGGCTCGTCGCCGCCGCCCCCGCCGCGGGCCTGGAGGACGGCGTCGACGTGAAGACCCTCCGCGAGGAGACCGGCCGCGCCGCCAGCCCGCTGGTCCGCGACCTCAACCTCCTCGAGCAGGTCGAGGCCGTCGTCATCGACGAGGAGGGGGCCGCCCACCCGGCCGAGGACGCCCCCAGCCCCGGCGAAGCTGCCGCGGCCGCCCGCGAGCTGGCCGAGCACCACGAGAAGGTCGACCAGAGCCGCGTCGAGATGATGCGCGGCTACGCCGAGACCACCGAGTGCCGCCGCCAGTTCCTGCTCGGCTACTTCGGCGAGCAGCTCGACGGGCCGTGCGGCAACTGCGACAACTGCTCCGCCGGCACCGCGCAGGAGCACGTCGACGCCGCGCCGGCCGACACCCCGTTCCCCGTCGAGACGCCGGTCGAGCACAGCGAGTGGGGCGCCGGGATCGTCATGCGCGTCGAGGACGACCGGATCACGGTGCTGTTCGACGAGGTCGGCTACAAGACCCTCGCCCTGGCCGCCGTCGTGGACAACGAACTGCTGCGAACCCGCGGCTGACCCGCTTTCGAGCTGCGGGCCCGGCCCGCGGCCGTGATCATCGGCAGGACGACGGGGTCGGCGCCTGGAGCAGACGGGCCGCGACCCCAGGAGGAGGAGAGCCCGTGAAGGTCCTCGGCATCAACGCGATCTACCACGACCCCGCCGCGGCGCTCGTCGTCGACGGGAAGGTCCTCGCCGCCGCCGAGGAGGAGCGGTTCAGCCGGCGCAAGCACGGCAAGCGCCCGCTGCCCTGGAGCGCCTGGGAGCTGCCCGAGCTGTCGGCCGCCTGGTGCCTCGCCGAGGCCGGCGTCCGCCCCGAGGAGCTCGACGCCGTCGCCTACTCCTTCGACCCCGGGCTGATGACGACGCCGGAGGACACCGGCCTGTTCGACGACGGCGACACCATGCGCAAGCGGTACGCCGAGATGGCGCCGGACTTCCTGGCGCACGCGCTGCCGGGGCTCGACCCGGCGAAGGTCCGCTTCGTCAAGCACCACGTCGCGCACGCCGCCTCCGCCGGGCTGGCCGCGCCGGCCTCCCGCGGCCGGCAGGACAACGCCGTCCTCGTGCTCGACGGCCGGGGCGAGGCGCACAGCCACCTGGCCGGCCGCTACGTCGACGGGCAGCTGGAGGTCATCGCCGGGCAGGCGCTCCCCCACTCCCTCGGCCTCATGTACGAGGAGCTCACCGACCACCTCGGGTTCCTGCGCAGCTCCGACGAGTTCAAGGTCATGGCGATGGCCTCCTACGGCAAGCCCCGCTTCCTCGGGGACCTGGCCGAGCTCATCCGCGCCACCGACGACGGCGGCTTCCGCACCGAGAAGATCGACTTCACCGAGTTCGCGCCCCGGCTGGGCAAAGGTGACCAGTGGACCGAGGCGCACGCCGACCTCGCCGCCAGCGTCCAGACACGGCTCGAGGAGGTGCTGGTCGACCTCGCCCGCTGGGTGCACGAGCAGACCGGCGAGAAGACCCTCACCCTCGCCGGCGGCACCGCGCTCAACTGCGTCGCCAACACCCGCATCCTCGCCGAGAGCCCCTTCGAGGAGGTGTGGGTGCAGCCCGCGGCCGGCGACGCCGGCACCGCCCTGGGCGCCGCGCTGCACGTCGCGCGCGAGCTCGGCGAGCGCACCGAGCCGATGCCCGGCGCCGCGCTCGGCCGCGGCTGGAGCGACGACGAGATCGAGAAGGTCCTGCGGACCGCCGCCATCGACTACGAGCGCCCCGACGACGTCGCCGAGGCCGTCGCCGAGGTCCTCGCCGACAACGGCATCGTCGCCTGGTTCCAGGGCCGCAGCGAGTACGGCCCGCGCGCCCTGGGCCACCGGTCCCTGCTCGCGCACCCGGGCCACGAGGCCAACCTCGAGCGGATGAACGACGTGAAGGGCCGGGAGCAGTTCCGGCCCGTGGCGCCCATGGTGCTGCTGGAGCGCGCCCCGGAGATCTTCAGCCGCGGCCCGATCCCCTCGCCGTACATGCTCTTCGTGCACGACGTCGCCGAGGAGTGGCGCGACCGCATCCCCACGGTCACCCACGTCGACGGGACCGCGCGCATCCAGACGATCGATCCCGACCGGCAGCCCCTCGTGCACCGGATGATCTCGGCGTTCGAGCGGCGCACCGGCATCCCCGTGGTCGTGAACACCAGCCTCAACACGGCGGGACGGCCCATGGTCGACGACCCGCGTGACGCGCTGGAGTGCTTCGGCTCCGCTCCGGTCGACCTGCTGGCCATCGGGCCGTTCGTCGTCCGCCGGGCGAAGCCGACGGCGCGCGGCGCGGACTGAGCGGGTCACGATCCGGCCACACGACCGGGTGACGCGCGTTATCGCTGGTCGGGTGGGGGTATCGGAAGCGAGCCGTCCCCACTGGGCGGCACACGACTCCCAGGAGGATCCCATGGCCGCATCCGCGGACCGCAGCGGTACCGGACGCGCCGGCAAGACCTGGCCTGAGCTGCTGGCCCTGGCCTTCGGCGCCATCTACCTGCTGATCGGCATCGTCGGCTTCTTCATCACCGGCTTCGACAACTTCTTCGGCAACGAGAACGGTGTCGACGCCCACCACGTGGACGCGAACCTGCTCGGGTTCATGATCAACCCGATGCACAACGTCGTGCACATCCTCATCGGTGCGGCCGGTCTGGCCCTGGGCCGCACGCTGGCCGGTGCCCGCACCTACGGCTGGCTGCTGGCCGTCGGCTACGGCGCCGCGTTCATCTACGGCCTCATCGCCGTGGGCGAGGACTGGGACTTCCTCAACCTGAACGCCGCTGACAACGTGCTGCACATCCTGACCGCCCTCGTCGGTCTGGTCATCGCGCTGGGCCCGGTCCGCGACCACGTGGGCACCCGCCGCACCGTCTGATCCGCACCAGCTGTACCGGCCGGGCCGGGTCCCGTCGTCCCACCAGGGACGGCGGGGCCCGGCCCGCTCGCACGTCAGGGTCGGGTACCGGCCCGCCGCACCAGGAAGCCGCCCACGCCTGCGACCAGGAGGCCGCAGACCAGCTGCGCGATGCCCACGCGGGCCTGGTCGCTGCCGAACCAGGTGACCGAGGACAGCAGCAGCACGACGGCCACGCCGAGCATGAACAGGCCGACCAGCCGCGCCCGGTCCTGCTCGGGCGAGCGGCGGTGCGGGCGGTCGGGGGAGCCGGAGGTCATGCCCCGGGTCTACCAGAGCGGCCCGTCGCTCAGAGCCGGCGGGCGAGCAGGATCTCGTCGCGGTCGTCGCCCGGGGCCACGCGCACCGCGCCCGGCAGCCGGCCCACCTCGGTGTAGCCCAGGCCGCGGTAGAACGCGTCGACGCCGGTGCCGCCGCGTGCGGTGAGCGAGACGAACTCCCAGCCGCGGTCCGCGGCCACCCGGTGCACGCCCTCCATGAGCGACCGCCCCAGGCCGCTGCCCTGGCGCGACGGGTGCACCTGGACGCGCAGGACGGTCGCCCAGTGCCGGCGCAGCGGTGACGACGAGCCGACCAGCGCCGCGAAGCCCGCGGTCGTGCCGTCGACGGTGAGCACGCAGAGCACGTCCCGCCCCGAGGCGACGCCCTCGAGCAGCCGGTCGAGCACCGGCTCCACGTCCGCGGCGTGCACCGGGGGGACGAAGCCGACCGCGCCGCCGGCGTTGGTGACGTCGACCCAGCAGGCCAGCAGCTCGGCCCGGAGGGTGTCGTCGACGGCGGTCACGGGACGGACGTCGACGGCGGGCACGCCCCCATCCTCCCGCGCTGACCTCGACCACCCCGAGGGGGCTTGTCATGCAAGCATCCGCTTGCCTATCGTGCTCCCGTGGGCGACGTCTTCAAGGCCCTCGCCGACCCGACGAGGAGGGCGATCCTCGACGAGCTGCAGGAGCGGTCGGGCCAGACCCTGTTCGAGCTGGTCAACCGGCTGATCAGCCGGCACGGGCTCACCTCGACGCGGCAGGCCGTCTCCCAGCACCTCGACGTGCTGGAGGCCGCCGGGCTCGTCCGGACCCGGCGCGAGGGCCGCTACAAGTTCCACGACCTGGACACCGCACCGCTGCGCGCCATCACCGACCGGTGGCGCACCGATCCCGAGGAGAACCCGTGCGCATCACCCTGACCAGCGTGTTCGTCGACGACCAGGAGAAGGCGCTGCGGTTCTACACCGACGTGCTCGGCTTCGTGGCGAAGAACGACGTGCCCATGGGCAGCCACCGCTGGCTCACCGTCGTCTCCGCCGAGCAGCCCGACGGCGTCGAGCTGGTGCTCGAGCCCGACGAGCACCCCGCGGCCCAGGCGTACAAGCAGGGGCTGGTGGCCGACGGCATCCCCTACAACTCCTTCACGGTGGCCGACGTGCAGGCCGAGTACGACCGGCTGACCGCGCTCGGCGTCCGCTTCACGCAGCCGCCCACGCAGATGGGGCCGGTCACCACCGCGGTGCTCGACGACACCTGCGGCAACCTGCTCCAGATCGCCGCCGTGTGAGCGCGCCCGGAACGGCTGCGCGTCAGCCGTCCCGGGTCGGGGGCATCCCCTCGAGGAGGGCCAGCTCGGCCGCCTGGCGGTCGTAGGCGCAGGCGTCCTGCACGTCGCTCGGTGCGACCGGCAGCTCCGTGGGGCCGGCGGTGCCGGACGGCGGCGCCGTCGTGGTGGGGCCGGCACCGGTCACCGGGGCCTCGGGGGTCTCCTCGGCGTCCGGCGCCTCCTGGGCGCCCGGCGTGAGCGCCAGGTAGACGATCCCGCGGATGCGGTCGTAGTCGGGGTAGGCCGGGTCGATCACCGAGTCGTCGAACACGACGCTCTCGATCTCGGCGTCCTTGACGAGGAAGGCCAGGTCGACGAAGTCGCCCAGCGCCGAGCGCGGGATGTCGGTGAAGACGACGTCCTTGGTCGTGCGGGCCAGGTCCTGGTACTTGCGCAGCAGGGTGACGGGGTCGGCGGCGTCGACGATCGCGTCGATGGTGCAGCGCTGCCGGTCCATCCGGTCGTAGTCGGTGAGCCCGAAGCGGCCGCGCGCGAAGGCCAGCGCGGTCGCGCCGTCCATGTGCTGGTCCGGCCCCGGGGCGATGTAGTCGTCGGGCAGCGTGCCCAGCGACGGCTCGCCGCCGACCGGCACCCAGTAGTTGACGTCCACGGTGATCCCGCCGAGCGCGTCGACCAGCCGGCTGAACCCCTCGAGGTTGATCAGCACGAAGTAGTCGATGTCCAGGCCCAGCGCCTCGCCGACGCCGAGCTTGAGGAAGTCCGCGCCCGGGTTGTCGGTCGCGCCGAGGGCGTCGGGGTACATGGCCGGGCCGTTGCGGTACACGGCGTTGAGCAGGCTCTCGCTCTCGCTGCCGGCGTCGAACCCGTCGGGGTACAGGTCGGCCAGCGGGCTGCTCGCGGGGAAGGGCAGGTCCTCGAGGTTGCGCGGCAGGCTGAACAGCGTCGTCGCGCCGTCGTCGGTGTCGATGCTCGCCACGATGACCGTGTCGGTGCGCACGCCCTCGCGCCCCTCGCCGCCGTCCCCGCCCAGGAGCAGGACGTTCACCCGCTCCTTGTCGCCGAAGGGGTCGGGGACGTCCTCGACCGTCGCCGAGCGCCCGTCGTCGGTGAACACCTCGGCGATGAGGTCGCGCTGGGCGAGGGCGACCTGGCCGGCGAAGACCGCGGGCGCGACGACGCCGGCGACCAGCAGCAGCACCACGGCGCCGCCGAGGACCCGCCGGCCGCGCGTGGTCCCGCGGGGGACGAGGACCAGGTGGCCGGCGACGACGACCGCCGCCCACAGCAGCGCCACGACCCCGACCGCCGCGACGATCCACAGCAGGGACTCGGTGTCCACGGCCGCGCGGACGGCCGAGCGCTGACCGGCGGTGGCCAGCCAGGCGCCGCCGGCGGCGAGCAGCAGGAACAGCCCCAGGACGACGCCTCCGAGGACCCGGCGCCCGGCGGCGAGGAAGGCCGTGCCCGGCAGGAAGGCGTTCAGCGCCGTCCAGCCGAGCGCGGCCCGGAAGCTGCGAGCCCGGTGCGGGGTCTCCCGCGGCGGCGCGGCGACGCCCTCCGGTGCCCCGGGCGCGTCGCTCACCGGCCGTCCGCCGCTGCCCAGGTCACCGGGCCATCGTCCCACCGATGGGCGGTCCGGGCCGCCCCGCGGTTGCTCCGGTCCTGGCGTACCCCCGACCGGGCGACACGCCCGCGACGAGCGGGAGGCGTGCGGAGGGGCCTCCCGGGGCACCCACAGGCATGCGTGACGGCGTGGTTACGGCCGCGTAGGTTACGACGGCGTAGGTCGAGTCGACCCGGAGGTCCCGATGCCCCGCACGTCCCCGCAGGCAGCCGTCCTGACCGAGCTCGAGCCGGTGGTCGCCGAGAACCTCGACCGGCACATCAGGATGGCCAAGGAGTGGCACCCGCACGACTACGTCCCGTGGGACGAGGGGCGGAACTTCGCCTTCCTCGGCGGGGAGGACTGGTCGCCCGAGCAGTCACGCCTCGACCAGACGGCCAAGGCGGCGATGTTCGTCAACCTGCTCACCGAGGACAACCTGCCCAGCTACCACCGGGAGATCGCCACCCGGTTCGGCCGGGACGGCGCCTGGGGGCAGTGGGTCGGCCGGTGGACGGCGGAGGAGGGTCGGCACGGCATCGCGCTGCGCGACTACCTCGTCGTCACCCGCGGGGTCGACCCGGTCGAACTGGAGCGGGCCCGGATGGACTACATGACCACCGGTTACGACTCCGGTGACAAGACCCCGCTCGAGGCGGTCGCCTACGTGTCCTTCCAGGAGCTGGCCACCCGCGTCTCGCACCGCAACACCGGCAAGGCCACCGGCGACCCGGTCGCGGACAAGCTGCTGGCCCGCATCGCGACCGACGAGAACCTGCACATGATCTTCTACCGGAACCTGGTCACCGCGGCGTTCGACATCGACCCCGACGAGATGATGAAGGCCGTCGCGCACGAGGTCATGCACTTCGAGATGCCCGGCGCGAACATGGCGAACTTCCGGAAGAACTCGACCATCATCGCCAAGGCCGGCATCTACGACCTGCGGCTGCACCACGACGAGGTGGTCGCGCCGATCCTGCGGACCTGGAAGGTCTTCGACCGGAGCGACTTCGGCCCCGAGGGCGAGCAGGCCCGCGAGCAGCTGGCGGAGTTCCTCAGCGGCCTCGACGCCCAGGCCACGAAGTTCGTCGAGAGCCGCGAGCGGATGCGGGCGCGCATGGCGGCCAAGGGTGAGACGCCGATCTCGGTGTAAGTAGGGTCGGTCGCCATGCGGTTGGCGACCTGGAACGTGAACTCCATCCGGACCCGGGCCGACCGCGTGGCGGCGTTCCTGCAGCGGCACGACGTGGACGTCCTGGCGCTGCAGGAGACCAAGTGCCGGGACGACCAGTTCCCGGAGATGGTGTTCAGCGCGCTGGGCTACGAGGTCGCGCACGTGGGCCACTCGCAGTGGAACGGCGTCGCGGTGCTGTCCCGGATCGGGCTGGACGACGTGGAGATCGGCTTCCCGGGCATGCCGTCCTGGTCGTCGAAGGAGGGCGTGGACCCGGCCCCCGAGGCGCGCGCCCTCGCGGCCACCTGCGGCGGGGTGCGGGTGTGGAGCCTGTACGTCCCGAACGGCCGGACGCTGGCCGACCCGCACCTGCAGTACAAGCTCGAGTGGCTGGCCGCGCTCCGTGCCGCGGGCGAGGGGTGGCTCGCCGCCGACCCGGAGGCCCCGATCGCGCTCGTCGGCGACTGGAACATCGCCCCGCAGGACGACGACGTCTGGGACATGTCGGTCTTCGCGCACTCCACGCACGTCTCCCCCGCCGAGCGCGAGGCGTTCCGGGCCGTCGTCGACGCCGGCTACACCGACGTGGTGCGCCCGCTCGCCCCCGGGCCGGGCGTCTACACGTACTGGGACTACACGCAGCTGCGCTTCCCGCGCCGCGAGGGCATGCGGATCGACTTCGTCCTGGGCTCGCCGGCGTTCGCCGGCCGGGTGAGCGGCGCGCTCATCGACCGCGAGGAGCGCAAGGGCAAGGGCGCCAGCGACCACGCGCCCGTGGTGGTCGACCTCACCCCCTGAGCAGGCCTCCGCCGCCACCGCAGGGCGTTGTACGGAGCGATGCCTCCCGTCGCCGCTCCTGCCGCGCCCGCCGTCCCCGCTCCGACCCGCCTGTGGACCCCCGACCGCGTCCTCGTCACCCGCTCGGCCGCCGAGCGCCCCTACGGGCAGCACGTGCTGCAGCGGCTCGAGCAGGCCGGCGTGCAGGACGTCGAGTTGCTGCGCGGCGACCGGCTGCCCAACCTGCGCGGCGACGGCGACCGGGCCGCGTTCATGCAGGCGAAGAACACGATGGCGCTCGTGGTCCCCCCGGCGTCGCTGCGCCGGCTGCAGCCCATCGCGCCGTCGGCGGACTGGCGGTTCGACCTGGCGCAGGGCTGCCCCGCCCACTGCCAGTACTGCTACCTCGCCGGCTCGCTGAGCGGCCCGCCCATCACCCGGGTCTACGCCGACCTCGACGAGGCCCTGGCCGGCCTCGACGCCTACGTCGGGCGGGGCTCGGTCACCTCCGGGACCGTCGCGCGCGGCGGCGAGCGGACGACGTTCGAGGCGTCCTGCTACACCGACCCGCTGGCGCTGGAGCACCTCACCGGCGGCCTGGCGCGGGCGATCACCGCCTTCGGCACCCGCGGGTGGTCCGGCCCGGTGCAGCTGCGGGCGACCACCAAGTTCGACGACGTCGGCTCGCTGCTCGGCCTCCCGCACGCCGGCCGCACCCGGCTGCGCTTCTCGCTCAACGCCGCCTCGGTGGCCCGCCGCTTCGAGGCCGCGACCAGCCCCGTGGCCGGTCGGATCGCCGCGCTCGGCGCCGTGGCCGCGGCCGGCTACCCGGTCGGCCTGACGATCGCGCCGATCATGCCGGTGGAGGGCTGGCAGGCGGAGTACGGCGACCTGCTCGACGCCGTCGCCGCCGTCCTGCCCGCGGGCACCGACCTGACCGTCGAGTGCATCACCCACCGCTTCACGCCGGGCAGCAAGACGACGCTCACCGAGTGGTACCCGCGCACCCGGCTGGAGATGGACGAGAGCCGGCGGACCCCCAAGCGCGGCAGGTTCGGCGCCGTGAAGCACGTCTACCCGAAGGACACCATGGGTGAGCTGCGCGGCTGGTTCGAGGACGCCGTCGCCGAGCGGCTGCCGTCGGCCCGGCTGCTCTACTGGACGTAACCTCGTCCCCCGTGCTCGTCCTCCTGCCGCCCTCCGAGACCAAGCACCCCGGCGGCGAGGGCGCCCCGCTCGACCTCGCCGCGCTGACCGCGCCGGAGCTCACCGGCGTCCGCACCGAGCTGGCCGAGGCGCTGGTGGAGCTGGCCGACGACGTCCCCGCGTCCCGCGCGGCGCTCGGCGTCTCCGCGGCGCAGGACGACGAGATCGCGCGCAACGCCGCGCTGTGGACCAGCCCCACCCTGCCCGCCGTCGAGCGCTACACGGGGGTCCTCTACGACGCCCTGGACGTCCGCTCCCTGACGCGGGCCCAGCGGGCGCGTGCCGACGCCCGGCTGGCCGTCGGCTCGGCGCTGTTCGGCGTGGTCCGGGCCGGCGACCGCATCCCCGCCTACCGGCTGTCGGCCGGCTCGGCGCTCCCGGGGCTGCCGGGCCTGCGATCGCTGTGGCGACCCGCGCTGGCGCCGGTGCTGGCTGCCGAGCCCGGTCTCGTCGTCGACCTGCGCAGCGGCGCATACGCGGCGCTGGCGCCCGTCCCCGGCGCGGTCACCGTCCAGGTGCTCAGCGAGCGGGCCGACGGCACCCGGGCGGTCGTCTCGCACTTCAACAAGGCGCACAAGGGCCGGCTGGCGCAGCTGCTGGCGCGCACCACCGCCGAGCCGGACGACGTCGTGGGGCTGCGGCGACTGCTGCGACGTGCGGGGTTGCACGTGGAACACGACGGCGGCACGGCGTTGACCCTGGTCGTGCCCGCGGCGTGACGCGGCCCTCCGCCGGGCTCGTGCCCCGGCGGTTGCGCGGGGCGCGGCGGGCGTGGCATAACGTTCGGAGAACGGCGCGGGCCCGAACAAGGTGGCCACAGCCTGACCACCGGGGCACACCCGGGCAGAAGGGCTCTCCGTGGACCGATCCCCCGCCGAGCAGCTCGCCGCCCTGCAGAAGCAGTACGAGAACGAGCGGGCGCGCTGGGAGCTGGCCAAGGAGGCCGGCGAGGTCGGCACGTTCGACTACGAGCCGGCCACCGGCCTGCTGCTGTGGGACGAGCAGCTCCAGCGGATGTTCGGCTACGACCCGGCCACCTTCGACCAGTCGCTGGACGCCTTCAACGCCCGCGTCCACCCCGACGACGCCCGATGGCACGCCGACGCGCTGCAGGCCAGCGTGGAGACCTGCGGCGAGTACGACGTCGAGTACCGGATCGTGCTCCCGGGCGGGGAGACCCGCTGGATCCACGCGCGCGGCCGGCACCTGCCCGGGCCCGACGGGCGCACCGACCACCTCATCGGCGCCGCCTACGACACGACCGGCGAGCGCGAGGCCTCCACGCGGGTCACGCGCGTGCTCGAGGCCATGCCGGCCGGCTTCTACTCCCTCGACGCGGACTGGCGCTTCACCCACGTGAACGCCGAGGCCGAGCGCCTGCTCGGGCACAGCCGCGACGAGCTGCTCGGCGAGGTGATCTGGGAGGCCTTCCCCGCCACGGTGGGCGGGGTCTTCGAGGAGAACTACCGCAAGGCCGTCGCCAGCGGCGAGCCCGCCTCCTTCGACGCCTACTACCCCGCGCCCCTGGACGGCTGGTTCGAGGTCCGGGCCTGGCCCACCCCCGACGGGCTGTCGGTCTACTTCCTCGAGGTCACCGAGCGGCGCCAGGCCCAGGAGCGGGCCGACCGCTGGGCCCGCCAGCTGACCACGCTGGCCCAGGTGAGCGCGGAGCTCGCCGGCAGCCTCGACACCCAGGTGGCGACCTCTCGGCTGCCGCGGCTGGTCGTCCCGGCCCTGGCCGACTTCTGCGTCGTCACCGTCATCGGTGCCGACGGCGCGCCCCGCGACGTCGGCAGCTGGCACGCCGACCCCACGGCCCGCCCGCTCCTGGAGCGCTACCGCGAGGTGCGCCTGGACGCGATGCCGATGACCGCCCCTGTCGCCCGCGCGCTGCACACCGGCGAGGCGGCGACCTTCTCCGGCAGCGAGGTGCTCGACCTGCTGCCGGACGGCCCGGCCCGCGACCTGCTCACGCTGCTGGCCCCGGCCAGCGAGGTCGCCCTGCCGCTGCGCGCCCGCGGCCGCACGGTCGGTCTGCTGACGCTCTTCTACAGCCAGGGGCACAGCCCCACCGACGAGGACGTCGCGATCGCCCAGGACGTCGCCGACCGGGCCGGGCTGGCGTGGGACAACGCCCGCCTGTTCAGCGCCCAGCAGCAGCTGGCCGAGGGGCTGCAGCGCAGCATGCTCACCGAGCCGCCGGAGCCCGAGCACGCCGAGATCGCGGTGCGCTACCTGCCGGCCGCGGAGGCGGCCCGCGTCGGAGGCGACTGGTACGACGCCTTCCTGCAGCCCAGCGGCACGACGATGCTGGTCATCGGCGACGTCGTCGGCCACGACACGGAGGCCGCCGCCGCGATGGGGCAGCTCCGCAGCCTGCTGCGCGGCATCGCCACCTACAGCGACGCCGGGCCGGTCGAGGTGCTGCGCGGACTGGACACCTCGATGGGCACCCTGCAGGTGGGCACCCTGGCGACGGCCGCCGTCGCCCGCTTCGAGCAGACGCCCGACGAGCGACGGCGCGGGCTGACCCGGATGCGCTGGGCCAACGCCGGGCACCTGCCGCCGCTGGTCACCAACGCCGACGGCACCGTGGCCGAGCTCGCCCCCTGGGTCGGCGACCTGATGCTGGGCGTGGACCCGGCCACCGTGCGCCGCGAGTCGGTCGTCGTCCTCGACCACGGCTCCACGGTGCTGCTCTACACCGACGGCCTCGTCGAGCGCCGCGACTCCGACCTCGACAGCGGCGTGGCGCGGCTGCGCGACGCGCTCACCGAGCTGGCCGGCCTCCCGCTCGACGAGCTGCTCGACGAGATCATCGAGCGGCTGGTCCAGGGCCGTCCGGACGACGACGTCGCGCTGGTCGCCGTCCGGCTGCACCGCCAGCCGGAGCTCGACAGGAGCTAGGCCCGGTCGCGCCGCACGGTGGCCTTGCGCCCCTTGATCATCGTCGCGCGCAGCGCCTGCACGACCTCGTCGGCCGTGGGCTCGGGGATCTCCACCAGGGCGAACCGCTGGTGGATCTCGATCGAGCCGATGTCCTTGCCGCGCAGCTCCGTCTCGCCGGTGATGGCGCCGACCAGGTCGCCGGGGCGGATGCCTGCCTCCCGGCCCAGCCCGACGAACAGCTTCGCTGTGGGCCCGGCCGGCCCCCGGCGCGCCGGCCGCTCGCCGCGCGACCCGCCCGGCCCGGCCTCCCGGCCGCGACCGGCGTCCCGCTCGGGCCGGAACCCGACCTGCGGGATCTCCTCCTCGTCGTCGGTGCCACCGGCGGCCTCGTGGGCGAGCTTGACCGCCGCCAGGGCCACCTCCATGAGGTCGAACTCGTCGGTGAGGGTCTCCACGACCACGCGGAACCGGTCCAGGTCGTCCCCGAGCAGGCTCTCGCGGAGCGCGGCACGGGTGAGGTCCAGCCGGCGGGTGCGCAGGTCGGCGACCGTCGGCACGGTCTGCACCGCGATGAGTGAGCCGGCGACCTTCTCGATGGTCTTGAGCTGCCGGTGCTCGCGGGGCTCGGCGAGGGTGATCGCCACGCCCTCGCGTCCGGCGCGGCCGACCCGGCCGATGCGGTGCACGTAGGACTCGGGTGCGGAGGGGACGTCGTAGTTGACGACGTGGGTGAGCTGCTCGATGTCCAGGCCGCGCGCCGCGACGTCGGTGGCGACCAGCAGGTCCGCCGTCCCGCTGCGCAGCCGGCCCATGACCTTGTCCCGCTGCTCCTGGCTCATCCCGCCGTGCAGCGGCTCGGCCCGGTACCCGCGGCCGTTGAGGGTCTCGGTGAGGCCGTCGACCTCCTCGCGGGTGCGGCAGAACACGATCGCCGCCGTCGGCGCCTCGATGTCGAGGATCCGGCCCAGCGCGGCCGGCTTCGCCGCCCGCGGCACGACGTAGGCGGTCTGGCGGACGCGGGGCGCCTGGCCGGCCTGGGCCTTCTCGCGGGCGACGGTGATGCGGGCGGGGTCGCGCAGGTGCCGGCGGGCCAGCGAGTCGAGCCGGCGCGGCATGGTGGCGGAGAAGAGCACGGTCTGCCGCTGCTCGGGGGTCTCCTCGAGGATGGCGTCGAGGTCCTCGGCGAAGCCCATGTCCAGCATCTCGTCGGCCTCGTCGAGCACCACGGTCCCGATCTCGTCCAGGCGCAGGCTGCCGCGGTTGAGCAGGTCCAGCGCGCGGCCGGGGGTCGCTACGACGACGTCCACGCCGGCCTCCAGGGAGCGGAGCTGGCGGACGATCGGCGCCCCCCCGTACACAGGTAGCACGCGGGCGCGGAGGTCCTTGCCGTAGCGGTGCAGCGCCTCGGACACCTGGACGGCGAGCTCGCGGGTGGGGACGAGCACCAGCGCGACCGGCGAGCGGCCGGTCCGCCCCGCCTCGAGCCGCTGCAGGACCGGCAGCGAGAAGGCGGCGGTCTTGCCGGTGCCGGTCGCGGCCTGGCCGAGCAGGTCGCGGCCCGCCACCAGCGGCGGGATCGCCTCGAGCTGGATGGGCGTGGGCTCCTCGTAGCCGAGGGTGGCGAGCGCCTGCTGGAGCTCGGGGCGCAGGCCGAGCTCGGCGAAGGTGGGGCCGTCCTGATCGGTGTTCATCGCCACCCATCGTCCTCGCCGGCCGACCCGGTGTCCCTCTGACCCCTTCTACCGCTCTCTAGCCGCATCGCTAGACGGCGGCAGACCCACCCAGAGTCCGCGAGATCTGCACACTCGGGGCCTTCCGGGCCCTGAAGCCCCCGAGTGTGCAGATCTCGGCGACACGTCAGGCCGGCGCGGGGCGGGGCAGGCGGCGGGCCTCGCGGCGGCGGCGGAGCCCGCGGAGGGTGCGGACGGCCACGAGCAGCTCGGCGAGCTCTTGCCGCTCGCCGCCGCCGATGTCGGCGAGCTGCGCGGCGGCCCGGGCCTGCGCGGCGTCCCACCCGTCGGCCCACGTGGCGACCAGCGCGGCCGGGTCGGCGTCGTCGCTGCTGCGCAGGGCCAGCACGTCCTCGGTGAGCGAGGACTGCTCCATCGCCAGGTCGTCGCGCAGCGAGGCGCGCGCCATGGACGGCCAGCGCCGGTCGCGGGGCAGCGCGACGACGAGCTCGCGCAGCGGCACGAGGCCCAGCCGCTCGGCCAGGCACTGCATCACCCGGCCGGCGAGCTCGACCGGCGCCCCGGTCCGCTCGGCGACCACGGCCAGGTCCAGCGCGGCCGGCATGAGGGGCGCGGCGGCGACCTCCGCCGCCAGCTCCGCGGGCACCCCGGCGTCCTGCAGCCGCCCGGCGCGCGCGGCGTACGCCTCCGCCTCCGCGCCCAGCAGCCATCCCGGCAGCCCGGCCCGGACGATCGCCACGGAGGCGCCGAACCGGTCGGTCACGGCACCGAGGGGCGGTGGCGGCTCGGCGGTGACGTCGCGCTGGCGGAGCAGCCAGCGGGCGCCCCGCTCGGCCAACCGGCCGGCCTCCGCGCGCAGCTCCACCTGCACGGCCGCCGGCACCCGGTTGTCCAGCGGGCGCACCGCATCCCAGAGCCGGTCGACGTCGAAGACCGCGCGGGCCACCGCGTGCGCCCGCACGACCGTCGCGAGCGGGACGCCGGTCTCCTCCGCCAGCCGGTAGAGGCCGGTCACCCCGGCGACGTTGACCGACCGGTTGGTCAGCGCGGTGGCGATGATCTCGCGGCGCAGGGGGTGCCCGGCGACGGCGTCGGGGAAGCGCTCCCGCAGCGGCCGGGGGAAGTAGCCGGAGAGCAGCGGCTCGAAGGCCGGGTCGTCGGGCAGCGTCGAGCCGAGCACGGCGGCGTCGGTGTCGAGCTTGGCGTAGGCCAGCAGCACCGAGAGCTCGGGCCCGGTCAGGCCGTGGCCGTCGCGCCGCCGCTCGGCCAGCAGCCGGTCGTCGGGCAGCGCCTCCACCGCCCGCTGCAGGCGGCCGGAGCGCTCCAGCGCCCGCATGAAGCGCTCGTGCGCGTCGAGCAGCGAGCGCGTCGAGGACGCCTCCGCCGCCAGCGTGGCGTTCTGAGCGTGGTTGTCGGTGAGGACCGCCGCGGCGACCTCGTCGCTCATCTCCCCCAGCAGCGCGGCCCGGCCGTCGGCGTCCAGCTGCCCGGCGTCGACCACCGCGTTGAGCGCGATCTTGATGTTGACCTCGTGGTCGGAGGTGTCGACGCCGGCGGAGTTGTCGATGGCGTCGGTGTTCACCCGCCCGCCGGCCAGCGCGTACTCGATCCGGCCGCGCTGGGTCAGCCCGAGGTTGCCGCCCTCGCCGACCACCCGCACCCGCAACTGGCCGCCGTCGACGCGGACGGCGTCGTTGGCCTTGTCCCCCACGTCGGAGGCGCTCTCGGCAGCGGCCTTCACGTAGGTGCCGATCCCGCCGTTGAACAGCAGGTCGACCGGCGCCAGCAGCACCCCGCGGATCAGCTCCTCGGGGCTGAGCGCCGCGACGCCGTCGGCCAGCCCGAGCGCCGCCCGCATCTGCGGGGAGACCGGCACCGACTTGGCCGTCCGCGGCCACACCCCGCCGCCGGCGCTGATCAGGTCGGCGTCGTAGTCGGCCCAGGACGAGCGCGGCAGCTCGAACAGCCGCTTCCGCTCGGCGAAGGACGACGCCGCGTCCGGCGACGGATCGACGAAGACGTGCCGGTGGTCGAAGGCAGCCACCAGCCGGATGTGCTCGGACAGCAGCATCCCGTTGCCGAACACGTCGCCGGACATGTCCCCGACGCCGACGACGGTGAACTCCTGCGCCTGCACGTCGAGGTCGAGCTCGCGGAAGTGGCGGGTCACCGACTCCCAGGCGCCGCGGGCGGTGATGCCCATGGCCTTGTGGTCGTAGCCCACCGAGCCGCCCGAGGCGAAGGCGTCGCCCAGCCAGTAGCCCCGCTCGAGGGCGATCGAGTTGGCCAGGTCGGAGAACGTCGCCGTCCCCTTGTCCGCGGCGACGACGAGGTAGGTGTCGTCGCCGTCGTGCCGGACCACCCGCTCGGCGGGCACGACGGCGCCGTCGGAGAGGTTGTCGGTCAGCGCGAGCAGCGCCCCGATGAAGATCTTGTAGCAGGCCTGGCCCTCGGCCAGCTGCGCCTCGCGGGAGGCGTCGGCCGGGGGCTGCTTGACGACGAAGCCGCCCTTGGCGCCGGTCGGCACGATGACGGTGTTCTTCACCATCTGCGCCTTGACCAGCCCGAGGATCTCGGTGCGCAGGTCCTCCCGCCGGTCCGACCAGCGCAGCCCGCCGCGGGCGACGGCGCCGAAGCGGAGGTGCACGCCCATCACCCGGGGCGAGCTCACCCACACCTCGCGGGCCGGCCGCGGCTCGGGCAGGTCGGGCACCGTCGCGGGGTCGAGCTTGAGCGCCAGCGCGGGGTGCGGCGCGGTCTGCATCGCGTAGTACGTCGTCCGCTGGGTGGCGGTGATCGCCGCCAGCAGCGAGGAGAGCACCCGGTCGGCGTCGAGGGAGGCGACCTCGCCGATCGAGCGGCGCAGCGACTCGGCGAGGACCGCCTGCCGCTCCGCGCGCCCGCCGGCGACCCGCGGCGAGAACCGCGCCTCGAACAGCGCCACCAGCCGGGAGACGACGTCGGGGTGCGCGGCGAGCGTCGACTCGACGTAGGCCTGGCTGAAGGGCAGCCCCGCCTGCCGCAGCCACTGCACGTAGGCCCGGACGACGGTGACCTGGCGCCAGTTGAGCCCGGCGAGCAGCACCAGCGCGCCCAGGCCGTCGTCCTCCGCCTCGCCGCGCCAGACCGCGCCCAGGGCGTCGGTGAAGCGCTCGGGCAGGGAGCGGAGCAGCGGGAGGTCGACAGGAGGGACGGCGACGCCGAAGTCGTAGATCCAGGACAGCCGGCTGCCGATCCGGTCGATCTCGTAGGGCCGCTCGTCGACGACCGAGACGCCCATGTGCTGCAGGAGCGGCAGCACGTCGGACAGCAGCAGCCGCTCCCCCACGCGGAACACCGTCAGCCGGCGCTCCCCCGGCCCGGCACCCGGCGGCGTCCACAGGCGCAGCGAGAGCTCCCCGTCGGCCAGCCCGTCGAGGACGGCGAGGTCCTCGACGGCGCGGTCGGCCGGGAAGTCCTCCTGGTAGGCGGCCGGGAAGGCGTCGGCGACCCGGGCGAACAGCCGCTCCCCGTCCTCGCCGTGCCGGGCGGTGAGCGCGTCGGCGAGGTCGTCGGTCCAGCTCCGCGCCGCGGCGGCCAGCTCGGCCTGCAGGGCCTCGGCGTCCACCGGCACGGGCGCCGACCGCGCCGACCGGCTCACCGGCAGGCGGACCACGAAGTGCAGCCGGGCCAGCACCGACTCGGTGGACCGGGCGGTGTACTCGATGCTCGTGCCGCCCAGCCGCTCCAGCAGCAGCTGCTGCATCGCCAGCCGGACCTCGGTCGTGTACCGGTCGCGGGGCAGGTAGACGACCGCCGACCAGAACCGGCCGGTCGGGTCCTGGCGCAGGAACAGCCGGGTCTGCCGGCGCTCCTGCAGGTGCAGGACGGCGTCGGCCACCGGGAGCAGCTCGTCGGCGCTCAGCTGCAGCAGCTCGTCGCGCGGGTAGGTCTCCAGGACCTCGAGCAGCTCCTTGCCGGTGTGGCTGTCGGCCGGCACGCCCGAGCGGGCGATGACCTCGCCGACCCGGCGGCGCACCAACGGGACGTCGAGCACGCTCGCCGTGTACGCCGACGACGGGAACAGCCCGACGAAGCGGTGCTGCCGCGCGCCGCTGCCGTCGCCCGAGGGGACGGTCAGCGCGATCAGGTCCAGCCAGCCGCGGCGGTGCACCGACGAGCGGACGTCGGCCTTGGTGACGCTCACCAGGTGCCGGCCGGGCACCTGGGCCGCCTCGGGCGTGGGCGGGGAGGCGTCGGCGGCGTTGTGGTCGGTGTCGCTGCGCAGCACGCCCAGCCCGCTGCCGGGCACCGGCCGGACCCTGCCGGGCGCCAGGTCGACGTCCCGGGCTCCGAGCAGCACGACGTTCCCGTCGGCCAGCCAGCGCAGCAGCGCGGCGGCCTCGGCCGGGTCGTCGGCGGGGTCGGGGACGTCGGCGGGGCCCGCCGTCGCCGCCAGCGTCCCGGCCAGCTCGAGCAGCCGGGCGCGCAGCCGCGGGGCGTCCTCGTCCACGGCGCGCACGTCGTCCAGGACGGTGCGCAGGCCGGTGACCAGGTCGGTGGCGGCCTCGTCGTCGATCGGGCCGTCGAGGACGACCGCCATCCACGACTCGGCGACGGCGTCGGCACCGCAGCCCTCGGGCGTCGCGCTGTCGCAGAAGGCCAGCAGCCGCCCGCGCAGGTCGCGGCGGACGACGAGGACGGGGTGCACGACGTGCGCGATGTCGACGCCCTGCCGGACGACCTCGGCGGTGACGGAGTCCACGAGGAAGGGCATGTCGTCGATGGCCAGGCGCAGGACCGCCTCGCCGCCGGGGGTGCGGAGCACGTCGACCAGCGCGGCGCCGGGCGGCCGGGTGCGGGCCGCGGCCACGTGCCCGAGCGCGAGGGCCGCCAGCTCGCGGGGTTCCCGCTCGAGGACGGCGGCGGCCGGCTCGCTCCAGTAGTAGCGGCGCAGCAGCGCCGGGACGTCGTCGGCGGTGCAACCGGCCGGGTACTCGGCGTCCGGGCCGAGCTCCGCCACCGCCGTCCGCGCGGCCTGCTCGAGCAGCCGTCGCTTCTCGTCGCGGGCGGCCTCCAGGGCGGCCAGCTCGGTCAGGGAGCCAGGAGTGCTCGCCATGCTGCGGACGCTACTGCCGGATCAGCGGTCCAGCACCCGGTCGGCGGCCCAGCCCACGAGCGCGAGGATCAGGCCGCCCAGCACCGCGGTGCCGAAGCCGTCGACGCTGAGCCGGTCGGTGATCGCGGCGGTCAGGCCGAGCAGCGCCGCGTTGACGACCAGCAGGAACAGGCCCAGCGTCAGGACGACGAACGGCAGCGAGAGCAGCCGCAGCACCGGCCCGACGATCGCGTTGACCACGCCGAAGATCAGCCCGATCCACAGGTACGTGCCGTACTCGCCGAGCGGGCCGTCCTCGTTCGGGAACACCTCGAGCCCGGGCAGCACGTCGAAGTAGGTCAGCACGTAGAAGGCCGCCCCGAGGATGACCACCTTGAGCAGGAACTTGATCACGACTCGACGCTAGCGGTCGGCAGCGGGTCGGTCGGGGATCTGAGGACCTCTTGCTCTCTCTAGCGTCGCCGCTAGAGAGCTCCAGACGGACCTCGATCGCTCCGCGACACGCGCTAGGCGGCTCTACCGATGTCTAGGCCCTCCGCTAGACGACGGCATACCGTGCTCGACATGGACCCCGTCCGGAACCCCTACGCCCCTGGCGCCGGCCAGCGGCCGCCCGAGCTGGCCGGGCGGGACACCGAGCTCTCGGCCTTCGACGTGGTGCTGGAACGGATCGCGCACGGGCGGCCCGAGCGGTCGTTGGTGCTCACCGGGCTGCGCGGCGTCGGCAAGACCGTGCTGCTCAACCAGCTGCGGTCCGCGGCCATCTCCCGGGGCTGGGGCACCGGCAAGATCGAGGCGCGCCCCGACCAGTCCCTGCGCAGGCCGGTCTCCTCCGCCCTGCACATGGCGCTGCGCGAGCTCGGCCCGCGGCACGGCGACCAGGAGTCGGTGGCCGAGGTGCTCGGCGTGGTCAAGGCCTTCGCCCAGCGGGCGGTGCCGGCCGACGCCAAGGTGCGGGACCGCTGGCAGCCGGGCATCGACGTCCCCGCCGCCACCGGGCGGGCCGACTCCGGGGACATGGAGATCGACCTGGTCGAGCTGCTCAGCGACGCCGCCGGGGTGGCCGCGGACATCGGCAGCGGCATCGCGCTGTTCATCGACGAGATGCAGGACGTGCAGCCCGACGACGTCTCGGCCATCTGCGCCGCCTGCCACGAGCTGTCCCAGCAGGGCGCGCCGCTGATCGTCGTCGGCGCGGGCCTCCCCCACCTGCCGGCCGTGCTCAGCGCGTCCAAGAGCTACTCCGAGCGGCTCTTCCGCTACCTGCGCATCGACCGGCTGGAGCGCGCCGCCGCCGACCGCGCGCTGATCGCGCCGGCCGAACGCGAGGGCGTCGAGTTCGCCGCCGGCGCGCTGGACGCGCTGTACGAGGCCGCCGACGGCTACCCCTACTTCGTGCAGGCCTACGGCAAGGTCACCTGGGACGTCGCCGCCGCCTCCCCCATCACCCCCGAGGACGTCGCCATGGCTGCGCCGGTCGCCGAGGCCGAGCTGGCCGTCGGCTTCTTCGGCTCGCGGTACGACCGCGCCACGCCCGCCGAGCGCGAGTACATGCACGCGATGGCCGAGCTCGGCGGACCCGGCGGCGCCCCGGTGGCGACGTCGGAGGTCGCTGTCTCGCTGGGCCGCAAGCCCGCGTCCCTCTCCCCCGCCCGCGACTCGCTGATCAAGAAGGGCCTGGTCTACTCGGCCGAGCGCGGCCAGATCGCCTTCACCGTCCCGCACTTCGGCCGCTACCTGCTCCGCCACCCCGAGTAGCACCGGGGTTGGCGCCCGGCCCTACCGGGCACCGCCGGGACCGTGCCGACGTGGGTGGAAGCCGGGTTGTGGGGCCTGCTCGGCGGGGGCGCGCTGGTCGTCGGCGCGCTGATCGCCTGGCTCACCCCCGTGCCGCAGAAGGTCGTCGCGTCGGTCATGGCCTTCGGCTCCGGGGTCCTCATCTCCGCCGTCGCCTTCGACCTGGTGGAGGAGGCGTTCGACTCCGGCGGGCTGACCGCGACGGCGACCGGCTTCGTCGGCGGCGCCGTCGTCTACCTGGCGGCGAACCTCGCGCTGAGCCGCCGGGGCGCCCGGCACCGCAAGCGGTCCGGGGGCCAGCAGCCCTCGGAGGAGGAGCAGTCGGGCAGCGGCGCGGCCATCGCGGTCGGGGCGCTGCTGGACGGCGTCCCCGAGTCGGTGGTGCTCGGCCTGGGCCTCGTGGGCGGCGGCACGGTGAGCCTGTCGGTGCTGGCCGCCGTCGTCATCTCCAACGTCCCGGAGGGTCTGTCCAGCGCCGCGGGCATGAAGCGCGGCGGGCGCTCGGCCCGCTACGTCTTCGGGGTGTGGGGCGGCATCGCGCTGGCCAGCGGGCTGGCCGCGCTGCTGGGCTACGCGCTGCTCGGCGACACCTCGCCGGAGGTGGAGGCGGTGATCACGGCGGTCGCCGCCGGGGCGATCCTCACGATGATCGCCGACACGATGATCCCCGAGGCGTTCGAGGACACCCACGCGTGGACCGGGCTGATCACCGCGGCCGGGTTCCTCACCGCGTTCGCGATCAGCGCGGCCTGATCAGGACGGGCGGATCAGGGACGGGGCAGCACGCCGGGCACGACCTCGGGGCCGGCCACGGCCGGCCGCCCGGCGCCCAGCGGGTGCATCCGCACCGCCAGGACGGCGACGTCGTCCTCCACGTCGGGTCCGAGCATCTCGACCAGCAACCGGTCGCACAGCGCGTCCAGCGGCAGCCCGCCGGAGCGCGCCACGAGGTCGCGCAGCAGGTCGCGACCGTCGTCCAGCAGCATGCTGCGCCGCTCGAAGAGCCCGTCGGTGAACAGCAGCAGGGTGCTGCCGTCGGGCAGCGGGCTCACCTCGTCGGAGCGGGGGCCCAGCCAGCCGATGCCGACCGGCGGTCCGACGGGCGCGGAGAGGTCGAGCACCGTGCCGTCGTCGAGCAGCAGCAGGGGATCCGGGTGCCCGGCGGTCGCCCAGCGGAGCCGCCGGGCGGGCCGGCCGTCGGGATCCACCCCGAGCTCGATGCGGGCGACCAGCGCCGTGGCCATCGCCGGCACCTCGAGCCCCACCAGTGCGTGGTCCACGCGGCGCAGCAGCCCGGCGGGGGCGTCGAGCCGGTCGTAGCCGATGCCCCGCACCAGCGTCTTGACCTGCCCCATGGCCGCCGCGGCCTCGATGTCGTGGCCCATCACGTCACCGATGACCAGCACCGTGTCGCCGTCGGGCTGCAGGTAGGCGTCGTACCAGTCGCCGCCGATCGCAATCCCCTGCGTGGCCGGGCGGTACCGGACGGCCAGCTCCAGCGAGTCCGGCTGCACGGGCGGTGAGAGCAGGCTCAGCTGGAGCCGCTCGGCCACCTGCTGCTGCGCGGCGGCGAGCCGGGCGTTGTCGAGGGCCAGCGCCGCGCGGCGGCAGGCGATCTCCGCCGTCCGGAGCTCGCCCGCGGTGTGCGGACCGCGCTCGCGGCCGTTCACCAGGGTGATGACGCCGATGACCTCCCCGCGGGCGATCAGCGGGTAGCCGGCTGCAGAGGCCGGGGCGAGGGGGGCCAGGGCCTCCCGGGCCGCCTCGACCGGCACCATGGCACGCACGATCTCGTCGGTGAGCTGCGGGAGGACCACCGGTCGCGGGTCGCGCAGCACCGCCGGTACCGGGGCGGTGGGGTCGTTCGTGGCCACGCGCAGGTCCGCGTAGCGGTGCATGTGCGGCACCATCGCCGGGTCGCTGTGGGCGCGTCCGACGTCGCGGCGGGTGCCGTCCCGGTCGACGACGCTGACGATGCACCAGTCGGCCAGCTGCGGCACGACCAGCTCGGCGAAGCGCTGCACGGCCTCGTCGGTGTCGGTCGTCGAGGTCATCGCCAGGTTGATGTCGCCCAGGAGCATCAGGTGCCGGCCGGCGAGCTCCGCCTCGTGCGCGGCGGCGGCCGCCGCGGCCGCGGCCTGCTCCCGGGCCTCGACGGCGGCGGCCCGCTCGTCGGCGACCCGGTGCTGCTCGGTGACGTCGTCGTAGGTGACGACCAGCCCGGCCGGGGTGAGGAAGGCGTCGGCCCGGAACCACTTGCCCAGCGGGCCGAACCAGGCCTCGGTCCCGCCGGTCCCGCCGGTGCGCCGGACCGTCCGGTAGAGCTCCTCGAAGGGGCCGCCGACGGCCTCGGGGAACTCTTCCCAGATGCCGCGGCCGACCAGGCCCTCGACGGTGCGGTCGAGCACCGCGGCGCCGGCCGGGTTGACGTAGCGGAACCGCCAGTCCTCGTCCAGGACGAACATCGGCCGGTGCATGCCCTCGACGGCCTGCAGGAGCAGGTCGCCCGGCAGCGCGCGCGGCTCGTCCGGGATCACGGTGCCCACTGTGCCCCATGCCCGCGCCCGCGCCGCCACGCCGCCGTGGACGGGGTCGCTGAATTCACCCCTCCTGACCAGTTCCGCGGGGAGGAACACCGCGGACGGCGGTTACCACGGGCCCGTCCGGGGCATCCCCCTGCCGTCCAGCAGAGGGCAACCGAGGGGGAGAGATGTCTCGTCGTCTGTCATGGCCGCGACGGCCGTTGCCGGACGGTCGCGGTGAGGTGTGGCGCTGGGACCTCGCCACCCTCGGCGAGCTCCCCGCGGCGCGCGCCGGCCTGCGGACCCGGCTGGAGAGCGCGGATGCCCCCGCGGACGAGGGCGAGGGGACGACCGAGGAGCTGGTCCTCGCCTTCGACGAGCTGGCTTCCAACGCGCTGCGCCACGGCACGTCGCCGGTGGTCGCGACGGTGATCGCGGGGTCGGGCGGCTGGCTGCTGGACGTCAGCGACCGCGCCCCCCACGTGATGCCGACCCCCGCGGTGGACCGCGACCCCGCGCAGGGCGGGATGGGCCTGCAGCTGGTGGCTCGGCTGGCGGTGGCGCACGGCTGGTACGTCGACGCCGGCGCGAAGCACGTCTGGGCCTGCCTGGGCAGCGCGCTCGAGGACCGCTGGGCGCCGGTCCCGGCCTGAGCGACGCCCGGCCCGAGCAGCACAGCGCCCGGGGCGGCGGGAACTCGCGTTCCTGCGCCGCCCCGGGGCGACTTGTGCCGCGACGGAGGAGCTGTCGTCCCGAGTGGGCCCCGGAGGGGTCCGCGCAGGGGCGACGGATGGGCTCCGCTCAGCAGGAGCCGCTCGTGGTCGCGGTGTCGTCCGGAGGACGACGGTGTTACGGCAGGACCAGGCTGAGGGCTCCCTTGCCGTAGGTGGGGACCTCGATGGTGAGGTCCACCCGGTTGAAGGCCGCGAGCATGCCGGCCAGGTCGCCGGGCAGCTCGTCGCCGGGGGCGTAGAGCTTGTGCAGCTTCGAGTGCGGCGCGCCCTGGGCGTTGAACAGCGCCGCGAGCACGTTGACGACCTCGTGCAGGGCCTCGGCCTGCATGCCGGTCAGCTCGCCGTCCTCCTCGACGGCGTCCTGGCAGCCGCCGGGGGGCAGCAGGGCCAGCGCACCGCCGGTGTAGGCGGCCGCACCCAGGTCCATCACGCACAGCGCGTTGACGGCCATGCCCGGGTCGACGTAGACGGCCACGGCGACCGGCTTCTCGGGCGTCGGGGTGACCGGCGCTCCGGGCTCGACCGTCACCGGCTTGCCCACCAGGCCGGTGAGCATGTCGCGGACGTCCTTGGCGGCCGGCAGCGGGATGGTGCCGGCGGCGGTCACTTGATCACCCCGGTCAGCGCGTCGGCGAAGGTCTCCTCGTTGAACGGCTTGGCGATGAGGAACAGGGCGCCGGCGTCGGCGGCCTTCTCGCGCATCTCCGGGGAGCCCTCCGAGGTGACGAACCCGAAGGGCACGCTCGAGCCGGACGAGCGCAACGCCTGCAGGCACTCGATGCCGGTCATGTTGGGCATGTTCCAGTCCGACAGCACCAGGTCGGGCTTCTCGGCGCCGACCTTGGCCAGCGCGTCGGCGCCGTCCTCGGCCTCGACGATGTCGTGGTCGTCGAACCCGGCCTGCCGCAGGGTGCGGATGACGATCTGCCGCATGACGCGGCTGTCGTCGGCGATCAGGATCTTCACAGCGGTACCTCGTTCTTCCGGCCAGCAGGTGCAGGTCAGCGGTGGGTGGGGAGCGCGGGCAGCGCCCCCTGGACGGAGACGGACACGGGCTCCCCGCGCCAGAGCACGTCGATCCGGCAGGCGTCAGCCGGGTTGCGGACCGCCGGGGCGTGCCCGACGTCCGGCAGGCTCAGCCCGGAGGGGCCCGGCAGCGCGGCCTTGACGTTGCCGCCGACGACGTTGGCGATCTCGCCGAAGGCGTCGGCGACGTCCTCGTCCTCGAGCACGTCGGGCGCGTGCTCCCGGAGCAGCGCCCGGGTGAGCTCCTCGGCGGTGCGCCGCCCCGTGGTGAGGACGACGCTGCCGGTCCAGGGGCCGACGACGTCCACCCAGCTGGAGACGGGGTCGTCGACGGACCCGCCGGGCAGCGGGACGAGCACCTCGTCCTCGCCCACGAGGGAGATCCACGCCTCCTGGGCGATGGACTCCACGGTCGCCTCGTCGATCAGGTCGGTGATGACCGGCCGGGTGTCGGCACCCCGCCGGCGCTCGCCGGTGTCGGCCATGGTCACAGCGCGACCTCCTGGGGGAGCAGGCCGAGCAGCGCGAGCTTGTCGCGGATGGCGTCGGCGGTGAACGGCTTGATCACGTACTCGTGGGCGCCGGCGGCCAGGGCCCGCACGATCTGCGTGTGCTCGCTCTCCGAGGTCACCATCATGATCGTCATCGAGCGCCAGGCCGGGTTGGACCGGACGGCGGAGACGAACTGCAGCCCGTCCATGACCGGCATGTTCCAGTCGACGCAGACGAGGTCGGGCAGCTGGTCGCGGTCGGCCGCCTCGAGGACGTCGAGCCCCTCCCGGCCGTGGCCGGCCTGCTGGGTCTCGTAGCCGAGACCCTCCAGGATCCCCGAGACGATCCGGCGCATCGCGCGGGAGTCGTCGATCACCAGAGCACGCATCACTTCCCCTTCAGCGGGCGGTAGGCGGAGCTGCGGCCGACGACGACCCGCTCCCATGAGTCGTCCACCCCGAGCGTGGTCTCCGCCGCGCCGAGGAAGAGCCAGCCGTCGGGGCGCATGAGCTCGCGGACCCGGCGGAGGATGGCCTGTTTGGTGGCCAGGTCGAAGTAGATGAGGACGTTGCGCAGGTAGACCACGTCGAACGGCCCCATCCGCGGCAGCGGCGCCGCGAGGTTGCACTGGCTGGCGGTCACCATGCGCCGCAGCGCGGGAGCGACCTCCCACTCGTTGCCGGCCCGCGTGAAGTGGCGGACCAGCATGGGCGCGGGCAGTCCGCGGTTGACCTCGAGCTGGGTGAACCGCCCGGCACGCGTGCGCTCCACCATCTCCCGCGAGATGTCGGTCGCGGTGATGGAGACCCGGGACGCCGCCCCGGGCAGCGCGTCCTCGAGCAGCATGCCGATCGTGTAGGCCTCCTGCCCGCTGGAGCAGGCGGCCGACCAGATCTGGAGCCGCTCGTTGGGGCCGCGCGCCGCCAGCAGCGAGGGCAGCACGGTCGAGGTGAGCGCGGTGAACGGGTCACCGTCGCGGAACCACGAGGTCTCGTTGGTGGTGAGCGCCTCGACGATCCGCCGGGTGCTGTCCGCGTCGGGACGGCTGCGGACGGTCTCCACGAACGAGGACACGTCGGTCAGGCCGGCCTGGCGCGCGATGGGCAGCAGCCGCGCCTCGACCAGGTACTCCTTGCCGGGCTGCAGGACGATCGCGCTCTCCCGGTGCACCAGCTGGCGCACCCAGTCGAAGCTGGTCGTGGTGAGGGTCATCGGTTCACCCCGGTGAGGACGGCGGAGGCGCGCGTGGGGACGACCCCGGTGAGGTGCCGCTGGATGGACTCCGCGACGCGGTCGAGGGGCAGGACCTCGTCGGCGAAGCCGGCCTGGGCCACCGCGCCGGGCATGCCCCAGACGACGGAGCTGGCCTGGTCCTGCGCGAGCACGGTGCCACCCGCGCTGCGGATGTCACCGGCACCGTTGCGCCCGTCGGAACCCATCCCGGTCAGGACGACCCCGAGGACGGCCCCGGCGTAGGCGGCGACGGCCGAGCGGAACAGCGGGTCCACGGCCGGGCGGCAGAAGTTCTCCGGCGGGCCCTGGTGCAGGCCCGTGGTGTGCGTGCCCCGCCCCGGGCGGACGACGAGGTGGTGGTCGCCGGGGGCCAGGTGCACGGTGCCGGGCAGGAGCGGGACGCCGTCGGTGGCCTCGACGACGCGCAGCGCGCTGAGCCGGTCGAGGCGCTGGGCGAACTGCCGGGTGAAGACCGGGGGCATGTGCTGGACGACCAGGATCGGCACGGGCAGCGACGCCGGCAGCTGGGGGAGGAGCTTGGCCAGGGCCTCGGGGCCGCCGGTCGAGGAGCCGATGACCAGCACGGCGGGCTTCGCGGCCGGCGCGCTGCGCGGCGCGGGGGAGCGGGGCGGGGGCACGGGGAGGGCAGGCCGCGGCGCGGCGGCCGCGACCACGCGCCCGGTGAGCGCCTTGATCTTGGGGATGAGCTGCTCGCGGACGCTGCCCATCGACTGCGCCACGCTGCCGACGTTGGCCGGCTTGGTGACGTAGTCGTTGGCGCCGGCGGACAGGGCGTCGAGGGTCGCGGTCGCCCCGCGCTCGGTGAGCGTGCTGAACATGATGATCGGGACGCGGTTGCGGCCGCCGCGGATCGCGCGCACGGCCTCGATGCCGTTCATCTCCGGCATCTCGATGTCCATCGTGATCAGGTCGGGCTCCAGCTGGGTCAGCTTGGAGAGCGCCACCTTGCCGTTGACGGCGGTGCCCACGACCTCGATGTCGGGGTCCTCGGACAGCACGTCGGTCACGATCTTGCGGACGACGACCGAGTCGTCGACCACCATCACCCGGATCGGGTTCACGTGCGTCCTCCTGGTTCCTGCCGCTGTCCAGCCGACAGGTTGGTCACTGCTCTTTCGGCACCGGTTCCCGGCTCCTTGAGCGGGATCGGTCGGGCACGTGCGAACCGTTCCGGGCTCGTCGCCGTCGCCTCATCCGCACCACCAGCATCGGCATCATCAGGCCTCGGGAAAAGGGGACGGACGCAACCGTTACGCAATTCGCGGTGACCACGCGAATGGCAGGAGAAATAGCACCACGGTGCCATGTCGACAATGCCGGAACGGTGGGCGTGGGCCATTCCGGCGCACCGCCCCGACCAGCGCTTTCCGGCCGCGGGAAGGCGAGCGCCCGCCGCCGGCGGGCGTCAGGGAGCGCTCAGGCGGCGCGGCTGAGCGGCGCGCGGAGGACGGTCAGCGCGCCCTCGTCGAGCAGATCGCCCATGGCGATGCCCTGCACGCAGCCGGCGATCGCGTTCCACGCCCCGGCCGCGCCGTCGTGCCGGTCGAAGCCGCCGTCGAGGAAGGCCTGCACGGCGTGCAGCTGGGCGGTGGCGAGCACGCGGGTGCGGCCCGACACGTGGGCGGCCCAGGAGGCCTCGTGCATGGCCGTGGCCCACGGGCGCCGCTCGGTGCGGCCCTCGTCGACGGCGGCCCGCCAGCGCGCCCGGCCGGCGTCGTCCAGTCCGCGCAGCCCGTCGAGGAAGGCGACCAGCTCGGCGCCGGCCGTGCCGAGCGCCAGGCTCTCCGGCCCGGCGGTCGGGGTGGTGTCGGCGACGCGGTCGAAGGAGGCGGTCAGCTCGCGGCGCACCAGCGGCGGGAGCACCCCCGCGGCCCAGTAGCCGATGGCCGCGTCGGCGAGGACGTCGGCGGCCTCGGCGACCAGGTCGGGGTCGAGCAGCTCGGCCGCGGGGTGCTCGACCCCGAGCACGTCCTCGCGGACCAGCCGCTCCAGGGTGGGGGCGTCGCCGATCGTGCCCTGCTCGAGCTGCTCGACCAGGACGGCGGCGCGGTCCCCCGCGGCACGGGCGCCGGCGGCCGCGCTGCGCACGCTCGGCACGGCGACGGCCATCTCGCGGGCCCGGCGGGACCGGACGGCGAGGGTGAGCCGCTGGTCGCGCTCCAGCCCGCGGGCGGGGTGGGCGGCGCCGAGGGCGGCCAGCGCGACGCCGTCGGCCTGCAGGCCCGTCAGGAGCACGTCGGCGACGGCGCGGCCGGCCGGGATGCGGACGAGGTCGAACCCGAGCGTGGCGGCACTGACCAGCGTGTACGGCACGGCAGCGCCTCCGGAGCAGGGGGACAGGTCCTCCCATGCTGGCCCCGGCGACCGCGGAACGCCACGCGGCCGTCACCCCATGGCAGGACCCTGCCGGGATGACGGCCGCGTGTCCGGTGAATCTCCGTCACCGGGCGGTCGCACAGCGTTATGCGCTGACGGCCTTGTGGACGTCCAGCGCCAGGAGGAGCTGGCCGTCCAGCTTGTAGGCGCCGCGGATCAGGTCGCGGGCCTGGCCCTCGAGCGTGTCCGGCGGGGCCTCGAAGTCGGCGGCGTCCACGTCGACGACGTCGGCGATCGAGTCGACCAGCAGGCTGACCGCCTCGCCGTCGAGCCGGACGACGATGACGACCGCGTCGGTGCCCTCGGGCCGGGCGGGACGGCCGAGCCGCTCGCGCAGCTCGATGGCCGTGACCACCTGGCCGCGCAGGTTGATCAGGCCGGCCACGGCCTTGGGGGCCAGCGGCACGCGGGTGAGCTGCTGGCTGCGCAGCACCTCCTGCACGTGCTCGACCTCGACGCCGTACAGGTCGCCGTCGAGCCGGAAGGTGGCCAGCTGACCGCTGGTGGCCGGGGCCACCGTGCCGTTGCCGGGAGCGTGGTCGATCGCGGTCACGTCAGACCTCCAGGTAGGAGCCGGGGACGCCGGCGGGCGTCGGGTGGGCTGCGGGCTGGCCCGCGTAGAACGCCGGGTCGGCGGCGAGGATGGCGGCGCGGACGTCGAGCAGCTCGGTGACGCGGTCACCGAGGACGGCGGAACCCAGCAGGCCCAGGTCGTCGATGTCGCTGCGGACCGCCGACTCGCCGTCGACGATGTCGAGGATCTCCTCCACGACGATGGCCACGCTGCGGCCGTGGTCGGCGTAGACGATCACCTCGAGCACCTCCCGCTCGGTCTCGCCGTAGGCGCCCAGGTGCCGGTCGAGCCGGACGATCGGCAGGATCGCGCCGCGGTACTGGACCACCTCGCGGTTGCCCACCTTCTCGACGGCGTCGGCGCGCACCTGCTCGAGCCGGGTGACGGTGTCCAGCGGGATCGCCACGCGCCGTCCGCCGCCGATCGAGGCGAGCAGCATGCGCTGGCGCTCGGTCTCGGCGGCCGCGGCGGCCGAGCTGACCGAGGCGCGGGACTCCTGGCGCTCGGCGGTCTCGGTGCGCAGCGCCCTCCGGGCGAGGGCCTGCACGTCGAGGATGAGGGCGACCGTGCCGTCGCCCAGCACGGTCGCGCCGGAGTAGAGCCCGATCTGCTTGAGCTGGCCACCGACGGCCTTGACGACGATCTCCTCGGTGTTGATCACCCGGTCGACCACCAGGCCGAAGCGGCGGCCCTCGGAGCGGAGGACGGCGATGACGACGTGGCCGTCGTGCCGCTCGGAGGTCAGGCCCAGGACGTCGGTGAGCCGGACCAGGGGCAGCAGCTCGCCGCGCAGCCGGTAGACCTGCGCGCCGCCGACCTCCTCGACGGCGTTGGCGGCCTTCTCGGCGTCCAGGCTGACCAGCTCCTGCAGGCTGATCTGCGGGATGGCGTAGCGGTCGCTGGCGCACTCGACGGTGAGCGCCGGGACGATCGCCAGCGTCAGCGGGATGCGCAGCCGGCAGACGGTGCCCATGCCCGGGTCGGACTCGACCTCGATGGTGCCGCCGATGGACTCGATGTTGGTCTTGACCACGTCCATGCCGACGCCGCGGCCGGAGACGTTGGTGACCGCCGCGGCGGTGGAGAAGCCCGGCAGGAAGATCATCTGCAGGATGTCCTGCGCGCTCATGCGGGCCAGCGCGTCGGGGGTGACGACCCCGCGCTCGACCGCCTTGGCGCCGACCTTGACCGGGTCGATCCCGGCGCCGTCGTCGGCGACCTCGACGACGACCTGGCCGCTCTCGTGCCGCGCACGCAGCATGAGCACGCCCTCGGCCGGCTTGCCGGCGGCCTTGCGGGCGGCCGGCGCCTCGATGCCGTGGTCGACGGAGTTGCGGACCAGGTGGGTCAGCGGGTCCTTGACCGCCTCGAGCAGCGTCTTGTCCAGCTCGGTCTCCCGGCCCTCCATCTCCAGGCGGATCGACTTCTGCAGGCTCGCGCCCAGGTCGCGGACGACGCGGGGGAGCTTGGACCAGATGTGGTCGATGGGCTGCATGCGCGTCTTCATGACGCCCTCCTGCAGCTCGCTGGCGATGAGGTTGAGCCGCTGGGAGGCGCGGATCAGGTCGGTGTCGGTCTGGCGGGCGACGTTCTGCACGATCTGGTTGCGGGTGAGCACGAGCTCGCCCACCAGCAGCATGAGCTCGTCGAGCAGGTCGACGTCGACCCGGATGGTGCTGTCGGCGACCGCGCGGCGCGGCTGCCCGCCCGTGCTCTCCGCGGCGGCGCTCTCGGCCGGCTCCTCGGTGACGGCCTCGACGGCCTCCGCGACGGGGGCGACCTCGACGGCCTCGTCGGCGATGGTCTCCTCGACGGGCACGGGAGCGGGGGCCGGGACGGCGGCCTTGGCGCGGGAGGCGCGCTTGGCGGGCGCCTTGGCCTTGGCCGGCGCTGGCTCCGGCGCTGCCTGCTCCGTCGCCGTCGTCGCGGCAGCGACCTCGACCAGCTCGGCCGGAGCCGGCTCCTCCGCCACGGCGGTGTCCTCCATCGCGGCGGTGACGGCGGCGACGGCGGTGGAGACGTCCACCGACCCCTCGCCACCGGTGGCCTCGATCGAGGTCAGCAGCGCCCGCACGGTGTCCACCATCTGCAGCAGCACGTTGGTGCGGTGCGGGGTCAGGGCCAGCTCGCCGTCCCGCAGCCGCGACAGCATGTTCTCGCCGACGTGCGTGACCTCCTCCAGCCGGTTGAAGGCCAGGAAGCCGCTGGTGCCCTTGATGGTGTGGATCGTCCGGAAGATGCTGGACAGCCGCTCCCGCGAGTTCGGCTCCTGCTCCAGCGCCACCAGGTCGGAGTCGAGCTGGTCGAGGTTCTCGTGGCTCTCGACCAGGAACTCCTCGACGATGTCGTCCAGACCGTCCACGGGGTGTCCTTCTCTCTCTGCTTCGCGACGGGGACGCGCGTCCCCGGTGGTTTCTCGGCGCGGCCGGTGGCGGGATCGAGCCGAACCCGCCACCGGCCGAGGCCGTCTGGTCCCTTATCGGCACCCGCCGCCCCGAGGGGGACGGGTGACCCCGTCAGTAGGTGAAGCGGCTCACCGTGGCGCGCAGGTCCGAGGCCATCCGCGACAGCTCGTCGACCGCGGTGCGCGTCTGGGTGAGCGCCTGGGTGGTCGAGTCGGCCGCGGTGGAGACGCCCGTGATGTTCTCGGCGATCTGACCGCTGCCCTGGGCCGCCTCCTGCACCGAGCGGCTCATCTCGTTCGTCGTCGCGGTCTGCTCCTCGACGGCGCTGGCGATCGTGGTCTGCCGGTCGGAGATCTGCGCGACGATCGTGGAGATCTCCTCGATGGCCGAGACCGCCGCCGACGTGTCGCCCTGGATGGACTGCACCCGCCGGGCGATGTCCTCGGTCGCCTTGGCCGTCTCCTGCGCGAGCTCCTTGACCTCGTTGGCGACGACGGCGAAGCCCTTGCCGGCCTCACCGGCGCGGGCCGCCTCGATGGTGGCGTTGAGGGCCAGCAGGTTGGTCTGCTCCGCGATGCTCGTGATCACCTTGACGACGTTGCCGATCTCGGCCGAGGACTCCCCGAGCTTGCTGACCGTGGCGGTCGTGCGCTCGGCGGCGGTCACCGCGCGAGCCGCGACGTCGCTGGCCTCGGCGGCGTTCGACGCGATCTCCCGGATGGAGGCGCCCATCTGCTCCGCACCCGCGGCGACGGTCTGCACGCTGCGCGAGACCTCCTCGGCGGCGCTGGACACGACACCGGACTGGGCGCTGGTCTCCTCGGCCGACGCCGAGATCTGGGCCGAGGAGGCCGACAGCTCCTCGGAGCTTGCGGCGACCGCGTCGGCGGAGCCGGCCACCTGGCCGAGCACCGTCCGCAGGCTGGCCTGCGCCGCGCCGAGGGCGGCGGCCATGCGGCCGAGCTCGTCCTGGGACCGCACCTCGGGGGTCACCGTCAGGTCGCCGTCGGCCAGCGCCTCGACCGACCGCTGAACGGAGCGGACCGTGGAGACGATCCGCCGCACGATGAAGAGGGTGAGACCGCCGGCCACCAGCACGCCCAGGGCGAGCGCCGTCCACAGCGTGATCACGGCGGAGTCCACGATCGACGACGCGTCGTCGGTGTCCGCCTGGCCGGCGGCCACCCGCCGCTCCTGCATGGCGTTGTACTCGTCCATGATCTGGTCGGAGGAGGCCTGCAGCGGCCCGGTGATGACCTGCCCGGCAGAGGCCAGGTCACCGACGGTGGCCGCGGGGACCAGCTGCTCGTCGGCGATCGCGTAGTACTCGTCCAGGTACCCGCGGAAGACCTCGAACGCCTCCCGGTTCACCGTCACCTCGGCATAGGCGTCCAGCTGGCCCTCGAGCGTCGCCTTGCGCTCCGCCAGGTCGGCGTCGAGCGCGGCGCGGGTCGGCGCGTCGACCAGCGCGTAGGAGTTGTACCGCGAACGGTCGCCCTGCCAGGACCGCTGGATGTTCGACAGGTCGGCCAGGGTCACGACGTTGTCGTTGATGCGGGCCGAAGCGGCCTCGACGGCACCCAGCCGGGTCACGGCGAGGACGGTCATGGCGACCGCGACCACGGCGAGGACGGCCACGGCCGATCCGATCTTCGCGGCGATGGGGCGGTCGCCGAACCACGCCTTCCGTGCCGGGGGAGCGAGGGGGGTGGGAGCGGTCATGGTCGTTCTCCAGGGAAGGGGCGGTGCGAGGCGGGCGGGCTTCGTCGCGCCGCGATGGACCGAGCACGATGCCTGCGCATCGGGTGGTGCCTCTGTGACGAACGTGAATCTAGAGGGATGCGGAATGCGCGGTAGCGAATTCCAAACGTGTCGGAACGGTTCCGTCGAGAATGGTCGGCGACCGCATTTCCGGTGTCGACAAGGCGATGCTGTCCGGGCGGCGGAAATGCAGGACGGGGCGAGGACCGGTCACCCGGTCCCCGCCCCGCTCCGGAGTGCGCTCAGTAGGTGAAACGGCCCACCGTGGTGCGCAGGTCCGACGCCATCCGCGACAGCTCGTCGACCGCCGTGCGCGTCTGGGTCAGCGCCTGGGTGGTGGAGTCCGCGGCCGTGGAGACACCGGTGATGTTCTCGGCGATCTGACCGGACCCCGAGGCGGCCTCCTGCACCGACCGCGACATCTCGCTGGTCGTGGCGGTCTGCTCCTCGACGGCGCTGGCGATGGTGGTCTGCCGGTCGGAGATCTGCGCGACGATGTTCGAGATCTCCTCGATCGCCGCGACCGCCGCGGTGGTGTCGCCCTGGATGGACTGCACCCGGCGGGCGATGTCCTCGGTCGCCTTGGCGGTCTCCTGGGCCAGCTCCTTGACCTCGTTGGCGACCACGGCGAAGCCCTTGCCGGCCTCACCGGCCCGGGCGGCCTCGATCGTGGCGTTGAGCGCCAGCAGGTTGGTCTGCTCCGCGATCGAGGTGATGACCTTGACGACGTTGCCGATCTCGGCCGAGGACTCGCCCAGCTTGGCCACGGTGGCCGTCGTCGTCCCGGCGGCGGTCACCGCCCGTGCGGCCACCTCGCTGGCCTCGGCCGCGTTCGCGGCGATCTCCCGGATCGAGGCGCCCATCTGCTCCGCACCCGCGGCGACGGTCTGGACGCTGCGGGACACCTCCTCCGCGGCACCGGCGACCACGCCGGACTGGGCGCTGGTCTCCTCGGCGGACGCCGAGATCTGCGCCGCCGACGCCGACAGCTCCTCCGAGGACGCCGCCACGGCACCGGCTGCGGACACGATCCGGCCGATGGTGTCGGTCATCGCGTCGTTCGCGGCGTTGAGAGCCGCCGTCATCTGGCCGACCTCGTCCCGGCCGCGCACCGGCATCCGCACCGTCAGGTCGCGGGCGGCCAGGCGCTCCAGACCCCCCTGCACCCCGCGCACGCCGTGGACGATCCCGCGCGAGACGACGAAGGACAGCGTCCCGCCCAGCAGGAACGCGACCAGCGTGACGACGACCGCCAGCACGACCGTCTCCCGCTGGGCGTCCGCGACCTCGGCCTCGGTCTGCGCCACTCGGGCGTCGACCGAGTCCACCAGCTCGGTCATGGCCTGGTCCAGCACGTAGAAGACGTCCCACTTGTCCCCGGTGGACAGCGCGTCGCCCTCGTCGAGCCGGTCCTGCGCCCAGAGTGCGAAGATCTGCTCGTTGTAGCCGCTCATCGCCGTCCAGTTGTCCTGGATGACGGCCAGGCTCGCTTCGGCGTCGGCGTCGAGCTGGTCCCGGTCGATCGAGAACAGCCGCTCGAAGCCCTCCGCCCCGTCGCGGTAGTTCGCGACGTTGTCGCCCGTGGGCGCGGCCGCGGTGGCACCACCGACCACCCGCGCGTTCCAGGCGGTGATGTTCTGCCAGTTCGCCGCCCAGAGCAGGTCGTAGCGGGCGTCCTCCACGGTCCGCTGCGCGTCCACCGCGGCGGTCGCCTCCTCGTGCAGGTCGCCCACGCGCTGCGTGCCGTGGATCCCGGCCGCGGTGGCCGCCAGGATGCCCAGCATCAGCGCGGCGCTGATGGCCGCGATCCGGGTGGAGATGCCGCGGTCCCGGTACCAGTGGCGGGCCGGCGCGTCCTCCTGGGAGCGTCCGCTTCGTGCCTTCGACATGTGTTGTGTTCCTCGGTGCGCATCAGCGGCGGAATGCGTTGCGCCGCTTGGTTCGGTGGGACGCGGAATGCGTTCGCCCCAGGATGTGACACGGGTACGTCCGTTTCACATCCGCACCACGCGTGTCGCCGGAGTGCGCCGAGAAAGGGTGGTGACCGCATTCCCGGAATCGTCGTGTCGACCCCGGGAATGCGGCCACGCCGTCAGTAGGTGAATCGCCCCACGGTGGTGCGCAGGTCGGCCGCCATCCGGGACAGCTCGTCGACGGCCACCCGGGTCTGGCTGAGGGCCTGCGTCGTCGAGTCGGCGGCGGTGGAGACGCTGGTGATGTTCTCCGCGATCTGGCCCGAGCCCGACGCCGCCTCCTGCACCGACCGCGACATCTCGTTCGTGGTGGCCGTCTGCTCCTCGACGGCGCTGGCGATGGTGGTCTGCCGGTCGGAGATCTGCGCGACGATCGAGCTGATCTCGCCGATCGCGGCGACGGCGGCGCTGGTGTCGCCCTGGATCGCGTTGACCCGGCGGGCGATGTCCTCGGTGGCCTTCGCCGTCTCCTGCGCCAGCTCCTTGACCTCGTTGGCCACGACCGCGAAGCCCTTGCCGGCCTCCCCGGCCCGCGCCGCCTCGATGGTCGCGTTGAGCGCCAGCAGGTTGGTCTGCTCCGCGATGGAGGTGATGACCTTGACCACGTTGCCGATCTCCGCCGAGGACTCGCCCAGCTTCGCGACGGTCGCGGTCGTGTTCTCCGCGGCGGTCACGGCGCGCAGGGCGACCTGGCTGGCCTCCGCGGCGTTGCTGGCGATCTCCCGGATGGAGGCGCCCATCTCCTCGGCGCCGGCGGCGACGGTCTCCACGCTGCGCGACACCTCCTCGGCGGCCGAGGACACGACCGACGACTGGGCGGAGGTCTCCTCGGCCGACGCCGCGATCTGCGCCGACGAGGCCGACAGCTCCTCCGACGACGCGGCCACCGCGTTCGCCGAGCCCGCCACCCCGGCCAGCACGGCCCGCAGGGACTCCTGCGCGGCGTCCAGCGACGCCGCCATCTGGCCCACCTCGTCCCGCGAGGTCACCCCGGTCGGCACGGTGAGGTCGCCGTCGGCAAGGGCCTGCAGCGAGCGCTTGACCGCCTGCACCGGACGGGTCACCGAGCGCATCGTCATCCGGCTGATCACCAGGACGACCGCCAGCGCGACGACCGCGACCACGACGCTGATCTGCTGCGAGCGGGCGATGGCGTCGTCCAGCCGGACCTGCGCCCGGTCGCTCTCCGCGGCCAGGGTGTCCTTCGCCTCGCTGACGGCACCGTCGGAGAGGTCGTTGGCGGCCTGGATCTCCTCCCAGCGGCCGCGCATCGTCACCGGGTCGGCCACCGCGAGCTCCACCCAGGCCGAGATGGCCGTGGTGTAGGCCCCGAAGGCGTCGGCGAGCCCGTCGACCGACTGCGCCGCGGCGCCGGCCAGGGGGACCGTCGCCAGGTCGGCGAGCATCGCCTCGGGGGTGGCGATGTCCTCGGCGAGCTCCTCGAGCTGCCCCGCCGGGTCCTCGCGGGTGATGGTCTTGAAGCCGTCCACCTTGAGCTCGCTCGCGCGGGTGTCGAGCTGCAGCACCAGCTCCTGGGCCTCGTTGAGGCGCTCCAGGTCGGTGTTGGCCCCGCGCACCGCCGAGTTGCCGACGAGGACCGCGGTGAGCAGCCCGCCGAAGGAGAGCACGACGACGCCGACCAGCAACGCGAACTTGACCGCCAGGGGACGGTCGGCGAACCAACCGGTACGCCGCGCGGGGACTCGGAGGAGGGGAGTGGGATTCACGGGGACCGCCCAGGGAGGTGTGACGCACGTGCCGGATGGGGACACGGGAAGTCTGGCGACCCCGCCGAGCGCCATTCCGCCGCGAAGGCGCGCTCACGGCAATCGTGATGTTTGAGCGGGGTCAGCGACCGCGCGTGCGGAATTCGTCGACAAGGCGCCTCCGACGACCTGCCGGCCATTCCGGGGAATGGTCGGGAAAGCGCAGTTCGCCGTTCCCGGGGCGCCGGGATTGTCGACACCGCGCCTCGCTGACCGGCCACCCGGGACCAAAGTCACGACGGCGACGGATCCGACACGTTCCCGCGCCGGGGCACCCGGCTCAGCCGAGCAGGTCGGCCAGCTGCTCCAGGAGGGCCCGCGCGGCGGCAGGGTCGGGCACACGGTGACCGGCTCCCGTCGGCCCCTCGCCGATCTTGACCGTGACGTCGTCCTCGCCCAGGACGCGGAAGGCGTCCTCGTCGGTGACGTCGTCCCCCAGGTAGATCGTCGCCGCGGCGCCGAGCTCGCGGGCCAGCCGGACGAGGGCGCTGCCCTTGTCGGCGTCGGTGACCGCGATCTCGAGGACCTCCTTGCCCGGCTTCAACGTCAGTGACGGATCGGCCACCCGGCGGGCGTCCTGGAGCAGCCCGTCGGCCGCCGCGCGGTCGGCCACCTCGCGCACGTGCACCGCGATGCTCGCGGGCTTGACCTCCAGCCGTGCCCCCGGGACCGCGGCCGCCAGCGGGGCCAGCCGCTCGGCCAGGGCGTCGCGGCGCCCGGCCAGCTCGGCGGGCAGCGGGCCGTCGAACTCCGCCCCGTGGCTGCCCACCCAGCGGATGTCCCCGGTGAGCCCGCTCGTCGCCTGCAGGTCGGCCACGCCGCGACCGCTGACCAGCGCCACGGTGACGCCGTCGACCGCCGCCAGGCGGTCCAGCGCCTCGGCCACGCCGGGCAGGGGAGCGGCCGCCGAGGGGTCGCCGACCAGGGGGGCGAGCACGCCGTCGTAGTCGCTGGCCACCAGCAGCGGCCGCCGTGCCGCGAACGCGGTCAGCGCCGTCCGCAGCTCGGCGGGCAGGACGCTCATGCCTGGTCCTGGAGGGCGCGGAAGAACGAGCCGGCCCAGTGGTCGAGGTCGTTCTTGGCCAGGTGCCGGCGCATGGCCCGCATCCGCTTCGCCCCCTCGGCGGCGTCCACCCGCAGCGCCCGCAGCAGCTGGCTCTTCACGCCGGCGATGTCGTGCGGGTTGACCAGGAACGCCTGCTTGAGCTCGGCGGCGGCGCCCGCGAACTCGGACAGCACCAGGGCGCCGCCGAGGTCGCCCCGCGCGGCCACGTACTCCTTGGCCACCAGGTTCATGCCGTCGCGGTAGGGCGTCACGAGCATGACGTCGGCGGCCCGGTACAGGGCGGCCAGCTCCTCGCGCGGCATGGACTGGTTGAAGTAGTGCACCGCCGGGCCGGCGATCGAGCCGAAGACGCCGTTGATGTGGCCGACCTGCTGCTCGATCGTCTCCCGCATGTGCACGTAGTGCTCGACGCGCTCGCGGCTCGGCGTGGCCACCTGCACCAGGACGGTGTCCGGCGCCTCGACCGCGCCGTCCTCCAGCAGCTCCTCGAAGGCGTTGAGCCGGACGCCGATGCCCTTGGTGTAGTCCAGCCGGTCGACGCCGAGGATGATCTTCGAGGGGTTGCCGAGCTCCTCGCGGATCTCCTTCGCGCGGGCGAGCACCTCGGGGGAGCGGGCCAGCTCGTCGAAGGACGCGACGTCGATGGAGATCGGGAACGCCCGGGCCGACACCGTCCGGCCGTCGTACTCGACGACCTGGCTGCGGGCGGGCAGGTCGTGCAGCCGGCGGGCCAGCTGCACGAAGTTGGCGGCCGCCGCCGGCCGCTGGAAGCCGACCAGGTCCGCGCCGAGCAGCCCCTCGACGATCGCCGAGCGCCACGGCAGCTGGGTGAACAGCTCGTAGGGCGGGAACGGGATGTGCAGGAAGAAGCCGATGGTGAGGTCGGGCCGCTGCTGGCGGAGCATCGCGGGCACGAGCTGCAGCTGGTAGTCGTGCACCCAGACCGTGGCGCCCTCCGCCGCGACCTCAGCGGTGCGGGCGGCGAAGCGCTTGTTGACCTGCACGTAGGTGTCCCACCACGCGCGGTGGTACTCGGGCTTCTCGACGACGTCGTGGTACAGCGGCCACAGCGAGGCGTTGGACATGCCCTCGTAGTAGCGGTCCACCTCCTCGTCGGTGAGCGGGATCGGGATCAGCGACATGCCGCCGGACTCGAACGGCTCGGGCGCCTCGCCCGCGGACCCGGACCAGCCAACCCAGGCCCCGCCGCGCCCGGCGACGAAGGGCTCCAGCGCCGTGACCAGACCGCCCGGGCTGCGCTGCCAGCGCGTGCTGCCGTCGGGCTCGGTGACCTGGTCGACCGGCAGGCGGTTGGCGACGACGACGACGGGGCTCTCGGCCCCGACCTGTTCACCCGTGGAGTCGGTCATACCGCCCTCGACCCTACCGACACCGGCCGGTCACAGCAGGCCGGCCAGCCCGTATGCCGCGGCGGCCGCGCCGATGCCGAGCACGAGCGTGCCGGCCAGGTAGGCCACCAGCCGGCCGGTGCGCCGCTCCTCCCCGAGCCGGACGACGTCGGCGCCGAGGGTCGAGAAGGTGGTGAGCGTGCCGCAGAACCCGGTGCCCACCAGCGCCAGGACCTCCGCCGGCACGTCGGCCAGACCCAGCAGGAACCCGAGGACGCCGCCGCCGGCGACGTTGACCACGGCCGTGCCGGCGACCGACCCGGGGCCCCGGCGGGCGGCCGCCACCCGCTCGGCGAGCAGGCGCAGCGGCGCGCCGGCGAGCGCACCCAGGACCACGAGCAGCGGCGTCATGCGGCCGCGCGGCCCGCGAGCAGCCCCAGTGCCGAGGCGGCGACGCCCCCGGCGACCGAGACGAGGACGTAGGCGGCGGCCACGACCGGACGGCCGGCGTCCGCCAGCTGCACCGTCTCGACGGCGAAGGCGGAGAAGGTGGTGAATCCGCCCAGCACGCCCGTGCCCAGGAAGGGCCGCAGCCACAGGGAGCCGGGGGAGCGGACGAACACCCAGCCCATGAGCAGCCCGAGCGCGAGGCAGCCGGTCAGGTTGACCAGCAGCGTGGCCCAGGGCCAGCCGCCGGGATCGCGGGGGAGCGCCGCAGCGATGCCCCACCGGCCCAGGGCGCCGAGCGCACCGCCGACCGCCGCGGCCAGGTAGCCGATCACTGCGCCCCCCTGTCCGCCGGCACCGACATCGGGCAGCATGCCAGCGACGAGGGCGCACGACGGCGTGGGCCCGGGCAGGTAGAGGAGAAACCGTGGGCCCCCTCTCGGGAGTGCGTGTCGTCGAGTTCGCCGGACTGGGGCCGGGCCCGTTCTGCGGCATGCTGCTGGCCGACCTCGGGGCCGACGTCGTCCGCATCGACCGGCGCGGCAGCGGCGGCGGGCCCGGTGGCACCTCCCTGCTCGACCGCGGCAAGCGCTCCATCGCGCTGGACCTCAAGGACCCGGCCGACGTCGAGGTGGTGCGCGCCCTGGTGCGGCGCGCCGACGTGCTGCTGGAGGGCTTCCGGCCCGGCGTCATGGAGCGCCTGGGCCTCGGCCCCGACGAGCTCCTGGGGGAGAACCCGGCGCTGGTCTACGGGCGGATGACCGGCTGGGGCCAGACCGGCCCGCTGTCGCCGACCGCCGGCCACGACATCGGCTACATCGCGCTCACCGGTGCGCTCGGCGCGAGCGGGCGGCCCGACGAGCGGCCCGCGCCGCCGATCAACCTGCTCGGCGACTTCGGCGGCGGGGGCGTGTTCCTCGCCCTCGGAGCCGTGGCCGCGCTGCTGCACGCGCGGACGACGGGGGAGGGGCAGGTCGTGGACGCCGCCATCGTCGACGGCACCGCCGTCCTCACCACGATGATCCACGGGATGCTCTCGACCGGCGGGTGGCAGGACGAGCGGGGCGTGAACCTGCTCGACACCGGCGCGCCGTTCTACGACGTCTACCGCTGCGCCGACGGGCAGTTCCTCGCCGTCGGCGCGCTGGAGCCGCAGTTCTACGCCGCCCTGCTGCAGGGCCTGGGCGTCGCCGGGGACGAGACCTTCCCCGACCGCTACCGGCCCGAGCAGTGGCCGGCGCTGCGCGAGCGGTTCACCGAGCTGTTCGCGAGCCGGACGCGCGCCGAGTGGTGGGAGGTCTTCTCCGGCACCGACGCCTGCGTGGCGCCGGTCTGGTCGCTGGTGGAGGCGACGACCGACCCCCACAACGTGGAGCGCGGGGTCTTCGTGGAGGTCGACGGCACCGTGCAGCCCGCCGTCGCCCCCCGGTTCTCGGCGACGCCGGGCTCCGTCGGCTCCGTGCCTCGCGCGGGCCAGCACAGCGAGGAGATCCGCGCCGAGCTGGGCCTGTGATCTGCTTTTCCGCGGAGAAGCGGTCCGCTTCTCCGCGGATGAGCAGGTCTCAGCGGCGGCGGGTGAGCGGCTCGAGCTCGGCGGTCTCCTCCTCGGTCGCCACCCGGAAGGGCGGCTCGGCCGGGGCCGGCAGCCCCTGCCTCCCCTGCCCGCGGGTCGCGCGCAGGCTCAGCCAGACGGAGGTGCCGATGACCGCGGTGATGACCGCCAGGGAGATCGTGGTCGGGATGTACACCACGTCGATCTTCAGGGCCATCTTCACGCCCACCCAGATCAGCACCACGGCGAGGCCCAGCTTCAGGTAGACGAAGCGGTGCATCAGGTCGGCGAGCAGGAAGTACATCGCCCGCAGGCCGAGGATCGCGAACGCGTTCGCGGTGAAGACCAGGAAGGGCTCCTCGGTCACGGCGAAGATGGCCGGGATCGAGTCGACCGCGAAGACCACGTCGGTGACCTCGACGAGCACCAGCACGGCCAGCAGCGGCGTGGCCATCAGGACGCCGTTGCGCCGGACGACGAACCGCTGCCCGTGGTACGCGTCGGTCATCGGCACGTAGCGGCGGAACAGCCGCAGGGCGCGGGACTTCTCGACGTCCAGGTGCTCGTTGCGCTGCCGCAGCATCCGGTAGCCGGTGACCAGCAGGAGCGCCGCGAAGATGTAGAGCACCCAGCTGAAGCTGGCGATCAGCACCGAGCCCCCGGCGATGAAGATCCCCCGGAACACCAGCGCGCCGAGCACCCCGAGGAAGAGCACCCGGTGCTGGTACTCCCGGGGCACGGCGAAGAAGGTGAAGATGATCGCCCACACGAAGACGTTGTCGACGGCGAGGGACTTCTCGATCAGGTAGCCGGCGAAGTACTGCTGGCCCAGGTCGGCTCCGTACGCCGCCCAGATCCAGGCGCCGAAGGCGACGCCGATGGTCACCCAGACCGCCGACCAGGCGGCGGCCTCCCGCACCCCGATGACGTGGGCGCGGCGGTGGGCGAACAGGTCGAGGGCCAGCATGACGGCGATGCCGCCGAGAACGGCCAGCCAGAGCCAGAACGGGACGTCCACGGGTCGTTCCTCCAGTCGGTCGGTGCCAACTGGAGGTCTCTCCCGGCCGGAGCCCGGCCCGCCGGGCCCCATGGGGAGCCGTAGTGACGACGGGACGCTGGGGGATACTCCCCTCCTGGACGACTAGTGAAGCACACTTCACCTGTTGCTGCCACCGGTGACGGGAGGGAGGAGGACCGATGACCTCGGCGGCCCCCGGCCACAGCGGGTGGACCTTCCTCACGCACCACGGGCACGTGCTGCTCGCCGTCGCCCGGGCGCCGGACGCCCGGGTCGCCGAGATCGCGTCCGAGGTCGGCGTGAGCCCCCGCGCCGCCCTGAGCATCCTGCGCGACCTGGAGGAGGCGGGGTACCTCGTCCGCACCCGCCGGGGCCGCCGCACCCACTACGAGATCCGGCCGCACCAGCACTTCCGGCACCCCAGCACCGCACGGCACGAGGTCGACGGCCTGATCGACCTCCTGCGCGGCTAGCTCCGGCGGCGGGTCTCCGGGAAGAGCAGGTCCACGAAGCGCTCGGCGGTGGGCTGGGGCTCGTGGTTGGCCAGCCCGGGCCGCTCGTTGGCCTCGATGAAGACGTAGTCGCTCCCGCCGACGTCGGGCACGAGGAAGTCGATGCCGGTGACCGGGATGTCCAGCGCCGCGGCGGCCCGCACGGCCGCCGCGGCGACCTCGGGGTGCAGGTCCGCGGTGACGTCCTCGATCGTGCCCCCGGTGTGCAGGTTCGCCGTCCGCCGGACCTGGACGCGCTCGCCGTTCGGGGGGACGTCGTCCAGGGTGTAGCCGGCGTCGGCGACGACCTCGGCGGTCGTGGCGTCCAGCGGGATGCGCGACTCCCCGCCGGTGGCCCGCTCCCGCCGGCGGCTGGTGGCGCGGATCAGCTCGGTGACCGTGCTCCGCCCGTCACCGATGATCTCCGCGGGACGGCGGACCGCGGCGGCCACGACGGCGCGGTCGATGACGAGCACCCGCAGGTCCTGCCCCGGCACCAGCTCCTCCACCAGGACGTCGGGGCAGAACTGCAGCGCGAGCTCGACCGCCCGCTGCAGCCCGGCCTCGTCGCGGACGCCCACGGTGATGCCCCGGCCCTGCTCGCCCCGGGCCGGTTTGACCACGACGTCCCCCACCTCGCCGATCAGGGCCAGCGCGTCGGCCAGCTCGCCCTCGCCGGCCAGCACTCCCCGGGCGACGCGCACCCCCGCGCGCTCCATGATCCGGCGGGTGACCCGCTTGTCGTCGCAGCGGCTCATGGCCACGGCGGTGGTGAACTCCGACAGCGACTCGCGGGTCACCACCGTGCGCCCGCCGACCGACAGCCGCAGCTCGCCCCACTCGGCATCGGTGACCTCGACGCGGACCCCCCGGCGCAGCGCCTCCTCGGCGATGATCAGCGCGTACGGGTTGAGGTCCTCCAGACCCGGCGGCCGGGCGGCGAACAGGGCCGAGTTGATCGGGTTCTTGCGCTTGACGCAGACCGCCGACACCCGGGAGAAGCCGAGCTTGCGGTAGAGCCGGATGGCGGCCTGGTTGTCGTGCATGACCGAGAGGTCGAGGTAGGCGCGGCCCCGGCCCACGTACCTCTCGGCGAGCACCCGGACCAGCGCCTCGCCCGTCCCGGGCGGGGCGTCCTGGTTGTGCACCGCCAGGCACCACAGGCTGGTGCCCGACTCCGGGTCGTCCAGGGTCAGCACGTGGTCGACCCCGGTGACGGTGCCGACGACCGCGCCGGTGCGCTGGTCCTCGGCCACGAGGTAGGTGAAGGCGCGCGTCCGGTGGTTGGCCCACATGACGTCGGCGTCGCCGACCACCATGCCGTTGAGGGCGTAGATCTGGTTGATCGCGTCCATGTCGGCGCGCGAGGTGGCGGTCCGGACGAAGACGTCGCGGATCAGCTCCGGCCGGGGCCGGTAGCGGTGCAGGTCCAGGCGGTAGGTGTAGCTGGGGTCGATGAACAGCTCGTCGGGCGCCAGCCCGACGAGGACGTGCGGGTCGCGCGGGTAGATGCAGATGTCCCGCTCGCCGCTCTCCTCGCCGCGCAGGGCGGCGACGATGCCGTGCAGGTCGGTGAACGTCTGGCCCATGACCAGCCGGCCCCAGCCCATGTCGAGGACGACGTCGCTGCGCATGCCGCGGCGCTGGTGCTCGGACGGTTCCTGCCACGACCGGTCGGTCATCGCCGGGGTGTCGGTCACGGGGGTCCGACGCCGGTGACCCGCGAGCCGGGGTGCCATGGTCATCTCCTCAGGCGGCGTGCGACTGGAGCCAGAGCTCGAGCAGGCCCAGCTGCCAGAGCTTGTTCCCGCGCAACGGCGTGAGCTCCCCGTTCGGGTCCGCGAGCAGCTCGCGGACGTACTCGGGGCGGAACAGGCCGCGGCCGCGGGCGGCGTCGCTGGTCAGGGCGTCGCGGACGAGTCCCAGCACCTTGCCCTCGAGGTGGGTGATCGACGGGACCGGGAAGTAGCCCTTGGGCCGGTCGATGACCTCCGGCGGGATGATCCGCCGGCCGATCGCCTTGAGCACGCCCTTGCCGCCGTCGGCCAGCTTCAGCTCCGGCGGGCACATCGCCGCCAGTTCCACCAGGTCGTGGTCGAGGAAGGGGACCCGGGCCTCCAGGCCCCACGCCATGGACATGTTGTCCACCCGCTTGACCGGGTCGTCGACGAGCATGATCTCGCTGTCCAGGCGCAGGGCGGCGTCCACGGCCGTCTCGGCGCCCGCGGCCTCCATGTGCGCGCGCACGAACGCCAGGCTGGGGTCCTCGGCGAGGGCGTACCGGTCGGACACCACGCCGGCCATCTGCGCGTGGTCGCGGTCGAAGAAGGCCTTGGCGTAGGTCTGCACCGCCTGCTCGCGGCCGACGCCGGCCAGCGGCGGGTACCAGTGGTAGCCGGCGAACACCTCATCGGCGCCCTGCCCGGACTGGACGACCTTGATCGTCTGCGACACCCGCTCGCTGAGCAGGTCGAAGGCGACGACGTCGTGGCTGACCATCGGCTCGGCCATGGCGCCGATGGCGTGGCCGAGCGCGCCGGCCAGCTCGTCGGAGCCGACCCGGATGCGGTGGTGGTCGGTGCCGAAGCGCTCGGCGATCACGTCGGAGTAGGCGAACTCGTCGCCCTCGTGGCCGCCGACGGACTCGAAACCGATCGAGTACGTCGCCAGGCCGGTCTGCCCCTCCTGCGCGAGCAGGCCGACGATGAGGCTGGAGTCCAGGCCGCCGGAGAGCAGCACGCCGACCGGGATGTCGGAGACCAGCCGCCGGCGGACGGCGACCCGCAGCGCCTCCTCGATCGCGTCCTCCCAGTCGCGCGCCGACCAGCCCGCGTGCTCGGCGCGGCGCTCGTAGGTGGCGTTCCAGTAGCGGCGCTCGGTGCTCGACCCGTCGGCCTCGATGATCCGCAGCGTCGCCGGCGGCAGCTTCCGGACGCCGTTGAGGATGGTGCGCGGCGCGGGGACGACGGCGTGCCAGGACAGGTAGTGGTGCAGCGCGACCGGGTCGATCGAGGTGTCGACGTCCCCGGCCCGGAGCAGCGCGGGCAGCGTCGAGGCGAACCGCAGCCTGCCGGGCGTCTCGGCCAGGTAGAGCGGCTTGATGCCCAGCCGGTCGCGGGCCATGACCACGCGGCCGGTGTCCCGCTCGGCGATGACGAAGGCGAACATGCCGTGCAGGTGCGAGACGACGTCGGGGCCCCAGTGGTGGTAGCCCTTGAGGATCACCTCGGTGTCGCTGTGCGAGAAGAAGCGGTAGCCGTGGCCCTCGAGCTCGGCGCGCAGCTCCTTGTAGTCGTAGATGCAGCCGTTGAAGACCGCCGTCAGCCCGAGCTCGTTGTCGACCATCGGCTGGGAGCCGCAGGTGGAGAGGTCGATGACCGACAGCCGGCGGTGCCCGAAGGCCACCCGGCCGTTGCTCCACGAGCCCTGGCCGTCCGGACCGCGGGGCACCAGGGCCTCCACCATGCGGGCGACGGCCGTCGTGTCCGCCGTCGAGCCGTCGAACGTGATCTCGCCGCACAGGCCGCACATGCACAACGATCTAACCCGCTGGGCCGGGTTCACGCCCTCCGGGGAGCAAGATCACACGCACTCGTCACACGGCGGTCACACGGTTCCACGTGGAACCCCGTGACCGGAGTGGCCACTCCGGCGGGCGGTCGCTCGCCGGAGTGGCCACTTCGGCAGCGGTCAGCTCCCGGTGAGGCGGGCGACCGCGGCGACGACGTCCACCAGGCCGGTGCCCTTGTCGAACGACGTCGTCCGACCGCCGGCGCTCGTGTAGGCCGCGCCGTCGGTGAACCGGTGCGCGGTGCCCGTCAGCGCCGCCTCGATCTCCGCCGGGGTGGCCGAGGGGTCGGCCTGGAAGAGCTGGGCGACGATGCCGGCGACGTGCGGCGCGGCCATCGACGTCCCGCTGATCGTGTTGAACGTGCCCAGGTCGAGCAGGCCGGGGCCGTTGCGGAAGTCCAGGCCCGTGGCGCAGATCGGCAGGTAGGGCCGGCACGCCGACGTGATGCCGTCGCCCGGTGCGGAGAGGTCCGGCCAGGTGGAGGGGTCGGCGGCCGCGCCGCGCGAGGAGAACTCGCTGACGACGCCGTCCCGGGTGCCGGTGTCCTGGTCGGAGTACGAGGCGACCGAGAGGATGCCGCCGGTCGGGTCCTGCCCGGGCGGGTTGGTGAGCGAGGTCGAGCCGTCGCCGCCGTCGTTGCCGGCGGCCCAGACCGTGACCACGCCCTCGGCGGCCAGCGCCCGCTGCAGCTTGACCGTGGCGGAGCCGGGGTCGAACGCGCCGCCGCCGGTCGGGCCGTAGCTGTTGTTGGTCACCTTGATCGGCGGGCAGACGGTGGGGGAGACGCCGGCGCCGCAGGGCGCCTCGTGGTTCTCCAGCACCCAGTTCAGCGCCGAGTCCGCCCCGACGATGAGCAGCACCGCGCCGGTCGAGATCGAGACCAGGCTGGCGCCGGGCGCCGCGCCCTGCAGCCGGCCGCCGTCGGACAGCGTCGTCGGCCGGCCGGCGACGATCCCGCTGACGTGCGTGCCGTGCCCGCCGACCGACAGCGTGTCGGTGTCGACGACCGACGGCACCCGGACCACGCAGTCGGCGGTGGTGCTCGCCTCGACCAGGCACAGGCTCTTCAGGTTGGCGACGACGGCGCTGCGTCCGTCGGCGTCGCGGAGGTAGGGGTGGTTCGGGTCGACGCCGGAGTCGATGACAGCGACCGACACCCCGCTGCCGTCCAGGGGCGTGCCGTCGGCGCCGGTGAGGGTGGCCGCGGCCTCCGCGCCCCGGGTCGCGACGTTGGAGGTCTCCTGGGCGAACTCGATCGGCTGGTTGCCCTCGAGGTAGGTGACCCCGGGCTGCCGCCGGGCCTCCTCGATGCGGTCGGCGGTGCCCGAGGCGACCACCACGCCGATCCGCTCGTACTCGGTGACCCCGCGCAGCCCGGCGGCCCGCACCGCCGACCGGGCGGCGTCGATGTCGGTGCCGTGCACGAGCACCGTGGTGCTGCCGGTCAGACCGGCGAGCTGCCCGGCCAGGAAGTCCTGGACCGGGGCGAGCGGCGGGGCCGGCGCGGCGGAGGCGGCGGGTGCGGCCAACGCGGCGGCGACGACCGCCCCGCTGACGGCGCCGAGCAGACGGCGGGACGAGCGACGCATGGGCCCTCCAGGGCGGGACACGACGATGTGTGCCCTGCCCCAACGACGCCGTCCCCCAGGGGTTACCGGGGGACACAGGAAAGCGCGCTGGGACCAGGCTCCCTGATCCCAGCGGGAGGCCTGTCGGGAGCCGCGCGGCGGGGGCAGGATCGCGGCATGCAGACACGCACCCTCGGCACCCTGTCCGTCCCGGCCCAGGGCCTGGGCTGCATGGGGATGAGCGACGCCTACGGCGCCGCCGACCAGGCGGAGGCCGAGCGCACCGTCGCCCGCGCGCTGGACCTCGGCGTCACCTTCCTCGACACCGCCGACATGTACGGCCCCTTCACCAACGAGCGGCTGGTGGGGCGGGCGATCGCCGGCCGCCGCGACGAGGTCGTCCTGGCCACCAAGTTCGGCAACGAGCGGCGCGAGGACGGCAGCTTCGTCGGCATCAACGGCCGGCCGGAGTACGTGCACCGGGCCTGCGACGCCTCGCTGCAGCGGCTCGGCGTCGACGTCATCGACCTCTACTACCAGCACCGCGTGGACACCACCGTGCCGATCGAGGACACCTGGGGGGCGCTGCGCGAGCTGGTCGAGGCCGGCAAGATCCGGCACGCGGGGATCTCGGAGGCCGCGCCGGAGACCATCCGCCGGGCGCACGCCGTCCAGCCGGTGACCGCGGTGCAGACCGAGTACTCGCTGTGGAGCCGCGACCCCGAGGACGACGGCGTGCTGGCGACCTGCGCCGAGCTCGGCATCGGCTTCGTCGCCTACTCGCCGATCGGGCGCGGCTTCCTGTCCGGCCAGATCCGCAGCATCGACGACCTCGCCCCCGACGACTTCCGCCGGCGCAACCCGCGGTTCCAGGGCGAGGCCTTCGCGCAGAACCTCGCGCTGGTGGACCGGGTCCGCGAGCTCGCCGACGCCAAGGGCGTGACGGCGTCCCAGCTGGCGCTGGCCTGGGTCATGGCGCAGAGCAACCGCGCGGGCAACCCGGCGATCGTGCCCATCCCGGGGACCAAGCGGGTCTCCTACCTGGAGGAGAACGCCGCCGCGGTGGACGTGGTGCTGGACGACGACGACCTGCGCCGGCTCGACGAGGCGGCGCCGCGCGGCGCGGCCACCGGGGACCGCTACCCGGACATGTCGACCGTGCACCGCTGACCGAGGACGGGCACGAGAGGATGCACCCGTGCAGCTCGTGCTCGTCGTCGCGATCACCGTCGTCGCCGCGCTCCTCGTGCTCGCCGGCGTGGCCTCGACGCTCGCGCGGCGCCGCGTCGGGCTGGTGCACCTGGCCCTCGCCGGCGTCCTCGAGGCGCTGCTGCTCGTCCAGGCCGTGATCGCGGTCGCCGCGATGGACGACGGCACCCCGGCCGACGCGCCCACCTTCCTCGGCTACCTGGCCGGGATCGTGCTGATCCCGGTGGCCGGGGTGCTCTGGGCGCGCACCGAGGTGACCCGCTGGGCCGGCACCGTGCTCGCCGTCGCCGGTGCCACCACGGGCGTCATGGTCTGGCGCCTGCTCCAGCTGTGGGAGGCGACGAGTGCCTGACGACCGCGCGCTGGGGGCTCCGGCCGAGCCGGGGACGCCGGCCGGCTCCCCGCGGGTGCTCGTCGCGCTCTACGCCGTCTTCGCGCTGGCGGCGGGCGCGCGGGCCGCCGTCCAGTTGGCGACCCGGTTCGACGAGGCGCCGGTGGCCTACCTGCTCTCCGCGCTGGCCGCGGTGGTCTACCTGGTGGCCACCGTGGCGCTGGCCCGCGGCCCGGCCAGCCGGCGGACGGCGCTGGTCGCGATCAGCACCGAGCTGGTCGGGGTGCTCGTGGTCGGGACCCTGTCGCTGGTCGACCCGGCGGCGTTCCCGGACGAGACGGTGTGGTCGGGCTACGGCCGCGGCTACCTGTTCGTGCCGCTGCTGCTGCCGGTGCTGGGCCTGCTGTTCCTGCGCCGGAGGGCGGCGGGGCGCTGAGCGCTCAGAAGTCGCCGCCCCCGAAGTCGCCGCCGCCGAAGTCCCCCCCGCCGAAGTCGCCGCCGCCGTAGTCGCCCCCGTCGCCGTAGTCGGAGCCGGCGCCGTCCTCGTAGCCCTGGGCGTAGGCCTCCTCGTCGCCGCCGCCGAACAGGCCGCCGTCGCCCAGGCCGGTGTCGAACAGCGCGTCGGCGACCGCGGTGCCGATGACCAGACCGCCGATGGTGCCCAGGAGGCTGCCGCCGATCATGCCGCCCATGCCCATCCCGCCGCCGTAGCCGTAACCGGGGCGGCCGTACCCGCCGCCGTAGCCGCCGCCGTAGCCGGGCTGGGCGCCGTAGCCGGGGCCGTAGCCGCCCAGGGCGCGCTCGAGCGTGCCCGGCTGGCGCATCTCCGCGCGCGTGGCCACCCGGGCGAGGGTGTCCGCGTCGTCGGTTCGGGGGCGCTCACCGGCCGGGGTGACGGCGGCGAGCTGCGCGAGCACCTGCTGCCGCTGGTCGGTGGTGAGCTGCGCGAACGCCTCGGCGTGCGCCTGCTCGATCTGCTCGGGCGGCGCGGTGCGCAGCAGGTAGCGGTAGCGGGCGACGGCCTGCTCGTCGGGCAGCGGCTGGCCGTCGGGCTGCCGGGCGTACCGGCCGGGGCCCTGGTGGCCCTGCTGCTGGTAGGCCTGACCCTGGTACGGCGCGGCGTGCTGCTGGCGGGAGCGGCCGAAGAGCCGGTCGAGCAGTCCCATGGCGGTTCCTCCCTCGCGGTGTCCCGCACTCCGGTGCCCGGGCCGGACCCGGCCCACACCCCCCTAGACCTCACCGCGGTGCAGCAGCCCGTAGGCGCCGCGGTGGTACAGCAGCGGCCGGCGGTCGGCGGAGGCCCCGAGGTCCAGCACGCGGGCGACGACGATCGTGTGGTCCCCGCCGTCGTACTCCGCCCACAGCTCGCCGTCGATCCAGGCGACCACGTCGTCCAGCACCGGCGAGCCGTGCGGGCTGGGCGTCCACGGCACCCCGGCGAACTTGTCCGGCACCGAGCGGGCGAAGTTCTGCGAGACCGCGTCCTGCCCCTCGGCCAGCACGTTGATGCAGAACCGGCCGATGGTGCGCAGCCGCTGCCAGGTGCGGGAGGAGCGGGCCGGGGCGAAGGCGACCAGCGGCGGGTCCAGCGACAGCGAGCTGAACGACTGGCAGGTGAAGCCGATCGGGCCCTCGTCGGTGTCGGCCGTCAGCACCGTCACGCCGGAGGCGAAGTGGCCCAGCACGTCCCGCATCACCCGCGGGTCGACGATCCGCTGCGGCTCCTCCCCGGGGGCGCTCACCGGGCGTCCAGCGGCCGGGGCACCGAACGGCCCCCGGCGCGGTGCAGCGAGCTGGGCAGCTCGTGGCCGACCACCCGCTCGGTCACCCGGGCGGCGGCGAGGACGGCGTCGAGGTCCAGGCCGGTGCGCACGCCGGACTCCTCCAGCATGTAGACCAGCTCCTCGGTCGCGATGTTGCCGCTGGCGCCCGGCGCGAAGGGGCAGCCGCCGAGACCGCCGATCGATGCGTCGAGCTGGGTGGCCCCGGCCTGCACGGCGGCGAGGGCGTTCGCCTGCCCCGTGCCGCGGGTGTCGTGGAAGTGCACGCCCACCGGGGTGCCCGGGCAGGCCCGGCGCACCGCGTCGAGCAGCTGCACCACGCGCAGCGGCGTCGTCGTCCCGATGGTGTCGCCCAGGCACAGCTGGTCGGCGCCGGCGGTGACGGCGGCGCGGGCGACGTCGACGGTGCGGGCGATCGGCGTGCGCCCGTCGAAGGGGCAGTCCCAGGCCGTGGCGATGATGACCTCCAGCGAGCCGCCGGCGCCGTGGGCGAGCCCGGCGATCTCCCCGACGGCGGCCACTGCCTCGGCGGTCGAGCGGCCCGCGTTGGCGCGGCTGTGCCCGTCGGAGGCCGAGACCACGTACTCGAGGTCGGCCACCCCGGCGTCGACGGCGCGGACGGCGCCGCGCGGGTTGGCGACCAGCGCCGACCAGTGCACGCCGGGCCAGCGGGAGAGCTCGGCGGCGACCTGGTCGGCGTCGGCCAGCGCCGGGACGGCCTTCGGCGAGACGAACGACGTCACCTCGATGCGGTGGACGCCGGTGGCGACGAGCGCCTCCAGCATCTCCAGCTTGGCCTCCAGCGGGACCGGCGCCTCGAGCTGCAGGCCGTCGCGCATGCCCACCTCCCGGACGTCCACCTCCGCGGGCAGGACCAGGTCGAACTCGTTCACGGTGCCTCCTCGCACGACTCTCCGCGCATCCTCCACCCGTCCGGGGTCCCCCGATGAGGCGACCCGGAACGGGTTGGTGACGCCTGCCGGAGCTTTCGTCGGGGCCGTCGCGCAAGATGGGTGCCCAGGACGGAGGTGGGGTGATGGACGAGGTGGTGGGCGTGCTCCCTCCTGCTGACCGCTCGACCGTCTTCGCCCACGCCCCGATGGGCGTCGCGCTGGCCACGACCGACGGCCTGCTGATCGACGTGAACGGCGCGCTCGCGGAGCTGCTCGGCATCGCGGCCGACGAGCTGCGCGGCCGGTCGCTGTTCGACCTCACGCACGCCGGCGACGTCACCACCGCCCGGGAGGCGTGCGCCGGGCTGCAGACCCGCCCCGACCGGTCGGTGCGGCAGGAGTGCCGCCTCGTGCGCGCCGACGGCACCCCGGTGCCGGTGCAGATCGCCACCTCCTGGGTCGAGCCGCAGGAGCCGGGCCGCGAGCCGCACCTGGTGATGATCATCGAGGACATCACCGAGCGGAAGGCGCTCGAGGACCAGCTGGTCCACCGCTCGCTGCACGACCCGCTGACCGGGCTGCCCAACCGATCGCTGTTCCAGGACCGGCTGTGGCACGCCCTCGAGCGCGGCCGGCGCGAGCGCACGCCCACCTGCGTGCTGATCATGGACCTCGACGGCTTCAAGGCCATCAACGACGAGCTCGGCCACCCGATGGGCGACCGGGTGCTCGTCGCCTTCGCCGACCGGCTGCGCTCGGTTCTGCGGGCCAGCGACACCGCGGCCCGCCTGGGCGGCGACGAGTTCAGCATCGTCTGCGAGAACACCGACCGGCCCGACGCCGAGGTGCTGGCCGAGCGCCTGCGCGCGGCGGTGACCGCACCGCTGGACCTCGACGGTCAGCCGGTGTCGATCGGCCTGAGCATCGGGATCGGGTCCGCCCCGGGCGGTGAGGACCCCGGCGAGGTGCACGAGCGCGTCATCCGGGCCGCGGACGACGCGATGTACGCCGACAAGGCCCGGCGCCGGCGCGGGCGGCCGCGCTCGCGCTGAGCGCCGTCCTCAGCTCCCGGACGAGGCCCAGCCCACCGTGTCGCGGACCCGCGCGAGCACCGCGGTGATCACCGGCAGGGCGAAGCCCACGGCCGAGAAGCCCACGACGAAGTCCGCGTCGTCCCCGTAGAGCGTGCTGGACCCCACCAGCGCGATGAGCACCAGCGAGGCGGCCGCGGCGACCGCGGACCAGAAGAGCACGTCCGCGGGCTTGCGGGAGAGCAGCCGCACCGCGCCGGTGATCAGGCCGGCGCCGCAGAGCAGACCGGTCAGCACGATGAGCAGGTACACGCCCTCGTCCTCGCCGGAGGTCAGCCCGAAGAGGAAGCCCGCGGTCATCAGGGCGGTGAGCCCGCCGGTCACGAACCCGAGGACGGCGGCCGCGGTGGCGACACCCGGGCGGCCGGGGCCGGCCGGCCACGCCGGCACGGGGCCGGGGTAGCCGGGCGGGGCGTAGCCGTAGGGCTGGGCGTAGGCCGGCGGCGGCCCGTAGCCGTAGGGCTGGCCGTACCCGGGCGGCGGTCCGTAGCCGGGCGGGGGGCCGTAGCCGGGCGGCGGGCCGTAGCCGTACGGCTGCCCGTACTGCGGCTGGCCGTGCTGGGGCTGGCCGTACTGCTGCTGGCCGTAGGTGGGCGGTCCCGCGTACTGCTCCGGGGACCCCTCGTGCTCCGACCCGTGTCCACCCATGCCGCCAGTGTGCCCGGTGCCGCTCGGCTGCACGGTCAACCGGCCCGAGGCGCGTACATGATCACGGCGACGCCGACGAGGCACAGCAGGGCGCCTGCGACGTCGTAGCGGTCAGGGCGGAAGCCGTCGACGGCCATGCCCCACAGCAGCGATCCCGCGACGAAGACCCCGCCGTAGGCGGCCAGGATCCGGCCGAAGTTCGCGTCGGGCTGCAGCGTCGCGACGAAGCCGTAGGCACCCAGCGCGATCACGCCCGCGCCGATCCACAGCCAGCCACGGTGCTCGCGCACGCCCTGCCAGACCAGCCAGGCGCCGCCGATCTCGGCCAGGGCGGCCAGCACGAACAGCAGGACGGAGCGCGCGACGGTCACCCCCGGACCGTAGGCGGCCTACCCGGCGCGGCGCGGCTCCCCCGCGTAGGTGCCGAACGACCAGAGGTTGCCCTCGGGGTCGCGGGCGGAGAACTCCGACGAGCCGTAGTCGGTGGTGCTCAGCTCCCGGACGACGACGGCGCCGGCGCGCACCGCCCGCGCGTGGACGGCGGCCGGGTCGGCGGTCACCACGTAGCAGGCGGCGGTGCCGGGCACGGCCGGCCACGTGTCGTCGGGCTCGTCCCGGACCGAGCCGAGCATGACGCCGCCGCCCTCGGGCCAGGACAGCTGCGCGTGCGCGACGGCGTCACCTTCGCCGTACACGGCCGTCTCCTCGAAGCCGAAGGCGTCGACGAGGAAGCGGATGAGGGCCCGGGCGTCCCGGGCGCGGAAGGCGGGCCAGACGGTGGGCTGCGGAGTGGTCATGCCGGGGAGAGTGCCGCCGTCAGCGCCGCGGTGTCTTGCACGAATCCGAACTCCTCCCGCAGCCACCGCGTCGGCGGCAGTCCGCTGAACGCGCGCCACTCGCGGGTCAGGTGCGCCTGGTCGGCGAAGCCCGCGGCACCGGCGAGCCCGGCCAGGTCCAGCGGCCGCCCGGACGCCGCCCGTCCGGCCAGGGCGCGCCGGGCGCGGTCGAAGCGCACCACGCGGGCCGCCTCCTTGGGGCCGAGCCCGGTCTCGGCGCGGAACCGCTGCTCCAGGTGCCGCACCGACCAGCCCACCCGCGCGGCCACCTCGGCCACCGGCAGCCGCCCGGCCGACGCCGTCGTCAGGCGCCAGGCCTCGGCCACCTCGGGGCGCAGCGCGCCGGGCCTCAGCTCCTGCAGCAGCACCTCCTCCAGGACGGCGAAGCGCTCCGGCCAGCCGGCCGCCGCCCGCACCCGCTCGACCAGTTCGCGCCCGGCCCGCCCGAGGACGTCGTCCACCGGTGCGTCCAGCGAGGCCAGCGCGCCGGCGGGGCAGCCCAGCAGCGCCCGGGCACCGGCCGGTGTCAGCGAGAGCTGGATGCCGGCCTGGCGTCCGGGGTGGCTGATCCGGGCCGGCCGGGTGTGCAGGCCGCCGATCAGCCCGTCGTACCGGCCCGGCGCCTGGGCGGGGTCGGGGTGGGCGGCCATCTCCAGCGGCTCGTCGAGGGTGACGACGAAGGTCAGGAAGGGCGAGGGCAGCCCCAGGTGCTCGCCGGGCGGCAGGCCCTCGTGCCGGTAGCCGACCGCGGCGGCGACGTGAGGGCGCAGGCACGGGTGCACGCGGTGCGCCACAGACTGCTGCTCCACCCGTCCAGCATGGCAGCGCGGGGACGTCGGTTCGAGGCTTGACCTGCGCTTTTCTGTCGTACCCCCGCCCTACGCTGGACGTGCAGACCAGCTGGTGGAGGGGGTGGAGACGCGGTGTCCGAGCTGCTGTCCGCCCTCGACGAGCTGGCGCAGACCGACCTCGACGAGCTGTCCGCCGACGCGGTCCTCGACCTCGTCGCCGGCCTCGTCACGGCGGGCAACCGGGTGGCCGCCGCCCTCACGTCCGCCGTCCGGGCGGCCGACCGGCGGGAGGCCTACCGGCGCGACGGCGCCGTCTCGATGAAGGCGTGGCTGCGCGGCAGCTGCCGGCTGGCTCCCGCGGAGGCGGCGGCGACGGTCTCGACCGGCCGGCGGCTCGAGCAGCTGCCCGCCACGGCCGCGGCGTTCGCCGACGGGTCCATCAACGCCACCCACGCCCGGGTCATCACCCGTGCCATGACGCCCGGCCGCCTCGCCCAGGCCGCGGAGGCCGGGATCGACCTCGGCGAGACCGACGCGATCCTCGCCGACCTCGCCCGGTCGACCGCGCCGCACGAGACCGCGCGCGGCGTCGCGCGGTGGGTGGCCGGCGTGGACCCGGACGGCACGCTGGACGACGCCGCCGACACCCGCCGGCGGTTCTCCATGGCGCCCGGGCTCGACGGACGGGTCCACCTGCGCGGCGAGCTCGACGCCGTCGGCGGCGAGCACCTGCGCACGGCGCTCGCTGCGCTGATGAACGGCGACCGCCCCGCCGGCGACACCCGCTGCCACGCCGAGCGCCAGGGCGACGCCCTGGTGGCGCTGGCCCGCGGGGCGCTGGATGCCGGGGGGCTGCCCACCGTCCGCGGTGAGCGGCCGCACGTGCGGGTGACGATCGACCTGCTGGCCCTCTGCGCCGAGCGCGGTGCCGCAGGGGTCTCGGGCGGGTCGCTGGAGTGGGCGGGCCCGATCACCCCGGAGACGGCGCGGCGCCTGGCCTGCGACGCCGGCGTCGTGCGCGTGCTCACCGGCCCGGGCGGGCTGCCCCTCGACGTCGGTCGCGAGCAGCGCACCGCGTCGGCTGCGATCCGCCGAGCGGTCGAGGTTCGCGACGGGCACTGCGTCTTCAGCGGCTGCGACGCCCCGCCGGAGTGGTGCGACGTCCACCACGTCGTGCACTGGGCGCACGGCGGCCCGACGAGCTGCGACAACGGCGCGCTGCTCTGCGAACGACACCACACGGCCTGTCACGAGGGCGGCTTCGCGGTCGGGCGGGATCCCGGCACCGGCCGCTGGCGCACCTACCGACCGGACGGCACCGAGGTGCTCAGCCGCGCGGGGCCCTAGGCCCCCTGCTCGACGGCGTCCAGGAACACCCGCAACGTCTGGAGGAACACCTCCGGCTGCTCGGAGTGCACCCAGTGACCGGCGTTCTTGATCTTCACCAGCCGCGTGCTCGGGAACAGCTCGTCCATGCGCTCGCGGTCCCGCGGCAGCACGTAGTGCGAGGTCGCCCCGGCCACCCAGAGCACCGGGCCGTCGTACGTCGCCCCCGCCGGCGGCTCGGGGAAGCGGCGCAGCTCGCCGAGGTCGCGCTCCAGCAGGTCGAGGTTGAGCCGCCAGCGCCAACCGCCGTCGGCACCCAACCCCTCCCGGACCAGGCTCTGCAGCAGGAAGCTGCGCACCATGCGGCTCGGGACGGCGCTGCGCAACGCCGCGTCGGCGTCCTCCCGCGTCTGCAGCGTGCCGAGGTCCATCGCCTTCATCGCCGCGATGAACGCCGCGAACGGGGAGGCCTCCTCGTCCTCGTCGTCGGTCCGCCCGCCCTGCAGCGGGTACTCGACCGGCGCGATGTCGACGACGACCAGCGCCCGCAGCAGCTCGGGACGGCGCAGCGCCAGCGTCATCGCCACCTTGCCGCCCATCGAGTGCCCGACCAGCGTCACCGGCTCGCCGTACGAGGCGAGCTCGGCGGCGAGCAGCTCGGCCATGTCCACGTAGTCGACCCGCTCGGTCCACGGCGAGTGCCCGTGGTTGGGCAGGTCGAGCAGGGTGACCCGGTGCCGGTCGGCCAGCCCCTTGGCGATCGTCGTCCAGTTCTTGCCCTGGCCGAACAGCCCGTGCACGAACACCACCCGCGGGCCGGTCTCGCCCAGGGTGCGCCCGTGCAGCCGGAGGTCCTCGTCCACGAGCCCATCCCACCAGCCCGGTGCGGCGTCGTGGGCCCCGGCACCCCGTCCGCGCGGCAGTCGCGGATCCGTCGGAGGCAGCACCTACCGTGCCCGGGGACGAGGGGAGGTGCCGGCATGCCCGGACGACGACGGCGCAGCACGACCAGCAGCCGCAGCACCAGCACGACACGGACCCGGGCCGCAGCACCCCGGAAGCGGGCCGCCGCGAAGCCGAGCAAGGCCACGGCCGAGCTGCCCGTCGCCGGTCCGGGGGAGCGGGTCTGGGTGCTGGCGGTGCCGTTCCGCGCGCCGGCGCCCGGCGCCGTCTGGCACGCCGGCCTGCAGGCGCACGTCTGGGTGGGCCGGGAGCTGCCCGCGGCGCTGGTGCCCTACGACCCCCCGCCGTACAGCTTCGAGCGCTTCGTCGAGGACGAGCTGAACGCCCGGCCGCGCCCGCTGCCCGAGGCGCGGCCGCTGACCCCGCGCGACCAGCAGTGCGACGGCGCCGACGTCGTCGCCGCCCACGCAGCGGCCGGGGGCCGGGTGTTCCTGCTCGGCGACGACCCCGGCGTCGGCAAGACCGGCACGGCGATCCTGGCCGTCAAGGCGATCGCCGAGCAGCGCGACGTCCAGCGGGTGCTGGTGGTCGCCGACCGCCCGGCCGCGATCACCATCCCGCACTGGTCCCGCTCGATCGCCGGCTTCGGCGACGGCGAGCTGCGCTGGTGCGTCACCACCTGGGACCGGCTGGGCAAGGTCGCCGCCGTCCAGCGGGCGACCGGGGCGCGCTTCGACGTCGTCGTCGCCGACGAGGCGCACATGGTGCGGCACACGACGACGCAGCGCTGGAAGCACTGGAAGGCCGTCTCCGGCGCCGGCCGGGTCAAGGACGCCCCGTACGTCCTGGCCTGCACCGCGACGCCGGCGCACACCCCGCTCGAGCTGCCCTACCTGGCGCCGCAGTTCGCCGTCCAGCACGGGGAACCGCTCAAGGACTGGGCCGACCTCCCGGCCCGCCTGGCCGCACGAGGGTTCCACGTGGAACGTGGCCGCTACGGCTGGCAGTGGACCGAGGACGCCGACGAGCGCCGGGCCGACCTCGCCACGCTGCAGGGCTGGCTGGCCGAGGCGCGGCCACCCGCCACGCTGCACCGCCCCGCGCCGTGGGGGCCGGTGTCGGTGAGCGGGGCGCCGGTGGCGCTCACGCCGGTCGAGCGGGCGTCCTACGAGGCGGAGTGGTCGGAGTTCCGGGCCGAGATGCAGCTGGCGCGGAAGGCCCGGCAGACCGCGCGCGGCCGTGCCGCGCTGCTGCGCTTCCGGCAGAAGGCCGGGCTGATCCGCGTGCAGGCGACGGTCGACTGGGTGAAGGCGCAGGTGGAGGCCGAGCGGCAGGTCGCGGTGTCGGTCGAGTTCGTGGAGACCGCGGCCGATCCGATCCGCGAGGCGCTGCTCGGCGCGGGCATCGAGGTCGCCGGCATCTACGGCCGCGACCGGTTCGACGTCGAGGGCGAGCGGCTGCGCTTCCAGCGCGGCGAGGCCCAGGTCTGCGTCTTCACCGTGACCGCCTCCATCAGCCTGCACGCCGGCGAGCTGCTGCCCGACGGGGCGCACGCCTCCGAGCTGCCACGGGTCGGGCTGTTCCACCAGCCGCGGTTCTCCGGCATCCAGGCCCGCCAGGTCACCGGCCGCACCCACCGCGACGGGCGCACTTCGCCCTGGTTGGTGGCGTTCGCCGAGGACACCGTGGAGGAGCAGGTCGCCCGCGTCATGGTCGAGCGGCTGGCGGTCACCGGCTCCACCGCCGGTGCCGACACCTCCGCGCTGCAGGAGATCGCCGAGCTGCTCGAAGCGGACTGGCTGCCCAGCGCCGCGCTCAGCGAGAGCTGACCGCCCTTCTCCAGCCGCTGGGCGGAGAGGGCGAGCACCTCGCAGCCGAGTGTGGGAGCGCTCTGCGAGAGCTGGCCTACCCGGCGCCCAGCGCGGCGAGCAGGTCCTCCGCCTGGCGCACCCGCCGGGCGCACCACCGGTCGACGGCCGCGGACGCGAGCACGAGCACGGCTGCGAGGACCCCCGCGACCGGATCGGAGTCCAGCACGGCCGCGACGGCCACGAGGACGACGATGCAGAGGCCCAGTGCGGCGACCGCCCAGCGGTTGTGCCGGGCGCTCCGGATCTCCTCCGTCATCGCCCGGCGCCACGCGACCGGAGCCAGCCCCTCGGGCAGGAGGCCGGTCCGGAGCGCCTCCTCGACGACGTTGCGGCCCTCGAGCAGGTCGCGGTCCCGTGGCGCGTCGCGGTACCGGACAGCCTGCAGTACGGCCCAGAACACCGCCATGCCCACGAGCCAGCCGCAGGCGTACAGCAGGAACAGCCACCAGTTCCAGGGCTCGTTCCGCACGAGCGCCTCGAGCGCCGCCCGCCCCGCCCCGACGTAGAGCGCGCCCGCGACGAGGACGACGGCTCTCCGCCGCTGCAACCACCGCGTGTGCTCGCTCGGCGGAGCTGCGGTCAGCTGCCGGCCCCGTTGCCCGCGACGCCGTCGCCGTCGGAGGCGATCGGCACCCGCGTGACGCCATCGGCACCGGTCGCACCGCCCAGCCGGCGCAGCAGCGCGGCGACGTCGATGCCGGTGAGGTCACCCGAGAGCTGCAGCCCCTGCGCCACGTTGGCGGCCACCGACCTCCCCAGCGAGCCGGCGCCGTCGGAGGAGATGACGGTCATCTTGTCCACGCTCGACAGCGGCGCGGCCGCGGCGCCGACGACGTCGGGCAGCACCTTGACCAGCATCTCCAGGATCGCCGCCTCGCCGTACTTCGCGAACGCGTCCGACCGCGCGTCGAGGGCCTCGGCCTCGGCCTGACCGCGGGCCAGGATCGCCGCCGCCTCGGCGGCACCCTCGCGCTCGACGGCGTCGGCGATCGCCTGGCGGCGCAGCTTCTCGGCCTCACCGCGCTTGGCGCCCTCGATCGCCTCGGCCTCGGCCAGCGCCGACCGACGGGCCCGCTCGCCCTCGCCGGAGAGCTCGGCCTGCCGGGCGGCGGCCTCCGCGGCGGCGATGGTGGCGGCGCGCTGGGCCTCGGCGGTGAGGATCGCCGAGTTCTTGCGGCCCTCGGCCTCCTGCTCCACCTTGTACCGCTGCGCGTCGGCCGGGCGGCGCACCTGCGTGTCCAGCTGGCGCTCGGTCAGGGCCGCCGTCCGCTCGGCCACCTTCTCCTGCTCCATCAGCACCGCCTGGTCCTGCGCGGCCTGGGCGAGGGGGCCGGCCGCGGCGGCCCGCGCCTTCGCGGCGTCGGTCTCGGCGGTGATCTCGGCCTGGCGCAGGGCCAGCTGCCGCTGGGCGACCGCGATCGCCTCGTCGGCCAGCAGTTGCTCCTGCTGCGCGGCCTGCCGCGCGCGGGCCTCGGCGATGCTGGCCTCCTTGAGGACCCGCGCCGCCTCGGGCCGGCCCAGGTCGGCCAGGTAGGTGCCCTCGGCCTGGATGTCCTGCAGCTGGAAGGTGTCCAGCACCAGCCCCTGCCCGGTCAGCGAGGACTCCGCCTCCTCGGCGACGGCGGAGGCGAACGCCGCCCGGTCCCGGATGATCTCCTCGATCGTCAGCCGGCCGACGATCGACCGCAGCGCGCCGGCGAGCACCTCCGAGGTGAAGGTGTCGATGCCCTCCTGCTGGTTCAGGAAGCGCTGCGCGGCGGCGCGGATCGAGTCCTCGGTGCCGCCGACCTTCACGATCGCGACGCCCTCCAGGTCGCACTTCACGCCCTGCTTGGACACCGCGCCCCGGATCCCGACCGGGATGCGGCGGCTGGACAGGTCCATCGTGTGCAGCTTCTGGACGACGGGCAGCACGAAGACGCTGGCACCCATCACGACCTTCTGGCCCGACGAGTCCCGCGAGACCACGCCGGACTCGCTGGTGATCTGCCGGCCCTGGCGCCCGGTGACCAGGAACGCCTGGTTGGGCCCGGCCACCTTGATGCGGGACAGCACGAGCAGGACCAGCAGCACCACCAGCACGGCGATGCCACCGATGGCGTAGACCAGCGTCACGGGATCAAGCCTCCGGGAGGGGATCGGGCGCGGTCGAGACGACCTCGACCGCGGTCTCGCTGAGCGCTTCGACGACGTACACCGGCGTCCCGGACCGCAGCGGGACGTCGCTGCGCGCGGAGAACTTGAGCTGCTGGCCGGCGACGGTCAGCCGCACCTCGCCGTAGCCCGGGCTCGGCACCGCCGAGACGACGACGCCCTGAGCGCCCAGCAGGTGGTGGCGGGTGAGCGTGGGCTGGGTCGGCATGTCCTTCAGCGCCCGGGACAGCCGGATCGCGCCCCACGCCAGGGGAAGGGCCACCGCCAGCCCCACGACCAGCGCGAGCAGGGCGGCCGCCGCGGTGGGCAGGTCGTCGGGCAGCAGGCTGGTCGCCGCGGCGCCGCCGAAGCCGATCCCGCCGAGCAGGGCGGCGACGGCCGGGACGGAGAACGGCCCGTCGGCGTCGACGTCGCCCAGGCCCAGGTCGCCGAGCTCGCCGACGAACAGCGAGAGCAGCAGCACGACCAGGCCGACGGCACCGAGGACGAGGAACACCGTTGCCACGTGCGCGTCCCCTCCCCGTCGTCGACCTGCACCTTTCCAGCCCGGAGGGGGTGCGCACCAACGCGGTGCACGGACGGGTGAACGGGCGGCCGGGCGCTCAGCGACCCCCGGCGTCCCCCCGCTCCAACGCCGCGCGGTCCCAGCCGGCCAGGTCCGCGGCCGCCTCGTAGGTGCGCTGCAGGAACGCCAGCAGCAGCGCGTCGGGGTCCTCGGCGGTGCGCACCCGCTCGTACGGCAGCACGAACTCGCCGAGCGCGTCGTCCCAGCGGGCGCCCTCGGGCAGCCCCTCGACCTCCCGGAAGCCGGCCGGCTCGGGGTAGGCGTAGCTGTAGAAGACGCCCTCCTCGCCGGGCGGGCCGGGCCAGTAACCGGCGCTGCTCACCTCGTGCGAGTAGGCCTCGAGCATCACGTGCGGGCCGCAGTTGGGCGCGCCGCCCGGGTGGTCGGGGGCGGTGCGCCCGGAGAACCGGGTGACCGCCAGGTCCAGCGCGCCCCAGAACAGGTGCACCGGGCTGACCTTGCCGACGAACCGGTCGCGGAAGTCGGTGAAGGCGCGGGTCATCTGCACCAGCCCCAGCCAGAACCGGTGCACGGCGTCGGGGTCGTAGCTGGCGTGCACCCGGTCGTCGGGGAACGGGATGGCGTCGGGGATCTCGACCGGCACCGGCCAGATCTCGGTGCCCACGCCGAGCTCGTCGAGCAGCGCCATGACGTCGGCGTGGAAGTCGGCGACCGCACGGGGGCCCAGCGGCAGCCCGCCGCTGCGGCCGTCGGCGGTGAGCACCTCGAGCCGGTGGGCGACGAGGTCGAAGTCGATCTGGAACGACGGGCCGGTCGGGTGCGGCATGAGGGACGTGGTCAGCCCGCGCGCCGTCACGTACAGCGGGACGTTCCACCAGTGGTTGGACAGCCCGGCGTTGGCCATCCGGACCTTGCCGACGACCTGCGTGTACAGCTGCAGGGTGTCGCGGGTCGCGATCCAGTCGTCGACCGGCAGCGCCGGCCAGGAGCGTGCGGGGTTATGCGCGGTCACGCCCGACAGTCTGTCGGTCCCGGCAAGGGTGGGGCTCGAGCCGGAGGCCGGCGGAACGCGACGCAGCGTGATGGGACCGCCCGGTCGGGGGAGGCCCGCGACCAGGGATCATCGGGGGCATGCGGCGGGAGGCGAGCGTGCTGCACCTCGACCTCGACGCGTTCTTCGCCGCGGTCGAGCAGCGGGACAAGCCCTCCCTGCGCGGGCGCCCGGTGGTCGTCGGCGGCGTCGGGGGCCGCGGGGTCGTCGCCACCGCGTCCTACGAGGCCCGCGCCTACGGCGCCCGCTCGGCGATGTCGACGGCCGAGGCCCGGCGGCGCTGCCCGTCGGGGACGGCGTTCCTCGGCGGCCGGTTCGCCGCCTACCGGCGCACATCCGACGTCGTCATGGGGCTGCTGCGCGAGCTGTCCCCGCTGGTCGAGCCGGTCTCCATCGACGAGGCCTACGTCGACCTCGCCGCCGGTGGCCACGACCTGTCGGTGCCTGGTGTGACGGAACTGGGCCGGGACCTGAAGGCCCGCATCGCCGCGGCGACCGGGGGAGTGACCGGCTCGGTCGGCATCGGCTCGTCGAAGCTCATGGCCAAGATCGGTTCGGAGCTGCAGAAGCCGGACGGGCTGGTCGTCGTGCCGCCGGGGTCCGAGCTCGACGTGCTGCACCCGCTGCCGGTGACCACGCTCGGCGGCGTGGGCCCGGCGACCGCCGAACGGCTGCACCAGGTCGGCGTGAAGACCGTGGGGGACCTGGCCGCCAAGTCGCTGCCGGACCTGGTCGCGCTCGCCGGCCGGGCCCACGGCGCGGGGCTGCACGCGCTGGCCCGCGCGGAGGACGACCGGGCCGTCGTGCCAGACCGCGAGGCCAAGTCGGTGTCGCACGAGGAGACCTTCGAGCGCGACCTCACCGACCTCGCCGTCCTCGGCCGGGAGATCGACTCGATGGCCACCCGCGTGGGCAGGCGGCTGCGCGACTCCGCGTTCTCCGGCCGCACGGTGACGCTCAAACTGCGCCGCTACGACTTCACCACCATCACCCGCTCGCAGACCCTCCCCCAACCGACCGACGACGCCCGGCAGATCGCCGCGGTGGCCCGCCGGCTGCTCGCCGACGCCGGCGCGGAGGGCGGCCTGCGGCTGCTCGGTGTCGGCGTCTCCGGACTGAGCCTCTACGCCCAGGGCGACCTGTTCGCCGACGAGGACGACGGCACGCCGGTGGCCGCCACCCAGGAGGCGGCGCCGGAGGCGGCGTCGCCCGAGCCTCCGCTGCCCGCGGACAAGCGGTGGTGGCCGGGGCAGGACGTGCGGCACGAGGAGCTGGGGGCCGGCTGGGTGTGGGGACGCGGGCTGGGCCGGGTGACCGTGCGCTTCGAGGGACCGACGACCCCGCCCGGGCCGGTGCGCACGCTCGCGGCGGACGACCCGCTGCTGCAGCCCGCCGAGCCACCCCACTGGTGACGGTGAGCTCCCGATGTGTCGGACCCCGGGGAGACACTGCGGTCATGACCTCCTGGCGGGATGTCGAACGGGCCGCGCCCGAGCTGGCGCAGCAGGTGAGGGCGGCCTTCCTCACGGCGAAGCACGCGACGATGGCGACCCTCAGAGCCGACGGCGGGCCGCGGATCAGCGGCACGGAGGTCGAGTTCTCCGACGACGGCGAGCTGCGGATCGGCTCGATGCCCGGTGCGGTCAAGGCGCGGGACCTGCACCGTGATCCGCGGCTGGCGGTGCACAGTCCCACCGCCGACCCCGGGGAGGGCGGGACGGGCTGGCCGGGTGAGGCCAAGGTGGCCGGCCGGGCGGTGGAGGAGTCACGCCAGCAGGACGGCGTCCACGTGTTCCGGCTCGACCTCACCGAGGTGGTCTGGACCGGCCACACCGACGACCGGTCGGCGCTGCTGGTCCGGTCGTGGCACCCGGGCCGCGGCGTCGAGGAGCGCGTCCGCACCTGAGGCTCGCCCCACCGGGACCCGGTCTGGTGAGGTGGGGACGCAGGCCGGCGGCGACGGAGGGCGGGACAGCATGGGCGCGACGCGGTCGTGGTGGGGCTGGGGCACCGAGGACCAGGCACTGACCGACGAGCAGTGCATCGCCCGCGCCGCCGCCCTGCCCGGGCTACCCGACCGGCCCCGCCCGGTCCCGCGGCTGGCCGACGTCGTCCTGCCGGTCTCCCGGGTGAGCCCGCCGCAGGGGCTGCCGGTGACGACCGACCACGACGACCGCGCCCGGCACGCCTACGGCAAGGCCTACCGCGACGTCGTGCGGGCGCTGTCCGGCGAGCTGCCGGGCGCCCCGGACGCCGTGGCGCGCCCCGCGGACGAGGACGACGTCGTCCGGCTGCTCGACTGGGCCTCGTCGGCCGGCGTCGTCGTCGTGCCGTTCGGCGGCGGCAGCTCGGTGGTCGGTGGCGTCGAGTACCGCGGCGAGCGGCCGTGGGTGTCGATGGACCTCACCGCGCTGGACCGGGTGCTCGAGGTGGACCGGGTCAGCCGCGCGGCGCGGATCCAGGGCGGCGCCCTCGGGCCGGTGCTGGAGGACCAGCTGCGGCCGCACGGCCTCACGCTGCGGCACTACCCGCAGAGCTTCGAGTTCTCCACGCTCGGCGGCTGGCTGGCCACCCGGGCCGGTGGCCACTACGCCACCGTGCTGACCCACATCGACGACCTGGTCGAGTCGATGCGCGTCGTCACCCCGGTCGGGATCAGCGGGTCGTGGCGGCTGCCGGGCTCGGGCGCCGGGCCCTCGCCCGACCGGCTGTTCCTGGGGTCGGAGGGGACGCTCGGCGTCATCACCGAGGCCTGGATGCGGCTGCAGGACCGGCCGCGTTTCCGCGCCTCCGCCACGGTGTCCTTCGACTCGACGACGGCGGCGATCGGTGCGGTCCGGGCGATCGCGCAGGCCGGGCTCCACCCGGCGAACTGCCGACTGCTCGACGCCGGCGAGGCGGCGACGTCGGGCGCCTCCACGACCGGCGGCTGCGTGCTCGTGCTCGGCGTCGAGTCCGCGGTGCAGCCCGTGGAGAGCCGGCTGGCCGAGCTGGCCGGCCTGGCGCAGGACCACGGCGGCGTCGTCGCCCCCCGGGAGGACGGCCCGCGGGACGCCGCCGCCGACGCCTGGCGCTCGTCGTTCCTCCGCGCGCCGTACTCCCGCGACGGGCTGGCCCGCATGAGCGCGATCGTGGAGACCTTCGAGACGGCGACCACGTGGGACCGGGTCGACGAGCTGCACGCCACGGTGACCGACGAGGTCGGCGCCGCGGTGCGCGAGGTCACCGGCGCACCGGGGCTGGTCAACTGCCGGTTCACGCACGTCTACCCGGACGGTCCGGCGCCGTACTTCACGGTGGTCGCCGCCGGGCGGCCCGGCTCCGAGGTGGCGATGTGGGACGACGTGAAGACGGCCGTGATGGAGGTGCTCACCCGGCTGCGGGCCACCGTCACCCACCACCACGCCGTCGGCCGCGACCACCGGCCCGGCTACGACCGGCAGCGGCCCGAGCCCTTCGCGCTGGCGCTGCGGGCGGCGAAGGGTGCGCTGGACCCGGCCGGCGTCCTCAACCCGGGGGTGCTGCTGGACCCCGTGTGAGACTTCGGGGGTGACGGAGCAGAACGCCTGGCTGCGGATGACCGAGGAGGACCCGGGGCACTCGGCCGCCTACGTGCAGCGGTTCCGCAGTCTCGCGGAGCAGGGCATGGATCTCGTCGGCGAGGCCCGGCTGGTCGACGCCATGCTGGCCCGCGGCTCGCGCGTGCTCGACGCCGGCTGCGGCCCGGGCCGGGTGGGCGCGCACCTGCACGAGGTCGGGCACGAGGTGGTCGGGGTGGACGCCGACCCGGTGCTGATCGCCGCCGCCGAGGAGGACCACCCCGGCCCGCGCTGGCTGGTCGGCGACCTCGCCGAGCTCGACCTGGTCGGGCGCGGCGGGGAGGCGCCCTTCGACGCGATCGTCTGCGCCGGCAACGTCATGGCCTTCCTGGCCGTGAGCACCCGGCGGGAGGTGCTGCTGAGGCTGCGCGGTCACATCGCTGCGGACGGGCGGGCCGCGATCGGGTTCGGGGCCGACCGGGGCTACGCGTTCGAGGACTTCCTCGCCGACGCCCGAGCCACCGGCTGGGCCGAGGACCTGCTGCTGTCGACCTGGGACCTGCGGCCGTTCACCCCCGACGCCGACTTCCTCGTCGCGGTGCTGCGCCCGGTCTGAGCCGGCAGACGGTCAGAGGCGGCCGTTGGCGCGCAGCAGCACCACGGCGTTCACCGTCGCGTGGCCACGCCACTCCAGGGCAGCCGCCGGTGAGTAGCTGTCGAAGTCGACGGTCCAGCCGCCGTCGTCCCGCTGGCCCGCGGCGAGCCGGTCCAGCTCGGCCTCGACGACGGCCGGCGCGAACAGCTCCCGGGCCGGGCCGCCGGGGAACGGAGCGAAGTCCAGCGGGCGCATGAACTCGTCCTCGGCACCGCCCGCCACGTGCAGCAGCCCGTCGGACGGCACGTGCCGGGCCAGCTCCCCCACCAGCCCCGCAGCCTGCGGGGTCGACGGGGCCGCCGCGTCGAGGAACCGCACCGCGAAGGCGAGCTCCATCGCCTGCGGTGACTCGCCGAGCCCCCGCACCGCCTCCAGGCAGTACGCCGTCGCCCGCGCGAGCCAGGGATGCGCGGCGACGGCCGGGTCTGCGACCGCCACCCGGTACGCCGTGGCCGCCACGACCGCGGTGATCTGCAGCGACGACGTCGCCGGGTCGGCCGAGACCCAGAACGGCGCGCACGCCGCCGGATCGGGCACCGGCAGCGCGAACGGCAGCCCGCCGTCGGGCAGGGCCACCGCCGCCAGCCAGTCGCACACCTCGACGGCGCGCGGGGTCGTCCCCGGCGCCAGGTCGGCGAAGGCCTCCAGCGCGTGCAGCGCGCCGCCGGGCTGGCTGGTCGCCGAGCGCAGGTCGGGCTCCAGCCCCCAGCCGTAGCCGCCGTCGGCGTTCCGGTATCCGTCGACGGCGGCCACGACGGCGTCGGCACCGTCCGAGCCGGTCAGCAGGTCGAAGCGGCGGCGGTCGAGCACCCGCCCCGCGCCGGCGAGGAAGGCGGCTGCGGCGGCGAGGTCCACGGTCACGCCGGTCATCCTGCCCCGGCCGCCCAGACCGGCGCCGCCGCCGGTGGCAGCACCGCCGCCGTCGTCCACGGGGGCGAGCCCGGCGGCGCGACGAGCTCGACGGGCCCGTCGGGGGAGTCGAGCCGCTGCAGGTAGGGGGCGGGGTCGGGCGTCGGGCCGGGCGCCGACGGGTCGCGCGGCGCCGCCAGCAGCCACCGCGCGGTCTGCGCCAGCGACAGCTCACCGGACCATCCGCCGCCCTCCGTGCGCTGCCGGAGCAGCGCGGCCAGCACCGTCGCCGCGGCGAGGTACCCGGTGGCGTGGTCCAGCGCCTGCGCCGGGAGGACGCCGGGCTCGTCGGGCGTCCCGTACGCGGTCGCGATGCCGGTCGCCGCCTGCACCAGCGAGTCGAAGCCGCGGCGCTGCGCCCACGGCCCGGCCGTCCCCCACGCCGACAGCCGGACGACGACGAGGTGCGGGTGCCGTCGCGCCAGCGCGGCCGGGTCCATCCCGTACGCGTCGAGGGCACCCGGGCGGTAGCCCTGCACCACGACGTCGGCCGAGACCAGCAGGTCCTCCACGGTCGCCCGGTCCCCGCGGTCGGCGAGGTCGAGCACCACGTGCCGCTTGCCGGCGCCGGTGTCCAGCAGCCCCTCGCGCAGGTCCGGTTGCCGCGGCCCGTCGACCCGCAGCACGTCGGCGCCGTGCGAGGCGAGCACCCGCGTGGCCACCGGCCCCGCGATGACCCGCGTCAGGTCCAGCACCCGCAGCCCGCGCAGCGCGGGGCGTCGGGGGGCGCCGTCGGACACCCGGTGCAGGTCCAGCAGCGGCAGCCCGGCCACGGCCCGGCCCTGCGGCGTGGTGGCCCACTCCTCCGGCGTCCGGACGGCGGCCGCCGCGCCCCCGGCCGCGACCACGGCGGTCTCCAGCTCCTCGGCCGGCCACCGGGCGGCCGCCGTCGCCACCGCGTCGACGTCCTCGGCGCCCAGGACGGCCGCCGCGGCCGCGCGGTGGTGCGGGTAGTTGCCGTGCAGCCGCAGCCAGCCGTCGGCGGTGCGCCAGAAGCGGGACAGCGGCGCGAAGCCCATGCCGACCGGTCGCCCGCCCAGCCGCACGAACCGCTCGCTGCGCACCGCCAGGCCCACGTGCGCCGCGTCCAGGCCGACCGGGCCCGCGTCCCCGCCCAGCAGCCGGGCGGCCGCCAGCTGCGCCGCCACCGAGCCCAGCACCAGGTCGGGGACGGCGAGCGGCCCGCCCAGCCCGGTGGTGCCCCGCAGCTCGACCGGGACGTCGAGCGGCACCCCGGTCGCCCGGGCCACCTCGGCGAGCAGCCCGCTCACCGCGCGGTGATCCGCACCGACGGGTCGGTGCACCAGGCGAGCACCGAGGGCCACGAGCCGTAGCCCGCCGGCAGGTCCAGGTGCCGCCCGCCCGGGACGACGTCGGCGTCCAGGCCGAACCGTCCGGCGTAGAGCCCGGCCGCCCCGCCGGGGAAGTACGGGTCGTCGTCGCTCGCGACCAGGCGCACCCGCGCCCGCAGGTCCTCGGGCAGCGACGCGGTCTCGATGCCCGGCGGGGCGAACGCCGCCACCTCGGGGTGCCCGCGGAGGACCTCGGCCGACGGCGGCGCCACCAGCAGCACCCGGTCGGCCTGCAGCGCGCCCAGCGCGGGGCTGGCCTGCCACCACAGCAGGACGGCGAGGCTGTGGCAGACCAGCACCCGCTCGTCGCCGCCGAGCGCGGCCAGCTCGGAGCGCAGCCGGGCGAGCCAGTCGGCGAGCACCGGGGTGTCGGGCTCCGGGAACTGCGGGTAGCGCACCTCGTGCCCGTCGTCGGCCAGCCGCCCGGCCAGCCAGCGCTGCCAGTGCCCCTCCGGCCGCCGGTTCTCCCAGCCGTGCACGATCAGGTAGCCCACGGCGCCCTCCCCGGGTCGACGCCCAGAGCGAGGACCAGCTCCAGCACGGTGCGCGGGTCCTCCAGCCGCGCGCCGTACCGCTCGCGCAGCTGGCCCATCCGGTACCGCACCGTCTGCGGGTGCACGAACAGCTCGGCGGCGACGGCGTCACGGCGTCCCTGGTGCAGCAGCCAGGAGCGCAGCGTCTCGGTGAGCTTGTCGCGGGCGCTCTCGCCGAGGTCGTCCAGCGGGGCCAGGGCCCGGGCCCGCAGATCGGCCAGCGCCGCCTCGTCGGCGCGCAGCACCAGCTCGGTGAGCCGGGTCTCGGTGTCCAGCGGCCCGTCGCCCGCTCCGCGCAGGCCGAGCTGCAGCGCCGCGAGCGCCCGGGCGTACGAGCCGCCCACCTCGTCCCACGGCCGCGCCGGGCCGACGACTGCCTCGGCCTCCTGCAGGGACCGCATGAGCGCCGGCCGCGACCGCCCCTCGGCGTCCGGGACGAGCAGCACCACAGGCTCGCCGGCCGCCTCCGGTGCCGGCACCTCCTCGGTGGCCCGCAGCGTCCGCGGGTCGACGGCGGTGAGGGCGGTGCGCACCCGCGCCTCGGGCACGATCACCGCGGTCAGCGTGCGCGGCGGGGTCCAGTCGGCCCGCTCGGCGGCGGCCAGCTTCTCCTGCGGCTGACCGTGGGTGAGCAGCAGGTTGGCCAGCCGCTCGCGGTACCGCTCCCGCACCCGCCCGGTGGTGGCCAGCTCGTCGCTGTGGCCGGCCACGCTCGCCGCCGAGAGCTGGTCGATGTAGGCGAACACGAGCTCGGCGAAGCGGGCCAGCTGCGCGGCGCTCAGCCCCGCGCGCACCCCGCCGTCGGCCATGAGCCGCCAGGACACGCGCGCCCCGACCCGGTAGGCGCCCAGCAGCGCGTCCATCGAGCGCCCGCTGCGCGCCTCGCCCCGGCCGAGCGCGTAGGCGCCGTCCAGAGCCGGCTGGATGGGCGTGCTCGCGTCGCCGTCCCCGCCGGCCGTGGCCAGGACGAGGAACCCGCCCAGGGCCAGCTGGACGGCGTTCTCGATCGTGCGGCCCATCTCGCCGCTGAACGCGTCGGCGTAGCTGGGCACCTCGACGACGATCGCGGCCACCGTCTGCTCGGCGACCATCGGCAGCTCCTGCCGCATCGCCTCGGCGACCGCGGCCGGCAGCCCGAGTTCCAGGTCCATCTCGCCCCTCTTGTTCGCCGGGAACAGAACCTAGCCGCTGATTCACGTCGGTCACACAGGTAACTGCGCGCCAGGTTGGACAACCTTGGATGCATGACGACGACCGTTCCCCGCCCGACCTCGGTGCGGTCGCCCCTGGGACAGCTCCGCGAGCGGGCCCTGCGGCTGGCCGAGATGGTGACCACCCCGCTGCTGCCCGTCGACTACCTGGACCTGTTCGACCCGCTCCGGTCCGGCGCGGCCCTGCGCGGCCGGATCGAGGCCGTGCTGCACGAGACGCGCGACGCGGCCAGCCTGGTCATCCGCCCGGGCAGGGACTGGCGGCCCCACACCCCGGGCCAGTACGTGCGCATCGGTGTGGACATCGACGGGGTGCGCCAGTGGCGTGCCTACTCGATCACCTCGGTGCTCGACCGCGCCGACGGCTGCTTCACCATCACCGTGAAGGCGATCCCGAGCGGCTTGGTCAGCAACTTCCTCGTGCACCGGGTCCGCCCGGGCACGATCGTGCAGCTCGACCAGGCGACCGGTGAGTTCTGCCTGCCGGAGCAGGCCCCGGAGAAGGCGCTGTTCGTCACCGCCGGCTCCGGGATCACGCCGGTCATGGGCATCCTGCGCAACGCCGCCGACCGGCTCGCCGACACCGTGCTCGTCCACTCCGCGCCCACCGCCGAGGACGTCGTCTTCGGCGAGGAGCTGCGGCAGCTGGCCGCCGAGGGCCGGATCCGGCTCGTCGAGCAGCACACCGACTCCGCCGGGATGCTCGACGCCCGCTCGATCGCCGACCTCGTGCCCGACCTGCACGAGCGCGCCACCTGGGCCTGCGGTCCCGTGGGCATGCTCGAGGCGCTGGAGGAGCACTGGGCGGCCGCGGGGATCAGCGACCGGCTCTACACCGAGCGGTTCCGGCCGCGGGTGCTCGCCGGCGCCGGCGAGGGCGGTGCCGTGACCTTCGAGAAGAACGGCACCACCGTGGAGGCCGACGGCACCACGCCGATCCTCGACGCCGCCGAGGAGGCCGGCGTCCTCATGCCCAGCGGCTGCCGCATGGGGATCTGCTTCGGCTGCGTCCTCCCGCTCCGCGAGGGCGCCGTGCGCGATCTCCGCACCGGCGAGATCACCACCGCCGACGACGTCGGCGACGGCGTCCTCGTCCAGACCTGCATCAGCGCGCCCGCCGGCGCCTGCTCGATCGACCACTGACAACCCCACAGCTGAGGAGCCGGACATGACCGCCCTGCAGAAGAAGCCCGAGACCCCGATCGACCACCTCTCCGCCGAGGACGTCGAGCTCATCGGCAAGGAGCTGGACACCATCCGGCAGGAGGTGCGCGACAGCCTCGGTGAGGACGACGCCGCCTACATCCGCCGCGTGATCGACGTGCAGCGCAAGCTCGAGCTGGGTAGCCGCGCCGTCCTGCTGGCCTCGATGTTCCCGCCGGCCTGGCTGGTGGGGACCGTGGGTCTCTCGCTGGCCAAGATCCTCGAGAACATGGAGATCGGGCACAACATCCTGCACGGCCAGTGGGACTGGATGCGCGACCCGAAGATCCACTCCACGACGTGGGAGTGGGACATGGCCAGCCCCGCCGCGCAGTGGAAGCACTCGCACAACGAGCTGCACCACACGTACACGAACGTGATCGGCAAGGACAACGACCTCGGCTACGGCATCATGCGCGTCGACGAGGACCAGCCGTGGCACCCGCTGTACCTGGCGCAGCCGCTGTGGAACTTCGTCAACGCCTGCTTCTTCGAGTACGGCATCGCGGCCTACGACCTCGAGCTCGGCAAGAACCTGGCCACCAAGAAGCGCCGGGAGAACCCGGAGTTCCGCGCCGCCGCCAAGCAGGTGCTGAGGAAGATCCGCAACCAGGCGACCAAGGACTACGTCCTGCACCCGGCCCTGTCGGGCCCGTCCTTCCTCCCCACCCTGGCCGCCAACTTCACCGCCAACGTCGTCCGCAACCTGTGGTCGCACTCGGTGATCATGTGCGGCCACTTCCCCGAGGGCGTCGAGACCTTCGAGAAGAGGTCGATCGACGGCGAGACCCGCGGCGAGTGGTACCTGCGCCAGATGCTGGGCTCGGCCAACATCTCGGGCAGCAAGGCCATGCACATCATGACCGGCAACCTGAGCCACCAGGTCGAGCACCACCTGTTCCCCGACCTGCCCAGCAACCGGTACGCCGAGATCGCGCCCAAGGTGAAGGACATCTTCGACCGCTACGGCCTGCGGTACCACTCCGCGCCGCTGCCGCAGCAGGTCGCCTCGGCCTGGCACAAGGTGATCCGGCTGTCGCTGCCCAACGACTGGCTGGCCGAGACCCGGCCGTCCAACCTGCCCACCCAGCTGGGCAAGCTCTGGAAGATGACCACGGGCGGCAAGAAGGTCCGGCGCGCGATGCAGGCCCGCCCCGCCGCCGCGTAAGCGCTGAACGCAAGAGGCCCAGAACCGCTCCGGTTCTGGGCCTCTGGCGTTCCGTGCTGCGGGATGTTTCCCGTGGAACCGTCGCGCTAGTTGGCCATGTCCACGAAGCGGCTGTAGTGGCCCTGGAAGGCGACGGTGACGTTCGCGGTGGGGCCGTTGCGGTGCTTGACCAGCATGATGTCGGCCTCGCCGGCTCGCGGGGACTCCTTCTCGTACATGTCCTCGCGGTGGATCATCATCACCATGTCGGCGTCCTGCTCGATCGAGCCGGACTCGCGGAGGTCGGACAGCATCGGCTTCTTGTCCTGGCGCTGCTCCGAGCCACGGTTCAGCTGCGACATCGCGATGACCGGGACCTCGATCTCCTTGGCCAGCAGCTTCAGCGCGCGGGAGAACTCCGAGACCTCCTGCTGGCGGCTCTCGACGCGCTTGCCCGAGGTCATCAGCTGCAGGTAGTCGATGACCACCAGCTTCAGGTCGTTGCGCTGCTTGAGCCGCCGGGCCTTGGCCCGGATCTCCATCATCGTCATGTTGGGCGAGTCGTCGATGAACAGCGGCGCGTCGGCGATCTCGCCCATCCGGCGGGCCAGCTTCGACCAGTCCTCGTCGCTCAGCGTGCCCGCGCGCATGTGGTGCAGCGGGACCTTCGCCTCCGCCGAGAGCAGACGCATCGTGATCTCGTGCTTGCTCATCTCCAGGCTGAAGATCGCGGCGGGCAGGTGGTGCTTCACGGAGGCCGAGCGCGCGATGTCCAGCCCCAGCGTGCTCTTGCCGACACCGGGCCGCGCCGCGATGACGACCATCTGACCGGCCTGCAGGCCGTTGGTGAGCTCGTCGAGGTCGCGGATGCCGGTGGGGACGCCGCGGCTCACGCCACCGCGCGAGGCGATGGCGTCCAGCTCGTCCATGGTCGGCTGCAGGATGTCCTCGAGGCGGGAGTAGTCCTCGCTCATCCGCTTCTCGGTGACGTCGTAGATCTCCTGCTGGGCGCGGTCGACGATGTCGTCGACGTCGCCCCGGCCGCCGGCCGCGCCGTAGCCCAGCTGCACCACGCGGGTGCCGGCCTCGACCAGCCGGCGCAGCACCGCCTGCTCGGCCACGATCGCGGCGTAGTAGCCGGCGTTCGCGGCCGTGGGCGTCGAGGCGATGAGCGTGTGCAGGTAGACCGCGCCACCCATCTTGGACAGCTGGTCGGTGCGGTTCAGCTCGGCGGCGACGGTGATCGCGTCGGCGGGCTCGCCACGGCCGTACAGGTCGAGGATGCAGTCGTAGACCACCTGGTGCGCCGGCCGGTAGAAGTCCGCGCCGTGGAGCACCTCGACGACGTCGGCGATGGCGTCCTTGCTCAGCAGCATGCCGCCGAGCACCGACTGCTCGGCCTGGACGTCCTGCGGCGGCTGCCGGTCGTACTCCGGCGCCGTCGCCGACGGCCGGCTGTACTCGTCGGCCACCGCCACGGGGATACCTCCATCTGCTCGCAGGCGCGCCCGCGAGCCGCTCACCGAGGGGAAGCCGGGAGGTCGGCGGGCGCCGCCGGACCGAACGCGTGTTCGGTCCCTTGCTACCGCCGGGCACTGACAGTTCGCGCCCGGCGGCAGCTGGGAGGGACGTTAGGAAGCAGGAGCGGCGGCGTCCAACACCTCGATCTGCACAACATGTGGACAAGTCGGTGGACGGAGGCGTGTCGACATGTGGAGACGGCGGGGGACACCCTGGGGCCGGCTCCCGGTCGCGCGCCGGTCACCTGCACCGACGCCGTCCCCCGGCTGTGGACAGAAAGTTCTCGGGAAGTTTTTTCCGCGTGTGGCGCGTGTGGTGCCGACGTGACGAACGGGACCGTCCCGTCCACACGGGGACGAGCCGCGCCCTCCGGCGACATCGGCGATGTCGCACGCTGCACGCGGTCCAGGCGTGCGAGATCGGCGATCTCGCCGGGCGGGCGGGCGGCGAGGGCTGCCGCTGAGCGCCCTGGAACGCCACGAGGGGCGCCGGACCGCAGTCCGACGCCCCTCGGGGACGGTGCGAGCGCTCAGCGCGCTCTCAGGCCGTTCAGCCCGCGACGACCTCGATCGCCAGCGTGCTGGTGACCTCCGGGTGCACCCGCACGGTGACGGAGTGCTGGCCCGTGGTCTTGATGCTGCTGGGCAGCTCGATGCGGCGGCGGTCGAGCTCCGGGCCACCGGCCGCGGTGACCGCGGCGGCGACGTCGGCGGTGGTGACCCGGCCGAACAGGCGGCCGCCGTCACCGGCGCGGGCCGGCACGCGGACCTTGAGGCCGGACAGCTGCCCGGCCACGGCCTGCGCCTCCTCGAGCGAGCGCACCTCGCGGGTGGCACGCGCCCGGCGGAGGGACTCGACCTGCTTCTCGGCACCCCGGGTGGCCTTGATGGCCAGCCCGCGGGGCAGGAGGAAGTTGCGGCCGTAGCCGCCCTTGACCTCGACGGTGTCGCCGGAGGACCCGAGACCGGTGACCTCCTGCGTGAGAATCAGCTTCATCGTGCTCATGATCAGCGCGCCGTCGAGGTGTAGGGCAGCAGGGCCATCTCGCGGCTGTTCTTCACGGCCACGGCGACGTCCCGCTGGTGCTGGCTGCAGTTGCCGCTGACGCGGCGGGCACGGATCTTGCCGCGGTCGGAGATGAACTTCCGCAGCAGCGTCGTGTCCTTGTAGTCGACGTAGGTCGCCTTGTCCTTGCAGAACTGGCAGACCTTCTTCTTGACCTTGCGAATGGGTGGCTTGGGCACCGCGGTACTCCAGGGAGATTCAGGAAAAGAGGGATCGAGGGATCAGAACGGAGGCTCGTCGGAGGGGCCGGACGGCGTCGACCAGGGGTCGCTCGCACCGCCGCCGCCTCCGCCGCCGCCGGGGCCGCCGAAGCCGCCGCCACCGCCGCCGCCACCGAAGCCGCCGCCACCCTCACCGCGCGAGGCCTTGGTGACCTTCGCGGTGGCGTAGCGCAGCGAGGGGCCGATCTCGTCGACCTCCAGCTCGATGACGGTGCGCTTCTCGCCTTCCTTCGTGTCGAACGAGCGCTGCTTGAGCCGCCCGCTGACGATGACCCGCGAGCCGCGGGTCAGGGACTCGGCGACGTTCTCGGCCACCTGGCGCCACACGTTGCACCGGAGGAACAGCGCTTCGCCGTCCTTCCACTCCTGCGACTGGCGGTCGAAGGTGCGCGGCGTCGAGGCCACGGTGAAGTTGGCGACGGCGGCACCCGACGGCGTGAACCGCAGCTCGGGGTCCGACGTCAGGTTGCCGATGACGGTGATGACGGTCTCGCCGGCCATGCTCAGTGGGCCTCGGGGCGCATCAGCTTCGTGCGGAGCACCGACTCGTTGAGGTTCAGCTGCCGGTCCAGCTCCTGGACGGCGGCCGGCTCGGCCTGGATGTCGATGACGGCGTAGATGCCCTCGGCCTGCTTGTTGATCTCGTAGGCCATCCGGCGGCGGCCCCAGATCTCGGTCTTGACGGTGCCACCGGAGTTGGTGACGACGGTCAGGAACCGGTCGAGCGAGGGCGCGATGGTGCGCTCCTCGAGATCGGGGTCGAGGATGACCATCAGTTCGTAGTTGCGCACGGAGAACCCCACCTCCTCTGGTCTCAGCGGCTGCAGGGGATCTGCAGCAGGAGGGTCTTGCACGCGTCGCGCGCTCCGGCGAGCTCGAGAGAGCCGGAACGCGCGGGCCCAGGCTACCAGTGACCGGCCGGCCGCCCGGCGTCGTCCACAGGGGCCGGGGACGGCAGCGGCCGCCGTCACCCCGGGGGACGGCGGCCGCTCGTGCTCAGCGCGAGGCGCGCGAGGCCTGGTGGGTGCGGACGAGCGCGGCGCTCGCCGCGGCCAGGGCGACCACCGCGGCCAGGGCGGCGGCCGGGAGCGGGGTCGCCGACGAGGCGGTGTCGGCGGTGGTGTCGAGCTCGTTCCCCTCCTCGTCCAGGCCGCTGCCGTCGAGGCCGGCCAGCCGGCCGAAGACGGGGACGGTCGCGCCGTCGTAACCGCCGGCCAGCCCGCCGGCGCCGTTGCCCGTGCCGGCCGAGCCGGCGCCGCTGCGCCCCTCGGCGAGGAAGCGGGCCGGGTCGAAGGCCGCCGCGGCGGAGCCGGCGCCGGGGCGCAGCTGCGGGGTCCCCGCACCGGTGGCGTAGGTGTACTGGCTGCCCGGGACGCCCTCGACCTGGGGAGCGGTCGGCGCCGGCGCGGGTGCGGTCGGTGCCGGGGCCGCCGCCGGCGGCTGCGCGCCCGGAGCGGTCGGCTGGGGCAGCGCCGCCGCGGGCGGGGCCGGCACGGTCAGCGGCGGCAGCTGCGGCACGTTGACGCCGGGGAGGTTCGGCAGCGGCAGCAGGGTGTTGACGACGAACGGCGTCGGCAGGGGCAGCGGCGGCAGCAGCTTGGTCACCTGGTCGGTCAGGGGTGCGGTCAACGAGGCGTTGCTCTGCAGCTTGTACGTGTAGGTGATCGAGCAGGTCAGGCAGGTGGCGTCGAACCGCTCGGTCACCGACGCCCCGGGGGCCAGCACCCGCGGGCCCGACGGCAGGCCCAGGGTGATCTCGGTCTTCGCCGTGACGCTGACCAGGGACGGCAGCAGCCCACCGCCGACCTGCACGGTCTTGTCCTGGATCTCGTTGACGAAGGTGACGGTGCCGCCACTGTCGACCGAGGCGACCGGGGGCGTCAGGTCGCGGATCGGGACGGTGACCGCCGGAGCCGCACCGGCGGGCGGGGCCAGCGCGACCGAGGCGCCCGCGACGGCGAGCCAGCCGAGGACCGCCACGGCGACCCCGCGCCGAGCGGTCCGGTGGATGCGACCGGTAGCCATGTGCGACGAACCTCCGACTCGACCTGCTGCGGGGTAACCCCCGTCACGCTGCAGGAACGAGTATGTGTGATCACGGTTACGGCTAAACCCGGATCCGGGGGCTGACTACTGTCCGGTGACGTGGCCAACCACCCGATCGGCGTACACGTGGGCTCCGACCCGGAGGAGGGCCTGCTCGGTGCGGCGGCCGCCATGGACGCCGACGGCGTGCAGGTCTTCCTGACCGACCCGCAGAGCTACAAGGCGCCGAAGCCGCGGCCGGACGAGGCAGAGCTCCGGGACGCCGACGTCGCCGTCGTGGTGCACGCGCCGTACATGCTCAACGTCGCGTCGACCAACAACCGCATCCGCGTCCCCGGGCGCAAGCTGCTGGCCCAGCACGCCGAGGCGGCCGCGGCGGTCGGGGCGATCGGCCTGGTCGTGCACGGCGGGCACGTGCTGGCCACCGACGACCCGGCCGCCGGCGTCGACAACTGGCGCAAGACGTTCGCCTACCAGGAGAAGGCCGGAGGCTTCGCCCTCCCGCTGCTCATCGAGAACACCGCGGGCGGCGGCAACGCCATGGCCCGCGAGCTCGACGCCGTGGCCCGGCTGTGGGAGGCCATCGGCGGGTTCGGCGCGGGCTTCGTGCTGGACACCTGCCACGCGTGGGCGGCGGGCTGGGACCTCGCCACGGCCGTCGACGACCTCCGCGCCATCACCGGGCGGCTGGACCTGGTGCACCTGAACAACAGCCGCGACCCGCACGGCTCCAGCCGCGACCGGCACGCCCCGCTGACCGGCGGGGAGATCCCGACCGAGCTGCTGCTCGACGTCGCCCGCGCGGCCGACTGCCCCGTCGTCCTCGAGACGCCGGGCGACGCCGCCGACCACGCCGAGGAGATCGCGCTGCTACGGGACGCGCTGGGCTGACCGCAGCACCACGACGTCGGGCGCACGGTCCAGGGGCCCGCCGGCGGGGTCGTCGACCCCGGGCCAGCTCGTGCGGACGACGTCGCGGTCGGGCTGCAGCACGTCGCGGACGACCAGCGCCACGAGGACGACGACGGCGACGTCGCGCAGACCCACGGCGAGGAAGAACCACTCGACCTCGATGCCGTCGTTCTCCGTCCCGAGGTAGTGCAGCATCGTGGCGACCCAGACCAGCACCTCGGTGGCCTGCCACAGCAGCAGCGAGCGCCACCGCGGGCGGGCCAGCACCAGCAGCGGCAGCAGCCACAGCGAGTACTGCGGGCTCCACACCTTGTTGAGCAGCAGGAAGCCGGCGACGAGCAGGAACGCGACCTGCGCGACGCGGGGCCGCACCGGTGCGGCCAGCACGAGCCACGCCACCCCCAGCCCGTACGCCAGCAGCAGCACCGTGACGGTGGCGTTCAGGGCGGCCGGCGCGTGCCCCTCGGCGGTGCTGCGGAAGACGTCGGCACCCGCGTGGACCAGCATGTTCCAGATCGACTCGGGGTTGGCCCCCCGCTGGCGGCTGAAGGCGAAGAACCAGGCCCACTCGTCGCGGTCCAGCACGGCGACGGGCAGGTTCACCGCGAGCCAGGCGGCCAGGGCCGCCCCCGCCGTCCTCGCCCAGAACCGCAGCCGGCCCGCCCGCAGGCACAGCAGCAGCAGCGCCCCGAGCACCAGGACCGGGTAGAGCTTCGCGGCGACGCCCAGGCCGAGCAGCACGCCGGCCAGCACCGGGCGGGACCGGGCCCAGGCGAGCACCGCGCCCGCGGTCAGGGCGACGGCGAGCAGGTCCCAGTTCGTGAAGGCGTGGAACAGCAGCAGCGGCGACAGGCCGATCATCGCGGCGTCCCAGGGCCGCCGGCCGGACAGCGGCAGCACGGCGCGCACGGTGACCAGCGCGCAGACCGACAGCAGCAGGCAGGTCACCGCGGTGTAGCTCTGCACGGCCGGGAGGTCGGGGAGCAGCGCCGTCGACCGCGCCAGGTCGTCGTAGCCGCGGCTCAACCAGGCGGCCAGCGCCATGAACCCGCCGGTGAGCACCGGGTACTCGACGGTCGTGTCGAGGTAGGGCAGCGCGCCCGAGCCGAGGTCGTACAGGCCGAACAGCGGGACGGCGTCGGAGTAGCAGAGGTGCGTGTACTGCCGGCTGCCGCTCCAGTCGCCGTCGGCGCACGGCGCCTGCTTGATCCACGCGGCGGCCAGCGCCACGACGGCGAACAGCAGGCAGACCCGCAGCGGTGTCCAGAACAGCGCCCGGCCCGTGACCGCGTGCCGGCCCCACGGCCCGCCCACCGCCTCGCTGGCCTGGGTGGCGACCGGGTCGGCCCAGGTGGGCACCACGCGGTCCGGGGACGACGCGGGCCCGCCCGCAGGTGCGGACGGGCCCGACGTCGTGCTGCTCACCCGGTCAGTGTGCGGGACCGGTCAGCCGTTCCCGGGGGTGACGGGCTCCGGGGCCTGGGTCCCGCCGCCCGTCACCGGGGGCTGCTGCCCGGTGCCGCCGGTCCCCGGGGGCTGCTGCCCGGTGCCGCCGGTCCCCGGGGGCTGCTGCCCGGTGCCACCGGTCCCCGGGGGCTGCTGCCCGGTGCCACCGGTCCCCGGAGGCTGCTGCCCCGTGCCACCGGTCCCCGGAGGCTGCTGCCCCGTGCCACCGGTCCCCGGAGGCTGCTGCCCCGTGCCCGTGCCGGTGTCCGTGCCGCCGTTCGCCGGCGCCGGAGTCGTCGGCGTGGACTCCTGCGTCCGCGGCGCCGCCTCGGTCGTCGTCTCCGGCGCCGGCTCGGCCACGCCCTCGCCCGTGTCGCCCTTGATCGTCGGCGCCGTCGGCATCTTCTCCTCCGGCGCGCCCTCGAGGACGCCGTCCATGAAGGTCTTCCAGATCGCGCCGGGCAGCCCGGAGCCGTAGATGATCCGGCCGCGCGCGTCCCGGATCGGCTCGTAGGCGTCGGACCCGATCCACACCGCGGCGGACAGCGACGGCGTGTAGCCGACCATCCAGGCGTCGGCGTTCTCCTCGTCCGACGAGCCGACGGTGCCGGTCTTGCTGGCGACCGGCCGGTCGCCGGCCAGCGCCCGCTTCGAGTAGGAGGCGACCTCGCGCAGGGCGTAGCTGACGTCGTTGGCCACCCGCGCGTCCATCACCTGCTCGCCGGCCTGGCCCCTGTTCTCCAGCAGGACGGTGCCCTCGCTGTCGGTCACCCGCGCGACGAAGTACGCGTCGCGGCGGATGCCGCCGCTGGCGAAGGTGCCGAAGCCGACCGCCTGGTCGATCGGGCGCATGTCGTACTGGCCGATGCCCAGGCCGGAGTCGACGCCGGCGCTCTGCGGGTCGGCCAGCGTCCGGTTGCCGATGAACAGCCGGTTGCCGCTCTCCCAGGTCTCCGGCATGCCGGTCGCCGCCAGGATGCGCTCGCGCACCTCCTCGGCGCCCAGCTCGTACGTGAGCCCGTAGTAGGTGGTGTTCAGCGACCGCTTCATCGCCTCCTCCAGGGTGCAGGCGGGGCACGAGGCACCCCCGGAGTTGCGCACCGGCTTGTCCGGCCGGTCGGGGAAGGTCTTGGACGCGCTGCCGTCGCGGCGGGCGGTGACGCCGATGCCCTCCTCGAGCGCGGTGGCCAGCACGTAGGGCTTCACCGACGAGCCGGGCTGCCGCTGGTTGATGGCGTAGTCCGTGCCGGTGCCGTTCGGGCCGCCGTAGTAGGCCTGCACGGCGCCGGTGCGCGGGTCGACCGCCACCAGCGCCTCGCGCAGGATGCCCTCCGGGTTCTGCCCCTCCATGACCTCGGCGACCGAGGCCACGGCGATGTCCTGCGAGCGCTTGTCCACCGTCGTCACGATCTTCAGCCCGCCGCCGTAGAGCTGGTCGTCGGTGTAGCCCTTGGTCCGCAGCTCGTCGAGGGCCCGGGACACGATCAGGCCCTCCGGGCCGGCCGGGATGCCGAGCGACGGCGCGACCTTGGGCAGCGCCACCGGGTAGACCGCGAGCGCGCGGTCCTCGGCCGACATCCAGCCCTCCTCGACCATCGCGTCGAGCACGAGGCCCCAGCGGTCCTCGTTGCCCTCCGGGTTGTCGGCCGGGTCGTAGGCCCCTGGGCTGCGGATCAGGACGGCGAGCACGGCCGCCTGCTCGGCGGTCAGCTGGGACGCCGGGACGCCGAAGTAGGTGTTGGCCGCGGACTCGATGCCGTAGGCGCCGCGCCCGTAGTAGATGGTGTTGAGGTAGTTCTCGAGGATCTGCTCCTTCGAGTAGTTGTTGTCCAGCTTGATGGCCAGGAAGAGCTCCTGGAACTTGCGGCTGAACGTCTGCTCGGAGTTCTGCAGGATCGCGTTCTTGACGTACTGCTGGGTGATCGTCGAGCCACCCTGGGTGGAGCCGCCGGTCAGGTTGTTCCACGCGGCCCGGACGATGCCGGTCGCCGAGATGCCGGGGTCGGTGTAGAAGTCCCGGTTCTCCGCGGCGAGGACGGCGTGCTGCGCGGCCTCGCTCACCTGGTCCAGCGGCACGTTGGTGCGGTTCTCGTCGCCGAGCCGCGCGATCTCGGTGGTGCCGTCGGCGTAGTAGACGACGGTCGTCTGCGCGTTGGTGATGGAGTCGGGGCTGGGCACGTCGGTGCTGGCGTAGACGACGCCGATGAAGACGCCGAGCAGCACGAACAGGCCACCGAGGACGCCGAGGCCGATCTTGAGCCGGCGTCTGCGGCGCTGCTTCTTGGTGCGCGCCGGGCGGCCCTTGCCGTTCGAGGGGCGCCCGCCCGAGGGCGGACGGCCACCGGAGCCCGGGGGGCGGCCGGACCCGGGGGGACCACCGGCGCCCGGCGGGCGGCCACCGGAGGCCGGCGGGCGGCCCGCGCCGCCACCGGACGAGCGCCCGGCCGTCGGGCGACCGCGCCCGGCCGGCGGGACCGCCGGCCGGCGAGCGCCGCCGCCGCCGCGGGCAGCGCCGCCACCGCCCCCGGTGGGCCGGGTGCGGGCGGGTGCGGGACGCCGCACCGAACCGGCGCGGGGTCCGACGGGCGAGGTCTCGTCGTGGGTCGGCACGCGATGAGCCCCTTCCTTGCAGTCTGTTCGGCGACGGGCGGTGGCCCGGTCGCAGCTTGGCGTCTTCAGCTGTGGATGCGGGGGAGGACCCCGCTCGACGGCGCCCGGCAGTGGCTGCCGTGACGGAGGGGTCCGCCGTGACGGCGCTCCCGTCGCGCCGCGGCCGTCACTCGGTGGCGGTCCGCCGCCTCCCGGTGCGGCGCTGCTGCCCGGGGACCGGTTCGGCACCGAGGACGTACGAGCACTCGAGGTGGTTCCAGCCGCAGCCGCGGCACACCTCGACGGCGTACACGGTGAACTCCTCCTGGGCCCGGTCCATGCGGGCCAGCTCGACCGGGGTCTTCGCCTGCCCCGCGACGGCGCCGAGGTGGTCGCCGTACACGTAGCTCACCCGCGTCAGGCGCTCCCGGCGGCACACCGGGCAGGGCGCCTCGGTCGGCTCGCCGTGGTACTTCGCCGCGCGGCTGAGGTAGGGACTCGCGTCGCAGACCTCGAACAACCCGGTGCGCCCCGAGTGGACCCCCGCCAGCACGGCTCGCTTCTGCAGCGAGTAGTCCACGACGGAACGACGTCCGGGCACGGCCGCCAATGTACGCACCGCGGCACCCCACCGGGGAGGACGCGACGAGCGCCACACGGGTGAACGGCACGTGGACGCGGGCCGACCCGCTGGTTCTCGGGAGCCTTCCCTCGATGTATCGTGGCGATACATCGACCGCAGGGTCCGAGGGAGGCGACGTGCTCGAGTTCGCCATCCTCGGTCTGCTGCACCAGGCGCCGATGCACGGCTACGAGCTGCGCAAGCAGCTCGCACCGGTGCTCGGCGGGCTGCGCAGCATCTCCTACGGCTCGCTGTACCCCGCGCTGAAGCGGATGCGGGCGGCCGGGCTCATCAGCACCGATGAACCCGACCCGCACGCCCTGCTGCCGGCGGACGCACCGCCGCTCACCGGCCGGCGCGGGAAGGTGGTCTACACGATCACCGCGGAGGGCAAGGAGCGCTTCCACGACCTGGTCAGCCAGACCGGGCCGGAGGCGTACGACGACGGTGGGCTCTTCGGGGTCCGCCTCGCCTTCTTCGGGCACACGGCCTCCGACGTGCGACTGCGGATCCTCGAGGGCCGCCGTCGCACCGTCGAGCGGCAGCGCGAGGGGTTGCGGAACTCGCTCCAGCGGACCCGCGAGCGGCTCGACCGCTACACCCTCGAGCTGCAGCGCCACGGCCTGGAATCGGTGGACCGGGAGGTCCGCTGGCTCTCGGAACTGATCGATTCCGAACGCCGCGAGGCGTCGGGGAGCACACCGTCATCCGCGGACCGCACCCGGTCCGCGTCCGTCGGACCCGATGAGGGTCCAGGGGAAGGAGAGCCATGGGCTCCGTGAAGGTCGCCATCGTCGGCGTCGGCAACTGCGCCGCGTCGCTCGTGCAGGGCGTGCACTACTACCGCGACGCGGACGAGTCCGCGTCCGTGCCCGGCCTGATGCACGTCCGCTTCGGCGAGTACCACGTCTCGGACGTCGAGTTCGTCGCCGCGTTCGACGTGGACGCCAAGAAGGTCGGCCGCGACCTCTCCGAGGCCATCGTGGCCAGCGAGAACAACACCATCTCGATCTGCGACGTGCCGCCGCTCGGCGTCGCCGTCCAGCGGGGCACCACCCTCGACGGCCTGGGCAAGTACTACCGCCAGACCATCGAGGAGTCCGACGAGACGCCGGTCGACGTCGTCGCGGCTCTGCGCGAGGCGCAGGCCGACGTCCTGGTCTGCTACCTGCCCGTGGGCTCGCAGGAGGCCGCCGAGTTCTACGCGCAGGCCGCGCTGGACGCCGGTGTCGCCTTCGTCAACGCGCTCCCGGTCTTCATCGCCGGCACCAAGGAGTGGGCGGACAAGTTCACCGCCGCGGGCGTGCCGATCGTCGGCGACGACATCAAGAGCCAGGTCGGCGCCACCATCACCCACCGCGTGCTCGCCAAGCTCTTCGAGGACCGCGGCGTGCAGCTCGACCGCACCATGCAGCTGAACGTCGGCGGCAACATGGACTTCAAGAACATGCTCGAGCGCGAGCGCCTGGAGTCCAAGAAGATCTCCAAGACCCAGGCCGTCACCAGCCAGGTCGACCGCGACATGGGCAAGGACAACGTGCACATCGGCCCCTCGGACCACGTGCCGTGGCTGAGCGACCGCAAGTGGGCCTACGTGCGCCTCGAGGGCCGCGCGTTCGGCGACGTCCCGCTGAGCCTGGAGTACAAGCTCGAGGTCTGGGACTCCCCGAACTCGGCCGGCATCATCATCGACGCCGTGCGCGCCGCGAAGATCGCCAAGGACCGCGGCATCGGCGGCCCGATCCTCTCGGCGTCCTCGTACTTCATGAAGTCCCCGCCGGTGCAGTACGACGACAGCCAGGCGCGCGACGCCGTGGAGGCCTTCATCCGCGGCGACATCGAGCGCTGACGGAGGACCCCTGTCCGGACGAGGCCCGCTCCCACATCGGGAGCGGGCCTCGTCGCGTCGTCGGGGCTTCTGGCCGACGGCCGCCCTGCAGGGACCCGCCGCGAGCTCGCGAGTGGCGGGGGGCAGGGGGGTCCTTTCTCTAGGCTGACGTCCATGCGGCCCCGGACCCACGCGCTCCCGGCCCTGGGTCTGGTGCTCGCGCTGGCGACCGGCTGCGCCGGCGACGGTGCGCCCCGCGACGCCGGCGACGCCGTGACCGAGGCCGAGGCGGCCGTGCTCGGCGGCCTGCTGCAGCGCAACCTCGACGAGGGCGGAGCCGACTTCGTGGTCACCGCCCCCTTCGGCGAGGGCACCGTGCTCACCCTCACCGGCGAGGTCGACTTCCGGGACGGCGTGGGCCGGGCCCAGGCGGTCACGAGCACCGACGGCGCCGAGGAGGCGCGCACCGTCTTCTTCACCCGCGACGAGCTCTGGTTCGGCGACGTCCCGGGCGCCGCCGAGGCGCTGGCCGCGTCCGGGGCCACCTACCTGCACCGGCCCGTGCAGGCGACCGGCGAGGACCCGGCGCTCGTCGACGTGCTGGTCACCGTGGTGCTGGGGCTGGCCGCCGACGCCGACGACCCCCCGGCCGCGTTCCTCGACGGTGGCTGGAGCTGGCAGGGCCGGCGCTCGATCGACGGCCGCCCCACGGAGCTGTTCGCGCTGCCGGGGGACCGGACGGTCGCGGTCTCCTCGACCGACGACCTGCTCGTGCAGTTCTCGACACCGCTGCCCACCGGGCCGGGCGCGGACGCGCTCGAGGTGACGACCACGCTGGCCGAGCACGGCCCGCGCTCGCTGGCCCTGCCGGAGGAGACGCAGACCGCTCCGGCGGCCGACCACCCGGGGCTCGCCGCAGCCGTGGGCCTGTAGGGAGAAGCCCCACGAGACAGCGGGAAGGGGCGGCCTCTTCCCCAGACCGCCCCTTCCCGGTTACTTCCTACCAGATGCAGGGCGTTCCGGCAGCAACCCTCAGTTCACGGCCGGGTCGACCGGCGCGGTGCTGAGGACGGCCAGCCGCCCGGTCTGCCGGCGCACGACCGCACGCCACAGCTGCGGGCCGGACACGTGGGTGAGCACGTCGTCGGGCGTCCCCTGCAGGCAGGCCCAGGCGCCCTCGGCGAGCTCGCCGGCCAGCTGCCCCGGCGACCAGCCCGCGTAACCCGCGAAGACGCGCAGGCCCTGAACGGCGCCGGCCAGCGGCGCGGGATCGGCATCGAGGTCCACCAGGTGCACGTCACCGGCGACCGGGCGCAGCCCGCTGTCCGGGTCGGTCACCGGCTCGGGGCAGACCGCCAGGCACAGCGCGGTGTCGGTCTCGCACGGCCCGCCGACGTGGAACACCCCGGGCTCGACGGCGAGGTCGTACCAGCCGGGCAGCACGTCCCGGATCTCCACCTGGCTCGGGTTGCCGAGGACGACGCCGAGCGTGCCGGTCTCCGAGTGGTCGAGCACGTAGACGACCGACCCGGCGAAGGTGGGGTCGGTGAGACCCGGCATGGCCACGAGCAGCGAGCCGGGGCGCACGTCGTCCAGCGTGCCGATGGACAGGGCCGGCACGGCGGCACGGCGACGGCCGGTCGCGGGCCGCGCGGGCGGACCGGACTCGGGATCGGGCGACGCGGGCACCGGGTTCATCGATCCCAGTGTGCAACAGCTTCCGGCTGTCGGCGCCGTCCCGGGCGCGCCGTCCTCCTAGGCTGGGCCGGTGCGGGACGCGGGTACTCCGGTGCGGTCCCTGCTCGCCCGTCCGGACTTCCGCCGGCTCCTCGCGACGCGGCTGCTCTCCCAGTTCGGGGACGGCGTCTTCCAGGCCGCGCTGGCCGGCACGGTGCTGTTCAACCCGCAGCGCGCCACCGACCCGCTCGAGGTCGCCGTCGGCTTTGCGGTCCTGCTGCTGCCCTACTCGCTGATCGGCCCGTTCGCCGGCGTCTGGCTGGACCGCTGGAGCCGGCGCTCGGTGCTGCAGCGCGCCAACCTGGTGCGGGCCGGGCTGGTCGCGGTGGTCGCTGCCGTGGTGCTCGGCGGGGTGGAGGGCGTCCCGTTCTACGCCGCGGGGCTGGCGGTCGTCTCGGTCAACCGGTTCGTGCTGTCGGCGCTGTCGGCGGGGCTGCCGCACACCACCGACGCGCTCGTGCCGGCCAACGCGCTGTCCACCACGTCGGGTGCCGTCTCGACCGTGCTCGGCGGGGGTGCCGCGCTGCTCCTGCTGCCGCTCACCGGCGAGGGGGACGCCGGGTACGCGGCGATCGCCCTGGCCTCGGCACTGCCCTACCTGGCCTCGGCCGCGGTGGTGTCCGGCTTCGACCGGGCCCACCTCGGCCCGGACGCCGTCGCCCGGGACGGCGCCCCGCCGGTGCGGAGGGTCCTGGCCGGCGTCGTCGCGGGCATGGTCGCCGGTACCCGGCACGTCTGGGCCCGGCCGCCGGCCGCCGCCGCGCTGGCCGCCATCGGCCTGCAGCGGGTCTGCTTCGGCCTGCTGACCCTGATGACGCTGCTGCTGCACCGCGGCCCGTTCGCCGACACCGGCGGGCTCTTCCCGGGCGGGCTGGCCGGCCTCGGCCAGCTGGTCGCGGCCATCGCGGCCGGCTCGCTGCTGTCCGCCGCCGTGACGCCGGCGGCGGTGCGCCGGTTCGGGCGGGTGCGCTGGACGGTCGGCCTGCTGCTCGTGGGTGCGGTCGCCCAGCTGGTGCTCGGCCTGCCGTTCTCGCCCCCCGCCGTGCTCGCCGGCGGTCTGGTCCTCGGCGTGGTCGGCCAGGGCGTGAAGATCTGCGTCGACGCGACCCTGCAGGAGGTCGTGGACGACGACTTCCGCGGCCGGGTCTTCTCCGTCTACGACACGCTGTTCAACGTCGCGTTCGTCGGCGCCGTGCTCGCCGCGGCCTTCGTGCTGCCCGCCTCGGGCCGCTCGGTGCCGGTGCTGCTGCTCGTCTCGGTCGTCTACCTGCTGGCCGTCGTCGCCTTCCTCGGCATCCGCCGCCGCACCCCGCTGCCCGCCGGCCGCTGAGCCGGGCCGGTCACAGCTCGGGCGCGCACGTGCCGGCACCCAGGCGGGCCAGCCCGGTGAGGTCGCCCGGCGCCAGGTCGGTGAGCTCGGGCTGCACCTGCGGGTACATGAGCTCGTCGGCGTCGTCGACGTGCGCCAGGCCCACCAGGTGGCCCAGCTCGTGCAGCACGATGGCCTCGACGACCGCCCGTCCGTTGCGGCGCTGCAGGGCGGGGGTGATCTGCGGGCCGTCCAGCACGACGCTGCCGGTGACGTACACCTTGGGGCTCGCGCCGAGCGACACCGCGGCGCTGCCGCCCTGGCCGACGACGTCGCCCGCCAGCGCGGGCTCCTGCTCCTCGGTGGCCCACCCGATGAGCACCGGCGCCCAGCGGTCGCCGTAGCGCTCGGGCTGGTAGAGGGGCCGGTCGACCCGCAGCGGCTCGTCGCTGGCCCCGTCGTGGACGAACCGCAGCCCGGTGGCCTCGGCTATGCGCGCCACCGCCGCGTGGATCAGCGGCTCGCTGCCCGCAGGCGCACCGGCCGGGTTGACCGCGTAGTGGATCGGCCGGCACGGGTCGTAGGCCACCGGGGTGACGCCGTCGGCCTGCAGCGTCGTGAACGCGTGCGCACCCCCGGCCTCGGGTGCCGGGGGCGGCGTCCCCAGCGGCTCGTCCGCCGCCCCGTACCCGGGGGTCGGCCGGTCGCGCGGCTTCTCCGGCAGCGGGGGTGGGGACGGCTGCGCCGGAGGTGGCACCGCCGCGGCGTCGTCGGCCGCGGTGACCGCCACCGGCCAGGGCAGGCCGCCGGGCCCGGTGAGCACCGCCGTGGCCAGGACGGCGGCGACCAGGACCAGCACGACGACGCACCGTCGGAGCAGCCGTCGCAGGGTCCTCACCCCTGCAGTCTCGGCAGCCGCGGGCCCGTCCGGCACCCGGCGCGCCGCAGGATCACCCCTGCTGCGCGGCCCACCACTCGCGCAGCGCCGCCTCGGCCTCGTCCCGGTCGAGCGGGCCGCGCTCGAGCCGCAGCTCCTTGAGGAAGCGCCACGCCCGGCCGACCTGGGGGCCCGGTGGCAGGCCGAGCAGCTCCATGATCGCGTTGCCGTCGAGGTCGGGCCGCACGCGCGCGAGGTCCTCGGCCGCCGACAGCTCGGCGATCCGCGCCTCCAGGGAGTCGTAGGTCTCGGCCAGCGCCGCCGCCCGCCGCCGGTTGCGGGTCGTGCAGTCCGACCGCACCAGCTTGTGCAGCCGGGGGAGGAGGTCGCCGGCGTCGGTCACGTAGCGGCGCACCGCGGAGTCGGTCCACTCGCCGCGGCCGTAGCCGTGGAAGCGCAGGTGCAGGAAGGTCAGCCGGGACACCGCCTCGACGACGTCCTTGGGGTACTTGAGCGCGAGCAGCCGCTTGCGCACCAGCTTGGCGCCGACCACCTCGTGGTGGTGGAAGGAGACCCGACCCTTGGGCTCGTGCCGCCGGGTCGCCGGCTTGCCGATGTCGTGGAGCAGCGCGGCCAGCCGCAGCACCAGGTCCGGCGACTCCGCCGCGTCGTCGGCCTGCTCCAGCGCGATGGCCTGGTCCAGCACGGTCAGGGAGTGCGAGTAGACGTCCTTGTGCTGGTGGTGCTCGTCGATCTCCATGCGCAGCGCGGCGAGCTCGGGCAGGACGACGTCGGCCAGTCCGGTGCCGACGAGCAGCTCCAGCGCCGCGCGGGGCGAGTCCTGCAGCAGCGTCTTGGACAGCTCCGCCTGGACCCGCTCGGCGGTGATCCGCCCCAGCTGCGGCGCCATCGCGGTCATCGCCTGCACCACGTCGTCGTCGGGGACGAGCTGCAGCTGGGCCACGAAGCGGACGGCGCGCAGCATCCGCAGCGGGTCGTCGGCGAAGGAGTCCTCCGCCGAGCCCGGCGTCCGCAGCCGCCGCCGCATCAGGTCTCCGAGCCCGCCGAAGGGATCGGTGACGGTGCGGTCGGGGCCGAGGGAGACCGCCATCGCGTTGACGGTGAAGTCGCGACGGGCCAGGTCGTCCTCGAGCGAGTCGCCCCAGGCGACCTCGGGGTTGCGCGACTCCCGGTCGTAGCGGTCGGCGCGGAAGGTGGTGATCTCGAGCCGGTGCCCGCGGACGTCGGCGCCGACCGTGCCGAAGGCGATGCCGGTGTTCCACGTGGAACCGGCCCACCCGCGCAGCACCTCGAGCGTCTGCTCGGGGCGGGCGTCGGTGGTCAGGTCGAGGTCGCCGGGCACCCCCGCCGCCCCGGAACCGGCGGCGAGCAGCGCGTCCCGGACCGATCCGCCGACCAGGTGCACCGAGAAGCCGGCCGCGGTGAAGCGCTCGCCCACCTCGGCGAGCACGGGGGAGAGGTCGACCAGGTCCCGCACGGTCTGCTGGACGGCGGGGGGCACGGGTGCGGCGACGGGACGGCTCCCACCGGTCCCGCTCGGACGACTCTCGGGTGGGACGGACACGACCGACCAGAGTAGTGCGGCCGGTCGCGCTACCCTCCTGGCATGGCTGGGACCGGCGGACGAGGGCGCCCCGGGCGCCGCTTGCGCCGGGTCGACGAGACCTCCGCCGGGGGCCTGGTGGTCGCCGACGACGGCGTGACCGGGCCCCGTGCCGCCCTCATCGGCCGCACCGACCGGCGGGGCCGGCTGCTGTGGTCGCTGCCCAAGGGGCACATCGAGGCCGGCGAGACCCCCGAGGACACCGCGGTCCGCGAGGTCGCCGAGGAGACCGGCATCATCGGCGAGGTCGTGGCGCCGCTCGGGATCATCGACTTCTGGTTCGTCGCCGACGGGCGCCGCGTGCACAAGACCGTGCACCACTTCCTGCTCCGGGCCGTCGGGGGTGCGCTCTCCGACGCCGACGTCGAGGTGACCGAGGTCGCCTGGGTGCCGTTGGACGAGCTCAGCGGCCGGCTCGCGTACGCCGACGAACGAGCCCTCGTCGAGCGGGCGCCCGGTCTGCTGGCCGATACCGCGTGACGCGTCCGGCCGCCGCTGGCGCCGGTGGCCGCCCTGCCGTCGCGCCCTCCGCCGGGATCTGCAGCCGGCGCGGTGCGGCGCTGGGTGCCGCCCTCCTGCCCGTGCTCCTGTCGACGGTCACCGGTCTGGCGCCGTCGGCTGCCGCCGCCGCGCCGGTACCCGCGCTGGTCCCGGTGCCCGCCGCCGCGCCCGCCGACGCCGAAGACGACGCCAGCGACCCCGACCGCCCGGTGCAGGTCGACATCAACATCTTCGAGCCGCGCACGATCAGCCCCGGCTCCCGCGTCATCGTCCGCGGCACGCTGAGGAACACCGGCCCGGAGGCGATCACCGACCTGACCGTGCGGCTGCAGCGCGGCGAGGTGCTCACCAGCCGGGACGCCCTGGTGCAGGTCGGCACCGACGGGGACGAGCCCGCCGCCGTCGCCGCCCCCTTCCAGACCGTCGAGGGGAGCATCGCCCCGGGCGGCACGCTGCCGTTCGTCTACGACATCGACTCCGCCGAGCTCCGGCTCGACGGCGACGGCGCCTACCCGGTGCTGCTCAACGTGAACGGCAGCGTCGACGACGACACCCGCCGCGTCGGCGAGGTGTCCACCTACCTCGTCCAGCAGCCGCTGCAGCCCACCGCGCGCACCGCGGTGGCCTGGATCTGGCCGCTCGCCCAGCGCACCTCCCGCACCGCCGCGGGGGCGTTCGCCGACGACGAGCTGCTCACGTCGGTGTCCGACGAGGGCCGGCTCGACCGCGCGCTCGAGGTCGTCGAGCGGCTGCCCACCACAGCGCCGCCCGGCTCCACCACCCCGGTCCCGTCCCTGCCGGTGACCCTGGCGATCGACCCGGCCCTCGTCGAGGAGCTGCAGCACCTCGAAGCCGGCGCCGAGGTGCCCGGCGACGACGGCTCGGCGGTCGAGGCCGCCGGGGACTTCCTCGGCCGGCTGAAGGCGGTCGCCGCCGTCCACCCGGTCGTCGCGCTGCCCTACGGGGACGTGGACCTGGACTCCCTGGCCGCCGCCGGGCTGGGCGACGTCGTCACCCGCAGCCTCCCCGGCACGCCGGCAGGCACCGCCCAGGACCCGCTCGGCGCCCCCGCCGAGGTGCCGCTCCCGTCGGCGACCCCGCCGGCCGGCGGGACCGGCGCCCCCGCCGGGGACACCCCCGCACCCGAGGACGGCGCGGGCGCGCGCATCCTGGCCGACGCCCTGGACGTGGAGCCGCGCACCGACGTGGCCTGGGCTCCCGGCGGCACCCTGCGCTCCGGGACGCTGTCCCTGCTGCTCGCCGGGGGCGTCGAGCAGGTCGTCCTGGGCCCGGACGCCGTCAGCACCGGCGGGTCCGCCGTGGGCCTCGGCGACCCCACGGCCGCGGCGGCCCTCGACGTCGTCACGGCCACGGGCGAGGGGGCGGACGCGCTGGTCGCCGACGCGCGCCTCTCCGAGGTGGTGGCCGGCAGTGAGCAGCTCCCCGGCGGGCCGCGGCTGGCGGCGCAGCGGTACCTGGCCGAGCTCGCCGTCCTCACCGAGCAGGCCGACCCCGGCACCGAGCAGACGGTGCTCGTCGCCCCGCCGCGCGAGGTCGACGCCGGCCCCGACGGAGCCGGCGCCATGATGGCCGACACCACCTCGACGCCGTGGCTGCGTCCCGCGTCGCTCGACGAGCTGGACGCCGGGCTGCCCGGGTCGGCCGAGCTCGTGGAACCGGCCGACCCCGTGCTCCTGGAGGCCGGCGGCCTGGTCGCCGTCGGCGACGTGCTCGCGGGCCGGGACGACCTGGCCGGGGCCGTCGAGGGCGACGCCGCCACCGCGCTGCAGTCCTTCGACGCCGCGGTGGCCCGGAGCACCTCGGTGGCCTGGCGGGAGGACCCGGACGGTTTCCGGGCCGCGACCGGCGACGTCGCCGCCACGCTCCAGCAGCTGCGCAGCCGGGTCACCCTGCTGGCGCCCGCGGACGGCACGTACACGCTCGCCTCCAGCGACGCCCCGCTCGTGCTGACCGTGCGCAACGACCTGCCCTTCGCCGTCCGCGTGCTGCCGGAGGTGCGGGCCCGCGGCAACCGCGCCCTCTCGATCGGCCGGATCGAGCCCCGGGTGCTCGCCCCGGGCGAGCGGGCGACGCTGCAGGTGCCCACCTCGCTCGGCCAGTCCGGCGGCTTCGCGGTCACCGCGACGCTCACCACGCCCGGCGGCAGCCCGCTGGGGGAGCGGGTGCAGCTCCAGGTGCGCAGCACCGCCTACGGGCCCATCTCGCTGATCATCACCATCGGTGCGGCGTCGCTGCTGGGTCTGCTGTTCCTCCGCCGGCTGGTGCACTTCGTGCTGCGCCGCCGCGCGCGGGCCACCGGCATCGACGACGGCGGTCCGCCGGTCGGCCCCGACGGCACGCCGGTGGCGCCCCCGACGCGGAGCCCGGTGTGAGCACCCCGCCCGACGACGAGCAGCGGATCGCCCCCGAGCGCGCGAAGCGGTCCGGCGGCCGGCCCCTTCCCCCACCGCCGTACCGGGCCACCCCGCCCGAGGGCGCCGCCTTCGCCGCGCCCGAGGACGGCCGGCTGCCGCTGCCCCCGGTGCCGCCGCCGGTGCGCCGCGGCGAGCCGCCGCTGGGGCGCGGGCGCGCCGGCCGGTCCGAGGGGACGCCGGTCCCGCCGCTGCCCCCGCTGCGGCACCGCTGGGTGCCCGCGGCGGACGAGACCCAGGTCTTCCCGATGCCGGTGCTGCCGCCGGTGCCGCGCACCGAGCACGACACCGACGACGACGTCGAGCAGCGCGAGGGCGCGCCCGGCGCCAGCGGCGGCATCCTCCGCGCCGCCGGCACCATGGCCGTGGCCACGCTGGTCTCCCGCATCACCGGCCTGGCCCGGACGATGGTGCTCACCGCGGCGCTCGGCATCGGGCTGGTCGGCGACGCCTACAACACCGCCAACACGCTGCCCAACATCGTCTACGAGCTGCTGCTCGGCGGGGTGCTCACCTCGGTCGTCGTCCCGCTGCTGGTGCACGCCCAGGAGCGCGACCGGGACGGCGGCGCGGCCTACGCCCAGCGGCTGGCGACGATCGCCACCGCGGGGCTGGTCCTCGTCACCGCCCTCGCGGTGCTCGCCGCACCCCTGCTCACCGCGCTCTACGGCATCTCCGACGACCCCGGCCAGGTCCGGCTGGCCAACTGGCTGGCCCGGATCCTGCTGGTCGAGATCGTGTTCTACGGCATCGGCGCCCTGGCCCAGGCGATCCTGAACTCGCGCGGGATCTTCGGCCCGCCCGCCTGGGCCCCGGTGCTCAACAACGTCGTGGTCATCGCCACCGGCGCGCTGCTCATCGCCGCCACCGGGCCGGGCGAGCTCACCCCCGTGACCATCACCTCCGGCCAGGTCTGGCTGCTCGGCGTCGGCACGACCCTGGGCATCGCCGTCCAGGCGCTCGTGCTGCTCCCGCTGCTGCGCCGGGCCGGCGTCCCGCTGCGGCCGCGCTGGGGGCTGCGCGACACCGGGCTGCGGGAGGCCGGCACGCTCGGTCTCTGGGTCATCGCGTACGTCGGCATCAGCCAGATCGGCGTCGTCGTCGCCACCCGCGTGGCCAACGCCGCCGGGCGCGAGGGCGGCCTGGGCTCCTACGGCTTCGCGAACGCCAGCCTGCTGTTCCAGATGCCCTACGGGATCATCGGCGTCGCCCTGCTGACGGCGCTGGTGCCGAGGATGAGCCGGGCCGCCTCGCGGCACGACGTCCCCGGCGTCGTCTCCGACCTCTCCCTGGGCACCCGTCTCTCGGCTCTCGGCCTGCTGCCGGTCACGGCCGCGCTCGTCGTCCTGGGCCCCTCGCTGGGCGTCGTCGCGTTCGCCCGCGGCAACACCGCGACCGAGGACGCCGCCGCGATCGGCACCGCCCTGGCGATCGGCGCCTTCGGCCTGCTCCCCATGGCGGTGACGCTGCTGCAGCTCCGGGTCTTCTACGCGATGAAGGACGCCCGGACCCCGACGCTCATCCAGCTCGGCATGGTCGCCGTCCGCGTGCCCCTGCTGCTGCTCGTCCCGGCCCTCGTGGAGCCGGAGCACGTGGTGGCCGGGCTGATGCTGGCGACCAGCGCCACCTACCTCGCGGGTTGGGTGCTGGGCGACCTCGCGCTGCGCCGCCGGCTGGGGGCCCTGCGCACCGGCGACACCCTGGGTCAGGTCGCCCGCGTGGCCGCGGCGTCGCTGGCCGCCGGTCTGCTGGGCCGGCTTGTCCTGATCGTGACCGATGACCTGCTCGGATCGTCCACCGCAGGGTCGCTCGCCCGGGTGCTGCTCGGTACCGTGGTCATCGGCGCCGCCGCCCTCGCAGGACTGGTGGTCGCCCGCGTCCCGGAGATCCGCGAGCCCCTGGCAGCCGTCAGGGCCCGCGTCCGGCGCGGATGACCGGTCCCCACGAGGACGCGGCGCCGACGCCGGTGCAGACGTGCCGGGCGCCCGAGCAGGACAGGAGGTCGACAGTGTCGATGACGTCCACGGTCACCGGCCTCCCGGAGCGCTACCGGCCACTGGACCAGGTCGGGCCCGACGAGCACACCGAGACCGGCGTCATCCAGACCTGGCGGGCCAAGGACAGGGTGCTCAACCGCGACGTCGCCGTCCGCGTGCACACCCCCGCCGGCCCGGCCGCGCACGCCTGGATCACCCGGGCGCTGACCGCCGGCGGCCTGGCCACCCCCGCGCTGGCCATGGTCTACGACGCCTCGGAGGGCAGCGGCGACCCGCAGGCCCCCGGGGGCGCCGCCTATGTCGTCAACGAGTGGATCGACGGCGAGCCGCTGGCCCAGCGGCTGGCCGAGGGCCCGCTGCCCGAGCGCGAGGTGCGGACCGTGCTGCGCCGGCTGGCCGACGGGGTCGCCGAGGCCCACCGCGTCGGGCTGGCCGTCGGAGGGCTGACGCCGGAGAACGTCGTGCTGCGCCCCAACGGCCTGGTGGGCCTCCGCGGCGTGCCCGCCGCGAACGGCACGATCGACGGCGACGTCGCGGCGCTCGGCGCTCTGCTGGACGCCTGCCTCACCGGGCTGCGCCCCGGCGAGGCCGAGCCGCGCCCGTTGCGCGGGCCCTCCGACCTAGTGGCGCTGGCCCGGCGGGCCCGCTCCACCGAGCCCGGGCAGGCCCTGTCCAGCGTGGCCGCCATGGCCGCCATCCTCGCCGAGCGCCCCCGCTCCCGGCCGGCCACCGGCGGCAGTTCCCGCGCCGAGGCGCCGCGCGGCGAGGAGCCCGCCGCCGAGCCCTCGCGGGCCGAGGAGGCCAACGGCTGGATGAGCCGGCTCCGGGACCGCCGGTCCGAGGAGCCCGCCGCCGAGCCGGTCCGCCTCGACCCCGACACCCTCCCGCCGGTGCCGCCCGTGCGCGCGGCCGGCGCGAGCGACACCGTCATCGCGCCGGCGGTCCACGGCGGCGACACCGTCGACGCGCGGTCGGTCCCCCCGGCCTCGGGCGCCTACGCCGGTGGTGGCAGCGCGCTGCCGCCGCTGTCCGACGACCTGTACACCGGGCCGCCGACCGGCTCGGAGCACTACGAGGACGAGGACGGCGCCCGCCGACACCGGATGCTCGTCGTGGGGCTGCCCCTGCTGGCGCTGCTGGTCGTCATCGGGCTGGCCTGGTGGGTGGGCACCAGCCTGCTCTCGGTCGCGGGCTCGGTCGACGAGGAGTCCACCCCCTCGATCACCGTCCCCACCGACGGCGCGCAGCCCGACGACGGCGCCGCCGCACCGGCCGGCCCCGGCGCCGCCATCCAGGACGCCGACATCTTCGACCCCGAGGGCGACGGCGAGCCGGAGAACGACGGCGACGTCCCGCTGACCTACGACGGCGACCCGGCCACGGCCTGGTCGACCGTGACCTACCGGGGCTCGGCCGCCTTCGGCAACCTCAAGTCCGGCGTCGGCATCCTCTACGACCTCGGCTCGACGCAGTCCCTCGCCGGCGTCACCGTCACCACCCCCGCCCCCGGCGCGACCGTCGAGGTGCGGACCGCCGACGCCGCGGCCGGCGACCTCGAGGGCTTCGACCCCGCCGCGTCGGGCACCCTCGAGGAGACCAGCGAGCTGGCGTTCGACGACGCCGTCGAGGCCCGCTACGTGCTGCTGTGGGTGACCGGTCTGGTCGAGAGCGGCGACGGCTTCACCGCCCAGATCGGCGAGGTCACGGTCCAGACGGCGGGCTGACGCCCCGGGGCGGCCGCGGAATGCCGCACCTACGATCGTCGTTGTGCCGCCTGTGAGTGACTCCCCCACCCCCGGTCCCGCCGTGACGACGGAGGAGATCGTCGACCCGGTCATCCCCCCGGCCGAGCACGACGGCATCCGCGACCTGATCATCATCGGCTCCGGCCCGGCCGGCTACACCGCCGCCACGTACGCCGCCCGCGCGAACCTGCACCCGCTGGTGTTCGAGGGCTCGCAGTTCGGCGGTGCGCTGATGACCACCACCGAGGTGGAGAACTTCCCCGGCTTCCCCGCAGGCATCCAGGGCCCGCAGCTCATGGACGACATGCGCACGCAGGCCGAGAAGTTCGGCGCCGAGCTGGTCCCGCGCGACGTCACCGAGGTCGACCTCACCGCGACCCCGAAGATCGTGAAGGTCGGCGACGAGGTGCACCGCGCGCACGCGGTCATCGTCGCGACCGGCTCCAAGTACCGCTACCTGGGCCTGGAGAACGAGCAGCGCCTGCTCGGCCGCGGCGTCTCCGCCTGCGCCACCTGCGACGGCTTCTTCTTCCGCGACCAGGACATCGCCGTCGTGGGCGGTGGTGACTCGGCGATGGAGGAGGCGACCTTCCTGACCCGCTTCGCGAAGAGCGTCACCGTCGTCCACCGGCGGGAGGAGCTGCGCGCCTCCAAGATCATGCAGAAGCGCGCGCGGGACAACGAGAAGATCCGCTGGGCGCTGGGCAAGCAGGTCACCGAGGTGCTGGGCGACAGCACGGTCTCCGCGGTCGAGCTGACCGACGGCACCACCGGCGCCACCGAGACCCTCCCGGTCAGCGGCCTGTTCGTGGCGATCGGGCACGACCCGCGCAGCGAGATGTTCGTCGGCCAGCTCAAGCTGGACGACGAGGGCTACGTGCAGGTCGAGCACCCCTCGACCCGGACCAACATCGACGGCGTCTTCGCCTGCGGTGACGTCGTGGACCACATCTACCGGCAGGCGATCACCTCGGCGGGCACCGGCGCCGCCGCGGCCATCGACGCCGAGCGCTGGCTCGCCGACACCTTCGACGAGCGCTGACCCGCTGAGCGCGGGCATACAACCACCGTCCGCCCGGTTGGACCGGGCAGGACTTCGAGCAAGAGATCGAGAGGGAGAACGACCGATGGCAGGCAACACCGTGACGGTCACCGACACCAGCTTCGCCAGCGACGTGCTCGGGAGCGACAAGCCCGTGCTCGTCGACTTCTGGGCGGAGTGGTGCGGCCCCTGCAAGATGGTCGCCCCCGTGCTGGAGGAGATCGCCGCCGAGCACGGCGACAAGCTGACGATCGCGAAGCTCAACATCGACGAGAACCCGCAGATCGCCCGTGACTACCAGGTCATGTCGATCCCCACCATGACGGTCTTCCAGGGCGGCAAGCCGGTGAAGAGCATCATCGGCGCCAAGCCCAAGGGCGCGATCCTGAGCGACCTCGCCGACTACATCTGAGCGAGCCCGTCCCCGAGGGGATGCACGCAGCGTGACAACGGGTCCACCTGCCCCACCCGGGCAGGTGGACCCGTCGCCGTCCGGGGGTACCCCGGCTGGGCCGCGACGGACGCCGGGGACGACAATCGTGGGCACGATGGGAGCCAACACCGGAATGCAGATCCTGAGGCTCGGCGACCGCGGAGCAGCGGTCGCGGACGTGCAGACCGCCCTCCGCAGCCTCGGGCTGCTGCCCGACGGCGACGGCACGGCGGCGGCGCGCCCGCCGCAGGCCATGACGACCCTGCCCGACGTCGCCCTGGACGCCGCGGTGTTCGACGAGCCGACCGAGCTCGCCGTCCGGCACTTCCAGCAGAACCGCGGCCTGTCGGTGGACGGCCGGGTCGGCGAGGAGACCTACCGGGCGCTCAACGAAGCGCGCTGGTCCCTCGGTGACCGGCTGCTGCGCTTCGACCCGGAGCGCCCCATCCGCGGCGACGACGTCATCAACCTGCAGGAGCGGCTGCACGAGCTCGGCTACGACGCCGGCCCGGTCGACGGCGTCTTCGGCGTCGACACCGAGGGCGGGCTGCGGGCCTTCCAGCGCGACTACGGCCTCACCTCCGACGGCACGTGCGGGCCGGCCACCCTGCGGGCGCTGCGCCAGCTGGGCCGCAAGGTGACCGGCGGCCGCCCCCAGCTGCTGCGGCAGAGCGCCTCCTTCGTCGACAGCGGGCCGCACCTGATCAGCCGCCGGATCGTCGTCGACCCCGGGCACGGCGGCAGCGACCCCGGCCTGGTGCACGGCGAGACGACCGAGGCCGACCTGGTGTTCGACCTCGCCTCCCGCATCGAGGGGCGGCTGGCCGCCGCGGGCGCCACCGTCTACCTCACCCGCGGCCGCGACCAGAACCCGAGCGCGGCCGAGCGGACCGCGTTCGCCAACGACGCCCGCGCGGACCTCTTCCTCTCCCTGCACGTGGACGCGCACGGCTCCGAGCACGCCCGCGGGGTCGCCAGCTACTACTACGGCACCGGCTCGGGGGCCTCCTCCACGGTGGGCGAGCAGTTCGCGAACCTGGCCCGCCGCGAGGTGGTGGCCCGCACCGGCATGCTCGACCTCGGCTCGCACGCCAAGACCTGGGACCTGCTGCGGATGAGCCGGATGCCCGCCGTCCGCCTGGACTGCGGCTACCTCACCCACCCGGTCGACCGGCTGCTGCTGCTCGACGCCCGGCTCCGCGGCTCGGTCGCCCAGGGCGTGCTCGCCGCGGTGCAGCGGTTGTTCCTCCCCGCCGAGGCCGACCCGCCCACGGGCACCTTCGTCCTGCCCGTGGGCTGACCACCCGCCCCCCGCCCCCGCTCGGCGGTGAGGGAGGACGGTGTGACGGGTCGGTCCCCTCCGCGTCCCGGATTCCGATTCCCCCCGGGCCTAGACTTCACCGGTGGCCACTCTCCCGCCCGGCTCGTCGGCCGGTCCCGGACAGCAGGGCGCGCACCGCGGTGCGCCCCACCCCTCCCCGCGGCACCCGCGGCTGGACCCGCTGGCCGACCGGTACGCAGCACGCACCCACGGGATGAAGAGCTCGGAGATCCGGGCGCTGTTCTCCGTGGTGAGCCGGCCCGAGGTGGTCTCCCTGGCCGGCGGCATGCCCGCCGTCACCGCGCTCCCCCTGGACGCCGTCGGCTCGATGATCGGCGACCTGGTCTCCGGCATGGGTGCCCAGACCCTGCAGTACGGCTCGGGCCAGGGCGATCCGCGGCTGCGCGAGCGCATCTGCGACGTCATGGCGCTCGAGGGCATCACCGACGCCTCGCCCAGCGAGGTCGTCGTCACCGTCGGCTCCCAGCAGGGCCTCGACCTCGTCACCCGCGTCTTCGTCGACCCCGGTGACGTCATCCTGGCCGAGGCGCCGTCCTACGTCGGCGCCCTCGGGGTGTTCCAGTCCGCCCAGGCGCGCGTCCGGCACGTCGCCATGGACGACGACGGGCTGATCCCCGAGGCCCTCGAGGCGGCGCTGGTCGAGTGCCGCGCCAACGGCGACCGGGTCAAATTCCTCTACACGGTCCCGAACTTCCACAACCCCGCCGGCGTCACGCTCACCGAGCCCCGGCGCCAGGCGATCGTGGCGCTGGCCGAGAAGTACGACCTGCTGATCATCGAGGACAACCCCTACGGGCTGCTGGGGTTCGAGCAGGAGCCGCTGCGCGCGCTGCGGGCCCGCAACTCCGAGCGGGTCGTCTACCTCGGCTCGTTCTCCAAGACGTTCTCCCCGGGCCTGCGGGTCGGCTGGGTGCTGGCGCCGCTCGCCGTCCGCGAGAAGCTCGTGCTGGCCACCGAGGCGCAGGTGCTCTGCCCGCCCTCGCTCACCCAGTACGCCGTCGCCCGGTACCTGGACACCCAGCCGTGGCGGGAGCAGATCAAGCTGTTCACCGAGCTCTACCGGGAGCGCCGCGACGCCTGCCTCGAGTCGCTCGAGGCGCTCATGCCGGCCGGCACCACCTGGACGCGACCGGCCGGGGGCTTCTACGTCTGGCTCAAGCTGCCCCAGGGGCTGGACGCCAAGCTCATGCAGCCGCGCGCGGTGAACGCGCTGGTGGCCTACGTGCCGGGCATCGGCTTCTACGCCGACGGCAGCGGCCAGGAGTACATGCGGCTGTCCTACTGCTACCCCGAGCCCGAGCAGATCCGCGAGGGCGTCCGCCGGCTGGCCCGCGTCATCGAGGCCGAGCTGGACCTGCACAGCACCTTCGACGCCGTCGACACCGGCAGCTTCCGGGCCGTCCGGCCCGGCGCCGACGCCGGCTTCAGCGGCTCCGGCACGATCGTGGGGCCCGCCAACAGCAACGCCTACGAGGACGGCCGATGACCGAGTCCGCACCCGCACCGGCAGCCGCACCCGCGGACGAGGCGCACCCCTTGCGCGCCGTCGTCCTGGCCGGCGGGCTCACCTTCGAGCGCGAGGTCTCCCTCTCCTCGGGCACCCAGGTGGTGGAGGAGCTGACCCGCGCCGGTCTGGACGCCGAGCTGCGGGACGCCGACGCCGAGCTGCTGCCCGGCCTGGCCGCCGCGCCCGCCGACGCCGTCTTCATCGCGCTGCACGGGGCGACCGGCGAGGACGGCGCCCTGCGCGCGGTCCTCGACCTGGCCGGCGTGCCCTACGTCGGCTCGCCCGCGGCCGCCTGCCGCCTCGCGTGGGACAAGCCGGCGGCGAAGTCCGTCGTGCGCTCCGCGGGCGTGACCACGCCGGACTGGGTCGCCCTGCCGCACAGCACCTTCCGGGAGCTGGGCGCGGGCACCGTGCTGGACCTGATGGTCGCCCGGCTCGGCCTGCCGCTCATGGTCAAGCCCGCCTCCGGCGGCTCGGCGCTGGGCGTGCAGCGGACCAACCGCGTCGAGGACCTGCCGGCGGCGATGGTCAGCTGCTTCGCCTACGGCGACACCGTGATGGTCGAGCGGTACGTCGAGGGCGTCGAGGTCGCGCTGGCGGTCGTCGACCTGGGCGACGGCCCGCAGGCGCTCCCGGCCGTCGAGATCGCACCGGAGTCCGGCGTCTTCGACTACACGGCTCGGTACACCCCCGGGCTCACCGAGTACCACGCGCCCGCCCGGATCGACGACGACGTCGCCGCGAGGGCGGCCGCCGTCGCCGTGCGGGTGCACGAGGTCCTCGGCCTCGCCGACCTGTCCCGCACCGACGCGATCATCACCCCGGACGGCGAGGTGCACTTCCTCGAGGTGAACGTCTCCCCGGGGCTCACCGAGACGTCCATGTTCCCGATGGCGATCGAAGCCGCCGGCTACGAGCTCGGCGACGTCATCGCCCGGCTGCTCGCCTCCCGGGCATCCACCCCGCGCTGAGCCCGCGTCCTACCAGAAGGGCCCCATTGCGTCGGTGACGCAATGGGGCCCTTCTCGTGGCAGGCGCTGGTCAGGGCTCCGTGCGGCGCCCGGTGATCTCCGGGGCCATCACCCCGATGATCCGCTGGAGGTCGTCGACCGAGCCGAACTCGACGACGATCTTGCCCTTGGACCGGCCGATCTGGATCTTGACCTTGGTCTCGAAGCGGTCGGAGAGTCGCGAGCCGAGCTCCTCGACCCCGGGGGCGGAGATGTTCCGGGCCCGGCGCTTGGCGGTGGGCCGCTCGGCCGCCGCCATGGCGACCGCCTCCTCGGTGGCCCGCACCGACATGCCCTCGGCCACGATGCGGGTGGCCAGGGCGTCCTGGGCCTCGGCGTCGGCCAGGCCGAGCAGCGCCCGCGCGTGCCCCGCGGAGATGACCCCGGCGGCGACGCGGGTCTGCACCTTCACCGGCAGCTTCATCAGCCGGATGGTGTTGGTGACCTGCGAGCGGCTCCGCCCGATCTTGCTGGCGAGCTCCTCGTGGGTGGCGCCGAACTCCTCCAGCAGCTGCTGGTAGGCGGCGGCCTCCTCGAGCGGGTTGAGCTGGACGCGGTGGATGTTCTCCAGCAGGGCGTCGCGCAGCATCGCGTCGTCGGTGGTGTCGCGGACGATCGCCGGCACGACCTCCAGGCCCGCCGTGCGGGCGGCGCGCAGCCGGCGCTCACCCATGATGAGCTCGTAGGTGACCGGCCCGCCGTCGGTACCCGGGTTCTCCCGGACGACGATCGGCTGGAGCAGGCCGAACTCCTTGACGCTGTGGCTGAGCTCCTCCAGCGCCTCGTCGTCGAAGACCTGCCGCGGCTGCTTCGGGTTCGGGACGACGTCGTCGACCGCGACCTCGCGGAGCTGCGCGCCGGGGACGCCCAGGGCACCGCCCGCGTCGGCAGCCGGAGCGGGCACGGCGGCGGCCGGCGCGGCGGCGTCCTCGGTCCGGTCGGCCGGGGTCGGCTCGGCCGGCGGGGGGACCAGGGAGACCGGCGACGCCGGGCTCTCCTCGGGCGGAGCCGGTTCGGTCGCCGGGGCAGCCGGCTGCGGGGGAGCGGCCGCGACGGGAGCCGACGGGGGAGGGCCGGTCGGGATCAGGGCGGCCAGTCCGCGACCCAGTCCACCGCGCTTGCTCATCGCTGCTCCTCGCTCACGTCGGCGGTCACCGACGGTCGGTGCGTACCAGGTGCCGGGGACTCCGCGACGGCGAACGCCGTCGCCGAACTCGGCGTGCTCGCACGCTCGAGCGGCGGCAGGTCGACCCCGCGGTGCGCGAGCTCCCGGGCGGCCTCGACGTAGCTGGTCGAGCCGCGCGACCCGGGGTCGTAGGTGAGCACCGACTGCCCGTAGCCGGGGGCCTCGGACACCCGCACGTTGCGGGGGATCACCGCGTCCAGCACGACGTCGCCGAAGTGGTTGCGCACCTCGTCGGCGACCTGGTCGGCGAGCTTGGTCCGCCCGTCGTACATGGTCAGCAGGATGGTGCGGACGGCGATGCCCGGGTTCAGGTGCTGCCGCACCAGGTCGATGTTGTTGAGCAGCTGCCCGAGCCCCTCCAGCGCGTAGTACTCGCACTGGATGGGGATGAGCACCTCGTCACCGGCGACCAGCGCGTTCAGCGTGAGCAGCCCCAGCGACGGCGGGCAGTCGATGAGCACGTAGTGCGGGCGCTTCTCCGGCGGGAGCGCGGCGACGTACCCCTCGATCGCCCGGCGCAGCCGGTGCTCGCGGGCGACGACCGAGACGAGCTCGATCTCCGCGCCCGCCAGGTCGATCGTGGCCGGCACGCAGAGCAGGTGCGGGCTCGCCGTCGTCTTGTGGACGACCTCGGTCAGCGTGCTGTCCCCGACCAGGGCGTCGTAGATCGACGGCGTCCCGACGGTGTGCTCGACGCCGAGGGCGGTGCTCGCGTTGCCCTGCGGGTCCAGGTCGATGACCAGGGTGCGCAGCCCGTAGAGGGCCAGCGCGACACCGAGGTTCACCGTGGACGTCGTCTTGCCGACGCCGCCCTTCTGGTTGGCGATGGTGATCACGCGGATCCGCGCCGGCGCCGGGAAGGGATCCTGGTCGGCGGCGTGCAGGACGCGGGTGGCCCGGAGGGCCTCCATCGCGATCGGGCTGTCGAAGTCCGCCCCGCCCCCGGAGGACGACTGGTCGGCCGCGAGACTGCTGCGCAGCCGCTCGCCCGGGTCGGTCATCGAAGTCCCTCCTGCTGGCGTTTCACGTGGAACGGATCGGACACGCTCCCTCGTTCCACGTGGAACAGGAGCGTGGAACGGCACCCCGCGGTGGCGCGGAGGAGTGCCGTCACCGTGCTCCGCGTGTCATGACCACCACGGTAGTGGCAGCGGCGCCCAGTTCCGCACCGACCGCCCGCGGGTGGATGTCGCGCATGCCCGCCGCCTCGAGCTCGGGCACCAGCCCCGGGAGCTCGTCGAGCGCCCGGGCGCCGACCAGGGCGACCAGCTGGGTGCCCGGCCGCAGCAGCCCCCGGCACCAGCCGACCAACCGGGGGAGCGGCGCGACAGCCCGCGCCGTCACCACATCGACGGCACCGACGGCGCCGGCGACGGACCGCTCCTCGGCGCGGCCGCGCACGACCCGCCAGGGCGCGCGACGCCCGTCGGCCAGCTCCGTGACCGCTTCCTGCAGGAACTCCACGCGCCGGGCCATCGGTTCCACCAGGGTGAGCGCGACGTCGGGGCGGGCGAGCCCCAGCGGGATGCCCGGCAGGCCCGCACCGCTGCCGACGTCGACCACGCGGGCGCCGGGGGGCACGGCCTCGGCCACCGCGGCGCTGTTGAGCACGTGCCGCTCCCACAGGCGGGGCACCTCGCGCGGGCCGATGAGGCCGCGGGTCACCCCGTCGGAGGCGAGCTTGGCGACGAACGCCTCGGCGGCCGGCAGGGCGTCGCCGAAGACCTCCCCGGCCACCGCGGGCGGTGGCGGGGCGGCCGGCGTGCTGTCGACCGGTCCGGTCACTTGTCGGGGAGGACCACGACGCGGCGGTTGGGCTCCTCGCCCTCCGACTCGCTGTGCACGCCCGTCACGCCGGCGATGACGTCGTGGACGACCTTGCGCTCGAAGGGGTTCATCGGGCTGAGCCGCTCGGGCTGGCCGCTGCCGGCGACGCGGCGGGCGGTCTCACCGGCGAGCGCGGTGAGGTCGGCCCGGCGCTTGGCGCGGAAGCCACCGACGTCGAGCATCAGCCGGCTGCGCACGCCGGTGGACTGGGCGACGGCGAGCCGGGTGAGCTCCTGCAGCGCCTCGAGGGTCGCGCCGTCCTGGCCGATGAGGTCGTCGAGCCGCCCACCGACGATGGCCACCGACGCGCGGTCGCCCTCGACGTCGAGGTCGATGTCGCCGTCCACGTCGAGGATGTCGAGCAGGCGCTCGAGGTAGTCACCGGCGACGTCGCCCTCCTGCACCAGCAGGGCCTCCCCACGCGGCGCGCCGGCCCCCCGGGCCCCACCCGCCCCGCCGGTGTCCAGGTCGGCGGCCTCGACGAGCGCGTCGTCGCTGGCCGCGTCGGCGTCCGGGAGCGCCGGGGCGCTGTCGGTGGTGTGCTGCTGCGGGGCACTCACGGAGGTCCTCCAGTGTCGGTTCGGGCATCCGGGACTCGCCCGGTGGTCGTGGTCCGGACCGCGGTCCGGAGGTGCGCCGTCAGCGGCGCTTGCGCTTGCCCCGGTTGGCGGGGCCCTGCCCGGCCCGGCCGGCACCGCCGCGCGGGCCGTTGCCGGCGCCGTTCCCGGACGGTGCTGCGGGGCGGCCGTCGGCGCCGGCGGCCGTCGCGCCGGTGGCCGTGGCGCCGTCCGGCAGGTCCACGGTGCTCTCCGGGGCCACCGTGGCGGCCTTGCCCTGCTTGGGGCGGACCGGCTTGGCTCCGGGCTTGGGGGCGAGGGTCTTGGGGTCGACGACGGGCTTGCCGGCGTCGGCCTTCGCCTTGGCGGCGGCGGACCCGGGCGGCGGCATCTTGCGCAGGATGAAGAACTGCTGCCCGAAGGTCCAGGCGTTGTTGACGACCCAGTAGATGAGGACGCCGATGGGGAAGAAGAAGCCGGTGACGAAGAGGCTCAGCGGCATGCCGTAGAGCAGCAGCTTCTGCACCGTGGCGGCCTGGCCCTCGACCGGGCCGGAGCGCTTCATGACCTGCTTCTGCGTGAAGAAGGTGGTCAGGCACATCAGCGGGATGAGCACGAGCGCGACGGTGCGGATGCTGCCGTAGGTGACCCCGTCCAGGGCCAGGATCGCCTGCTCCTTGGCGCCGTCCATGTTGAACGACGAGGAGATCGGCGCCCCGAACAGGTCGGCGCGGGCCGCCTGGTCGGTCATCTCGTCGGTCCAGCTGTACAGGCCCTCCTTGTCGGGGGCCAGCCGGCGCAGGACGTGGAAGAGCGAGATGAAGATCGGGATCTGCGGCAGGATCGGCAGGCAGCCGGCCAGCGGGTTGACCCCGCGCTCCTTCTGCAGCGCCATGATCGCCTGGCTCATGCCCTGGCGGTCACTGCCGTACTGCTTGCGCAGCTTCGCGATCTCGGGCTGCAGCTCCTGCATCGCCCGCTGCGACTTCACCTGCTTGACGAACAGCGGGAACAGGATCAGCCGGACGGTGACGACGAGCAGCGCGATCGACAGCGCCCAGGTCAGCCCGCCCGCCGGGTCGAGGAAGGTGGAGAGGAGGTCGTGCCACCGGGCCATCACCCAGGCGATCGCGGTGTACAGCCAGTCAAGCAACGGAGGTCTCCTCGTTCGCCCGGCGCGAGGCCGGCGGGGTGGCACGTGCGGGATCGGGTGCCCCCGGAGCCGGCACCGCAGTGCTCGACGCGTGGGCGGTCTCGCGGGTTCCGGGAGCAGCGGGCACCAGGTCGACGCCGCCGGGGTGCCAGGGGGCGCACTTCAGGATCCGCCGCAGCGCCAGCCAGCTCCCGCGCGCCGCGCCGTGCCGCTCGATCGCCTCGGCGGCGTACGCGCTGCAGGTCGGGTGGAAGCGGCAGCGCGGCGGCAGCGCCGGGCTGATCGCCCGGGAGTAGAAGCCGATGACGGCGAGCAGCGCCCGCCGCACCGGTGACCGCCGGCTCACCGGCGCTCCCGGTCGTGGAGCAGCCGGTCCAGACCCCTGCTCAGGTCGCGGCGCAGCACGTCCGAGCCGGCGGTCGCCGCCTCGGGCCGGGCGCGCACCACGAGGTCCGCGGTGGCCGGGAGCCGGTCGAGCTCCGCCCGGACGACGGCCCGCAGCCGGCGGGTGACGCGGTGGCGGACGACGGAGTTCCCCACGGCCTTGCCGACCACGAAACCGGCCCGTGCACCGGACGGCACCGCCGGATGCGCGCCGCGCACCGGCTCACCGCCCGCGTGCGCGGGCCGTTCGGGGAGGAAGTGGAGCACCATGGTCGGCCGCCCGGCTCGTCGGCCGGAGCGGACGACGGTGGTGAACTCCGGGCGCCGGCGCAGGCGTGCCTGCGCGGGCAGCACGTCAGGCGGAGAGCTTCTCGCGACCCTTGCGCCGACGGCCGGCGAGGATCGCGCGGCCCGCGCGGGTGCGCATCCGGAGCCGGAAGCCGTGGGTCTTGGACCGGCGACGGTTGTTCGGCTGGAAGGTGCGCTTGCTCACGATGTACTCCCACAATCACGTTCGGCGGTGCGCGCCACCGGTGGGCGGACGCGCGGGGGGTGCCGGCACGGACGGCGCGTGCCGTCCTCGCCCCGGACCCCGGAAGCTGGTCTTCCGCGGCGGAACGCTCGCACCAGCGCCGCGCACGCGGGCATGGCGGCGGGAGCCGTCACGGACTCCCGACAGCATAGCCGAGATGTGCCGACCGGTGATGCCCGGCCGACGGTCGCCGGGTTACGGCGGACCACCGATGATCTCCCGGCGCCGGCCGTACCCCGGTACGGCGCGCCGCCGCGACGCGCCCGGAGCGGCGTCGCCGTCGTTGCCGGGCTGTGGACGAGGCTGTTAGCGTCGCCGTCGCCCCGCACCGGACGACAGGGTCACGGCGCGTGGGCCGACCCCTCGGTCACCCGAACCCCGAAGCGCCCGTGAACCCCGACGACGGGGCGCTGACCAGCGGAGACGCTGGGCAGACTCCTGACGGTCGCCGGCTCCGGTGGCATGGTCACCGGTCGTGCACAGCCTGTGGACACCCGTGTGGAACACGAGCGTCCACACGTGCCCGCCCGGGAACGCACCACAGGACCCGGCAGGCACACCGCCGGCGGGGCACGGCGATCGAGGGAACCGGCCGCTCGGGGTCGACGGCATGGGGAGGACGACGGCATGGCGGACGCCACGCTGGACCTGGCGACGGTCTGGGACCAGATCCGGGAGCGGCTGGCCACCAGCCTCTCCCCGCAGCAGAACGCCATGCTGAACCTGACCCGCCCCCTGGGCCTGGTCGAGGACACCGCGGTGCTCGCGGCCCCCAACGAGTTCACCCAGACCGTGCTCGAGTCGCGGATGCGCCGGGTGCTGGCCGAGGCGCTGTCCGAGCAGTTCGGCCGCGACATCCGGGTGGCGATCCAGCTCGAGGACGCCCCGGCGCAGGCCGAGGAGCCGGACGAGCCCGAGCCCGTCCGCCGTCCGTGGTCGTCGGCCGAGCTCGAGGCCCGTCGGGCCGCCGAGGACCAGGCGACCCGCGACCGCGCCGACGACGGCCGCAGCGCGTTCGGCGTGCGGGCCGACGTCGTCGGCACCGCGCCGTGGGACCGCGACGCCGGCGAGGAGCCTGCCGGGCGGGTGCCCGAGGTGCGCGAGCTGCGCCCGCTCGACGGCAACCGGCCGCCGGTCGACCGCGGCGCCCCCGAGGACTGGAGCACCACTCCCTGGGGCCCGGCCGACAACGGCCCCGGTGCCCGCGACTGGGGCGGGGCCGAGGACGGACCCTCGGCCGACGTCCTGCCCTTCGACGTCGCCGCACCCGATGCCGACCAGCGGAGCGCGCGCGGCGGGGCCGCCCGCGGCCGCCGCCCGGAGACCAGCCGGCCCGCCGGGCTGGACCCCGGCCTGAACGCGAAGTACGTCTTCGACAGCTTCGTCATCGGCAACAGCAACCGGTTCGCCCACGCCGCAGCCGTCGCCGTCGCCGAGGCGCCTGCCCGCGCCTACAACCCGCTGTTCATCTACGGGGAGTCCGGGCTGGGCAAGACCCACCTGCTGCACGCCATCGGCCACTACGCCGCCCGGATGTTCCCCAACGTGCGGGTGCGCTACGTGAGCACCGAGGAGTTCACCAACGAGTTCATCAACCTGGTGCACTCCGGCCGGGCCGAGGACTTCCGCCGTCGCTACCGGGACATCGACTTCCTGCTGATCGACGACATCCAGTTCCTCGAGCGGGCCGAGCGCACGCAGGAGGAGTTCTTCCACACCTTCAACACGCTGCACAACGCCAGCAAGCAGATCGTCATCACCTCCGACCGCGCGCCGAAGAAGCTGACGACCCTGGAGGACCGGCTGCGCACCCGGTTCGAGTGGGGCCTCATCACCGACGTCCAGGCGCCCGACCTCGAGACCCGCATCGCCATCCTGCGCAAGAAGGCGTGGGGCGAGCGGCTCCAGGTGCCCGACCAGGTGCTGGAGTTCATCGCCAGCAAGGTGCAGACCAACATCCGCGAGCTCGAGGGCGCCCTCATCCGGGTCACCGCGTTCGCGTCGCTCAACAAGCAGCAGGTGGACCTGCCGCTGGCCGAGCTGGTGCTCAAGGACCTGATCAGCGACGAGCAGGGCCCGCAGATCACCGCCGCGATCATCATGGCCGCGACCGCCGAGTACTTCTCCGTGACGATGGAGGAGCTGCAGGGCTCCAACCGCAGCCGCACGCTGGTCAACGCCCGGCAGATCGCGATGTACCTCTGCCGCGAGCTCACCGAGCTCTCGCTGCCCCGCATCGGTGCCTCGTTCGGCGGCAAGGACCACACCACGGTCATGCACGCCGTCAAGAAGATCACCAACCTGATGAGCGAGCGGCGGGCCACCTACACCCAGGTCACCGAGCTGACCGCGCGCATCAAGAGCCGCGCCCGGCAGTGATGTCTGCGGTCCTCCGGACCGCCCCGCGGCCACGTGCCGTTCCCAGGCGACCCTCACGGGAGTGCAGCGAGGTGCGCGGTCGACGGCGAGGGGGACTGTCGCACCGCGAGGTCGAGGTCGTCCGGCGCGCCGGGTTGCGCCGTCGTCAGGTGACCACCGGGAGCGGGTCGACATGTCGCTGTCCACAGCTGTGCGGAACCCGGTGGACAGCGGAATCCCTGGTCGGGAGCGTCAGAGCGCGGTCATCCACCGTCCATCCCGTCGACACGTCGAGAAGTTGTCCCCAGACATGTGCACAGGTTGGGGAGATCCGTGCCGGAGCCGGTCCGCGACGACCAGCCGCCCGCGCCGCCGCGGCGCACGATCAGGCGGGCACAGGCCGCTGACCTGCTGTTCCATCACACGACCCGATTCAGGCGCTCGGTAGTGGCGGGAGCCTGCCGGCCGTCGTGCACACGGCATGGGGACGGGCAGGGGACGGGCAGGGGAGTGGTCGTGGACGGAGGGCGGTCGCTGTGCACGGCGGTCGAGTTGTCCACGTGTCGACAACAGCGGGACGGTGACCACCCACATCGCGCCAACAGCCCCATCCGGCCGCTGACCTGCTGAAAGGGGCCCGATCCCCAGCTTCCACACGTGTGATGACGAGGATGAGGGACTTCTACCCAGAATTTCTCGAACCACATTCAGGGTGGGGACGCTCCGCTGGGCAGGCCCTCGCGGAGCTCTTCCAGCAGCAGCAGAGCAGCAGGTCGAGCACCCGTGAGGGGACAGGGTTTCCCCCGGAGGCACCCCAGCAGGCACGATGAGCACCGCACCGGCGCAGGGGCCCGCCCCCGGCGCGCGGGGCACCGTGACCGCGAAACAGATCGGGTGGGTCGACAGATGAAGTTCCGGGTGGCACGAGAGGTGCTCGCCGACACCGTCGCGTGGACGGCGCGCAGCCTGCCGCCGCGACCGTCGGTGCCCGTGCTCGCCGGCATCCTGCTCGAGGTCGACGGCAGCCAGTTGTCCGTGTCCGGCTTCGACTACGAGGTGTCCGCGCGCGCCGAGGCCGACGTGCAGGCGACCGAGAGCGGCCGCGTCCTCGTCCCGGGCCGGCTGCTCGCCGAGATCACCCGGGCCCTCCCGCCGCACCCGGTGGACATCACCGCCGACGGCCCGCGTCTGGCCATCACCTGCGGCAACGCCCGTTTCAGCCTGCCGACGCTGCCGGTCGAGGACTACCCCTCGCTGCCGTCGATGCCGTCGTCGGCCGGTGTGGTGGACAGCGACGTCTTCGCCGAGGCGGTCAGCCAGGTGGCCGTGGCCGCCGGCCGCGACGACACCCTGCCGATGCTCACCGGCGTCCGGCTGGAGATCGAGGGCGACCAGATCACCCTCGCCGCGACCGACCGCTACCGGCTGGCGGTGCGGGAGTTCGCCTGGCGCCCCGACAGCTCCGGGCAGTCCGCCGCCGTCCTGGTGCCGGCCCGCACGCTGGCCGACGCCGCCAAGACCCTGACCAGCGGGCCGGAGATCACCGTGTCCCTGTCCTCGGGCAGCTCCGGCGAGGGCATCCTCGGTCTCTCGGGCAAGGACCGGCAGACCACCACCCGGCTGCTCGACGCCGAGTTCGTCAAGTACCGCGCGATCATGCCCAGCGAGTCCGCCGCCAGCGCCACGCTGCCGGTCGGCCTGTTCACCGACGCCGCCAAGCGCGTCGCACTGGTCGCCGAGCGCGGGACGCCGCTGCGCTGCGAGTTCACCCCCGGGCAGGTCACGCTGCGCGCCGGCGGGACCGACGACGAAGGCCAGGCCGAGGAGCGTTGCGACGTCGAGTTCGACGGCGAGCCGCTGACCATCGGCTTCAACCCGACGTTCCTGCTCGACGGGCTGGCCGCGGTGCACACCGAGCGGGCGCGGATGGACTTCACCAGCCCGCTCAAGCCCGCCGTGCTGTCCGGCGTCCACGAGCCGGCCGAGGGCGACGACGCCCCCGCGCCCCGACCGGGCAGCTACCGGTACCTGATCATGCCGGTCCGCCTGCCCGGATAGCGCCCGTCGGGCACGATGGGGAACCACCACACAGCTAGGGAAGAGGGGCCGTCGTGCAGCTGGGGCTGATCGGGCTGGGCAAGATGGGCGGCAACATGGCGGAGCGCATCCGCCGCGCCGGCCACGAGGTCGTCGGGTACGACCGGTCACCGGGCAAGCGCGACGTCGACAGCCTCCCGGCCCTGGTCGAGGCGCTGTCCGCACCCCGCGTGGTGTGGGTGATGGTGCCCTCGGGCGAGCCGACCCGCGGAACGGTCAAGGAGCTCGCCGAGCTGCTCGAGCCGGGCGACGTCATCGTCGACGGCGGCAACTCCAAGTACACCGACGACCAGGTGCACGACGTGCTGTGCCGCGAGAAGGGCATCGGCTACGTCGACGCCGGCGTCTCCGGCGGGGTGTGGGGGCTGGAGAACGGCTACGCGCTGATGGTCGGCGGCACCCCCGAGGACGTCGCCAAGGTCCAGCCGGTCTTCGACGCGCTCAAGCCGCCGGCGCCCACGGACGAGTCCGGCCAACCGCTGCCCGGCGACGCCGGCTTCGTGCACGCCGGGCCGGTGGGTGCCGGGCACTTCAGCAAGATGGTCCACAACGGCATCGAGTACGCCCTGATGCAGGCCTACGGCGAGGGCTACGAGCTGCTCGAGGCGGTCGACCTCATCGAGGACGTCCCCGGCGTCATCAAGTCCTGGACGCAGGGCACGGTCATCCGCTCCTGGCTGCTCGACCTGCTGGTGCGGGCGCTGGAGGAGGACCCGTCGCTGGAGCGGGTGCGCGGCTACGCCGAGGACTCCGGCGAGGGCCGCTGGACCGTCGAGCAGGCGATCGAGAACGCCGTCCCCATGCCGACGATCGCCGCCTCGCTGTTCGCCCGCTTCTCCTCGCGCCAGGACGACTCGCCGACCATGAAGGCGGTCGCCGCGCTGCGCAACCAGTTCGGTGGCCACGCCGTCCGCGCGGTGCAGCAGTCCGAGGCCGAGCGCCCCGCCTGAGCTGAGGACATGTACGTCCGGCACCTCCAGGTCGGCTCCTTCCGGAGCTGGGAACGCGTGGACCTGCCGCTGGCCCCCGGCCCGACCGTGCTGGTCGGGCGCAACGGCGAGGGCAAGACCAACCTCGTGGAGGCCGTCGGCTACCTGGCCACGATGAGCAGCCACCGCGTCTCCAGCGACACCCCGCTGGTCCGGCACGGCGACGGCCAGGCGGTCGTGCGCGCGGCGCTGCGCCGCGGCGATCGCGAGCTGCTGGTCGAGATCGAGATCAACCCGGGCCGGGCCAACCGGGTGCGGGTGAACCGGGCGCCGCTGCAGCGGCCCCGGGACCTGCTGGGGATGGTGCGCACCGTGCTGTTCGCGCCGGAGGACCTCGCTCTGGTGCGCGGCGACCCGACCGAGCGGCGGCGGTTCCTCGACGAGCTGCTGGTCAGCCGCACCCCCCGGCTGGCCGGCGTCCGCGCCGACTACGACCGCGTGCTCAAGCAGCGCAACGCGCTGCTGAAGACGGCGCGGATGGCCCGCGGTCGCGCGATCGAGACCCTCGACGTCTGGGACGGGCACCTGACCGACCTCGGCGGCCAGCTCCTGGCCGCCCGCCTCGGCCTGGCCGCCGACCTCGCGCCGCAGCTGGCCGAGGCCTACGCGCGGGTGGCCGGCGGCGGCGCGCTCGCCGCAGGGCTGGGCTACTCCTCGACCGTCCCGCTGGCCGGCGACGGCGCCGCGCTGCTCCCGGGTGCGGTCCTGCCGACGGCCGACGAGCTGACCGCGGCCATGCGTGAGCGGGTCGCCGAGCGCCGGGGCGACGAGCTCGACCGCGGCATGACGCTGGTCGGGCCGCACCGCGACGACCTGGTCATCCACCTGGGCCCTGCGCCGGCCAAGGGGTTCGCCAGCCACGGCGAGTCCTGGTCGCTGGCGCTCGGCCTGAAGCTCGCCACCTTCGCGCTGCTGCGCGCCGACGGCGAGGACCCGATCCTGGTCCTCGACGACGTCTTCGCGACCCTGGACGCCGAGCGCCGTGCGGCCCTCGCCGAGGTGGCACGCTCGGCCGAGCAGACCCTGATCACCGCCGCGGTGCTGGAGGACGTGCCCGCCGAGCTGCGCGGCGGACGGGTCGAGGTCGGCGCCGGCACCGTGCGCGTGCTGGATCCCGGGGAGGTGGCGTGAGCGACGAGCGACCCGCCCGGCCGAGCGACATCGCCCGGGCCGCGCTGGAGGCAGCGCGCGCCGCGTCCGCCGCCCGGCCGCGGCCGACCCGGCGGCGGATCGCCGGGCCGAAGCGCAGCTGGAGCGGCCCGGGACCCGGTGCCGACGACCCGCAGCCGCTGGGCCGGCTGGTCGACTCGCTGGTCAGCCAGCAGGACTGGTCCGAGCGCACGCGGACCGGCGCCGTCTTCGGCCGGTGGGAGGCCCTGGTCGGCCCCGACATCGCCGCGCACTGCGAGCCCCGGACGCTCACCGAGGGCGAGCTGCTCATCGTGGCGGAGTCCACCGCCTGGGCCACCCAGCTGACGTTGATGGCCTCGACCATCCTCGGCAAGCTGCGCGCCGGCGTCGGCGGGGACGTCGTGACCCGGTTGCGCGTTATAGGGCCGACGGCCCCCAGCTGGAAGAAGGGCCCGCGCTCGGTGCGCGGTCGGGGGCCGCGGGACACCTACGGATAGACCGCACCACGATGGAAGGGCAGCGATGAGCACGCCTCAGGGCCGCGACGGCGACGACGACGGCACCGGCCGCGGCTGGCAGGAGCCGGCCCACCTCGGTGAGGACCAGCCGGCGCCGGACGAGCCGAACATCGCCGACCGCCGCAGCCGGCCGCGCGACAGCGACCACACCAGCGACCCGGAGACCTGGCGCCCGGCGGGCTGGGACCTGCCGGCCGCCGAGCCCGACCGGCCCGCCCCCGACCGGCCCGGGCCGGACCCGGCGCGGGGCGGCTCCGGTGTCGACCCGTCGTGGGCGCCGCCCCAGCCGGCGCCGGCGCAGGCACCGCCGGTTCCCGAACGCCGGGGCCTGTTCGGCGGGCGCCGCCGGCAGGACCCGGAGATGGAGCGCGCGTTCACCTACCGGGGCGACGTGGTGGGCGCCCAGGGCTGGGCGCTGCAGCGCGGGTGGACGATCTCCGACGGCACCGCCCCCGAGGACGCCGCCCTGCAGGAGCTGGTGAGCTCCGCGCCGGTCCGGATGTCCAAGGACCACCGGCCCGGCAGCGTGCTGCGGGGCCGCGCGGGCACCCTGGACCTGGTGGCGCTCGACGCCGTCTACGCCTCGGGCCGCTACCTGGTGCCCGAGTACGCGATCACCGCGGCCCCTCTGCTCGGCACGCCGCCGGCGCTGCGGCTGTCGCCGGCCCGGCTGTGGAAGCACGGCATCGGCGGGATGGTGCAGATCCCGTCGGAGGACCCCGACTTCGACCGCCGCTGGCAGCTGCTGGCCGCCGAGGACGGCCCGCAGGTCCGCCGGCTGGCGGCCGACGCCGAGGTGCGGCGGCTGCTGCTCGGCAGCGACGACGGCGACGAGTTCTGGACCACCGGCGGCTGGCTGGCGGCGATCCGTCCGGACGGCCACCGGCCGGAGCTCATCGAGCACCACACCCGGCTGCTCACCGCGCTCGTCGGCGCGCTCGCCGCCGGGTACTGACCGGGCCCCTCCGCTGAGCGCGTCCGGCCGGCCCGACCCGGCTCCCACGACCCCGGCTCCCACGACGACCCCGGTCCCCGCTCCGCCCGCGGCCGGCCCGCGCGACCTGCTGCCGCTGCTGAAGCCGCACCGCCGCGCGCTGGCCGCGGCGGCCGGGCTGTCGCTGGTCGCAGCGGGCGGCGCGCTCGCGCAGCCCGCGCTGGTCGCCCGGGTCATCGACGTCGTCGGGTCGGGCGAACCGCTGCTGCCGGCGGTCTCGGTGCTCGTGGTCGTGCTGCTGGCGGCCGCCGCGCTGGGCGCGTTCCAGCAGTACCTGCTCCAGCGCACCGCCGAGGGCGTCGTCCTGACCACCCGGGAGCTGCTGGCCGACCGGCTGCTGCGGCTGCCGGTGGCCGAGTACGACCGGCGGCGGACCGGCGACCTCATGTCCCGGGTGGGCGCGGACACCACGCTGCTGCGCGCGACGGTCACCTCCGGCGTCGTCGACGTCGCGGGTTCGGCGGTCCTGGGCGTCGGCGCGGTGGTGGCGATGGCGCTCGTGGACGTCTGGCTGCTGCTGGTCACCCTGGTCGCGGTCGGCGTCGGCATCACCGTGGCGGTGCTCGCCTCGCGCGGCGTGCGCCGGCTGTCCCGCGAGGCGCAGGAGCAGGTCGGGGCGATGACCGCGGCCGTCGAGCGGGCGCTCTCGGCCGTGCGCACCATCCGCGCCAGCGGCGCGACCGGCCGCGAGGTGGCGGCGGTGGGCGGCAGCGCCCGGCGGGCGTTCGAGGCCGGGGTGCGGGTGGCCCGGCTGGAGTCGATGGTCGCCCCGGCCGGGTCGATCGCCGTCCAGGGCGCGTTCCTGGCGGTGCTCGGCGTCGGTGGCTACCGCGTCGCCAACGGCTCGATCAGCGTCGCCTCGCTGGTCGCGTTCATCCTCTACCTGTTCCTGCTGGTCATGCCCCTGGGGCACGCGATCGCGGCGTGGACCCAGCTGCAGACCGGCCTGGGCGCCCTGGCGCGGATCCAGGAGATCCTGGCGCTTTCGCCCGAGGAGGACGAGCGCCCGGAGCGGGCCGGCACGGGCGCCGCCCGCGCCGGCGCACCGCTGCTGGCGCTCGAGGACGTCTCCTTCGGCTACCCCGACGGGACGCCGGTCCTGCACGGCGTCTCCTTCGAGGTGGCCGCCGGCAGCCGGGTGGCGCTGGTGGGGCCCTCGGGGGCGGGCAAGTCCACGATCCTGGCCCTGATCGAGGGCTTCTACCCGCTCGGCGGCGGCACGCTGCGCTGGGCCGGCACCGACGTCCGCGAGCTGCCGCGCGCCGCGCTGCGCGCCCGCCTGGGCTACGTCGAGCAGGAGGCCCCGGTGCTGGCCGGGACGGTGCGCGAGAACCTCCTGCTCACCCGGCCGGACGTGACCGATCCGGAGCTGTGGGCGGTGCTGGCCGACGTCGGGCTGACCGACGTCGTCCGCCGCTCACCGCGCGGCCTGGACGTCCTCGTGGGCGACGAGGGCGTGCTGCTCTCCGGTGGCGAGCGGCAGCGGCTGGCCATCGCGCGGTCCCTGCTGGCCCGCCCCGACCTGCTGCTCCTCGACGAGCCGACCGCCAGCCTCGACGCCCGCAACGAGGGCCTGCTCCGCGAGACCCTGGCAGCCGCCGCGTCGGACCGGGCGCTGCTCGTCGTCGCCCACCGGCTGTCCACGGTGCTCGACAGCGACCAGATCGTGGTGCTCGACCAGGGCCGGGTGGTCGCCCGCGGGACCCACGCCGAGCTGGTCGACAGCAGCCCGCTCTACCGGGAGCTCGCCACCGCCCAGCTGCTGGTGTGATCCCGCTGCGGTGAGCGAGGACGGCGTCAACCGCGCTCGGCGGCCCGGACGATGCCGTCGGCCATCGCGCGGAAGACGAGGCCGTGGCCGCAGGCCGTCGACGCCCACCAGTAGGCGGTCCCGATCCGCCCGCGCGGGGTGAACGTGACCCGCTGGCGCAGCACAGCCCCGCCGTCGCCGTCGTGTTCCACGTGGAACTCGAGCCGGGCCGTGCCGGGCATCCGCATCTCGGCGCGCAGCCGCAGCGACCGGTCGGGCTCGACCGCCTCCACCCGCCAGAAGTCCACCGGGTCGCCGGCGCGGAGCCGGTCGGGGTCCCGGCGGCCGCGGCGCATGCCCTCCCCACCCACCGCGCGGTCGAGCAGGCCGCGCGCCTGCCAGGCCGGCGTCGCGGAGTGCCAGCCGCGCTCGCCGCCGATCCCCTCCACCACCCGCCACACGGCCGCCGGCGCGGCGGTGGTGGTGCGGGTCCGTTCGTCCACGTGCTGGTCGGTGGTCGGCACCCCCCGAGTGTCCGGCCGACCCCCGTCCGCCGCCGGTTCGACAGCGCACCGCCCCGGCCGCATGATCACCGGAAGCCGGCCGCGCGGTCCGGCGACGCCGGGGAGGCACGGGATGTCCGACGCGACCGAGACCGAGGAACGCCCCGGGGGCCAGCCGGCGCTCAAGCGGGTCATGGGCCCGGGCCTGCTGCTGCTGTTCATCGTCGGCGACGTCCTGGGCACCGGGATCTACGCGCTCACCGGGCAGGTCGCCGCGGAGGTGGGCGGCGTGGTCTGGCTGCCGTTCCTGGTCGCCTTCCTCGTCGCCCTGGTCACCGCCTTCAGCTACCTGGAGCTGGTGACGAAGTACCCGCAGGCCGCGGGCGCCGCGCTGTACACGCACAAGGCCTTCGGCGTGCACTTCCTGACGTTCGTCGTCGCGTTCGCGGTGATGAGCTCGGGCATCACCTCGGCGTCGACCGCGGCGCGCGCCTTCAGCGCCAACTTCGCCAGCACCTTCGAGCTCGACCTGGGCGACGGCGTGGGCATCACGCTGATCGGGCTGGGCTTCATGTCGCTCGTGGCGCTGGTCAACCACCGCGGCGTCGGCGAGAGCGTCAAGGCCAACGTCGTCCTCACCTGCGTCGAGCTCACCGGCCTGCTCATCGTCATCGGCGTCGGCGTCTGGGCCCTCGGCGGCGGCGACGGCGACTTCTCCCGCGTGACGGAGTTCGACACCGGCGAGCGCTCGGTGATCGGCGGGGTCATCGCCGCGACCGGCCTGGCCTTCTTCGCGATGGTGGGCTTCGAGGACTCGGTGAACATGGCCGAGGAGTGCAAGGAGCCGCGGCGGATCTTCCCGCGGGTGCTGCTCGCCGGGCTGGTGGCCACCGGCGTCATCTACGTCCTGGTGTCCATCTCGGCGATCGCGCTCGTGCCGGCGGACCGGCTCAGCGAGGGCGACACCCCGCTGCTGCAGGTGGTCGAGGCCGGTGCCCCGGGCTTCCCGCTCGGCCTGTTCGGCGTCATCACCATGTTCGCCGTCGCCAACTCCGCGCTGATCAACATGCTGATGGCCAGCCGGCTGGTCTACGGCCTGAGCCGCGAGCGCGTGCTGCCGCCGCTGCTCGGCCGGGTGCACCCGCGCCGCCGCACGCCGACGACGGCGATCCTGTTCACCACCGCGCTGGCCTTCGGCCTCATCACCTTCGTCGGCGCGGTGCCCGCGCTGGGCGGCACGACCGCACTGCTCCTGCTCGTGGTGTTCACCGTGGTCAACGTGGCCGTGCTGGTCCTCCGGCGGGACCCGGTGGACGCCGACCACTTCCGGACGCCGACCGTGCTGCCGGTCGTCGGTGCGCTGGCCTGCGGGTTCCTGGCCACGCCGTGGGCGGGGCGGCCGGCGGAGCAGTACCGGATCGCCGGGATCCTGCTGGCGATCGGCGTCGTCCTGTGGCTGGTCACGGTGCTGGTGAACCGCCGGACGGGCGGGACGACGCCCTCGTTGGACCCGCGGAACCTCACCGGCGAGCGCCCTTCCGGGCCCCGGAACTGAGCGCGGCGGCGGGCGTCCCGGCAGCGGCCGCCCGTGAGCCGCCCGAGGACGCCGTGTCGATAGCAGGGGCAGCACCGGTGGTGGTGCGGGCGTCGCGAGGGCGGCAGACACGACGTCAGGGCGTGGACGACGGCATTCCTGTCGGTGGACCCGGTATCCTCGGAGGGAGAAACCGCCAGCAACCGGCTCAGCGTCGTCCTGCGCCCCTGAGGGGCCAGTGCCGTTCTGCGCGTCCTCCCCGCCAGCACCGGGGGAGCCGCGTGCCGGTCGCGCGAACGAAAGGCCCCCCGTGGTCGCAGCACCGCAGACCGAGAACGCCTACTCCGGCAGCTCCATCACCGTCCTCGAAGGCCTCGAGGCGGTCCGGAAGCGCCCCGGTATGTACATCGGTTCCACCGGCGAGCGCGGCCTGCACCACATGGTGTGGGAGGTCGTGGACAACGCCGTCGACGAGGCGCTGGCCGGCTACTGCGACACCGTCCGCGTCACCCTGCTGGCCGACGGCGGCGTCCGCGTCGAGGACAACGGCCGTGGCATCCCGGTCGACATGCACCCGGTGGAGAAGCGGCCCACCGTCGAGGTGATCATGACCGTCCTGCACGCGGGCGGGAAGTTCGACGGCAAGAGCTACGGCGTCTCCGGCGGTCTGCACGGCGTCGGCGTCACCGTCGTCAACGCGTTGTCCACCCGGCTCGACGTCCGGGTCTGGACGCACGGCAAGGAGTGGCACCAGGAGTACACCGAGGCCAAGCCCGGTCCCCTGGTCGAGGTCGGCCCGACCGACAAGCGCGGCAGCCAGATCACCTTCTGGGCCGACGGCGGCATCTTCGAGACGACGACCTACTCCTTCGACACGATCAACCGCCGGCTGCAGGAGATGGCCTTCCTCAACGCCGGGCTGACGATCGTGCTGCGCGACGAGCGCCCCGGGCACACCAAGGTCGAGACCGGCGTGGGCGAGGAGTCGCTGGCCGAGGCCGCGGCGCCGGTCGAGGCCGAGGAGGCCGCGTTCGAGCCCACCGAGGTCACCTACCGGTACGACGGCGGCCTGGTCGACTACGTCGGCCACATCAACAAGCGGCGGACGCCGATCCACAAGTCGGTCATCGGGTTCTCCGCCGAGGGCACCGGCAAGAACGACATGGCCATGTCGGTCGACATCGCGATGCAGTGGTCCGACGCCTACTCCGAGTCGGTGCACACCTTCGCCAACGTGATCAACACCCACGAGGGCGGCACCCACGAGGAGGGCTTCCGCGCGGCGCTGACCTCGATCGTCAACCGGTACGCCGTCGAGAAGAAGCTGCTCAAGGAGAAGGACGAGAAGCTCACCGGCGACGACATCCGCGAGGGCCTGGCCGCGATCGTCTCGGTCAAGCTCGGTGACCCGCAGTTCGAGGGCCAGACCAAGACCAAGCTGGGCAACACCGAGGTCAAGGGCTTCGTGCAGAAGATCTGCAACGAGCAGATCGGGCACTGGTTCGAGTCCAACCCGACCGAGGCCAAGACCATCATCACCAAGGCGGCCTCGGCCGCCCGCGCCCGGCGCGCGGCGCAGGACGCCCGCAAGCTGGCCCGGAAGAGCCTGCTCTCGGTCAGCGGCCTGCCCGGCAAGCTGGCCGACTGCCGCTCCACCGACCCGCGCAACTCCGAGGTCTACATCGTCGAGGGCGACTCGGCCGGTGGTTCGGCCAAGTCCGGCCGCGACTCGATGTACCAGGCGATCCTGCCCATCCGCGGCAAGATCATCAACGTCGAGAAGGCGCGCATCGACCGGGTCCTCAAGAACACCGAGGTCCAGTCGATGATCACCGCCTTCGGCACGGGCATCCACGACGAGTTCGACATCACCAAGCTCCGCTACCACAAGATCGTCCTGATGGCGGACGCCGACGTCGACGGCCAGCACATCAGCACGCTGCTGCTCACGCTGCTGTTCCGCTTCATGCGGCCGCTGGTCGAGGGGCAGTACGTGTACCTGGCCAAGCCCCCGCTGTACAAGATCAAGTGGGGTGGCAAGGTCGGCGACGAGTACGCCTACAGCGACCGCGAGCGCGACGCCGTCGTCAAGGCCGGCGTCGAGAGCGGCCGCAAGATCAAGGACGAGATGATCCAGCGGTTCAAGGGTCTCGGCGAGATGAACGCCAGCGAGCTGTGGGAGACCACGATGAACCCGGAGACCCGCATCCTGCGGCAGGTCACCCTCGAGGACGCCGCCGCGGCCGACGAGATCTTCAGCATCCTCATGGGCGAGGACGTCGAGGCCCGCCGCAGCTTCATCACCCGCAACGCCAAGGACGTCCGCTTCCTCGACGTCTGAGGGCCGCCCCCGCCCGCGGCCATCCGCGGACATCCCCACCGCTGTACCGAGCACCGAGGAACTGAACCGTGACGGAAACCCCGAGCCGCGACCGCGTCGAAGCGGTCGATCTCCAGCAGGAGATGCAGCGCAGCTACATCGACTACGCGATGAGCGTCATCGTGGGCCGCGCCCTGCCGGAGGTCCGCGACGGCCTCAAGCCGGTGCACCGCCGCGTGCTGTTCGCCATGTACGACCAGGGCTTCCGCCCCGACCGCGGGTACGTGAAGTGCGCCCGCCCGGTCGCGGAGGTGATGGGCAACTACCACCCCCACGGCGACTCGGCGATCTACGACGCCCTCGTGCGCCTCGCCCAGCCGTGGTCGATGCGCTACCCGCTGATCGACGGCCAGGGCAACTTCGGGTCGCCGGGCAACGACCCGGCCGCGGCCATGCGGTACACCGAGTGCCGGCTCACGCCGCTGGCCATGGAGATGCTCGCCGGGATCGACGAGGAGACCGTCGACTTCCAGGGCAACTACGACGGCCGCACGCAGGAGCCCGTGGTCCTGCCCGCGCGCATCCCGAACCTGCTGATCAACGGCTCCGCCGGGATCGCCGTCGGCATGGCCACCAACATGCCGCCGCACAACCTGCGCGAGGTGGCCGAGGCCGTCTTCTGGATGCTCGACCACCCGACGGCGGAGGCCGAGGAGGCCCTGACCGCCTGCATGGAGCGGATCAAGGGCCCGGACTTCCCGACCCACGGCCTCATCGTCGGCCGCGAGGGCATCGAGGACGCCTACCGCACCGGCCGCGGCTCGGTGCGCATGCGCGCCGTCGTCACCGTCGAGGAGGACTCGCGCGGCCGCGTGCAGCTCGTCGTCACCGAGCTGCCCTACCAGGTCAACCCGGACAACCTGGCCGAGAACATCGCCGAGCTGGTCAAGGAGGGTCGCCTCCAGGGCATCAGCGAGATCGCCGACGAGTCCAGCGACCGCGTCGGCCGCCGGCTGGTCATCACGCTGCGCCGCGACGCCGTGGCCAAGGTGGTGCTGAACAACCTCTACAAGCACACGCAGCTGCAGACGTCGTTCGGCTGCAACATGCTCTCCATCGTCGACGGCGTGCCGCGCACGCTGCGGCTGGACGAGCTGGTGCGCAACTGGGTCAACCACCAGATCGAGGTCATCCAGCGGCGCACCCGGTACCGGCTGCGCAAGGCCGAGGAGCGCGCGCACATCCTGCGCGGCTACGCCAAGGCCCTCGACCAGCTCGACGAGGTCATCGCCCTCATCCGCCGCAGCCCCTCGGCCGACGAGGCGCGCTCGGGCCTGATGGAGCTGCTCGACGTCGACGAGGTCCAGGCCGTCGCGATCCTGGACCTGCAGCTGCGCCGGCTGGCCGCCCTCGAGCGCCAGCGGATCATGGACGAGCTGGCCGAGATCGAGGCCCGCATCGCCGACCTGCAGGCGATCCTCGACTCCCCGGAGCGCCAGCGGCAGATCGTCCGCGACGAGCTCGCCGAGATCGTGGCGAAGTACGGCGACGACCGCCGCACGCAGTTCGTCGCGAACGAGGGCGACGTGTCGATGGAGGACCTCATCGCGGAGGAGGAGGTCGTCGTCACCATCACCCGCACCGGGTACGCCAAGCGGACCAAGAGCGACCTCTACCGCTCGCAGCGCCGCGGCGGCAAGGGCGTGATGGGGGCCCAGCTCAAGCAGGACGACATCGTCGACCACTTCTTCGTGGGCTCCACCCACGACTGGATCCTGTTCTTCACGAACAAGGGCCGGGTCTACCGGTCCAAGGCCTACGAGCTGCCGGAGGCCAACCGCACCGCCCGCGGGCAGCACGTGGCGAACATCCTGGCCTTCCAGCCGGACGAGAAGATCGCCCAGGTCATGCAGATCAAGGACTACACGGTCGCGCCGTACCTGGTCCTGTCGACGGCCCGCGGCCAGGTGAAGAAGACCCGGCTGACCGACTTCGACTCCCCCCGCCAGGGCGGCGTCATCGCCATCAACCTGCGCGAGGGCGACGAGCTGGTCGGCGCCTCGCTCATCGACGACGACTCCGACCTGCTGCTGGTCACCCGCAAGGCGATGTCGATCCGGTTCACGGCCGACGACGCCGCGCTGCGCCCCATGGGCCGGGCGACCGAGGGCGTGCGGGGCATCTCACTGTCCGCGGACGACCGGCTGCTGTCCATGATCGTGGTGCAGGAGGGCGTCGACGTCCTCGTGGCCACCGAGCGCGGCTACGCCAAGCGCACCGGCATCGAGAACTACCCGAACCAGGGCCGCGGCGGGAAGGGCGTGCTCACCGCCGACCCGAAGGCGCGCAAGGGTGCGCTGGTCGGCGCCCTGGCCGTGACCCTGGGCGACGAGCTCTACGCCATCACCTCCGGCGGCGGCGTCATCCGGACGCCGGTCAACGGCGTGCGGCACAACAAGGACCGGGCGACCATGGGCGTCAAGCTCATGAACTTGCCGGAGGACGTGTCGATCGTGGCGATCGCCCGTACGACGGACAACGACGAGCCGTCGGCCTAGGCTGGCGGGAACTGACGAGCTGATCGGTCCCCGGGCGTGCACGGGCCCGTCCCGGGGACCATCGCGGAGGAGCGGTCCGTGCCGCTGGCGAACGGGAGACTGGCATGAGCGACCGGCCGCAGGGTTCGGTCCGCACCGGGGCCGCTCCGGCTGCAGGTGAGGCTCCCGCCGACGGCGCCACCGGCGCAACCCCTGACGGCGCGAGCGCCGTCGGGGGGCAGGGCGCCACCGCCACCCCGCAGGGTCAGGCGGTGCCGTCCACGGGCACGCAGGCCATCCCGACCACGGGCACGCAGGCGATCCCGACCACGGGCACGCAGGCGATCCCCACCACCGGCACCGCCGCCGCCCAAGCGCCCGCCCAGGCACCTGCTCAGGCGCCGGCGACCGGCACCCAGGCGATCCCGACGACCGGCACGCAGCGGACCGTCGCGCCCCCCGTCCCGCCGGCGACCGGTTCGACGCCGGCCGCCGCACCGTCGGGCGGGCCCACCGTCGCCGCCAAGGGCCGCGGGCGCACCGCGGGCCGGGGCCCGCGCCGGGCCCGGCTCCAGCTGCGGCACATCGACACCTGGTCGGCGCTGAAGATCTCGCTGGTCCTGTCGATCGCGCTGTTCTTCATCTGGATGGTCGCCGTCGGCGTGCTCTACGGGGTGCTCAACGGCCTCGGCGTCTTCGACACCCTCAACGAGCTCTTCGGCCAGCTCGGCTCGGAGAACGGTGCCGAGGAGGCGAGCGAGGTGCTCACCCCCGGCGTCGTCTTCGGCGGCGCGGCGATCATCGGCGCGATCAACATCGTGCTGCTCACCGCGCTGTGCACCGTGGGGACGTTCATCTACAACATGTGCTCCGACCTCGTCGGTGGCCTGGAGCTCACCCTGTCCGAGCGGGATTGACGACAGGACCCCAGTCGTCAGGCCGTCCGTGGGGACAGGTACGCTGGTCGAGGTTCACGGGCCTGTAGCTCAGGCGGTTAGAGCGCATCCCTGATAAGGATGAGGCCGGAGGTTCAAGTCCTCCCAGGCCCACCCGTGTGCCGGCGCCTCCGGGCGCCGTCGGCATCGAGTCGGTGCACCGAGCGCCCGAGGGGGACGACAGCGTGCTGAAGAAGCTGGCGCTGGTCGCCGCGGCCGTCGGTGCGGTGGCCGCCGTGCGGAAGCGCTCGAACGGCAAGGTCGAGGCCGATCTCTGGCGCGAGGCCACCAGCGGCCCCCAGGCCGTCAGCACCCCCACCGCACGCTGATCCACCCCGGGGCCCCGGCCCCGTCGGGGACGTAGCTCAATTGGCAGAGCACCGCCTTTGCAAGGCGGGGGTTAGGGGTTCGATTCCCCTCGTCTCCACTCCTCGCCACCGGTGCGGCGCCGTTCCACCGGTGATCCGGGCAGTACCGTCGCGCCTCGTACCGCGACCCCGGAGGACCCGACGTGAGCACCGAGCAGCAGCCCCCCGCCGGACCGCCGCAGTCGGCCGCCGGACCGCAGCCCCCGGGCGTCCGGCCGTCCCGGCCTGCCGGCCCACCGCCGTACCCGACGGCGCCGCCGCCCGGCTGGCAGCCGTTCCCCGTCCCGCCCGTGCGGCAGCCCGGGTTCTTCAAGCGCGGTTTCGGCCTGGGCCTCGGGGCCAGCCTGGGCGCTGGGATCGGTCTGTCCGTGGTCGGCATCGGTTCGATCGTCGTCCTGGTGGCCCTCCTCGCCGGCCTGGTGTCCGGTGGCGGCGGGACGGGCGACAGCGAGCCGGTGACCGAGACCGTGTGGGGCGAGACGACCGCCGGCGCGCGGCTGCTCTCCGTGCCGATCACCGGCGTGATCCTGGGCGACGAGAGCGACGGTGCGACCTTCGGCGGCGCCACCTACGGCTACGAGGTGGCCGACGTCATCGACGGCCTGGACGCCGAGGACGCCGACGGCCTCGTCCTCGAGCTGAACACCCCCGGCGGGACGATCTACGGCTCCCGCGCCATCGCCGACGCCGTCCAGCGCTACCAGGAGCGGACCGGCCACCAGGTGCTCGCCCACGTGCAGGGCCTCTCCGCCTCGGGCGGCGTCTACGCCATGGCCGGTGCGGACCAGATCGTCGCCGACCACGGCAGCATGGTCGGCAGCATCGGCGTCATCATGGGCCCGTTCCAGCGGTTCCGTGACGTCACCGGGATCCCGGGCTCGCTGCTGGAGCCGGGCGTCGAGACCGAGGGCGGCATCACGGAGGAGTACCTCTCGCGCGGTCGCGGCAAGGACCTGGGCAACCCCTACCGCGACATGACCGACGAGGAGCGCGCCGTCCTGGGCGCCGGGCTGGACAGCGAGTACGCGGAGTTCGTGGCGTGGGTGTCCGAGGCGCGCGGCATCCCGGCGGAGACCGTCGTCGACCAGCTGGGCGCCTACCTCTTCGACGGCCGGACGGCGGTCCAGCTCGGCCTCGTCGACGACGTCATGGGCCGCGAGGAGGCCTACCGCTACGCCGCCACGCTGAACGATCTCGACCCGGACGACACCCGGGTGGACCGCGTCTCCGGTCCCGGCCTGCTCGAGGCGCTGCTCGCCGCGCGGTCGCCGGCCGAGGGCGGCGCCGCGTCGGCCCTGGAGCCCGGGCGCAGCACGGTGTGCACCGGTGCGCCGCTGGTCCTGGCGCACCACGGTGGGCTGCAGGCCGCCTGTTCCGGGAGCTGATCACCGGCACCGCGCGCCCGGTTCCACGTGGAACGGCGGGTCCTCGGTCCCTGGACGCCGGAGCCCGCCGGGGCCACGGTCGGCAGCGACCGGCCCGCGCGCCGGTGGGTCGGCCCGGCACCGAGGAGGAGCTGTGGCACGGAAGACGATCGACTGCCGGTCGATACCGAGCGAGATCGACTGCACGGTGACGATCAGCGGTGAGGAGCACGAGGTGCTCGAGCTGGCGGCGGCCCACGCCGTCGCCGTGCACGGGCACACCGACGGGGACGAGCTGCGCAGCGGGTTGCGCGAGGCGATGCGGGACGAGAACCCCCTCGGGGTGGACGACGGCGCGTTCCTGCAGCTCATCGAGTTCCACGCCGCCGACCTCGGCGGCTTCCGCCAGCTCACCGAGCTGTGGCGCGAGCGCATGGGGGCGGAGACGACCGCGCAGTGGGGCATCGTCGCCGCCGACCGGGACCGCCCGAACACCTACGTCGAGGTGGTCGCCTTCCCGGACCACGCCTCCGCGATGCGCAACTCCGAGCACCCCGTCACGACCGACTTCGCCAAGCAGATGCAGGAGGTCACCGAGGGCGAGGCGGGGTTCCGCAACCTCGACGTCGCCATGGTGCTGCGGATGTGAGCACCCCGCCCCGGCGGGCCGCACCGGGCCGCGCGGTGGGAGAGTGGAGGGGTGACTGAATCGACTTCCGCCCGCCGCGCGGTCCTGCACACCAACCACGGCGACATCACCGTGGACCTGTTCCCCGACCACGCTCCGAAGACGGTCGCGAACTTCGCCGACCTGGCCGAGGGCGCCCGCGAGTGGACGCACCCCGAGACCCGCCAGAAGACCACCGACAAGCTCTACGACGGCACGATCTTCCACCGGGTCATCTCCGGCTTCATGATCCAGGGTGGCGACCCGCTCGGGCAGGGCTTCGGCGGCCCCGGCTACCAGTTCGGCGACGAGTTCCACCCGGAGCTCGCCTTCGACCGCCCCTACCTGCTGGCGATGGCCAACGCGGGCCCGGGCACCAACGGGTCCCAGTTCTTCATCACCGTCGGCCCGACGCCGCACCTGAACCGCAAGCACACGATCTTCGGCGAGGTGGCCGACCAGGCCAGCCGTGACGTCGTGGACGCGATCGCCGCCGTCCCCACCGCCCGCGGTGACAAGCCGGTGGACGACGTCGTCATCCAGTCCGTCGAGGTGCAGCGCAGCTGAGCACCACCCCGGACGACGGGGGCGCCGGCTCGGTCGACCAGCCGGCGCCCCCGCCCGCCACGTGCTACCGGCACCCGGACCGGCCCACCGGCATCTCCTGCACGCGGTGCGGGCGGCCGATCTGCCCGGAGTGCATGATCCCGGCCTCCGTCGGTTTCCAGTGCCCCGAGTGCGTCGCGGCCGGGAACGCGTCGGTCCGCACGGTGCGCTCGGGCGGGCTGAAGGCCGCCGGTCGCCGCTGGGGGTTCGTCACCCTGGGGCTGATCGCCCTCAACGTCGCGATGTTCGTGGTCACCGCGTTCTCGGCGTTCTCGGTCGGCAATAGCCCGGCCGACAACCACCGGTCGCCGGTCTTCGTCGACCTGGCCCAGTGGCCCGCCGGTGTGCACGTCCTCGACGAGTGGTGGCGGGTGCTCACCGCGGCCTTCCTGCACATCGGCCCGGTGCACCTGGCCTTCAACATGCTCGCTCTGCTGCTGTTCGGCTCGGAGCTGGAGCGGCAGCTGGGCCGGGCGCGCTACCTGGCCGTCTACCTGGCCTCCGCGCTCGGGGGGGCGGTCGCCATCCAGCTGCTCGGCGACCCGCGGGTCGTCGTCGCCGGTGCCTCGGCCGCGATCTACGGGCTGCTCGGCGCGCTCGGCGTGCTGATGCTGTCCGCCCGCCAGGACGTCCGTGGCCTGCTCACGCTGCTGGCGATCAACGTCTTCATCAGCTTCCTGCCCGGCATCTCGCTGCTCGGCCACCTCGGCGGGCTGCTGGCCGGTGCGCTGGCCGGCGGCGTGCTCGTGCTGACCCGGCGCCGCCGCTCGGTGCAGGTCCCAGCCCTCGTCCTGCTGGCCCTCGTGCTGCTCGTCGTGTCGCTGACGGTGCCGACGCTGACCGTCGTGGACCTCTAGCCGCTCGGGTCCAGCTCCCGCAGCTGCCGGGCCACGGCCCGCGGATCGGCGCCCAGGTCGCGGCGGCCCAGGACGACGAGCACCCCCTCGTCGTCCGGGTCGGCGGCGGTGTCGAGCTCCAGGGTGACGCTGCGCAGGCCCAGCCGGGGGGTCTCGCGGACCCCCACGTGCAGCCGGCGCCACGGCAGGTGCAGCCCGCCGGCGAGCCGGCGCACCCGCACGCCGTCGGGGCCGGCGGACAGCCGCGGGCGCTGCAGCACGTCGCGCGCGGCCACGCCCAACAGCATCACCGCCGCGATGGCCAGCAGCAGCCGGCCGGGGGCGTCGTCGACGGCGACGGCGCCCGCAGCCAGCAGCGCGCCGAGCACCGCCGCGGCCGCGGTTTCGGTCGTCCGGGTGGTCCAGGTCACGGGGAGACCTTGTCAGGAGAGGCCCAGGTCATACGATGACGGTCAGGGCGGACCGTTCGGCCGCGCCGAACCGTCGTTGAGGAGCAGTTCCATGCGGGATGCCGTCATCTGTGCCGCCGTACGCACGCCGGTGGGCAAGCGGGGCGGAGGGCTGTCGGGCGTGCACGCCGTCGACCTCTCCGCCCACGTGCTCGAGAACCTGGTCGAGCGCGCCGGCATCGACCCGGCCGTCATCGAGGACGTCATCTGGGGGTGCGTCAGCCAGGTCGGCGAGCAGACCTTCAACATCGCCCGCAGCGCTGCGCTGGCCGCCGGCTGGCCCGAGCAGGTCCCCGGCACCACCGTCGACCGCCAGTGCGGCTCGTCGCAGCAGGCGGTCGCGTTCGGCGCGGCCACGGTCATCAGCGGCCAGGCCGACGTCGTCGTCGCCGGCGGCGTGGAGATGATGAGCCGCGTCCCCATGGGCTCGGCCAGCAACCCGGCCACCGGCGCCGGCCGTCCGATGGGCCCGCGCTTCGGCGAGCGCTACAAGGGCGTGCCGATCAACCAGGGCCTGGGTGCGGAGATGATCGCCGAGCGCTGGGGCTTCTCCCGCACGCAGCTCGACGAGTTCTCCCTCGCCTCGCACGAGAAGGCCGCCAAGGCGCAGGCCGACGGTGCCTTCGAGGAGGAGATCGCCCCCGTCACCACCCCGGAGGGCGTCGTCAGCGCCGACGAGGGCATCCGCCCCGGCGGGACGCTGGAGAAGCTCGGCTCGCTGAAGACCCCCTTCAAGGAGGGCGGCGTCATCAGCGCCGGCAACGCCAGCCAGATCTCCGACGGCTCGGCGGCCCTGCTGATCACCACCAGCGAGAAGGCCCGCGAGCTCGGCCTCACCCCGCTGGTGCGCATCCACACCACGGTCATGGCCGGCGACGACCCGGTCATCATGCTGACCGCGCCGATCCCGGCCACGAAGAAGGTGCTCGAGCGCTCGGGCCTGTCGATCGACGACATCGGCGTCTACGAGGTCAACGAAGCCTTCGCCCCGGTGCCGATGGCCTGGCTGGCCGACATCGGCGCCGACGCGGACAAGCTCAACCCGCACGGCGGCGCGATCGCCCTGGGCCACCCCCTCGGTGGCTCCGGTGCCCGTCTGATGACCACGATGATCCACCGGATGCGCAACACCGGTACCCGCTACGGCCTGCAGACGATGTGCGAGGGCGGCGGCATGGCCAACGCCACCATCCTCGAGCTGATCGACGCCTGATCCGCTCCCCGCGGTCGCGCTGACCGCGGCCCCGCAGCCCCCGGCGCCCGCGCGGCGCCGGGGGCTGCGTCGTCCCCAGCTGCCTTCGGAGGTGTCGTCGCAGGTCAAGCGGGGTATGGCGGGCCTGGGGTCACCGTTGCGCACCGGCGGACAAGTCGACTCGTCCACAGCTGCATGCACAGCTGGGGACAGACTCACACAGGTGTAGTTACGCCGATGGACGATCCGTCACACGCGTCCCATCCCCGGCATCCGCGCAGGTCAGGCTGTTACGGGGCGGTCCCGTCCCTCCACATCCGGTGGATAACCCTGGGGGCAGGGCGCCATGTCGACCTGTGGACGGCGGTGGCCGGCTGTGCACAAGAACCGGGGAACGACGAAGGCCCCCGTCCCGGGTGGGACGAGGGCCTCCGGCCGAGGTTCTTCAGCGCCAGCGCATCGACATGATCAGGCCGCCGATCATCAGGCCGAAGCCGATGGCGAAGTTCCAGGCGTTCAGCGACACCATGAACGGGATCTCGTCGCCGGCCACGTAGTAGACGACGATCCACAGCAGGCCGACCAGCATCAGCGCCACCATGAGCGCGACGTACCAGCGCGGGCTGGGCTGGGCCAGGCGGGCCTGGGCCGCCGAGCGCGCCTGCAGCACGCCCTCGGGCGGGGTGTAGACGGACTTCTTGCGCACCTTCGACTTGGGCACGTGCCTGCTCCCTCCGGGTGGCCGGGTGCGTCCTCACCGGCCGTGTCGGGATCCAGCCTAAGCTGTGGGCGGAGCACGACGACGCCGCCACGGTGGCGGGCCCCGCGAGAACCGTCGTCGTCCGCCGCGGATGGCGCAGGAGGTGCCGGTGGCCCGACTGTCGGCCTGGGGGGCGCTGGTCCCTGTCGTGGCGCTGGCCGCGGGCCTGCTCTTCGCCACCTCCGGGCGCACGGCGCAGGGCACCGACCTGCGCGCCGGCGAGGTCACCGAGCTCTCCGGCCTGATCCGCGAGCGGGACGACGCCATCGCCGAGCAGGAGGCTCGGCTGGCGGAGCTGCAGCGGCGCGCCGAGCTGCTGACCGCCCAGGCCGCGGCGCGGGACGGCGCGGTCGCCGAGGCCCGGACCGCCGGCGAGGCGGGCGTCCCCGCCGCGGGACTGGCGCCGGTCAGCGGTGCCGGCCTGGTCGTGACGCTGGACGACGCGCCCCGGCGGGCCGACGGCAGCCTGCCGCCCGGCGCCCGGCCCGACGACCTGGTCATCCACCAGTCCGACGTGCAGGCGGTCGTCAACGCCATGTGGGCCGCCGGCGCCACGGGGGTCTCGGTCATGGACCAGCGGCTGATCGCCACCAGCGCCGTCCGCTGCGTGGGCAACACCCTGCTGCTGCAGGGCCGCACCTACTCGCCGCCGTTCGTGGTGTCCGCCGTCGTGGACGCCGCCGCCGTGCGCGAGCAGCTGGCCGCCTCCCCGCAGATCGCCGTCTTCGAGCAGGTCGTGGACGCCTTCGGGCTCACCTACGAGGTGCGGGACCGGCCCTCGGTCGAGCTGCCCGCCTACGATGGCGCACTCACCCTGCAGTACGCCGCCGCGGGCTGACCCGCGGCACCCGATCGCACCCGGGAGACCTGTGCCCGCCGAGAGCCGCACGACCGGGACCGCCGCCGGGCGTCCCGTCCTCGTCGTCGACAACTTCGACAGCTTCGTCTACAACCTGGTCCAGTACCTGGGCCAGCTGGGCGTGCAGTGCATCGTGCGGCGCAACGACGCCGTGGACGTCGACGAGCTGGCCGACCTCGACGTCGCCGGCGTGCTGCTGTCCCCCGGTCCCGGGACACCCGCCGGCGCCGGCGTCACGGTGCCGATGGTGCACGCCGCGGCTGCGCAGGGCGTGCCGGTGCTCGGCGTGTGCCTGGGCCACCAGGCGATCGCCGAGGCCTTCGGGGGCGACGTCGTCCGCGCGCCCGAGCTGCTGCACGGGAAGACCAGCCAGGTCGTGCACGACGGCGTCGGCGTCCTGGAGGGGCTGCCCTCGCCGTTCACCGCGACGCGGTACCACTCGCTCGCCGTCGACGCCGGTTCCGTGCCCGCGGAGCTCGAGGTCACCGGGCGCACCCCGTCGGGCATCGTCATGGCGCTGAGGCACCGCGAGCTGCCGATCGAGGGCGTCCAGTTCCACCCGGAGTCGGTGCTGACCGAGGGCGGGCACCGCATGCTGGCGACCTGGCTGGCCACCTGCGGCCTGGCGCCGGACCCCGAGGCCCTGGAGAAGGCCTCAGCGGCCGCTGAGCGCCTCAACCTCGCCACCGCCTGACCCGAAGCACCCCGCGCCGGGATCAGGTCCCCTGATCCCGGCAGGGCCCAGGAACGACCGAAGGGCTCCTCCCGTGAGCGGGAGGAGCCCTTCGGTCGTTCCTGGGCCGGTCAGTTCGTGCCGGTGCCGCCGGTGGTCGGCTCCGGCCCGGCCACGAGCAGGATGATCGGCTCGGTGGAGGGCAGCGTGGTCCCCGGGGGCGGGTCCGTGGAGAGGACCTGGCCCTCGGCCACCGACCCGTCGTTCTCCACCGTCTCCTGGAGGATCGTGGTGAAGCCGGCCGCCTGGAGGTTCGCGGCCGCGGCCGAGGGGGACTGCCCGGCGACGTTCAGCACCACCAGGTCACCTGCACCGGCCGAGACCTGCAGGACGATGCGGGTGTCCGCCGCGGCCTGGCTGCCGCCGCCCGGCGTCGTGGCGACGACGGTGCCCGGCGGGCGGGGTGAGTCGACCTGCTCGGTGGCGATCTGCGCCTCGGTGAAGCCGGCGGCGGTGAGCACACCGCGGGCGTCGGCCTCGGTGCGGCCGAGCACGTCGGGCAGCCGCACGTTGCCGGTCGAGAGGCCGAGCGTGACCGTGCCGTCCGGCGCGACCGCCTGGCCCTCCGCGGGGGTGACGGTGGCGACGGTGCCGGCTTCCTCCAGCGACTCCTCGTCCTCGGTCGTGATCGTGCCGTCGAAGCCGGCCCGCTCGAGCGCCGCCCGGGCGCGCTCCTCGTCCAGACCGACGATGTTGGGCACCAGCACGGTGTCCGGCGCGGTGCCGACGACGAGGTCGACCTCGCTGCCCTCCTCGACCTGGGCGCCGCTGCCCGGGGTGCTCTCCAGCACGACGCCGACCTGCGTGTCGTCGGTGACCACCCGGCCGGTGACCTCACCGACGACCAGACCGGCCTCGGTGATCGCGGTGCGGGCCTCGGCCTCGGGCACGTTCTGCAGCGGTGGCACCTGCACCTGCGTGGCGACCGGGGTCTCCGGGTCGTCGCCGCCCATGGACAGCGCGGCGGCGACGGCGCCGCCGAGGAGCAGGACGGCGAGCACCGCGACGACGGCGATGATCGTCCGGCGCTTCTTCCGCCGCGCCTGCTCGTCCTCGTCGTCCCACTCGTCGTAGCCGCCGTACCCGGCAGGGGCGGCGCCGATGATCGCGGTCTTCTCTGCGTCGCCCATGACCGGGGTCGCCTCGACGCGCTGGCCGGCCAGCGAGCGGAGCAGGTCGTTGCGCATCTCCGCGGCCGACTGGTACCGGTTGGCCGGGTTCTTGCTCATCGCCTTGAGCAGGATCGCGTCGAGGTCGGCCGGGATCTCGGGGTTGATCGACGACGGCAGCCGCGGGTCCTCGCGGACGTGCTGGTAGGCCACCGACACCGGCGAGTCGCCGGTGAAGGGCGGGGCGCCGGTCACCAGCTCGTAGAGCAGGCAGCCCAGCGAGTAGACGTCGGAGCGGGCGTCCACGCTCTCGCCGCGCGCCTGCTCCGGGGAGAGGTACTGGGCGGTCCCTATGACCGCCGCGGTGGACGTCATCGTCGCGGCCGAGTCGGACACCGCGCGGGCGATGCCGAAGTCCATCACCTTGACGGTGCCCTGGGGCGTGATCATCACGTTCCCGGGCTTGACGTCGCGGTGCACGATGCCGTTGCGGTGGCTGAAGTCCAGCGCGCCGCAGATGTCCGCGGCCAGGGTCATGGCGCGCTCGGCGGGCAGCCGGCCCTCGCGGCGCAGCACGTCGCGCAGCGTCTCGCCCTCGACGTACTCCATGACGATGTACGGGGTGGCGCCCAACGCCGTGCGGTCCTCGCCGGTGTCGTACACCGCGACGATCGCCGGGTGGTTCAGCGACGCCGATGCCTGCGCCTCGCGGCGGAAGCGCACCTGGAAGGAGGGGTCGCGGGCCAGGTCGTTGCGCAGCACCTTGACGGCGACCTCGCGGCCGAGCCGGAGATCGCGGCCGTGGTGCACCTCGGCCATGCCGCCGCGGCCGAGCACCTCCCCGATCTCGTAGCGCTCGCCGAGCACCTGCGGCGTGGTCATCGGAGGTCCTCTCGAACGGGAGCGCGCGTCGTCCGGGCACGGACCGCGGCATGCGGGCAGCCGCCGGGGCGGGCTGCGGGCGGGATGCCGTCGGCGAGCCTATCGGCGGTCCGGCGGGAGGCCGGGCTGCCGCACGGGGTCGACCGGGTCACCCGGTCACATCCGCAGCAGCGGCCTCAGGAACGGTCCCCCCGCCCGGTGCGGGCGCCCCGGTGCCACCGCCGGGTGCCGGCGGGGAGTTCGTCGCCGTGTCGTCGGGCGCGGGCGTGCCGGGCTGCGGTGACGTCGAAGACGTGGTGCTCGGCGCACTCGTGGTCGGGGTGCTGCTGGGCGAGGGCGACGGCGCCCGGGACGTCGTCGGCACGCTCGTCGGCTGCTGGGGCGTCGGCTCCGGCTCCGGCTCGGGAGCCGGCTCCTCCTCCTGCTCCGGCTCGTCCTCGACGGTCCAGCCGTCCTCGGCGACCGTGAGCGTGACGGACGACTGGGCGGCGACGGTCCTGCCCGACGGGACGATCGCGGCGACGGCGTTCTCGTCGAGGTCCAGGCCGAGCTCGGCGAGCAGCGCGTCGGTCGCCTCCTCCTCGACCACGACCAGTCCCAGGCCCTCGAGCTCCTCGGTCACGTCGTCGGCGTCGCGGCCCACATAGGCGCCGGCCGCCTGGAGGACCACGCCGGACGCCGGCGCGCTGGAGCCGGTCGTCGTGGGGCTGGGTTCCGCGGTGCGGTCGGCGTCGTCGCCGTCCCCGCGGGTGAGCAGGTAGCCGACGCCGCCGCCGAGCAGCAGCAGCACGAGCAGCGCCGCCACCAGCCAGCCCCAGCGCCGGCGCCGGGCGGGCGGCGCCTCGTCGTCGGCCGCCCACGCGCTGTCGTCGTCGGCCGGGCCGTGCAACGGGGGCATCGGGGCGGCCGGACCGGTCGCGGGCGAGAGCGCGCGGGTGCCGGTCAGCGCGCCGGTCTGCGCCGCGAGCACCGTGGTCCGGCCGTCGGCCAGTCCCGGGTCGACGATCTGCGTCGGGGTGGTCGAGGGGCCCAGCGGCGGCACGGGTGCCACGCCCCCGCCGGCGGCCACCCGGCGGATCGCCTCGGCGAAGGCGCCGCCGTCCGGGAAGCGGTCGGCCGGGTCCTTGGCCAGGGCGCGCTCGACCAGCAGCCGGACCGCCGGGGGCACCCCGGCCGGCAGCGGCGGCGGGGGCCGGTTGATGTGCGCCAGCGCGATCGCCACCTGCGAGGTGCCGTCGAACGGCCGCCCGCCGGTGAGGCACTCGTAGGCGACCACGCCCAGCGAGTAGACGTCGGAGGCGGCGTTCACCTCCAGGCCCTGCGCCTGCTCGGGGGAGAGGTACTGCGCGGTGCCCACGACCATGCCGGTGCGGGTGAGCGGGGTGGCGTCCCGGGCCTGGGCGATGCCGAAGTCGGTCAGCTTCACCACGCCGTCGGGGCGCACCATGAGGTTGCCGGGCTTGATGTCGCGGTGGACGACGCCGGCGCGGTGCGCGGCCGAGAGCCCCTCGGCGGACTGCTCGAGCACGTGCAGCGTCCAGTCGACCGGGAGGCGGCCCTCGTCGTGCAGGATCTGCACCAGCGGCTGGCCCTCGACGAACTCCATGACGAGGAAGGCCAGCTTCTTCGTGCCGGTGTCGTCGACGGTCTCGCCGTAGTCGTAGACCGAGGCGATGTTGGGGTGCGAGAGCGCCGCGGTGTGCCGCGCCTCGTTGCGGAACCGGGCGAGGAAGCTCGGGTCGTCGGTGTACTCGCTCTTGAGCACCTTGGCCGCGACGATGCGGTCGAGCACCCGGTCCCGGGCCTTCCAGACCTCGCCCATGCCGCCCACGGCGATCGGGGCGGTGATCTCGTAGCGGCCGGCGAGCAGGCTGCCGGTGGCCAGGGTCATCAGCCCTCCTGCCCGTCGAGGTAGGCCTGCATCACCTGGCGGGCGATCGGCGCCGACGTGTCGCCACCCGTCCCCCCACCGTTGCGCACGAACACCGCGACGGCGATCCGGGGCTCGTCGGCGGGCGCGAAGCCGATGAACCAGTTGTGGTCGGGGCCGGCGTTCTCCGCCGTGCCGGTCTTGCCGGCCACCTGCACGCCGTTGATCCGCGCGGCCCGCCCGGACCCGTTGGCCACCACGCTGCTCATCATCTCCGTGAGCGCGCTCGCCGTCTGCTCGGAGACCGGCTGCGACATCTCCTCGGGGTCGGTCTCGTCGATGACGGTGAGGTCCGGGGCGAGCAGCTGGTCGACCAGGTACGGCTTCATCAGCGTGCCGTCGTTGGCGACGGCGGCGGCCACCATCGCCGCTTGCATCGGCGTCATCTGCACGTTCTGCTGCCCGATGGAGGCGACGCCCAGCTCGGCGTCGTTCCCGATGTCGCCGACGGTGCTCCCCTCGACGCGCAGCGGCATCTCGAAGCGCTCCCCGGTCATGCCGAACGCCTCGGCCATCTCGCGCACCGCGTCCTCGCCGAGGTCGATGCCGAGCTGGGCGAAGGCGGTGTTGCAGGAGACGGTGAGGGCGTCGATGAGCGGCTGCTCGCCGCTGCCGCTGCACGCCGAGCCGTTGAAGTTGGTGAGGTCGGTGCTGGTGCCCGGCAGCTGCAGCGTCTGCGGTGCCGGGACGACGGTCTCGGGCGTGTACCCGTCCTCCAGCGCGGCGGCCGAGACGATGACCTTGAAGATCGACCCGGGGGAGTAGCGCTGGCTGATCGCCTGGTTGCTCCGCGGGTCCGGGTCGGCGGCCTCCAGCTGGGCGGCGGCGTCGCGGATGCCGGCGGGGTCGTGGCTGGAGAGCAGGTTCGGGTCGAACGTCGGGGTGCTGGCCAGGCCGAGGACGGCGCCGGTCGAGGGGTCCAGCGCCACGACGGCGCCCACCTGACCCTCCAGGCCGGCCATCGCGGCCTGCTGGACGGCCGGGTCCAGGGTGAGGACGACGTCGCCGCCCGAGGGGTCGCGGCCGGTGAACAGGTCGGAGAGGCGCCGCACGAAGAGCCGGTCGTCGGTGCCGGCCAGCAGCGGGTTCTCCGCCCGCTCCATGCCGGTGGCGCCGTAGATGACCGAGTAGTAGCCGGTGACGGCGGCGTACAGGCCGCCCTGCGGGTACTGGCGCAGGTACTTGAGCCGGTCGTCGGTCTCCGTGGACAGCGCGATCGGCTCGCCGGCGACGACGATGGCGCCGCGCTCGCGCGAGTACTCGTCGGCCAGCACCCGGGTGTTGCGGCCGTCCTCGCGCAGCTCCTCCGAGCGCACCACCTGGATGTAGTTGATGTTCAGGATCAGAAGCGTGAAGAGCACCAGCACGCTGATGGCGACCCGGCGCAGCGGTGCGTTCACGGCTGCACCACCTCGGTCGGGGCGTCGGTGAGCCGCTGGGGCGCCGCGTGCGGCGTCGTCGGCCGGCGGGCGGCGTCGCTGATCCGCACGAGCAGGGCCACCAGGCCGAAGTTGGCCACCAGCGACGAGCCGCCGTAGGCCAGGAACGGCGTCGTCAGCCCGGTGAGCGGCAGCAGGCCGGTGACGCCGCCGAGGACGACGAACAGCTGCCAGGCGACGGCGAAGGACAGGCCCGCGGCCAGCAGCTTGCCGAACGGGTCGCGCACGATCAGCGAGGTGCGCAGGCCGCGCTCGACCAGCACCAGGTAGATCATGATCACCGCGGCCAGGCCGAAGAGGCCGAGCTCCTCGCCGATCGCGGCGCCGATGAAGTCGCTCTTGGCGATCGGCACCTCGTCGGGGCGGCCGCCGCCCAGCCCGGCGCCGAACAGCCCGCCGGTGCCCAGGCCGAACAGCGACTGCGCGACCTGGTAGCCCGAGCCGTCGTAGTAGGCGAAGGGGTCCAGCCAGGTGTCCACGCGGGCCCGCACGTGGCCGAACGCCTGGTAGGCGATCGTCGCGCCGCCGGCGAACAGCAGCAGGCCGATGGCCAGCCAGCTGGCCCGCTCGGTGGCGACGTAGAGCATCACGACGAAGATCCCGAACAGCAGCAGCGAGCTGCCCAGGTCGCGCTCGAAGACCAGCACGAGGATCGAGACGATCCAGACCACGAGGACCGGGCCCAGGTCGCGGCCGCGGGGCAGCTCGAGCCCCATCACCTTGCGGCTGGCCAGCGCCAGCACGTCGCGTTTGTCGACCAGGTAGGCGGCGAAGAAGACGACCAGGCAGATCTTGGCGAACTCGCCGGGCTGGATGGAGAACCCCGCGACCCGGATCCAGATCTTGGCGCCGTTGACCTCGGAGATCGAGCCCGGCAGCAGGGCCGGGATGGCCAGCAGCACCAGGCCGAGCAGCATGAGGATGTAGGCGTAGCGCGACAGCACCCGGTGGTCGCGCACCACCAGCAGCACGGCGACGAACAGCGCCAGCCCGATGGTGGCCCACAGCAGCTGGACGGGGGCGTCGGCGCCGGCGTCGGGGTCGGCGATGTCCAGCCGGTGGATCATCACCAGCCCGAGCCCGGTCAGCACGGCGACGCAGGGCAGCAGCAGCGGGTCGGCGTAGGGCGCGAACCTCCGGACGACGAGGTGCGCGCCGGTCCACAGCGCCGTGAACCAGATGCCGAAGGTGGCCAGCTCCGGGCGCAGCGAGCCGGTGACGGTCAGGTCGACGATGCACTGCGCGGCCAGGGTGATCGCGACGGCGAAGCCCAGCAGCAGCGCCTCGGTGCCGCGGCGCGTCGGCACCGGGGTGCCGGGTGCCGCGGCGGCGCGCGGGTCGGTGGTGGGGGCGGCCATCACTCGGCCTCCCGGCAGTCCACCCCCGGCCGGGACGACGGCGTCGTCGCGGCCGTCGTGCCGGCGTCGGCGGAGGTCTCCGGTGCGGGAGCCGGCGTCGGCTCCGGTGCCGGGGTCGTCCCGGGGACCGGCGGTGCCGCGCCGTCGGTCGGGGCGGCCGGGTCGGCGGGAGGCGTGGTCGCGGAGGGGGCGGTCTCCGTGGGGGCCGCCTCCTCGGCGGCCTCCTCCTCGGCGGTGCGGCAGGCCGGCAGGCGCTGGTCGCGCAGCGCGGACACGATCCGGTCGGCGTCGGCCGCGTCGTCGGCGGTGATGCCGCCCTGGACGCGGTTCCGGGCCGCCGGCGTGAGGTCGGTGACCGGCAGGTCGGCGTCCTGGTCGACCCGGTAGAGGTCCAGACCGAGCAGCGAGACGTCCAGGCCGCGGAAGACCGCCACCTGCTGGTGCCCGTCGGCCTCGTCGACCCCGACGAACCAGTGCTGCAGCGCCCACACGTAGGTGCCGATGGCCCCGGCCACCAGCAGCACCAGCAGGATCCCCGCCCCGAGGAGAAGTCGCAGCGGGCGGCGGCGGGCGGAGGGGCCACCGCCCGTCGGCGGTGCGGGTGGCGGCGAGGGCGGCGGGGAGGGGTCGGCGAGCGCGGCCCGGCCGGCGGCGGAGGTCGGGTCGACCTGCCGCTGGCCGATGTAGTCGCCGGCGGCGCCGTCGACGACCGGCTCCATGAGCACGCCCCGGCCGTCGTCGTCGACGACGTCGGCGACGATCACGGTGATGTTGTCCGGCCCGCCGCTGCGCAGCGCCAGCTCGACCAGCCGGTCGGCGGTGCTCTGCGGATCGGGATCGGTGAGCGCGTCGGCGAGGGTCTCCTCGCTCACCACGCCCGAGAGCCCGTCGGAGCACAGCAGGTAGCGGTCGCCGGCCCGTGCCTCGCGCATGGAGAGGTCGGGCTCGACCTCCTGGCCGTTGAGCGCGCGCAGCAGCAGCGAGCGCTGCGGGTGGCTGTTGGCCTCCTCGGCGGTGATCCGGCCGTCGTCGATCAGCGTCTGCACGAACGTGTCGTCGTGCGTGATCTGGGAGAACTCGCCGTCGCGCAGCAGGTAGGCGCGCGAGTCACCGACGTGGCACAGCGCCAGCCGGCCGCCGGCGAAGAGGATCGCGGTCAGCGTCGTCCCCATGCCCTCGAGCTGGGGGGAGTCGCGGATGACCTCGCGCAGGTGCTCGCTGCCCTCGAAGACGCCCTGGCGCAGCGCCTGCAGCATGTCGCCGGACGGGGTGTCGTCGTCCAGGTGCTGCAGGGCGGCGATCACCACCTTGCTGGCGACGTCGCCCGCCGCGTGGCCGCCCATGCCGTCGGCGACGGCGAGCAGCCGCGGACCGGCGTAGACGGAGTCCTGGTTGTTGCCGCGGATCAGGCCGCGGTCGGAACGCGCCGCGTAGCGCAGGACGAGGCTCATGAGCGCAGCTCCAGCGCGGTCTGGCCGATCCGGATCGGCTGGCCGGGGCTGATGAGCAGCGGGCCCTGGACCCGCTGCTGGTCGAGATAGGTGCCGTTGGTGGAGCCGAGGTCCTCGACGTACCACTGGCCGCCGCGGTTGGTCAGCCGCGCGTGCCGGGAGCTGGCGAAGTCGTCGGTGAGGACGAGGGTGGAGTCGTCGGCCCGGCCGATGAGGATGGGCTGCTCGCCGAGGGTGATCTTCGTGCCGGTGAGCGGGCCGGCGGTGACGACCAGCGTGCGCGGGCCCTTGCCGCCGCGCTTCCTGGCCGGGGCGGCGGCGCGCGGGGGCACCGAGGCCACCCGGCCGACGCGGCCGCCGAGCAGGTCGGCCCGCACCACGCGGAACGCGGCGAAGATGAACAGCCAGAGGAGCAGCAGGAACCCGAAGCGGAAGCCCTGCAGCACGATCTCCGCCATCAGCCGGTCACCTCGCTCTCCACCTGCGGGTGCGTGCCCGGTACCGCCGTGGCCATGCGTGATCCCGACGACCTCGTCACGCGCCGTCCCGCCGGTACACCAGCACCGAGTGGCCGATCCGGATGACGTCGCCGTCCGACAGGGGCTGCCGGGTGATCCGCCGGCCGTTGACCAGCGTGCCGTTGGTGGACCCGAGGTCCTCGGCGGTGGCGACGTCCCCCTCGAGGACGACGTCGACGTGCTTGCGGCTCACCCCGGTGTCGGGCAGGCGGATGTCGGCCTCCGTGCCGCGGCCGATGACGTTGCGCCCCTTCGACAGCTCGTGCCGCGTGCCCGGGCCGTCGACGACCAGGGCGTGCTGCACCGCGACGCGTCCCGGCCGGCCGGCGCCCGGAGCCACCCGGCCGGTGTCGCCGACGTGCCCGCGCAGCGGCGGGAGCGGGGGCAGCGGGGGGTGGCCGGGGACCGGCGGGGCCCCGGCGGGGGTGAAGTCGCCGCGCGCGTGCGGCGCCGAGGGGTCGGCGACCTCCGAGGACACCTCGAACACGCCCGTCGGCAGGTCGCTGTCGAGCTCCAGGTGGACGCGGACGGCGTCGAAGATCGAGTAGCCCTCGTCGTCGATGTGCTCGGCGACCATGTCGGCGAGCTCGCCGGCGAGCTGGTCGGACCACTGGCCCAGGTGCTCGTAGTCGGTGTCGCCCAGGCGGACCACGTAGACGTTCGGGGCGAGGATGCGGCCCTCGCCGACGACGGAGCGCTGCTCGTCGGCCTCGCGCTGCAGGGCCTTGGCGATCTCGGCCGGGTGCACCTTGCCCTTGAAGAGCCGGGCGAACGCCAGTCCGACCATGCCTTCGAGCCGCCGCTCGAAGCGCTGCAGTACACCCACAGTCGCTCCTTCGCGCTCGGTCGGGCCCACGTGTGCTCCCGGTGATCGTAGCCGGGTGCCGCACGCCGGACGGGCCAACGCGCGACGCCGGACGCGTTTGGTCCGGCCTCAGGTGAACGACGGCCCCCCTCCCCGGGTTGCGCGCGCGGGCTGCTAGTGTCGTCGCTCGCCAGGGCAAGTGGCGGAATGGCAGACGCGCACGGTTCAGGTCCGTGTGTCCGAAAGGACGTGGGGGTTCAACTCCCCCCTTGCCCACAGCAGTGACAGCGGCCCCCGGGACACCCCCGGGGGCCGCTGTCGTACCGGGCCGAGTGGGTCAGCAAGGCGTCCGCGACCTGCTGGCGCTCGTCAGGAGGAGCTCGCGGACCGCAGCGGGCGCGGCGGGGCGGCCGAGCAGGTAGCCCTGAGCCCGGTCGCACGCCCAACCCCGAAGCGCCCGGGACTGGGCCTCCGTCTCCACACCCTCCGCCACGACGCGGAGGCCGAGGCCGTGGGCGAGGCCGATGATCCCGGCGATGAGTGGCGAGGACGGTGCAGATCCGGAGAGCTGCGAGGTGAAGGACCGGTCGATCTTGAGCTCGGTGACCGGAAGCCGCTGGAGTTGGGCCAGCGAGGAGTAGCCGGTCCCGAAGTCGTCCACGGAGATGCCGACCCCGAGGGTCCGGAGGTGCTCGAGGTGTCCGTGGCGGGTCGCCACCTCCGTGAGCACCTGGCTCTCCGTCACCTCCAGGGTCAGCGACCGGGCCGGCAGGCCGGTCTCGGCCAGCACGCGAGCCACGGAGCCGGCGAAGTCGGGATCGGTGAGCTGGACGGCGGAGACGTTGACGGCCACCTCGAGGTCCGGTCCGTCCGCTCGCCAGGCGGCGAGGGTCCGGCACGCTTCCCGGAGTACGTGGTCACCGATGTCCCTGATCTGGCCGCTGGCCTCGGCGAGGGGGATGAAGACGTCGGGCGGGACGGGCCCGAGCGTGGGGTGCTGCCAGCGCGCGAGCGCCTCGACGGCGACGACGCGGCCGCTGACCAGGTCGACCTGCGGCTGCAGGTGCACGACGATCTCCCCGCGGTCGACCGCGCCGTGCAGCTCGGTCTCCAGGCGCAGGTCCGCCCGGACCCGCTGCTCCGGCGACCCCGGGGACCCGGACTTGCGGCGGTGCAGGTCTTCCTCGGCGCGCACGAGCAGGTCCCGGGCGGTGTCGGACACGTTGCCAGCCGCCCCGGCGACGGCGATCCCGATGGCCAGGTCGACGAAGACCTCGTCGTCCCCGGTCCGTACCGGGGCGGCCAGGGACCGGTGGATCCGGTCGGCCACCTCCCGGGCGCCGGGCTCGGACGTGCCGGGCAGCAGGACGGCGAACTCGTCACCGCTGAACCGGGCGACGGTGTCCTGCTCGCGGACCACCGACCGCAGCCGACGGGCGACCTCCGCGAGCACCTCGTCGCCCGCCCCGTGCCCGAGGCTGTCGTTGATGCGCTTGAGCCGGCTGACGTCGCAGTAGAGCAGTCCCGTGCGGCCGGCGGGACCATCGGCTCTGCGCAGCGCGGTCACGATCCGGGAGTGCAGGAGCGCTCGGTTCGGCAGGCCGGTGAGCGGATCGTGTGCCGCCCGGTGGCGGATCTCGTCGAGGAGCTGGCTGTTGTCCAGCGCCACACCGGCCAGGCCGGCCAGGCCCCACATCCGCTCGGTGGTCCCCTCGCCGAGCGCGGCCGGCGGTGCGCTGTGCGCCCAGTAGGCGAGGACGATGCCCACGAGCCGGTCGTCGACCGTGATCGGCACTCCGCCCATCGCGGTCACGTCGAACTCGCGCAGCACCGCGTCCGCCCAGGCCGAGCTCGACCGGTCGACCAGCATCGGGGCGCCCACGGCGATCAGCTCGCACAGCTCGGGACTGTCTGCCGTGCTCGTGACGTAGCCGTCTGCCCGTTCGCCCAGGTCCGGCGGCCAGCCGCTGAGGCCGGCGATCCAGACGGACTGGGCCTCGGCGTCCCACAGCGCGACGGCGGCGCGGTCGGCGCCACAGAGGCCGGGCACGGCGTCGGAGACGACCTGGGCGATCTGCTGCGCCTCCCGGCGGCCGGCGAGTGACCGCGCGACGGTGAGCAGCAGGCGCGCGGTCTCCTCCTGCTCGCGTGCCTCCGCGAGGGCGGCCGTCATCTCGATGGCGGCCGCAGCGTGCCGGGCGTAGGCGGTGAGCAGCTCGACGTCGCCGGGAAAGGACGCCTGGCCGGGCCAGGCGACGACGGCCAGGACGCCGTAGTCCCGTGTCGCGGAGGTCACCGGCACGGCGAGCACGGAGGTGCCGCCGACGTCCCGGCAGCCGACCTCGAGCCGTTGGTCGCCGAGCGCGGCCAGCACCGAGGAACCCAGGCCGCGGGAGCGCACGTGCCGGTTCCCATGGGGGAGCCGGACATCGAGCACGTAGCCGGGGGCGTGCACCGCGCGGTCGGCGCGTTCGGCGACGCGGTCGAGGGTCTCCTCGAGAGAGTCCGCGCTGAACAGGTCGGTGGCAGCCTCCTGCAGGTCGCGGAGCCGCTCCTCCGCGTCCGCGACGGGCGCCTGGACCGTGCCGAGCGGCGCCGAGCGGCGCCGGCCGCGGCCGCGGTGGCCAGAGCGTGCATGCTCTTCCTGCCAGGTGACGGTGTATTCGCACTCCGGGGCGCCGTCGATCTGGCAGGCCCAGTGCTCGACCACCGCCGGCTCGAGTCCGAACAGCACCGGAGCGTTGCGGAGCATCCCGATGTTGTAGTCGCAGTCCACGCGGCCGGGGGAGTGCGGCGGCAGTACCCGCCAGGTCAGCCGTGCCGTCCCATCGGCGGCGGACTCGCAGCGGAACACCGCAGAGGTGTCCAGGCGGGTGGAGATCCGCGAGACCTGGCGCAGCAGCCGCGCCGGGCTCCCGAAGGTCCTGAGCACGCGGCGCAGCGCCATGACCGCGGGGTCGGACATGGCGGCTCTGCCCAGTGCCAGCCCGATCCGCGGATCACCGAGCTCCTCGGCGGCCGCGTCGAACAGGCGCAGCTTGTCCGGGTACGACACCCGGCCCCGGAGGCTCTGCAGCATCGTCCGCCGGTCGGCCAGTCCGGCGCGATCGAGGACCCGTTCGACGGCGCCCTCGCCGCCCCGTGCGGCCACCACGCGCAGCAGCAGCCGCGTGGTCACCGTGGATGTCCCCGCCAGCGCTGTCGCTGCGTCCACGGTGCCTCCTCGTCCTGTCCGGCCCTCTGCCGATTCCGGCCCCGGGAACTCGCCCTTCACAGCTGGTATCGGCCGATCTCGTCTCGGGTTGAGGTCGGCCGTGCGCCCGGCTCCCCCGTACGGGGGCCTCGGCCCGCGGGCCGTCCGCCGATCACACCGGCCCGGGCGCGGATACGGGACGGGCGAGCCGCCGCCACAGGCGCCCGTGCGCGTCCGGCCTCAGCGGAGCGACGACCAACGGTCCGTCCAGACGTGTCGTGCCGGGGGCGAGGATGCCCACCCTCGTCAGTCGACAAGCCGATGCCATTCCGTCGGGTGATCGAAGAATGGTTCACCGGCCATTCTTTGTCGACAAGGTGACGTTGCATCCGAATCGTTGTACGAGCCATTTCGACACGCGCTCATTTATGGGGCGATCGGCTCTCGAAACACCTAACGTCCTGCCGCACCGGAGATCCGGCCCGAGCAGCAGCGCCCACGGCTCCGGCACCACCACCACCCGTCCGCGTCAGCGGACCTCCGTAGGAGCACACGATGTCCAGCAACGACACCGCACAGACCGGAGACCGGCCGACCGGACAGGCGGCTCCCTCGCGCGCCTGGTGGGGCGACCGCGGTGTGAGCACCAAGACCCTCACCGCCGTGGGGACGGCTGCCGCCGTAGCCGTGGGCATCGGCGTCATGGGCATCACTGCTCTGGGCACCTCCGCCGACACGACGCAGGAGCTGTACGAGAGCAACATCGCCGGCCTCGAGGCAGCAGCGGACATGAAGGAGGTGCTGCTGCAGATCCGCATCGACTCCCGGAACGCGCTCCTCACGCCCGAGGAGGCGGACACCGCCGAGATCCTGCAGGTCACGATCCCCGCCCTGGCCGACGAGTTCCGCACCGCCGCCGACGCCTACGCCGAGTCCGCCCCGACGGCGGAGAAGCAGGCGCTGGTCGACGAGGCGGTCGCCGCGTTCGACGAGTACGTGCAGGCGTCGGAGAGCCGCCTGAACCCCTTGGCGCTCGCGCTGGACTACGAGGGATGGTGGGTCACCAACACGACCGAGGTCGCGCCCCTGGCGGTCCAGGTCGACGAGAACCTCGCCCAGGTCCGCGAGATGGAGGACGCCGACGCCTCGGCGGCCGCCGCAGCCGCGCAGGACCAGTACACGTCCCAGCGCACGCTGTCCATCGCGGTCCTCCTCGCCGGTATCGCGCTCGCCGCCGTCATCGGGCTCGTGGTGGCCCGTGGGGTCGCCGGCGGCGTCCGGCGGGTGCAGCGGGTCGCCGAAGCGCTCGCAGCCGGGGACCTGACCCAGAGCAGCGGCCTGCAGACCCGCGACGAGCTCGGGCAGATGGGCCGGGCCCTGGACACCGCGGTCGCCAACATGCGCGAGGTCCTCTCCGGAGTCGCGTCCTCCGCCGACGCGGTCGCCGCCTCCTCCGAGGAGCTGAGCGCGTCCTCGGCCCAGATCTCGGCGTCGGCCGAGGAGACCTCGGCCCAGTCCGGCGTGGTCAGCTCGGCGGCCGAGGAGGTCTCGCGCAGCGTGCAGACCGTGGCTGCCGGTGCGGAGCAGATGGGTGCCTCCATCCGGGAGATCGCCACGAACGCCGCCGAGGCCTCCGACGTCGCCGCCCGCGCCGTGACCGCCGCCGAGACGACCACCGCCACCGTCGCCAAGCTCGGTGAGTCCTCGGCCGAGATCGGCAACGTCGTCAAGGTCATCACCTCGATCGCGGAGCAGACGAACCTGCTGGCGCTCAACGCCACGATCGAGGCCGCCCGGGCCGGTGAGGCAGGCAAGGGCTTCGCCGTGGTCGCCAACGAGGTGAAGGAGCTGGCGCAGGAGACGGCCAAGGCGACCGAGGACATCGCCCGCCGGGTGCAGGCCATCCAGGGCGACACCACCGCCGCCGTGGCCGCGATCGGCGAGATCAGCCAGATCGTCGCCCAGATCTCCGACCGGCAGACCACGATCGCCAGCGCGGTGGAGGAGCAGACCGCCACCACCAACGAGATGACTCGGTCGGTGCAGGAGGCCGCCCAGGGGTCGGGGCAGATCGCGGAGAACATCACCGGCGTCTCCACGGCGGCCGACTCCACCACCCAGGCGCTGACCCAGACGCGGGTGGCCGTCGACGAGCTCTCCCGGATGGCCGCAGGGCTGCGCACCTCGGTGTCCCGCTTCACCTACTGAGCACAGGACTCCCCGCGGTCGGTCCCGGCCGGCCGCGGGGAGGGCCGCCGGCGCGGGCCGTCGGCGGACGACCCGCCGGGCGCCGACGACGACGGAGCGGCGAAGGGCCCGGTCGTGGGATCGTCGTCCGGGGGCCTCGACGTCCGGGCGGACCCGCGACGGCCGGCAGCCCCCCGGCAGGGCGTCCCCGGCCCCGGTCAGAGGTCGCGGCGTCCGATCACCCGAGCCGCGGCGGTCAGCACGACGACGGTGTAGGCGGCCAGGACGAGGACGCCCGTGACCGGTGGCAGGTAGCCGGGCGGACCGTGGAGCTGGAGGACCGCCTGGCCGGCCTGGCTGGGGAGCCACGGTCCGACCGTGTCCGCGATGCCGGCCGGCAGGAGTCCCACGAGCACCGGGAGCAGGAACAGCGCCCCGGTGAGCAGGACCACGGTCGCCGCGGTCGAGCGCAGCAAGGTGCCGATGCCGAGGCCGAGCAGCGCGACGAGCACCAGGTAGGCCGCTGCTCCCAGGATCGCGCGAGGGACGCCGGGATCGGTGAGGTCCGGGAAAGATCCCTGCCTGTCGAGGATGCCCAGGCCGACGGCGGTGCCGACGGTGGTGGCCAGGAGAGCGACCGGCACGGTGAGGGTCAGCAGGAGCAGCGCCTTGGCTGCCAGCAGCACGCGTCGCTGGGGGACGGCGAGGCCCGAGACGGTGATGGCGCGGGACGAGAACTCGGCTGTGACGAGCAGTGCGCCGAGGAGTGAGAGAGCGACCTGGCCCATGAAGACGCCGCTGAGCGCCTCGGCCACCGGCTCGATGCGGGCCCGCTCGGCCGGTGGCAGCGATGCCGGGTCGCGGCTCAGGGGGATGGCCACCGCCAGGCTCATCATGATGCCCAGGAAGGTGCCGAGCGCCGTCCACGTGGACGGGAGCGACCGGGCCTTGATCCACTCGGCGGAGGCGGCCCGGCGCAGCTGGCGACGTCGCCCCGGCGACGTCCGCGCCACGCGATCGGCGAGGACGGCGGCTCCCGTGGTCGCCGTGCCGGCGTCCGGGGCGCTCATGCGGCGGCCCGTCGGCCGGCGACGGCCCCTGGTGGGTCGCCGGGCACGTCGGCCGCGGGGGGCCGGCCACGGTACTGCGACGCCTCCGCCGTGAGCTGCAGGTAGGCCTCCTCGAGCGACCCCCGGCGTGCGCTGAGCTCGAGCAGCGTCACCCCGTGCTCGGCGGCTATCCGGCCAATCTCGTCAGTACTGCCGGCGCGCACCCACAGCGCACCCCGGCCGTCCAGGGGGGACGGTCGGTCGGACGCGACCTCCACACCCCGGGCCCGGAGCAGATCGGCGAAGGCCCGCGGATCGGGTGTGCGCACCCGCACGCCGGACCCCTCGGCGCGAGCGGTGACGTCCGCGACCGTGGTCTGGGCGAGGAGCCGCCCCCGGCCGATCACGACGAGGTCGTGGGCGGTCATGGCCATCTCGCTCATCAGGTGCGAGGACAGCAGCACGGTGCGGCCCTCGGCGGCCAGCTCCTGCAGCAGCCCGCGGATCCAGATGATCCCCTGGGGGTCCAGGCCGTTGACCGGCTCGTCCAGGACGAGGACGGCAGGGTCGCCGAGGAGCGCTCCGGCCAGGCCCAGGCGCTGGCTCATGCCGAGGCTGAAGCCCCCCACGGGGCGGCGCGCCACCTCCTCCAGCCCGCAGGTGGACAGGACGTCACGGACCCGGCCGGCGCCGATGCCGTTGCTGCGGGCAAGGGCCAGCAGGTGCGCCCGGGCGCTGAGCCGGGGCGCGACCGCACGGGCGTCGAGGAGGCTGCCCACCAGGTGGAGCGGGGCGCGGAGGTCCGCGTAGCGGCGGCCGGCGACCATCGCCGTGCCGGCGTCCGCCCGGTCCAGGCCGAGCAGGATCCGCAGCGAGGTGGACTTGCCCGCACCGTTGGGACCCAGGAAGCCGGTCACGGTCCCCGGCCGGGCGGTGAAGGAGAGCCCGTCCAGCGCCCGGGTGGCCCCGTAGTGCTTGACCAGCCCGTCCACCTCGATCACCGAGGACACCGCGTCGGCGCAGTTACTTCCATGATGGAAGTAGTAGCATCCCCCACGTGGACGCGCAACGGGCGGGCGAGATGGTCGCCCTGCTGCGCGAGTTCACCCTGGCCAGCGACCGTTTCGCCGACGTCGTCGCCCGGCGGCATGCGCTCCACCGCACGGACCTGGAGGCGCTCGGGCACCTCTGGGGCGCGCAGCTGCGCCACGAACCGCTGACCCCGGGTCGACTGGCTGCAGCGCTGGCCCTGAGTGCGCCCGCGACCTCCGCCCTCATCGGCCGCCTCGAGCGTGCCGGCCACGTGGCTCGCCGTCCCGCCGAGCACGATCGGCGGAGCAGCGTGCTGGTGCTCCCCGAGCTGACGCGCGACCTGACCGCTGCTGTCTTCCGTCCACTGGGCGGCCGGTTGCGCGAGGTGGTCGGCAGCCTGCGGCCCGAGGAGGCCGAGATCGTCGAGCGCTTCCTGCGGGCGTGCGTCGACGCAGCGCGGGATGCCGCCACCGATGGAGAGGACACGGCCTCCACCCAGGACGGCCACGACGCCGGATCCCCGTCATGAGGCCTTCGTCGACGGACGGCCCGCCGAGCATCCCGTGACAGAGAGGCGGCGCAGGGCTCCCCGGACGGTGGGAGCCCTGCGTCCTCCCAGGTCCCGGTAGGTGAAGGAGCTGCGGCTGCGCAGCGCGCCGGCCTGCTGGCGCACTCCCTCGGTCAGGCCTCCGCGCGCTGCCGGGCGAGGTCGGCGAACCAGGTGACGGCGGCCGGGTCGTCGACGGCGCCCAGGTTGCAGGCCTTGTCGATCGCGACGCCCTGCATGATCCGCTTGACCGGCACCTCGAGCTTCTTGCCCGTCGTGGTGTGCGGGATCGCCGGCACCTCGAGCACCTCGTCGGGCACGTGCCGGGGCGAGGCCTGCGTGCGGACGGCGGAGCGGATGCGGTCGGTGAGCTCGGCGTCGAGCGCCGCGCCCTCGGCCAGGCGCACGAACAGCGGCAGCCAGTAGCCGCCGTCGGGCTGCTCGATGCCCAGGACCAGGGCCTCGGCGACCTCGGGCAGCGCCTCGACGGCCTGGTAGATGTCCGAGCTGCCCATGCGGACGCCGTGCCGGTTGAGCGTGGAGTCCGAGCGGCCGGAGATGACGCAGGTGCCGCGGCTGGTGATGGTCAGCCAGTCGCCGTGCCGCCACACGCCGGGATAGGTGTCGAAGTAGGCGTCGTGGTACCGCTGCCCGTCGTCGTCACCCCAGATGCGCAGCGGCATCGAGGGCATCGGCTGCAGGATGACCAGCTCGCCGACCTCGTCGACCAGCGGCCGGCCCTCGGCGTCCCAGGACTCGACGTGGACGCCCAGCGCCCGCCCGGACATCTCGCCGAGGTGCACCGGGAGCCAGGGGGAACCACCGACCAGCGTCGCGGCGAAGTCGGTGCCCCCGCTGAACACGCGCAGGACGAAGTCGGGGCCGAGCTCGTCGTAGACCCAGCGGAACGAGCCGGCCGGAAGCGGGGAGCCCGTGACGCCCAGGCTGCGCAGCGCGGAGAGGTCGTGGTCCCGCCCGGGGTGCAGCCCGGCCTTCTCGCACGCCTGCAGGTAGCCGGGGCTCACGCCGAGGCTGGTGAGCCGGTGCTCCTCGGCCAGCTGCCAGAGCCGGTCGACCGAGGGGTACATGGGGTTGCCGTCGTACAGCACCGCGGTGCTGCCGGTCAGCAGCCCGCTGACCATGCTGTTCCACATGATCCAGGTGGTGGACGTGTAGGACATGCCGCGGTCGCCGGGCTGCGGGTCGTTCTGCAGTCCGCTCTGCGCCAGCGCCATCAGCAGGATCCCGCCGTGCCCGTGCACCAGGCCCTTGGGCAGCCCGGTCGTGCCGGAGGAGTAGACGACCCACAGCGGGTGGTCGAAGGGCAGCTGCACGGGCTCGGGCTCGCCGGGCTCGGTCAGCAGGTCCGCCCAGCGGGACCCGTCGCCGTCCTCCCGCGTGCCGAGCACCGGCACGGTCACGACCTCGCGGAGCGTGGGCAGCGCGGCGGCGAGGTCGTCCACCAGCTGGCGCCGGTCGTGCTCCCGGCCGCCGAAGCGGTAGCCGTCGACGGCGATCAGCAGGGCCGGCTCGAGCTGCGCGAAGCGGTCGATCGCGCTCTGCAGCCCGATCTCGGGCCCGCACGCCGACCAGATCGCCCCGACGCTGGCGGCGGCGAGGAAGGCGACGACGGCCTGCGGGATGTTGGGCAGGTAGCCGACGACGCGGTCGCCCGGGCCGATGCCCCGGCTGCGCAGCGCGGTCGCCACGGCGCCGACCTGCTCGGTGAGCTCGGCCCACGTCGTCTCGGCGACCGCGCCGTCCTCGGCCACGGCGACCAGCGCCGTCTCGGTCCCGCGGCCCTCGCCGCGCCGCAGGACGTGCTCGGCGTAGTTCAGCCGGGCGCCGGGGAACCAGACGGCGCCGGGCATCGACCGGTCGACCAGCACCGCGTCGTACGTCGTCCCCGGTCCGACGTCGAAGAACTCCCACACCTCGGCCCAGAACTCGTCGAGGTGCTCGACCGACCAGCGCCACAGCGCGTCGTAGTCCTCGAACCGCGTGCCGTACCGGGTTTCGAGCCGGCGGGCGAACGCGGTCAGCCGCGAGGCCTCCACCCGCTCCGCGGACGGCGCCCAGAGCACCTCGCCGGGCTCTCGGACGGGTTCGGTGCCTGCGGCCACGCGTGCCTCCCGGGCTGGGGATCGGATCGGCCCACGCTAGCGCCGGCCCTCGGCCGGCCTGTGACGCGGTGCACTCACCGACCGGGCAGCGCCTGGGGCCCGTCGTCGTCGCCCCGGCGGCCGAGGGACTGCACCAGGAGGACCGCACCCCACGGGCCGATGACCCAGATCGGCCAGAAGTAGAGGAACTCCCAGCTCGCCAGCGAGGTGACCGCCCAGATCGCGACCACGATCGCGGCGGTGCTCGCCCACGAGCGCCAGGAGTGCGGGTCGCCGGCCCACCCGTGCGCGGCGACGTCCTCGTAGGGCGCCGGCTGCGGCGCGGCGGCGGGCGGGGCTGCGGGCAGCGCACCGGGCAGGTCGGTGGTCAGCGCGTCGAGCTCGCCGTAGGTCTTCGCGGCGTAGGCGGAGGCCAGCCGCTCCTCGTACTCGGCGACGGTGAGCCGGCCGGCGGCCATGTGCTCGCCGAGCACGGTGGCGACGGCGGCGCGGTCGGCGTCGGCTGCGCGCAGGTGCGGTTCGGGCATCGGAACTCCTGGGGCGGTGGGTGCCAGTCTCGCCGCCGGCGGCCGGTCCGTCATCCACCCTTCGGTGGGTTCCACGTGGAACCGACGGGCTACGCGGTGGGCGGGACGACGGCCGAGGTGAGGGAGCGGCCGATGACCATCCGCTGGATCTGGTTGGTGCCCTCGAAGATCTGCATGACCTTCGCCTCGCGCATGTAGCGCTCGGCCGGGTGGTCACGGGTGTAGCCGGCGCCGCCGAGCACCTGGACGGCGTCGGTGGTCACCTGCATGGCCGCGTCCGTGGCGACCAGCTTGGCGATGCTGGCCTGGCGCGCGTACGGCTTGCCGGCGTCCTTGCGGCGGGCGGCGACCAGGTAGGTGGCCCGCGCCGACTCGACGGCGGCGGCCATGTCGGCCAGCAGGAACTGCACCCCCTGGTGCTGGGCGATCGGCCGGCCGAAGGCCTCGCGCTCCACCGCGTAGCCGACGGCGAGGTCGAGCGCGGACTGCGCCAGCCCGACGGCGACGGCGCTGACCCCCAGCCGCCCGGAGTCGAGCGCGGCCAGCGCGATCTGCATGCCGCGGCCGCGCTCTCCGACGAGCCGGTCGGCGGGCACCGGGACGTCGTCCAGCCGGATCGCCGCCGTGGTCGAGCCGGTCAGGCCCATCTTCTGCTCCGGCGGCGCGGCGCTCAGGCCGGCCAGGTCGGGGGTGAGGTGGAAGCAGGAGATGGCCCGGTCGCCGTCGTCGGGCGTGCGGAGGAACGTCGAGTAGAAGTCGGCCTGCCCGCCGTGGGTGACCCAGGCCTTCTCCCCGGACGCCGTCCACCCGTCGCCGGCGGCCCGGGCGCCGGCCCGCATCGCCGCCGGGTCCGAGCCGGCGTGCGCCTCGGACAGGCAGTACGCGCCCAGCAGCTGCCCGCCGACCATGTCCGGCAGGAGGTCGCGGCGCTGCGCCTCGGTGCCGAACCGGTCGACCGGGAAGCAGGACAGCGTGTGCACGCTGACGCCCAGCGCCACGCTGGCCCAGCGGGCGGCCAGCTCCTCGACGACCTGCAGGTACACCTCGTAGGGCTGCCCTCCGCCGCCGACGTCCTCGGCGAACGGCAGTCCCATGAGGCCGGCGTCGCCCAGCAGGCGGAACACGTGGCGAGGGAACCGCTCCTCGCGCTCGGCGGAAGCCGCGTGCGGTGCGAGCTCCGCGTCGGCGATCTCGCGGGTGAGGGCCAGCAGGTCCTCGGCCTCGCGGGTGGGCAGTTCGCGGTCGACGGGCACGGTGCTCCTTCGGATGGCTTCCCGCGGACGGTACCGCCGGAGCCCCGGGGTGCCGTCGCGGAGGATGGACGCGTGCGGATCGAGGAAGCGGACTGGGACGACCCCGTCGTCCAGCGGCTGAGCAACGACCAGCAGGCGGAGATCCGGGCCCGCTACGGCGGGAAGCTGGAGCCCGGGCAGGCACCGTCGGCCGCCGACGTCGCCGTCGTCCTCGTCGCGCGGGACGACGACGGGACGGCGCTGGGCTGCGGCGCCCTCCGCCCGCTCGGCGACGGCGCGGCCGAGGTGAAGCGGATGTACGTCGTCCAGTCGGCGCGGGGGCGCGGGGTGGGCCGGGCGGTGCTGGCCGGGCTCGAGGACGCCGCCCGGGCACACGGCTGGTCGACGCTGCGGCTCGAGACCGGCCCGCGGCAGCCCGAGGCGGTCGCGCTCTACCGCTCGGCCGGCTACCGCCCGATCGACGCGTTCGGGGTCTACGTCGACGACCCGGACGCGCTGCACTCGCTCTACTTCGAGCGCACGCTTCCCTGACCGAGATCTGCACACTCGGGGTGTTCAGGCGGCTGAAGGCCCCGAGTGTGCAGATCTCGTGGACGTCAGGGCAGCAGCACCTCGAGCCGCGCGGGGCCGCGCAGGATGCGGTTGGGCTTGTAGGTCAGCTCGCCCAGCCGCGCGCCCGCCGTCCGCCGGGCGAGGGCCTGCAGCGCGACCCTGCCCTCCAGCCGGGCCAGCGGCGCGCCCAGGCAGTAGTGGGCGCCGATGCCGAACGCGAGGTGCGGGCTGGTCCTCGTGGGGTCCATCCGCAGGGGGTCGGGGTGGTGCACCGGGTCGCGCCCGGCCGCCGCGATGAGCAGCACCACGCGGCCGCCGGCCCGCACCGTCCCGCCGGGCACCTCGAGGTCCTCGCGCGCCGTCCGCCCGGTCATCTGCACCGGGGGGTCGAGGCGCAGCACCTCCTCGACGAACCCGGCCGCGCACGCGTCGTCGTCCGCCACCTGCGCGCGGAGGTCGTCGTCGCGCAGCAGCGCCAGCGTCCCGTTCGCGATCAGGTTGACCGTCGTCTCGTGCCCGGCGACCAGCAGCAGCTGGGCGGTGCTCAGCAGCTCGTCGGTGCTCAGCCGGTCGCCCTCGTGCTCGATCTGCACCAGCGCGCTGAGCAGGTCGTCGCGCGGCTCGGCGCGGCGCTGCGCGCACAGCTCGGTGAAGTAGGCGCGGAACTCGTCGGCGGCGGCCCTGCGCTGCCGCTGCTCCTCGGTGTCCTCCGCCGTGACGCCGTCGTCCAGGCTCTTGGCGAGCACGTCGGACCAGGCCGAGAACCGGACGTGGTCCTCCTCGGGCACGCCGAGCATCCGGCTGATGACGGTCACCGGCAGCGGGTAGGCCAGGTCGCCGACGACCTCGAGGTCCCCCCGTGCCGTCGCGGCGTCCAGCAGCTCCTCGGTCAGCTGCTCGACGAACGGCGTCAGCTCCTTGACCGTCCGCGGGGTGAAGGCCTTGCTGACCAGCCGCCGCAGGCGGGTGTGGTCCGGCGGGTCGAGGAACAGGAAGCTGCGCTGCCGGTCCATCCGCGCGAGCTCCTCCGGCGGCAGCGTCGCGGCGACCTCCTGCCACTGGGTCGAGGTGTGCCGGTCGGAGCTGACCAGCGGCGACCGGAGGACGGCGTCGCAGTGCTCGTGCGCCGTGAGCAGGGCGAAGGAGCCGTCGGGGGCGAGGATCGGGCCGCGGTCGAGCAGCTGCTGCCAGACCGGGTAGGGGTCGACGACGTCGATGTTGCGGACGAGGTCCTCGAGCGCGGTCACCGGAACATCAGCCCCTCGAACTCGCCGGAGGAGCGCCAGCCCTCCAGGTAGGTGAAGTACGCGGCGGCGCCCGCGGGGTAGCCGACGTTGAGCTTGGCCCGGAGGCCCGCGTCCTGGCCCTCGTTGTTGTAGTAGCCGGGGGTGCAGTCGGGGGAGCCGATGACCCCGCGGCCGGGATGGGTGAGCAGCAGCTCCACCCACGCCTGCTCCGCCTCGGCGGTCACCTCGACCTCGCGCGAGCCCGTGTCCAGGGCGTGCCGCACGATCGCGGCGATGGTGCGGCCGCTCTCGGTGAGGTTGTGCGGGACGTTGCTGATCAGGTTGGCGCCCTGGGTCGGCTGGACCACGAACAGGTTCGGGAAGCCGTGCACGTGGGTGCCGTGCAGCGTGCGCATGCCGTCCGCCCAGCGCTCGGAGAGCCTGACGCCGTCCCGCCCGGTCACGTCGTAGCCGGCCCGGCGGGTGTACTCCGTGCCCACCTCGAAGCCGGAGGCGTAGATGATGCAGTCGACCTCGTGCTCCCGGCCGTTGGCGACCACGCCGGTCTCGGTGATCCGCTCGACGCCCTTGCCGTCGGTGTGCACGAGGTGGGTGCCCGGCCGGTTGTAGGCGTCGAGGTACTCGTCGTGGAAGCAGGGCCGCTTGCAGAGCTGGCGGTACCAGGCCTTGAGCCCCTCGGCGGTCTCCGGATCGGCGACGACGGCGTCCACCCGGGCGCGGATCTCCTCCATCTTCTCGAAGTCCGCGTCCTCCATCGCCGCCTGCATGCCGGCGAGGGTCTGCTGCTCCGGCGGCAGCGACAGCACCCGCTCGCGCATGCGGCGGGCCAGGTCGGTCCAGCCGTCCATGACCAGGTCCTCGCCGTCGCCGGCGCCGGTCTGGGTGGCCGTGAAGTTCTCCAGCCAGCGCCGCTGCCAGCCCGGGGTGGCGATGGAGGCGAACCACTCCGGGTCCAGCGGGGCGTTGGCGCGGACGTCGACCGAGGACGGCGTGCGCTGGAAGACGTACAGCTCCGCGCAGGCGCCGGCCAGGTGCGGCACCGCCTGCACCGAGGTGGCCCCCGTGCCGATGATCGCCACCCGCTTGTCGGCGAGCTTGTCCAGCGGGGCCCCCGACGGGTCGCCGCCGGTGTAGGCGTAGTCCCAGCGGCTGGTGTGGAAGCTGTGCCCCCGGAAGGTGGTGATCCCGGGGATGCCCGGCAGCTTGGGCACGTGCAGCGGGCCGGTGCCCATGGCGAGGAAGGTCGCGGTGAAGGCGTCGCCGCGGTCGGTGCGGACCAGCCAGCGCGAGCCCTCGGCGTCCCAGCGGACGTCGGTGACCTCGGTGTGGAACAGCGCGTCGTCGTACAGGCCGAAGTGCTTCCCGATGCGCTGGCAGTGCTCGAGGATCTCCGGCGCGTGCGCGTACTTCTCGGTCGGCATGTGGCCGGTCTCCTCGAGGAGCGGCATGTAGATCAGCGACGCCGTGTCGCACTGGGCGCCGGGGTAGCGGTTCCAGTACCAGGTGCCGCCGAAGTCGCCGCCCTTCTCGACGATGCGCACGTCGGCGACGCCGGCCTCCTTGAGGCGGGCGCCGGTGACCAGCCCCGCGAAGCCGCCGCCGATGAACGCGACGGTGACGTGATCGGTCTTGGGCGCCCGCTCGACCCGCGGCGTGTAGGGGTCGGTGAGGTAGCCGGCCAGCTCGCCGGTGAGCCGCAGGTACTGGTCGTTGCCGTCCTCCCGCAGGCGCTTGTCGCGCTCCTCGCGGTACTTGCGGGCGACGGCCTCCTTGTCGATGGGCGTGCCGTCCGGCCGCACCGGCCCTCGTGTCGACGTCGTCATCCCGCGCTCCCCTCGGCTGTGCCGCGCGCCACAGTCGCCGGAAGACTCTCACAGGCAGGCCGGGCGGCGGGGCGGTCCTGGCCACAATCCGAGAACCCGGTTCGGTTTTTGACGTCGGCCCTGCTGCCGCGGCCGGGGATGTGGTGAGCTGGCTGCATGCCCGACATCTGGCCGGAGACCGAGCCCCGCGAGGTGGAGCTCACCGCGGGCGACGCCTCGCTCGCGATCGACCTGCGCGGCGCGACGCTGCGCCGGCTGACCGTCGGTGCCTGGGAGGTGTTCGACGGCTACCCGGCCGGCGGCACGCTGCCCGGCCGGCGGGGCGGGGTGCTGCTGCCCTGGCCCAACCGCATCCGCGACGGCCGGTGGACGTGGGAGGGCGAGGAGCTGCAGCTCGAGGTGGCCTCGCCCGGCTCACCGGTCGCCCAGCACGGCCTGGTCACCTGGCAGCCGTGGTCCGTCCTCGCCGCGACGGAGGACACCGCCACGCTGGGGACGACGGTCCTGCCGCGGCCGGGCTACCCGTTCCGGCTCGCGGCAGCGATCGACCACGTGCTCGCGCCCGACCGGCTGACCGTCACGCTGCGGGTGCGCAACGACGGTGACCGCCGCGCCCCCTTCGGCGCCGGCTTCCACCCCTACTTCGCGGTCGGCGCCACCGCCGACGGCGGGATCGACGAGGCCGAGGTGGAGCTGCCCGGCCGCACCGAGCTGCTGGTCGACGGCGGCCTGCCCACGGGCGGACGGCGCCCCTTCGACGGCGCCGTCGGCCGGATCGGCGACCGGGCCTTCGACACCCCGATCACCGACCTCGCCCGGGACGACGACGGCTGGGCCCGCACCCGGCTGCGCGGCCCGGCGGGGGAGCTGGAGCTCGCCCTCGACGAGGCGTGGCCGTGGCTGCTCGTCTACAGCGGCGACCAGCTCCCCGAGGGCCAGCGGCGGCGCAGCCTCGCGCTCGAGCCGATGAGCTGCCCGAACAACGCGCTGGCCGACGGCGTGGACGTCGTCGTCCTCGAGCCGGGGGAGACCTGGACCGGCAGCTGGTGGGTGGCCTGGACCCCGGCGGCCTGAGGTGCGGGTCCTGGAGCTCTGGCGCTACCCGGTCAAGTCGCTGCAGGGCGAGCAGCTGACCGAGGCCTGGGTCGGGCCGCTGGGCCTCCCGCGCGACCGCGGCTGGGCGCTGTTCGACCGGGACACCGGCATGGGGCTCACCGCCCGGCGGGTGCCCGAGCTGCTGTTCGGCTCGGCCCGGGTCACGGCCGAGGGCGGGGTGGAGGTCGTGCTGCCGGACGGCACGGTGACCGCCGACGAGGCGGTGCTGTCCGACTGGCTCGGCCGCCGGGTGGAGCTGCGGGCCGCGACGGAGAACACCGGCGACGGCCCGACCTACGAGGACCCGGGCGACGAGACCCCCGACGGCCCCACCGAGTGGGCGCAGTGGCAGGGCGCGACCGGACCGTTCCACGACAGCCCGCGCATCCGCCTCTCCCTGGTCTCGACCGGCACGCTGGGCGGCTGGGACCGGCGGCGGTTCCGGGCCAACGTGCTGCTGGACGGCGCGGGCGAGGACGCCCTCCGCGGCCGCGACGCGACCCTGGGCGCGGCCGCGCTGCGCGTCGGCGCGCCCATCGCCCGCTGCGTCATGACCACCCGGCCGCAGCCCGGCGGCATCGAGCGCGACACCTCCGTGCTCAAGACCATCCACCGCGAGCGCGACGGGTTCCTCGCCGTGCGCGCCGCCGTCCTGGAGCCCGCGACGGTGCGGGTCGGCGACGTGCTGGAGCCGGCGGCAGACTGAGCGCCATGCGCACCGTCGACCTGCGGCCCGGCGAGGACACCATCCGGCTGGGCCAGCTGCTCAAGCTGGTCGACGCCGTCCCGACCGGCGCCCAGGTGAAGGACGTGCTGGCCACCACCGACATCCGGGTGAACGGCGAGGCCGAGGACCGGCGCGGCCGGCAGCTGCGCTCCGGCGACGTCGTCTCCATCGGGGGCTTCGGGGACGTCCGCGTCCGCTGATCGGGTTCCACGTGGAACCGGTTCCTCTGCCAGGCTGACGCCATGGTTGCTCCGCTCCGCGTCCCGCGCTGGCCGGCGGCGGCGCCTGCGGGCCCGGACTTCGCCGCGATCCGCGCCGGGTTCGACGTCCCGGAGGAGTTCCCCGCCGCCGTGCTCGCCGAAGCCGAGCGGCGCGCGGCGCAGCCCCGGCTGCCCGAGCTGGACGCGACCGACCTCCCGCTGGTGACCCTCGACCCCGTCGGCAGCCGCGACCTCGACCAGGCCGTCCACCTGGCGGCGCTCGGGGACGGGTTCCGGGTCAGCTACGCGATCGCCGACGTCGGGGCGGTGGTCGACCTCGGCGGTCCGCTGGACGCCGAGGCACGCCGCCGCGGCCAGACGCTCTACAGCCCCGACCGGCGGACGCCGCTGCACCCGCCGGTGCTGAGCGAGGGCGCGGCCAGCCTGCTCCCCGGCGAGCTCCGCGCCGCCGCGCTCTGGACGATCGACCTCGACGCCGACGGCGAACCGGTGCGGGTCGACCTGCGCCGGGCCCGGGTGCGCAGCCGCGCCCAGCTGGACTACCCGGCGGTGCAGGCCCAGGCCGACGCCGGCGCGCTGCCCGAGCCGCTGGCGCTGCTGCCGGCGCTCGGCGCGCTGCTCCGGCGCCGGGCGACCGAGCGCGGCGCCGTCGAGCTCGGCACCCCCGACCAGGCCGTCGAGGCCGCACCGGGCGGCGGCTGGACCCTGGTGCTGCGCGGTGACCTGCCCGTGGAGGGCTGGAACGCCGAGATCTCGCTGCTCACCGGCCGGTGCGCGGCGGCCCTGATGCTCGACGGCGGTGTCGGCCTGCTGCGCACCCTCCCGCCCCCGGCGGCCGCGGACGTCGAGCGGCTGCGGCGGCTGGCCCCCGCGCTGGGCGTCGACTGGCCCACCGGCGCTGCGCCCGGCGCGGTGATCGGCGCGCTGGACCCCGCCCGCCCCCGGCACGCCGCGTTCCTGGAGGAGGCGGTGACCCTGCTGCGGGGGGCGTCCTACACCGCCTTCGACGACGGGACGCCGCCCGAGCAGCCGGGCCACGGCGGCGTCGGCGCGCCCTACGCGCACGTGACCGCGCCCCTGCGCCGGCTGGTCGACCGCTTCGGCACGGAGGTCTGCCTGGCCCTGGCAGCGGGGCAGCAGCCCGCGCCGGAGCTGCGCGCCGCCCTGCCCGAGCTGCCGGCGCTGATGGCCGCCTCCGACCGGCGCACGCGGGAGGTCGAGCGCGCGGTCGTCGACGCCACCGAGGCCTGGCTGCTCCGGGGCCGGGAGGGCGAGGAGTTCGCGGCGGTCGTCGTCGACGCGGACGGCGACCGCGGCACCGTCGTCCTGGACGACCTGGCCGTCCGCGGCCGCTGCACGGGGGAGGGCCTGCGCGCGGGCACCCGCATCCGCGTCCGGCTCGAGCAGGCCGACGTCGCCGGCCGGGCGGTGCGCTTCTCCTCGAGGGGCGCGGCATGACGGCGGCGCCGCTCCTCGCCGGGCGACTCCGGGGCTTCGGGACGACGGTCTTCGCCGAGATGAGCGCGCTGGCCGTGGCGACCGGGTCGATCAACCTCGGCCAGGGCTTCCCCAGCTACCCCGGCCCGCCGGAGGTCCTCGACGTGGCGCGGGCCGCCATCGGCACCGCCGCCGACCAGTACCCGCCCGGACCGGGCATCCCCGAGCTGCGCACCGCGATCGCCGAGCACCAGCAGCGCTTCTCGGGCCTGGCCTACGACCCGGACACCGAGGTGCTGGTCACCGCGGGCGCCACCGAGGCGATCGCCGCCGCCATGCTCGCGCTGCTCGAGCCGGGCGACGAGGTGGTGCTCCTCGAGCCGATCTACGACAGCTACGCGGCGTCGATCGCGATGGCCGGGGGCGTCGTCCGCCCCGTGCCCCTGACCCCGCCCGCGGAGGACGGCGGCCGGTGGGGCTTCGACCCGGCCGACGTGCGGGCGGCGATCGGGCCGCGCACCCGGCTGCTGCTGCTCAACACCCCGCACAACCCGACCGGCACCGTCCTCACCGCCGGGGAGCTGGCGTTCCTGGGCGGGCTCGCGGTCGAGCACGACCTGCTGGTGCTCACCGACGAGGTGTACGAGCACCTGGTCTTCGACGGCGCCCGGCACCTCTCGCCCGCGACCCTGCCGGGCCTGCGCGAGCGCACCCTCGTGGTGAGCAGCGCCGGGAAGACGTTCAACGTGACCGGCTGGAAGGTCGGCTGGGTCTGCGGGCCGGCGCCGCTGGTCGCCGCCGTCCGCACGGCCAAGCAGTTCCTGACCTACGTGAACGCCGGACCCTTCCAGCCCGCGGTCGCGGTGGGCCTGCGGCTGCCCGACGCGTACTTCGCCGCCGTCGCCCGCGACCTGCAGGTCCGCCGCGACGTGCTCGTGCAGGGGCTCCGGGACGCCGGGCTGCCGGTGATCAGCCCCGAGGCGACCTACTTCGCGACCGTCGACGTCCGGCCGGTGCAGCCCGACGGCGACGGCCTGGCCTTCTGCCGCGCGCTGCCCGGGCGCGCCGGCGTCGTCGCCGTCCCGTCGGGTGTGTTCTACGCACCCGAGCACGCGCACCTGGGACGGCACCTCGTGCGGTTCGCGTTCTGCAAGGGCGACGACGTGCTCGCCGAGGCCGTCGAGCGGCTCAGGGGACTGGCGTGAGGAGGCCGGCATGAGGATCGCGGCGGTGCAGCACGACATCGTGTGGGAGGACCGGGCGGCGAACTTCGACCGGCTCGGGCCACAGGTGGCACGGGCGGCGGCGGCCGGCGCCGAGCTGGTGGTGCTCGCCGAGACGTTCTCCACCGGCTTCTCGATGACGCCGGGCATCGGCGAGCCCGAGGGCGGCCCGTCGGCGCGGTTCCTCGCCGAGCGGGCCGCCGAGCACGGGATCTGGGTCGGCGGGAGCTGCCCCGAGATCGCCGACGACGGCCCGCTCCCCTACAACTCCTTCGTCCTCGCCGGGCCGGACGGGACCGTGCACCGCTACCGCAAGCTCCACCCGTTCACCCACGGCGGCGAGCACGAGCGCTTCCGCGCCGGCGACGGCCCGGTCACCGTGACCATCGGCGGCCTGCGGATCACGCCGTTCGTCTGCTACGACCTGCGCTTCGCCGACGTCTTCTGGCGCGCCGGCCCGGGGACCGACGTCTTCCTGGTCACCGCCAACTGGCCGGCCGCCCGGCGGCTGCACTGGACGGCGCTGCTCCAGGCCCGCGCCATCGAGAACCAGGCCTACGTCGTCGGCTGCAACCGGGTCGGCACCGCCGGCGACGGCACCGGGCACGCCGGCGACAGCCGCATCGTCGGCCCGACGGGTGAGCTGCTCGCGACCGCGGCGGGGGTGGAGACGCTCGTCCTCGCCGACGTCGACGCCGCCGAGGTGGCAGCCACCCGCGACCGGTTCCGGTTCATGGCGGACCGCCGCGGCTGACGAGGAGGGTGGGACGTGCGGGAAGAAGCCGGGCCCCCGACGGCGCTGGGCGCGACATGAGCAGCGTCGAGGGGGCCAGCCGCCCCCGGTCCCGGCACCTCAGCGGCCAGTTGTCGGCGCCCGTCCGCCGGCTGATCCGGTCCGGTCTGGCCGGTGCGACGCTGCTGGTCGCGGCGACCGCGCTGGCGCTGCTGTGGGCGAACAGCCCCTGGGGCGACTCCTACGAGCGGCTGTGGCACACCGAGTTCGCCGTGCGGCTGGGCGACCGGGGCATCAGCCAGGACCTGCAGCACTGGGTCAACGACGGACTCATGGTGTTCTTCTTCTTCCTCATCGGCATGGAGGTGCGCCGTGAGCTCTCGATGGGGGAGCTGGCCCAGCGCAGCCGCCTGACCGTCCCGGCCCTGGCGGCCGTGGGCGGGCTGGCCCTGCCCGCCCTCATCTACTACGCGTTCAACGCCGGGACGCCGGCCGCGCACGCGTGGGGCATCCCGATCGCCACCGACACCGCGTTCGTGCTGGGCGCGCTCGCCGTCTTCGGCCGGCACTGCCCCATCCAGCTGCGGGTCTTCCTGCTCTCGCTGTCGGTGGTCGACGACATCGGCGCGCTGAGCGTCATCGCGATCTTCTACACCGACGACATCGACCTCGGGGCCCTGGCCGTGGCCGGCCTGTGCGTGCTGGTCTTCATCGGGCTGTCCAAGCTGCAGGTGTGGCGCGGGCCGGCCTACTTCGCCGTCGGCGTCGTCATGTGGGTGGCGATGTACCAGTCCGGCGTGCACGCCACGATCGGCGGCGTGGTGCTCGGCCTGCTGGTCAGCGCCTACCCCCCGCGCCGGGACGCGGTGGAGCTGGCCGGGTCGCTGACCCGCGCCTTCCGGCAGTCCCCCGACGTCGACCTGGCCCGCCAGGCCAAGCTCTCCGTGGAGCGGGCGGTCTCGCCCAACGAGCGGATCGGCGCGGTCCTCGTGCCGTGGAGCACCTACCTCGTCGTCCCGGTGTTCGCCCTGGCCAACGCCGGGGTCCGGATCGACGGCGAGCTGGTGGACCGCGCACTCGGCTCCCCGGTCACCCTCGGCGTCTTCCTCGGCCTCGTCGTCGGCAAGCTGCTCGGCGTCGGGCTGGCCGCCGTGCTGGCCGTGAAGCTGCGGCTGGGCTCGCTGCCGCCCGGGGTGACCCTGGGCAGCGTCTGGGCCGGCGCGGCGCTCACCGGCCTCGGGTTCACCGTCTCCCTGTTCGTCACCGACCTGGCCTTCGAGGACGAGGCGCTGCGGGACGAGGCGACGGTCGGCATCCTGGCCGCGGCCGTCGTCTCCACGCTGCTCGGCGCGCTGGCCTTCCGGCTGTTCACCCAGCGCAGCGCCTCGGCCGCGGCGTCGCGGCCGGTGCGCCTGGACCCCCCGGTCGACCCGGCCGTCGACCACGTGCGCGGACCGGTGGACGCGCCGCTGACCCTGGTGGAGTTCGGCGACGTCGAGTGCCCGTTCTGCGGCAAGGCCACCGGCGTCGTCGGCGAGCTCCGCGGGCGGTTCGGCGACGAGCTGCGCTACGTCTTCCGCCACCTGCCGCTGGTCGACGTCCACCCGCACGCCGAGCTCGCCGCCGAGGCGACCGAGGCCGCCGGCGCCCAGGGAGCCTTCTGGGCCATGCACGACCGGCTGTTCAGCCACCAGGAGGAGCTCGACGTCCCCGACCTGCTCAACCACGCGGCCGCGCTCGGCCTGGACCTGGAGCGCTTCACCCGCGAGCTCGGCGAGGAGACGCACGCCGCCCGCGTCCGGGACGACGTGGCCAGCGCGGAGGCCAGCGGCGTGCACGGCACGCCCACCTTCTTCGTCAACGGCGTCCGGCACGACGGCGCCACCACCACCGATGCGCTCGCGGCGGCGCTGCAGCGCACCGATCCGCGCGGTGCCCCTGCCGAGCGGCTCCCGGAAGCGGTCCAGGCCGTCGGCGACGTCCCGGCGGTCGTGCCGGTGTCCCCCCGGGCCCGCCTGGACACGGTCGCCGAGCTGGCCGGTCTCGACGGCGCGGCCGAGACGCCGGACAGCGACGGCTCCTCGCCGCACCTGACCGACCGGCAGCTCGCCGTCCTGCACCGCTTCGGACGACGACGCCCCACCGCGACCGGCGACGTGCTGGTGCGGGGCGGTGACGCCGAGTGGGACTTCGTGGTGGTGCTGACCGGCACCGTCGCCGTGGTGGAGGACGCCGACGGGCCGGACGACGAGGCGCGGGTGATCTCCGTCGTGGGCCCCAAGCGGTTCCTGGGTGGGCTCAACATGCTGGCCGGTCAGCGCGCCGTCCGGTCGGTGGTCGCAGCCAGGCCGGGCGAGGTGCTCACGCTGTCGGTCGACCGGCTGCGCGCCGCCCTCGCCGCCGACCGCGAGCTGTCCAACGTGATCACACGAGCGCTGCTCATCCGGCGGGCGATGCTCATCGGCCGCGCCACCGGCGTCCGGGTGCTCGGGGACCGCCGGTGGCCGGCGAGCGAGCGGCTGCGGCAGACGCTGGCCGACCACGGCATCGGCCACACCTGGCTGGACCCGGCCGAGGACCCCGCGGCGCGCACCATGCTCGAGGAGCTGGAGACGCCCGCGGAGGTCCCGGTGGTCCTGGCGACCGACGGCCGGGTGCTCGTCGACCCGGGTGGCGACGACCTCGCGCGGCTGGGGACGGCGCCCGCGCGCTGAGCGTCAGCCGCGGTGCAGCGCGGACTCCTGGTCGACGACGACCTGCTCCCGCTGCACGGTGCCGCTGACCTGCTCCTGCTCCGTGACGACCTCGGTCCGCAGCCGCACCCGCTCGACGGGTACCACCTCGACGGTCACGACCGGGCGCTCGGCGTGCAGCACGATCTCCCCGGGCAGCCCGGAGGACACGGCGCCGGTGGTGCCCGTGCCGCCCAGAGCCGCGCCCTCGGTGACCAGCACCTGGTCCTCCGCGTCCGGCGCGTCCAGGGAGAGCTCCTCGATGCGGATCTCCTCCCGGCGGACGGGCACGGTGACCTGCACCTCCTCGGTCACCACGTACTTGACCACCCGCACGCGCCGGGCGACGACGCGCTCGGTGTCCACGCGGAGCTGCTCCTCGCTGCGCACCATGCTGCCGTCGTCCACGCCCGGACGACGCTCGAGGTCGTCGCCGTGGGCGGGCCGCTCCGCCTCGTCGTCGGCGGCGTGCCGCCCGCCGGTGCCGAGATCGACGTCGTGCCCGGTCACCTCGTCGGTCACGCCGTCGTGCCCGGCGGCCGCGGCACCCGCGTAGTGGCCGCGCAGCGCCGCCTCGTCCTCGGGGGAGAGGTGCTGGCCGCCCAGCCGCGGCGCGCTGGACACCGCGTCGGCCGGGACGGTCAGCTGCAGCCGCCCGTCGGCGAAGGTGGCCTCCTCGGCCGGCGCGAGCGCCCGCCGGGTGCCCAGCAGCCCGCTGGAGACCGCCACCCACGTCGTGGCACCCGTGCGGTCGTCGGTGTAGAAGGTCTCGACGGTGCCGACAGATGCGCCGTCGCTGCCGTAGGCCGTGCTGCCGATCGCCGCTGACACGTCTCGTTCGCTGATCATGGGGCCTGCTCCTCCGGGTGCGCGGCGCCCTCGTCGGGGGCACCAGCACCGTGAGCGTGCCCATCGCGCGCCGTCGGCGAACATCCCGGCGGGTGCCCGGGCGGGCGGTCGCCGCCGGTCCGGGCCCCGCCGTACGGTTCGGGGGTGCCCGCCGACCACCTCGAGATCGAGACGAAGTTCGACGTCCCGCTGGACTACGCCGTACCGGAGCTGACCGGGGTGGAGGGCGTGGCGGCGGTGGACGCACCGGTCGAGCACCGGCTCGAGGCGCAGTACCTCGACACCCCGGACCTGCGGCTGGCGAGCGCGCGGATCACGCTGCGGCGCCGCACCGGCGGCGCCGACGACGGCTGGCACGTCAAGCTGCCGGCCGGCGGGGACGCCCGCCGGGAGCTGCGCTCGCCGCTCGGCCGGGCGACCCGCAAGCCGCCCAGGGCCGTGGCCGCCCCGCTCGCCGGCGTGCTCCGCGGCGCGACGCCGGGCCCGGTCGCCCAGCTGCGCACCCGCCGCGTGGTCACCGTCCTGCGCGACGCGGACGGCCGCCCGCTCGCCGAGGTCGCGGACGACACGGTCAGCGCCACCCGCCTCTCCGGTCCGGACGGGACGGCGGAGGTGCGCAGCTGGCGCGAGGTCGAGGTCGAGCTGCTGGAGGGCGGCCCGGAGCTGCTGCCGCTGGTGGGGGACCGGCTGGTCGCCGCCGGCGCCGAGCGCACCTCGCGCGCCTCGAAGCTGCAGCGGGCGCTGGGGCTCGACGAGCCCGCCGAGGAGTCGCGGACCGAGGACCCGCCGCGGCCGCGCGGGAAAGAGAAGAAGGACAAGAAGGACAAGAAGGGCACGAAGGGCAGGAGGAAGCAGGACCTCTGCGCGGACGCCGCGCGGGCGGCCGGGGACGTCGTCCTCGCCGCGCTCGCCGCCGAGGTGGCCGGGCTGCAGCTCGCCGACGTCGGCCTGCGCCTCGGGGCCGAGGACGGCGTGCGCCGGATGCGGATCGCCTGCCGCCACCTGCGCGCGCTGCTGGCCGCCTTCCGGCCGGTCCTCGACCGGGACGCGACCGACGGCGTGCGCGCCGAGCTGGCCTGGGTGGCCGCCCGGCTGTCCGAGGCGCGCGACGAGCAGGTGGGCTACGCCGGCCTGCGCGCCGCGGTGGAGGAGCTCCCCGTCGAGCTGGTGCTCGGCCCCGTGGCCGCCCGCCTGCGCTCCGGCGAGGTGGCCGCGGCCGAGCGCGGCCGGGCCGCCGCGGTGGCCCTGGTGGACGAGCGGCGGTACCTCGACCTGCTCGACGCCCTGCACGCGCTGCTCACCGATCCGCCGCTGACCGCGACGGCGGCGGAGCCGGCCGGCGCGGTGCTGGCCGCCGTCCTGCGCCGCGAGGCGAAGCGGACCCGCGCGGCCGCCGCCGACGCCCGGGCCCTGTCCGGGGCCCGGCGGACCGAGGCCCTGCACGCGCTGCGGCGGGTGGCCCGCCGCGCCCGGTTCGCGGCGGGGGTCCTGGTGCCCGTCCTGGGCGGGCGGGCGCAGGAGGTGGCCCGGGGCGCGAAGCGCACGCAGCGGCTGCTGGGCGCCCTGCAGGACCTCGTGGTGGTCGGCGAGCACAGCCGCCGGCTGGCGATCAGCGCCCATGCCGCCGGCGAGCCCGGGTTCACCTACGGCCTGCTGCTCGGCCGGGCGGAGGCGCGCGCCCGGGACGCCGAGCGGGAGTTCTTCGAGCGCTGGCCCGACCTCGCGGAGCTGCTGGGCGGGTGAGCGCCTGATGCGGGCCCTCGTGGCCGTCGCGGTCGTCCTCGTCGTCATCGGGTCGCTGGCCCGGTACCTGTGGGTGCGGCTGGTCCGGGACACCACCGCACCCGGGCGGGTCCGCCGGCGGCTGTCGGTGCTGCTCGGCGTCCTCGCCGCGCTGCCGGTCGCCGCGCTGCTGCTGCGCGGTCGCGTCCCGCACTGGATCGGGACACCGCTGGAGTGGGTCGCCTTCTCCTGGCTCGGGATCTCGTTCTACCTGCTGCTGACCCTGCTGGTGCTCGAGCCGGTCCGCGCCGTCGCCGGCCGCCTGCTGCGCCGCCGGGAGGCCGCCGCGCCGGTTGCCGCCCCGGCACCCGCGGCCGGCACCGCCCCCCGGCGGGTGTTCCTCGCCCGGTCGCTGGCGGCCACCGCCGGCGCGGTCGCCCTCGGGACGGCGGGCGCCGGAGCCTGGGCCGCCCACTCCGCCCCGGTCGTGCGCCGCGTGCCGATCACCCTCGCCGACCTCGACCCGGCGCTCGACGGCCTGCGGATCGTCACCTTCTCCGACGGGCACCTCTCCGCGACCTACGGCGGCCGGCGGTTCGAGCGCCTGGTCGAGATCGTCAACGCCCAGCGACCCGACGTCGTCGCGATCGTCGGCGACCTCGTGGACGGCGACGTCGACGACCTGCGCGAGGACGTCGCGCCGCTGGCCGACCTGGTGAGCGGGCAGGGCGTCTTCTTCGTCACGGGCAACCACGAGTACTTCGTGGACACCACCGCCTGGCTGCGGCACCTGCCGACGCTCGGGGTCGAGGTGCTGCGCAACGAGCGCGTGGCCATCGGCCGGGGCGGTGCGACGTTCGACCTCGCGGGCATCGACGACCGGACGGCGGCGTCCTCCGGTGTGCCGGGCCACGGAGCCGACCTCGACGCCGCGCTGGACGGCCGCGACGACGCCACCCCTGTGGTGCTGCTCGCCCACCAGCCGGTGATGGTCGAGCAGGCGCGGGCCGCCGGTGTGGACCTGCAGCTGTCCGGCCACACCCACGGCGGGCAGCTGTGGCCCTTCGACTACGCGGTGCGGCTCGACCAGCCCGCGGTGCAGGGCTGGTCGCGGCACGGCGGCACCCAGCTCTACGTGACCCCGGGCGCCGGGTACTGGGGGCCGCCGATGCGCGTCGGGGCCCGGCCGGAGGTCACGGTCGTGGAGCTGCGCTCGCCCTGAGGCCGCTCAGCCGGACAGCGCGCGGAAGGCCTCGTCGAGGGTCTCGTCCAGCGTGCGCTCGCCGTCGCTGTCGGCCCAGGCGAGCAGCCCCGCGGTGTAGGCGGCCAGCTGGGCACCGACCTGGACGACCTCGGCGGGCGTCGCTGCGGCGCCGGTGACCGACGGCAGCGCCTCCAGGGTCAGCCCCGCCGTGGCGCGCTCGAACTCCGCGGCGCGGATGCGCAGCAGCGGGTGACCGGCGATGAGCCGCCACCGCCTGAGCAGGTGCTCCTCCTCCTCGGGCGGCATGTGCGCGAGGTTCTCCGAGACCATCCTCCGCACGCGCTCGGCCGCCGGGAGGCCGGCCGGCTGGGAAGCGAGCAGCGCACGGACCTGCTCGGCCGTCGGCAGCGCCATGACGACGTGCTCCTTGCTGGGGTAGTGCGCGTAGAAGGTCGGCACCGACACCCCGGCGCTCCCGGCGATCTGGCCGACGCTGACCTTGTCGAACCCGAGGTCCTCGAACAGGTCCAGCGCGACCGCGAAGATCCGCCGGTGCGTGGCCTCCCAGCGGCGGTTCCGGCATCCCGGCGTCTCGGTCACCGGGGCATCTTGCGATGCCGACGCCCGATCGGCCAACCGCCGCCCCCAGCCGTCCCACCGGCCCCGGGTACGTTCGCCGCCATGAGCTCGGCGACCGGCACCCGCGAGGTGCCCGAACCGCGCGCGCAGGTGTGGCAGGCCCTGGCCGTGCTCCGGCCCTACTGCCCGGTCTGCGACGTCTCCTACGTCGTCACGGGCACCGGCCGGCGGACGACGTTCGTGGCGGTGTCCGGGCGACTCGACGGCGAGCCGCCCGCGGGTGCGCCGGAGGGGCGGATCCTCGAGTGGGTGCCCTCCCGCCTGGTCGCCACCGAGCTGGAGCTGACGCCCGAGACGTGGACGACGCGCATCGAACTGGAGGACACCGCCGGCGGGGGCACCCGCGTGACCATGACGGTCTCCCACGAGCCCCGCGGCGGTGGCCGGCTGTCCCGCCGGCTGCTGGGCCGGGCCGCCCGCACGATGGTCCGGCGGACGGTCGAGTCCGAGCTGGACAAGGTGCCCGCACACGTCGCGGCGCTCACCCGGAGTGACTGAAGATCACGAAAGGCCCACGAACGGGCGACCGGTGCATTCCTGATCGACTTCCGGGTACCGCTCCTGTCGTGCACCGGAAGCGCACCCGGCACCGTGCCGGGGGAGAGCGCCGGTCGACAGAACTCGGGAGTTGGTCATGGAGATCATCGGCTTGATCGTCGCGGGCGTCATCATCGGCCTGCTGGGCAAGTTCGTCGCCCCGAGCGCACGGGACAACACGCCCCTGTGGCTCACCGTCCTCTGCGGCATCGCAGGCGTGCTCATCGGCTACTACCTCGCGGCGGCGCTCGGCGTCGACGCGACCGACGGCATCGACTGGATCCGCTGGATCATCTCGATCATCGTCGCCGCGGTGCTGGTGGTGGCGGCCTCGACCCTCACCGGACGCAACAACCGCGCCGTCCGCTGACCCCTGGCCCCCAGGGGCACGGCCGGGCCCCGGCCCGACCGTGCCCCCGGGGGTCCCGCGCGCCCTCACCGGCGCGCTCCGGAGCCGCTCGCCGAGCGGCTCCGGTCCCACGTCCACACCAAGGAGACACCACACGTGATCGGCTTCCTCGTCGCCGGACTCATCATCGGCGCCCTCGCCCGGCTCATCGTCCCGGGCAAGCAGAACCTCGGGATCCTGGCCACCCTCGCCCTCGGGCTCGTAGGCTCGCTCATCGGTGGCCTGATCGCGCAGTTCTTCGGCACCGGTGACATCTGGGAGCTCAACGTCATCGGCTTCGTCTGCGCGGTGATCGCCGCAGTCCTGCTGATCGGCGTGGCCGAGAGCCTCACCCAGAAGCGGTCGCGCGGCGCCGTCCGCTGACCTCGCGCCGAGGGAACGCGGTCGGGCTCAGACCTCGACCGTGTCCCCCGGCGCCAGCCGCGCCAGCGGCGTGGGCGTCCCCGGACCGCGCTCCCCGAGCAGGCCGGTGACGACGCCCAGCCCGGTGTCGTTGAGCAGACCGTCGTGGACGGCGTACGCCTGGTCGGCGTCCACGGCCCGCACGTAGTCGATCAGCTCCGCCGTCCGGGACCACGGGGCGTGCAGGGGCAGCAGCAGCGTCGCCACCGGCTGGTCGGGCACGGTGAGGGCGTCCCCCGGGTGGAAGACCACCCCGTCGACCAGGAAGCCCACGTTCTTGATGCGCGGGACGTCCGGGTGGATCTCGGCGTGCAGCTCGCCGTGCACCTGGACCTCGAACCCGGCCACCGTGACGGCGTCGCCGTGGCCGACCGTGTGCACGCGGTTCCCGGCGCCGTCCAGCGCGGCCGCCACCGAGCCGTTCGTCCAGATCTCCAGTGCCGGGTCGGCCTCCAGCGCCGCGCGCAGCCGGTCGGGCACGAAGTGGTCGGCGTGCTCGTGCGTCACCAGCACGGCGGTGGCGCCCTCGAGCGCGGCGGCGTCGGTGAAGGCGCCCGGGTCGATCACCAACCGGCGGTCGCCGTCGGTGAGGACGACGCACGCGTGGCCGTGCTTGGTCAGCTCCATGCCCGCATCCTGCCCCGGCGGTGCCCCATCCGCGTGCGGGAGGTCCTCACCCGTGCGGGTGGGACGGCGACGGTGGGACGTCAGCCCGGCCGGTCGGGGTGCCGACACGATCCGCATGATGCTGCAGACCACCGCGCACGCCCCGGCCCTGGGCCGGGCCACCGGGTCGACCGCCGCGCTCTGGCACGCCGTGGAACTGCACCGCCCGGTCGCCGAGCTGGACGGCGCCTGCGAGCTCACCGTCTGCGGCGCGCTGGCCCGCGTCGTGCCCGAGGCCACCTGGCCGCACGCCGGCACCGACGTGTGCCCCGCGTGCGCCGTCCTCACCCGCTGACGCGGGTCATCCCTCAGCGCCCCGGGGCGACCTCGAGCCGCAGCCGGGCCAGCAGGTCGGAGCGGTTGCTGGCGCCGAGCCGGTGCCGCATCCGCGAGACGTGGTGCTCGACGGTCTTGGCCGAGATGAACAGCTGGGCTCCGATCTCGCGGTAGGTGCGCCCCTCCACCACCAGGCGGGCCACCTCCCGCTCCCGCTCGCTGAGCCGGCCCGTGCCCGCCGGCGCGGGCCCGCTGCCCGCGGGGGCCGCGGCGGGCGCGGCCGCCTCGAGGTCGTGCGCCTCGGCGAGCGCCCGGGCGCAGGACAGCAGTGCCGTGCGGGCCCGCGGGTCCAGCGTGCGCGCCGCCGCCTGCCCGGCCAGCCGGGAGCCGTCCCAGGCCAGGCCCACCGCGGCCAGGTCCTGCGCCGTGGTCTCCACGCCGGCGGCGTCGATGTCGCCCGTGAGCACCCGCAGCCAGCACCGGCCCGCCCGCGCCAGGTTCGCCGCGTACGGGCTGGTCCGGGCGGCGGCGACGAGCGCGGTGGCGTGCGGGCGCAGCGCCACCGGGTCGTCGACCAGGATGGCCGCCTGCGCGCCGCTCCAGTGCAGCGGCGTGGCCCAGAGCTCCGGGGAGCCCAGCCGGGCGAGCAGCGCCTGGGCGTCGGCCACGTTCGGCGCGATCCGGTCGCTCTCGCCCAGCCGGGCCCCGGCGATCATCAGCTCGCCCAGCGGCAGCAGGCTGAACAGGTCGATCGGGTACCGCAGCAGCGCCTCGCGGGCCCGGCTCCAGGCCGCCGCGAGACCCGGGGCGTCGCCGCTGCGGCGGGCGAGGCCGACGTCGAGGGCCTGCAGGTAGAGCTCGTCGCGCGGCTCCATCGAGTGCTCGGGGTCCTGCGCGCGGAGCAGGTGCTCGCGGGCGCGGTTGAGCCGGCCGCGCAGCATCGCCGCCCAGGCCAGCAGCAGCAGGTGCCGGGCGCGGCTGGGCGCTCCACCGGTGTCGGCGGCCACGGCCCGTTCGAGCACGGACTCCGCGACGCCCAGCTCCCCGCAGTGCAGGGCGACCAGGGCCGCGAGCGCGGACGGCGTCTCCTGGAGCAGCGCGGTGCGACCGACCGGCTCGAGCAGGGCGGCGGCCCGCGAGAGCGTCGAGAGCGCGGCGCTGATGTCGGCGTCCTCGCCCGCGCGGAGCGACTGCAGCACGCCCCGGGCCATGAGTTCCTCGCACCCGGCGAGCAAGGTGGGCACCTCGGCGGTCGCGCGCGGGGCCTCGAGGGCGGCCTGCGCCTCGGTCGCGGCGCCGCTGCTGAGCAGCGCCAGCGCGACGGCTCCCGCCCGCTGCGGTCCGGCCAGCCGGAAGAGCTCCGCGCCGTGCGCCGGGAGCCCGCGGTGGGCCAGCACGGTGGCCGCCACGCCCGCGGCCCGCGGACGGTCGGCTGCGGTCTCGTCGCAGAGCACGGCGTCGGCCCACCGCAGCGCCGCGTCGAAGTCGCCGGCGAGCGCGGCCGCCTGCGCCCGGCGGGCGCCGACGGAGGGACCGGGGGAGCCGCAGGCGACGGCGGCGTCCAGCAGCTCACGTGCCGCGGCAGGGTCCGACCGGAGCGCGAGGTCGGCCTGGCGCTCCAGCAGCTGCGCGGCCCGCGGGTCGCGCACGCGGTCGGCCGCCAGCCGCCGGGCCAGGCCCACCGGCTGGTCGCCCCGCTCGACGAGCAGGTCCAGCAGCCGTCGGCGCAGGTCCCGCAGCACCTCGGGCGGCGTGGCCTCGCCGAGCACCCGCGCCGCGAGGGGCACGAGGGCGCCGCTGCCGAGCAGCAGGCCGCTGGCCCGCGCCCCCCGCAGCAGCTCCGCGACGCGGTCGGGTGCCACCGCCACCAGGTCGGCGAGGACCTCGGTCTCCAGCGGCGCGCCGGTCGCCACGGCCAGCAGGAGCGCCCGCGTGCCGTCGTCGACCGTGCCCAGCGCGGCGCGGACGACGCCGAGCACCGCGTCGTCCACGAGCAGCCGGCCGTCGCCGGACGACGCCCCGCGGGAGTGCGCGAGCGACCGGAGCAGCGGCTCGACGAGCGCCGGCAGCCCACCGGTGGCGGCGACGACGGCGTCCAGGAGGTCCGGGGGCAGCGGCCCGCCGAAGCGGTCCCGCGCCCACCCCTGCACGGTGCCGCGGTCGACGTGCCCGAGGCTGACGAACCGGCGCTCGCTGCCCAGCGCGTGCACCAGCTCGGTGAGCGCCGGCGGGCGGGGCCAGGGCCGGAAGCCGACGGCCACCAGGGCCCCGGCGTCCTCGGCCAGCGCGCGGACCCGGTGCAGCGCCGCCGCGGGGAGCCGCTGCGCGTCGTCGACCACCACCGCGAACCGGCCGGAGGCGACGTTGGGCGCGGGGTCGGCGCCGAGGTGCACGACCGGCAGCCCGGCGGCGCGGTAGGACTCGGCCACGCTCGCCAGCAGGGCGGACTTCCCGGTGCCTCCCGGACCCTCCACGACGACGTGGCCGGGAGCGCCCGCCGGCCGGCGCTCGCCCACCGCCGCGAGGACCGACGAGGCGTGCAGGTCCGCGATCACGGGGCCACCGGGGTCTCGGTGGCCACGGGCGGGTCGGCGGTCGCGGGCGTGGCCGGCTCGGCCGCCGGGGGGTCGGCGATCGGCTCGGGGGCCGGTGGCTCGGGCTCGGGCTCGGGCTCGGGTGCCGGCGGGGGCGGGGGAGGCGGTGCCTGGGTCGTCGGCGGCGCCTCGGTCGTGGGCGGCGGGGTCTGGACGACCGGGGACGGCGCCTGCGTCGGGGGAGGTGCGGAGGTGGTCGGCGGCGGGGGTGCGGTGGTGGTCGGCGGTGCCTGGGTGACCGCCGGCGCCGGGGTCGTGGGGGGTGCCGGCGTCGTGGGCGCGGCCGGGGTGGTGGGCGCCGGAGCCGCGGTCGTGGGCGCGGCCGCCGCCGTGCCCGGTGCCGGTGCGGCCGGCGTGGAGGCCACCGCCGGGGGCGTGGCCCCGGGGGTCGTGCCGGTCGGGGCAGCGGCGGTCGAGCGGGCGGCCTGGGCCGACGAGCTGCCGGCGGCGGGCAGGCCCCGGACGGCGCCGGCCGTGCCGGCGGCCACCCGCTGGGCTGCGGCCCGTGCCGAGCCGGCCACCCGCGCGACGGCCGATCCCGGCGACCGGGTGTCACGGCGACCGGAGGCCGGCTGCAGCGCCTCGCCGCCGCCGGTGCCCGTGCGGTTCCCCGAGCCGCCGGCCCGGGGGGCGGGGGCGGGAGCGGCGGTCCCGGCGGCCGCCTCCGGCACGGCGGCGACCGGGGCGCCCAGGGCAGGCTCGTCCCCGGACAGCAGCGCGGCGGACAGCGTCGGCACCACCAGCACCAGGCCGAGCAGCAGGGCGGCGACGAGCAGGACCCGCCCGGTCGTCCGCTGACCGGGCCGGCCGGCCGGCCGACGCGACGGGCTGCGGCGCGGCGCCGTCGGCGGCCGGGCGACGAGCTCGCCGCGGGCGGTGGCCCGGCTCGTCCCGGTGGGCACGAGGTGCACCGGCGCGGCCGCCTCCTGCTCGGGGACCGCCAGGGCGAGGGCCAGCCGGGCGGCTCCGCGCGCCGCGGTGAGCTCGGGGTCGGCGTCGACGACGAGCGGCCGGCCCAGCGCCGCGGACAGGCACTCGCCCACCAGGGGGACCCGGGCTGCACCGCCCACCAGGACGACGGCGTCCAGGTCCGCGGGGGCCAGCCCGGCACCGTCCACCGTCGAGGCGAGCGCCTCGACGGACCGCTCGACGCCCGGGGCGATCAGCTCGTCGAGCTCCTCCCGGGTGAGCCGGAGGCCGTCGGCGGGCCCGCCGGCCGCGGGCGGCGGCACGAGGTCCGCCGTCGTGTCGGAGGACAGCGCCTCCTTGGTGCCGACCACGGCGTCCCGCAGGGCCTGCGCGTCGTCCCGGTCGAGCGGGGCGGTGGGGGTCAGCGCCGTCAGCACGTGCGCGAGCAGGGCGTCGTCGACGTCCGCGCCGCCCCAGGGGAGCGGGGCCGGGGGCGTGCCCACGTGCTCGACCTCGCCGCCGGGGGTGGCGCGCACCACCGCGGTGTCCAGCGTCCCGGCGCCCAGGTCGTGGACGGCGACGGTGGCCGAGCGGGGCAGCCGGCCGCTGCGGAGGTGGGCGTAGGTGGCCGCGAGGGCACCCGAGACCAGCGAGACGTCCGGGCCGACGGCGTCGGCGAGGGCGGTGCCGAGCAGCTCGCTGCGGTAGGACCCCCAGGACGGCGGGACGGTCACGACGACCCGCGCCGGGGGGCGGCCCCGCAGCGCCTCGGCAGCGTCCCGCGCGGCGAGCACCAGCTCTGCGGCGACCTCGGCGGCCGGACGGCCCCGCCCGCCCTCGTACAGCGGGACGGAGCTGCCCACGCGGGCCATCACCCGCGCCGTGCGCCCGGCGCCTCCGGGTACCGGGACGAGCTCGGGCTCGTCCGTCGCCTGCGACCAGGCCACCGCGGTGACACCGGCGACGCCGATGTCCACTCCCAGTCCGTAGTCGTCCTCGCCCATGAGACCCCCTGGCGTTGCGGCCGCCACCCCCGTGCGGTGTTGCGGGTCGGCTCCGGGCCGGAAGCTAGCCCGCGGATCCCGCTGCCCGACACCCGCCGGCGCACCGATCCGGCGAACAGCCGGTGGAGGGGGGCGACACCCCGGGTGCCCCTAACGATGGGTGACCGCGGATCCCCCAACGTCGGGTCACAGACACCGGACCGTCCCCCGATGAGCCCGGGGCCCCGCCGGTCGTTGACTGCCTCCGCCAGCCGGCCGACGGCGGACGGCTCGAACTCCAGGAGACACGCGATGACCACTGTGGCGAGCACCCTGCTCGACTTCATCCTCGGGCTGTTCCGCGACGAGGAGGCGGCGAAGGCCTTCGAGGAGAACCCGGAGGCCGCGCTGGCCTCCGCCGGCTTCCCCGACGTGGACCCGGCCACCGTCCACGCGCTGATGCCGGTGATGGCCGACTCGTCGCCGACGGCCTACCGCTACGGCGGGCGCGACAGGCACGACGACGACGACAAGGGCTACCACGGCCGCCCCGGCAAGCACGACGACGACGACGACAAGGGCCACCACGGCCGGCCGGGCAAGCACGACGACGACGACGACAAGGGCTGGGGCGGCCACCACGGCGGCCACAAGCCGGTGCGCGACGAGGACTGCGACAAGGACGACGGCCACTGGCACAAGGTCTGGCACGACGACAAGGACGACTGCGACGACGACAAGGGCTACGGGCACGACCGCGACCACGGCGGCTACAAGGGCCACGACGGCTACAAGGGCCACGACTACGCCGGCCACGGCCAGGAGGCGGCGGTCATCCACAACGTCCGGTACGTCGAGAACAACTACTCGCACGTCGAGTACGACATCGAGAACAACATCGACATCGACATCGAGAACGCGATCTGGGCGGCGCCGGGCTCGACGGTGGTCACCGGCGACGACAACGTCGTGGCCGGCCCGGGCGGCGTCGCTGCCGGTGACGACGTCAAGGGCAACATCATCAACAGCGGCAACGAGGACAACGACACCACGACGTACAACGACAACGACACGCTGAACGTCAACAGCGGGAACACCGTGAACAGCGGGAACACGGTGAACAGCGGCAACGTCGTCGACAGCAACGTCGCCAGCGGCGGCAGCACCATCAGCGACGACGACGTGAAGGTCGAGATCGACGACATCACGGTGGTCAACGACAGCTTCAACGGCAACACCGTGGCCGGGGACGACGTGGACCAGTCCACGAACGTCACGATCGAGGACTCGCTCAACGGCAACCAGCTGGCCGGCGGCGACATCACCGACGTCGACGTCGAGGTCGAGGACTCGTTCAACGGCAACAACGTCGCGGGCGACGACGTCATCGCGCCCGAGATCGAGGACTCGTTCAACGGCAACAACGTGGCCGGCGACGACGTCATCGAGGAGTCGGTCGTCGACAGCAACTTCGCCGGCGACGACGTCAACGAGGACTCGCTGGTGATCGAGGAGAGCCTCAACGGCAACAACGTCGCCGGTGACGACGTCAACGAGATCGAGGACTCGGTCGTCGTCAACGACTCGCTCAACGGCAACGACGTCGCCATCGCCGGCGACGACGTCGAGGACGTCGACCAGTCGAGCGACTTCCTGTCCGACAACGAGATCCTCTCGGACAACGAGCTGCTCTCCGACAACACGACCGAGCTGCCCGCGGCCTGATCCGCACCCCCACCGACCCCGGTCCCGGCTCCGTGCCGGGGCCGGGGTCGGTGCCCTGTTCCGACCGCGGACCCGGTGGTAGACCGGGGGCGACCTCCCGAGGAGGGCACATGGCCGAACCGAGGACCGACCTGATCGACCGGGCCGCCGCGCTGGCCGCGGAGTGCGAGCGGACCGACCTGCAGCGCCGGCTGGCCGAGGTCCGGCGGCGGGTGCAGAGCCCGAGCGTGCGGGTGCTCGTCGTGGGGGAGCCCAAGAAGGGCAAGAGCTCGCTGCTCAACGGCCTGGTGGGCGCACCGGTCTGCGCGGTCGGCGACGACGTCACGACCGTCGTGCCCACCGTGGTGGCGGGCGGCGCCGAGCCCCGCGCCTGGCTGGTCCGCCCGCCGGCCGACCCCGCGCCGCCGGCCGAGGACGGCGTGGCGCGCGAGCGCGTGCCGCTGTCCACGCTGGCCTCTCGGCCGCCGGACCCCGACGACGAGCACCGCCCGCTGCGGATCGAGGTGACGCTCCCCCGGAAGCTCCTGGAGGGCGGCCTCGAGCTGGTCGACACCCCCGGCCTCGGCGGCGTGGGCGCGGTCGCCTCGCTGACCGCCCTGGACCTGGTGCCCGGCGCCGACGCGGTGCTGGTGGTCACCGACGCCACCCAGGAGTTCACCGCTCCGGAGATGGCGTTCCTGGAGCAGGCCGCTGCGCTGTGCCCGAACGTCGTCTGCGCGCTGACCAAGACCGACGTCGCCCCGGAGTGGCGGCGGATCGCGGAGCTGGACCGGCGGCACCTGGCCGACCACGGCCTGGACGCGCCGATCTTCCCGGTGTCCTCCGCCCTGGCGCTGCTCGCCGCCCAGCACCACGACCCGGAGCTGCAGGCGGAGTCGGGGCTGGGCGCGCTCGCGCGCCACCTCCGCGAGCAGGTCGTGGCGCGGGCCGAGGTCCTGGCCGCGCGCTCGCTGGCCCACGACGTCGCCACCGTCACCCAGCACCTGCGGCTGGCGACGCGCACCGAGCTGTCCGGGCTGGAGGAGCCCGCCGCGCAGGAGGCGCTGGTGCGTGAGCTCGAGGAGGCGCGCGCCTCGGTGGACCAGCTGCGCCGGCGCTCCTCGCGCTGGCAGCAGGTGCTGGCCGACGGCGTGACCGACCTGATGGCCGACATCGACTACGACCTGCGGGACCGCTCCCGCGTGGTCACCCGGGAGGCCGAGGAGGCCATCGACGCCGACGACCCGGGTGCCCTCTGGCCGGAGTTCAGCCGCTGGCTGCAGCAGCGGATCGAGATCGCCGTCGCCGACAGCTTCGTCTGGGCCGAGCAGCGCTCCCAGTACCTCGCCGACCAGGTCGTCGAGCAGTTCGCCCGCGACGGCGGGGCGATCGTGCCTGAGCTGGCCATCGGCCAGGCCACCGACGTGCTGGCCGGCGTCATCGACCTGCCCGAGATCGACGACGGGTACCTGCAGCTGCGCGAGCGCTTCCTCATCGGCGTGCGCGGCTCGTACACCGGCGTCCTGATGACCGGGCTGGCGACCAGCCTCGCGGGCATGGCGCTGATCAACCCGATCTCGCTGGCGGCCGGCGTGCTGCTGGGCCGCAAGGCCTACAACGACGACAAGGCCCAGCGGCTCCAGCGGCGGCAGGCCGAGGCCAAGTCCGTGGTGCGGCGGCACGTGGACGAGGTGGTCTTCCAGGTGAGCAAGCACCTCAAGGACCGGCTGCGGGTCGTGCAGCGGACGCTGCGCGACCTGCTGAGCGACACCGTCGAGGAGATGACGGCCTCGCTCAACGACGCGGTCCGGGCCGCGCAGCGCTCGACCAAGGAGGCGGCCGGGGAGCGGACGACCCGCCTGCGGACCCTGCGCACGCGGCTGGAGCGCATCGACGCGCTGGCCGCGGAGGTGCGCCGCCCCGCGGCCTCGCCCGCAGCGGCCGAACGGCGCGGCGCGGCGGAGGCCTCGCGCGGCGCACCGGCGCCGCCCGGCGCCCCGCGCCGGCTCAGCGCGACCGGCGGGCCGGCGCGGTGACCGCCCCCGCGGGAGCGCGCGAGCTGCTGGACGCCGCGCTGGACGCGCGGCGTGAGCACCCGGCCGTGGCCGCCCGGCTGGCCGAGCACCGGGCGCGGCTGGACGAGCCGGTGCGGATCGCGCTGGTCGGCCGGGTCAAGGCGGGCAAGTCCACGCTGCTCAACGCCCTGGTCGGCGCGCGGATCGCGCCGACCGACGCCGGCGAGTGCACCCGCCTGGTCACCGTCTACCGGCACGGGCAGTGGCCCCGCGTGGCGGCGCGCACCCCCGAGGGGGAGCGCGACCTCCCCGTGCGCCGCGTGGACGGCGGGCTGGCGCTGGACCTGGCCGACCTGGACGCCGACGGCGTGGACCACCTGCGCGTGGACTGGCCGACGGCGGGCCTGGCCGCCGCGACGTTGGTCGACACCCCCGGCATCGCCTCGCTGTCCACCGACCTCAGCGCCCGCACCCGCGGCTTCCTCGAGCCCGCCGACGGCCTCCCCGGCGCCGACGCCGTCCTGTTCCTCACCCGGCAGCTGCAGGCCGTGGACGTCGAGGTGCTGCGCGGCGTCCAGGCCCGCGCCGGCAGCGGGACGACGACGATCACCGTGCTGTCCCGGGCCGACGAGATCGGCTCGGGCAGCCTGGACGCGCTGCTGCAGGCCGGCGAGGTCGCCCGGCGGATGGCCGCGGACCCGGCCGTGGCCGAGGTGAGCCCGTCGGTGCTCCCGGTGGCCGGCCTGCTGGGCATGGCCGGGCGGACCCTGCGGCACGGCGACTTCGTGGCGCTGCGCAGCCTGGCCGGCACGCCGCCCGACGAGCTGCAGCGGGTGCTGCTGACCGCCGACCGGTTCTGCCGTCCCGACGTCCCCGGCGGGGTGGCCCAGGAGCTCCGGCGCGCGCTGGTCGAGCGGCTCGGGCTGTTCGGGGTGCGGCTGTCGATCGCCCTGGTCCGGGCCGGCGTGGACAGCGCTCAGGTGCTCGCCGAGGAGCTGGTCCGGCGCAGCGGCCTGGCGGAGCTGCAGCGGCGGATGGCCGTCGAGTTCACCGCGCGGGGCGCGCAGCTGCAGGAGGACTCCGCCCTGGCGGTCGCCGAGTGGGCGCTGCGGACCTGCCCGGCCGACGGCGACGAGCAGCTGTGGGCCGAGCTGGAGCGGCTGCGGCTGCGCGCGCGGGGCACCGTGGAGCTGACCGCGCTGCGCCGCCCGGACGGCGTGCTCGCGGCTCTGCCCGAGGACCTCCGGGCCGAGGGCGAGCGGCTGCTCGGCGCCGTGGGCCCCGCTCCCGCCGCCCGGCTCGGGCTGGAGGGCGAGGACCCGGCGGACGACGACCTGCGGGCCGTGGCCGGCGCGGCGCTGGACCGGTGGCAGGCGCGGGGGACCGACCCGCTCGCCCCCCGCGCGGTGCGGGACGCCGTCGCCGCGGTGGTGGAGCAGCTGGAGGCGCTGCTGGCCGAGCTGGAGGCCGGGTCAGCCGTCGGATCGGCCGCGCCCGACGCCCAGCCAGCGGCCGGTTGACCGCCACAGCAGCCCGAGCGGGGCCAGCACGACGAGCGCGGCCTGCACGAGGAAGGCGGTCCGGTCCAGGTCGGACCCGCCGGAGACGACGCTCTGCGCGACGTCGGCGGCGACGAGGACGAGGACGCCGGTTCCCAGCAGCGCCCAGCGGGCCCACGGCCGCCGCCGGAGCAGCACGGCGGTCCAGAGGAGGAGCAGCACGCTCAGCAGCCCGACGGAGCCCAGCACGAGCGCGGTGGTGGCGGACACCCCGTCGCTGACGGCGTCCGCCGAGAGCTGGGGGTCGGCCTCGGTCGCCTCGGCGGTGAGCTTCCGGCGCAGCGCGTCGCCGTCGGCGAGCGCGGCCGCCACGCCGGTGCCACCGGCGACCGCCGCGAGGACCCAGCCCAGGACCGACAGCCGCAGCGCCCGCGGCCGGCGCGGGGCCGCCGCGCGCTCGGGGGGCGGGAGCCGGGTGCCCACGCCCGGCCGGGGCGGTGGGCCCGCGGCCGGCGCCGGGCGGTGCTCCGGGACCCGGGGCCGCAGCCCGGCCGGCGGGCGGGCGGGGGAGGGGGGCGTCTCGTTGCCCGGTTCTGCCACGGTCCTCCTCCGTCGGTGCCGACGTGGCGCAGCCTGGCACCGGGAGCCGCCGGGAGCACCCCCGTGCGACGCCCCGGACCCGTGTCGGTCGCGGGCGGCCCGGGTCCGCCTCCGGTCAGTGACCGGTGAAGACCGGCTCCCGCTTGGTGAGGAAGGCGTCGACGGCCTCCCGGTGGTCCGCCGTGCGCCCCGCCACCACCTGCAGCCGGGCCTCCAGGTCCAGGGTCTCCTCGAGGGAGTCCGTCGCCGCCGTCGCCAGCACCGCCTTGATCGCCCGGTAGGCGACCGTCGGGCCGGCGGCCAGCCGCGCGGCGAGCGCGAACGCCTCCGCGTGCACCTGCTCGGGGGCGACCACCCGGTGCACGAGGCCCCACTGCGCCGCGGTCTCGGCGAGGAAGGGCTCGGGGAGCAGCAGCAGCTCGGTCGCGCGCGCCCCGCCCACGCAGTGCACCAGCCGGGAGGCCACCGCCGAGTCGCTGGACAGCCCCACCCCGGCGAACGCGGTGGTGAACTTCGCGCCGGCCGCGGCCACCCGCAGGTCGCCGGTGAGGGCCACGCCCATCCCGGCGCCGGCGCAGGCGCCGTTGATGCCGACGACGAGCGGCACCGGCAGCCGGGAGAGGGCCAGGATCAGCGGGTTGTACTCCTCGACGAGGACGGGCAACGGGGCGTCGGGGTCCTCCGGCAGGTCCACCGCGCCCTCCCGCCGCGCCCGGGACTCGTTGAGGTCCTGGCCGACGCAGAACGCACGCCCGGTGCCGGTGAGCAGCACCGCGCGCACCGCGTCGTCGGCCGCCACGTCGCGGACGTGCGCGAGCAGCTCGCGGCGCGAGGCGGTGGACAGCCCGGGCCGCAGCATGGTGAGGGTGGCGACCCCGGCGGAGTCCTCCCTGGTCACGGTCTCGGGCATCGTCGTCCGCCTTCCGGGTGGTCGTCGGGGCGGCCGCCCCGCAGCCACCCTGCCACGGCCGGCTGCGCGCGCGGAGCCCTGCGCGCGGGCGCGGACCACCGTGGCCCTCCGTGCACGCTGCGCAGCCGACGCGCCGGGCACGCCGCGGAGTCGCCCGGGTCACCCCCCGCTGCCGGCGGTGCCGCCGGATCGCCGGGCGACGATGGGGACCGGCCCTCCCATGTGTAGACCCGGCCGGGTCTGGACACCGTGGGGGCGGGGGCGCGCACCGTCGTCCCCGTGCACCAGCCGGCCGGATGCTGACGAGGAGTGGCCACCGTGGTCGAACCAGGACGACGGTGCCTGGGCGACCGCTACGAGCTGCACTCCCTCATCGCGGCCGGTGGCATGGGCCAGGTCTGGCGGGGTGTCGACGTCGCCCTGCACCGGTCGGTCGCGGTGAAGGTACTGCGCAGCGAGTACACCGGCGACCCGAGCTTCCTGGCCCGCTTCCGGGCCGAGGCCCAGCACGCGGCGTCGCTGAGCCACCCGAACGTGGCCGCCGTCTTCGACTACGGCGAGGAGACCGCCCAGGACGGGACCGGCGAGACGCTGGCCTACCTGATCATGGAGCTGGTCGAGGGCGAGCCGCTGTCCGCGCTGCTGGCCCGCGAGGGCGCGCTCGGCCCGGAGACCACCCTCCGGCTGCTGCAGCAGACCGCCTTCGCCCTCGCCGAGGCGCACCGCATGGGGCTGGTCCACCGGGACGTCAAGCCCGGCAACATCCTGGTGCGGGCCGACGGCAGCGTGAAGATCACCGACTTCGGCATCGCCTGGTCCGCGCGCAGCGTCCCGCTGACCCGCACCGGCCAGGTCATCGGCACCCCCCAGTACCTCTCGCCGGAGCAGGCGGAGGGCAAGCTCGCGTCCCCGGCCAGCGACGTCTACGCGCTGGGCCTCATCGGCTACGAGTGCCTCACCGGCCACCCCGCCTTCGACGGCGACAACGCCGTCACCATCGCGCTCAAGCAGGTCCGCCAGGAGCCCGAGCCGCTTCCGGGCGAGCTCCCGCCGGGTCTCCGCACGCTGATCACGCGGGCGCTGGTCAAGGACCCGGCCGGCCGCCTCCCGGACGGGGCGGCGTTCGGCGCCGCCGTCGACGACGTCCTCGCCGGCCGGGAGCTCGCGGCGCCGCCCCCGGCACCCCCGACGCAGGACGTCGCCGTGCTGCCGCCGCCCGCCCTCGGTCCCGCGTCCGGCGCGACGGTGACCGGGCCTCCGGTCCGCCGCCGCGGCCGGCGGCTCGCGGTGGCCCTGCTGCCCCTGGTGGCGCTGCTCGCCGGGGCGGGCATCGCCGCGGGCGTGCTCCAGGCGGTCTCCGACGGCCCCCCGCAGTCCACGGCCGTGGCCGCCGAGCAGCGCGACAGCACCAGCATCCTGCTGACGGCCGCCGACCACGTCGGGGAGCCGGTGGACGAGGTCGCCGACCGGCTCACCGCCCTGGGCCTGGTCGTGGAGCTGCGGGCCGAGCCCACCGCCGAGGTGCCCCGGGACCTGGTCACCGGCATCTCGCCCACGGGCCGCCAGCTGCGCGCCGGCGACGTCGTCCTCGTCCGGTACGCCGTCCCGGTCCCCCGGACCGGGCAGAGCACCGGGGGCGGGTCGGGCTCGCCGTCCGCCGAGGTCGTCGAGGTGGTCCCCGAGCCGGTCGCCCCGCCGGAGGAGAGCGCGAGCGAGGTGCCGGTGGCGACCGAGCCGACCCTCGAGGCCGGCCAGCCCGCGCCGTCCACGCCCGCGAAGCCGACGACGCCGACCACGCCGACCACGCCCCCGACGACGCCGGGCACCCCGACGACGACGCCGCCGTCGTCGCCGTCGTCGCCGTCCACGCCCCCCAGCCCGCCGTCGACCCCGCCGTCGTCGTCCGCGCCGGCCACCCCGACGACGACCACGGCGAGCAGCCCCGTCACACCTCCGTAGGACCGCGGTCGCGGGACCGGCCCCGGCCGGGTACGACAGGGGACGACGGAGGAGGGTGAGGTCGGTGGCGGAGCCCGGACGGCGGCTGCTGGGCGGCCGCTACGAGCTGGGCACCCTGCTGGCGACCGGCGGCCAGGGCCAGGTGTGGCGCGCCCGCGACACCGTGCTCTCGCGCGCGGTCGCGGTGAAGGTGCTGCGCAGCGAGTTCACCGGCGACCCCACCTTCCTGGCCCGGTTCCGCGCGGAGGCCCAGCACGCCGCGCTGGTCGCCCATCCCGGCATCGCGACGCTCTACGACTACGGCGAGCTCGAGGACGGCCTGACCGGCGAGCGCCTGGCCTTCCTCGTCATGGAGCTGGTGGAGGGCGAGTCGCTCGCCGGGCTGCTCGCCCGCGAGCCGCGGCTGCCCGCGCCCCGCGTGCTGGAGCTGCTGCGCCAGGCCGCCGACGCCCTCGCCGCCGCGCACGCGGCCGGCCTGGTGCACCGCGACGTCAAGCCGGGGAACGTGCTCGTCGCGCCGGACGGGACGGTGAAGATCACCGACTTCGGGATCGCGGTATCGGCGTCCAGCGTGCCGCTCACCGGCACCGGCCAGGTGGTGGGCACCGCCCACTACCTGTCCCCGGAGCAGGCGGCCGGCGCGCGGGCCAGCGCGGCCAGCGACGTCTACGCCCTCGGCCTGGTCGGCTACGAGTGCCTGGCCGGCCGGCGGGCGTTCGACGGCGAGAACTCCGTGCAGATCGCCCTCAGCCAGCTGCGCGACACCCCCGACCCGCTGCCCGACGACGTCCCCGGGCCGGTGCGCGAGCTGCTGGCGCACGCCATGGCGAAGGACCCGGCCCGGCGGCTGCCCGACGGCGCCGCCTTCCGGGACGCGGTCGACGACGTGCTCGCCGGCCGGCCGCTGCCTCCCTTGCCCCCGGGCACCAGCCCGCTGCCGGTCGGAGCGCCGGGTGGTCGCGCCCCGCGGCGGTCCCGCGTCCTCGCGCCGCTGACGGCGCTGCTCGTGGGCGCGGCCGGCGCGGGCCTCGGCGTCCTGCAGCTCACCGGGGACGCGGCCCCACCCGCGGCCGCCGCTGCGGAGGCGCCGGCCCCGGTGCTGCTCGCCGCCGCCGACCACCTGGGCCGGCCGGTCGCCGAGGTCGAGGCGGAGCTGGGCCGCCTGGGGCTGCGGGTGGAGCGCGTCGCCGACCCGGCTGCCGCCGCGGCCGCCGACTCCGTCACCGGCGTGAGCCCGACCGGGACGCTGGACCGCGGCACCCTGGTGACGCTGACCTACGCCGTCGGGACAGCCGCCGCCGACCCGACGACGGCGGTCACCGACGTCGGCGCAGGCGACGTCCCGGTACCGGCCCCGGTCGCACCGGCCCCCGGGCCTGCGCCCGCACCGGCGCCCGCGCCGGAGCAGGTGCCGGTCCTCCCGGCCGACCCGCCGGGCCCGGCCGACGAACCGTCCGGAGCGGCGCCGGCCGGTCCCGGCGGCGGAGCCGGGACACCGCCCACCGGGCCCGGCAACAACAACGGGAACGGGAACGGTAACGGCAAGGGGAACGGCGGCCGCGGGAAGGGCTGACCGCGCCGGCGCTCAGCGGGAGCGGCCGGACCCCAGCCAGAGCGCGCCGCCGAGGCAGCCGAGGGCGGCGGTGAGCAGGAACCCGCGGTCGCTCGCGACGACCGGCAGCGCGACCAGCAGCCAGAAGACGGCGAGCCCGGTGAGGCCGCCGGCTGCGACCCGCCAGCCGGTCGCCGCGTCCAGCCGTCCGCCGCCGGGCAGCACGGCCGCCGCGGCGGCCAGGCCGAGCAGCGTGCAGAGCGTGGCGAAGGCCGACCACAGCGGGATGTCGGACCAGAACGACTCCCCGCCGAAGCGCAGGGCCAGGCCGAGCTCCAGCAGCACGAGGGCCGCCCCGACCAGGCCGAGCGCGACGAGCGCGGTCCGGTCACGGCGGGCCGGCGTGCGCGGCTGCTCCGCGGCGGGTCCCCCGTCGACCGGCGGCACCGGGCCGGTCGCGGACGCGTCGGGCAGCACCGCGGTGCTCTCGGCCGAGGACGCCGTCGCTCCGACGGCGGAGGACCCGGAGGCGGGCGACGCAGGCGCCGGCGGAGGCGGGAGGGGGCCCGGCAGGCCGGGCACGACGCCGACCGGCCCGGTCGGCTGGACGGTCTGCACGGGAGCCGGCGTCGTGGCTGCGGGGTGCGGAGGCAGCTGCGGTGCGGCCGTCGCCGGCGCGACCACGGGGATCTCCTGCGTGGGGGGCGACGTGCGGACGGCGGCACCGTCGGTCGGCTGGGGATCGGTCGGCGAACTCACGGGTCCTCCTCGCGCGGGTCGGTCGGCCGTCGAGGCCGGATCGTCCTCCGCACGGTAACGGGGGTGGGCCGGCGGGCAGGCCGGGCGCACCGACGGGCGCCGTCCTAGGGTCGGGCGGGTGAGCATCCGCGCCGGCATCGTCGTCACCGGTACCGAAGTCCTCACCGGCCGCGTCGCCGACGCCAACGGGCCCTGGCTCGCGGAGCGCCTGCGGGAGCTCGGCGTCGACGTCGGCCACGTGGTGGTGGTCGGCGACCGGCCCGACGACCTGGACGCAGCACTCGGCTTCCTCGCCCGCACCGGCGTACCGCTGGTGCTCACCACCGGGGGGCTGGGGCCCACCGCCGACGACCTCACCGCCGAGGTGGTCGGCGCGTTCCAGGGGCGCTCCTCGGCGGTGGACACGGAACTCGAGCAGCGCATCGGCGCGATCGTCGAGCGGCTCATGGCCTGGCGGGGCTGGCGGGCCGACGCCGCGTCCACGGCGGCCGGTGTCCGCAAGCAGGCACGGGTGCCCGAGGGCGCCGTCGTCCTCGCGCCCGTCGGCACGGCGCCGGGGCTCGTCGTCCCGCCGGCCGAGGGGCGCACGGGCCCGGTCGTCGTCGTGCTCCCCGGCCCGCCGGGGGAGCTGCGCGGCATGTGGCCGGCCGCGCTGGCCGCCGGGCCGGTCGCAGCGCTGCTCACCGGTGCGCCGGAGCTCCGCCAGGAGACCGTGCGCATGTGGGGCACCCTCGAGGCGCAGCTGGCCGCCACCCTGCGCGACGCGGAGGACGGGCTCCGGGGGCTGGAGATCACCACCTGCCTGCGCGAGGGGGAGCTGGAGATCGTCACCCGGTTCGCCCCGGACGCCCAGCCCGCCTACGACCGGCTGCTGGCGGCGCTCACCGAGCGGCACAGGGACACGGTGTTCTCCACCGGCCCGGACCTGGACGAGCTGGTGGCCACGGCGCTGACCGACCGGGGGCTGACCGTCGCGACGGCGGAGTCCTGCACCGGCGGGCTGCTGGCCGGCCGGCTCAGCGCCCGGGCCGGGTCGTCGGCCTACCTGCTCGGCGGGGTCGCGGCCTACGCGAACAGCGCCAAGGAGGAGCTGGTCGGCGTCCCGGCCGCGCTGATCGCCGAGCACGGCGCCGTGAGCGCCGAGGTCGCGGCCGCGCTGGCCGACGGCGCCCGCGCGCGGTTCGCCGCGGACGTCGGCATCGGCATCACCGGGATCGCCGGCCCGGGCGGTGGCACCGAGGACAAGCCGGTCGGCACCGTGCACCTGTGCGTCGTCGGCCCCGACGCGCGGCTGACCCGGGCGCTGCGGCTGCGCGGGTCCCGGACCGCGGTCCGGGACCGGTCCGTCACGATGGCGCTGCACCTGCTGCGCGAGCTGCTCCTCGGCGGCCCGCCGGCCTGATCGCCGGTCAGCCGCCGAGAACCGGGGGCCCGTCGGGCGCGGAGGCCTTGCTCAGCGGCGCACCGTCCAGCCGGGCGTGGATGATCAGCCGCTGCTCGGCGGAGTACTTGGGGTGGCAGGTGGTCAGCGTCAGGTAGGCGCCGGAGGCCTCGCCGCGGGCCGGCCCGCCCGGGGTGGGCGAGATGACCTCGACCTGCGAGGGGCGGACGATCTGCCGACCCGGGATGCCGCTGGGGTCGGTGCCGAAGTCGCCCGACGCCGCGTCGCCGAGCACGCGGTAGACGAACCACGAGTCGTCGGTCTCGACGACGATCGGGTCACCGGGACGCATCCGGTCGAGGTCCAGGAACGGCGAGCCCCGGCCCACCCGGTGGCCGGCGACGGCGAAGTTGCCCTGCTGGCCGGGCATGGCGGTGCCGACGTAGTGGCCGGGGCCCTGCTCGAGCTGGACCTCCGAGGCGCCCTCGACGACGACGCGGGAGTAGTCCTCGTCCAGGCGCGGGATGTGCAGGATCGCGAAGGGGTCGCCGACGTCGGCCCGGATCGCCTCCGGGGCAGCAGCGGGCGGCTGCTCGGCCGGCGCGGGGGCCGCACCGGGCGGGGCCTCGACGACGGGGGCATCGCCGGGCGGCGGCGCGACGGTGGGCGAGTCCGCCCACTGCTCCTGGATGGTCTCGGCGAGCTGGTCCTGGGCGCGGGCGGCCAGCAGGTCGGTCACCCAGAGCTGGTAGACGACGAAGAGCAGGACGACGAGGCCGACGGTGATCAGCGTCTGGCTGATCCCGCGGCCGACCGTGCGCAGCCGGGCGGTGCCGCTGCGACGGGCGGGGACGGTGGGGTCCGGCGCCGCCGCACCGGGCGTGTCGCGCTCCGCTGTCCCGTGCACTCTGGTCCTCTGTCCGGTGTCGGCGGGCCCCGGCGCGGGTAGCAGCGCGGGGAACCCGATGGGTGGAAACGGGTGGAACGAGGCGGGACGCCGCCTGCCGGCGGCTACCGGCAGACGACGTCCCAGGGTGGAGTCCGGCCCGCCGCTCCGAGTGACCGGAGCGGCGGGCCGGCGCCTTGTCAGGCCTCCTGCGCCTCGCGGCGACGGGAGGCGACACCCAGGCCCAGGCCGGCGGTGAGGGTCAGCAGACCCACCGTCAGCGGGAGCGAGACGTCAGAGCCGGTGTAGGCCAGCTGCGACGTGGGCTGGGCACTGCTCACGGCCTTGACGGGGGCCGCGTAGCGCACCGCGGAGTGGTGCGCAGCCGGCTTCGCGACCGGGGCAGCGTGGTGCTCCGGGCAGTCGGCGTCGTGGTGGTGCTCGTAGTGCTTCACCGGAGCGGCCGGGGCCGGGGCCGGGGCCGGAGCCGGGGCCGGGGCCGGAGCCGGGGCGGGAGCCGGAGCGGGCTTGCTCTCCGGCAGCTTGCAGACCCACTCGGCCGCGTTGCCGGCGGCCGCGTTGTTCGAGCAGGTCACCGTGCCGCCGTTGGCCTCGGCGATGATGTTGATGATGACGTTGATGTTCTGGTTGCAGATCACGTCACCCTTCACCGACGAGCAGTACAGCGTGTTGCCGTTGCCGGCCACCACGTCGATGACGGGGCTGCCGCCACCGGCGTCGATGTCGCCGGTCTCGGCCTCGTTGTCGACGTCGTTGCGGGCGTCGACGTCCTGGTCGTTGTAGCTGTCGGCGTCACCGTGCTTGCCGGAGCCCCCCGCGGTCACCGAGTCGATGGTGCCGTCGGCGTTGGCCTCGTTGTCCGCACCGTTGCCGGCCGCGGCGTTGTTGCTGCCGCTGACGTGGCCACCGTTGGCCTCGACCTCGATGTTGACCTCGGTGTCGATGTCCTGGTCGGCCTCGACGTCGCCCTTGTAGGAGCCGGCGCCCAGGTCGTTGCCGTTGCCGGCGAGCACGCCCACGGCGGGGCTGCCGCCGCCGGCGTCGATGTCACCGGTCTCGGCCTCGTTCTCGACGTCGTTGCTGGCGTCGACGTCCTGGACGTTGGTGCTGTCGGCGTCGCCGTGCTTGCCGCCGCCGGCCGTGGTCGAGTCGATGCTGCCGTTGGCGTTCGCGGTGTTGGTCGCACCGTTGCCGGCCGCGGCGTTGTTGCTGTCGCTGACCGTGCCGCCGTTCGCCTCGACCGCGATGTTGACGACGGTCGTCACGTTCTGCGACGCCGAGACGTCGCCCTTGACGCTGCCGGCCTCGACGCTGTTGCCGTTGCCCGCGACGACACCGACGGCGGGGCTGCCGCCGCTGGCGTCGATGTCACCGGTCTCGGCGTCGTTCTCGACGTCGTTGCTGGCGCTCACGTCCTGGACGTTGGTGCTGTCCGCGTCACCGGACTGGCCCGCCGTCGTCGAGGTGATGTCGCCCGTGGCGGTCGCGTCGGTCGACGCCCCTGCCACTGCGTCGCCGAGGAAGAAGATCCCCCCGGCCATACCGGCAATGGCCAGGCCATTGCGCACTGATCGTCTCATCGTGTCCGTTCCTCGTGATGGGTGGATGGTGCGTGGGTGAGGAGGTGCTCCGCGTGCCACAGAGCCATGGATGGGCACGCGGCTTCTTGCGGGTGGGTGGAACGAGCGGGGCGGCCGCACAGGGTCGTGATGCGCCCCCCGTGGCACACCGGGATCGAGGGGCGGCCGCTCAGGCGGCCGGCCTCAGTCGGGCCGTGACCCGGTGTCGGCGACCGGGCCGCCGATGGAGCCCTCGAGAGGGGCGCTGCGCCCGGCGCTCAGGGCCAGGACGAGGTCGACCGGGGTGGTCGGCAGGACGGCGGTGCAGAAGCCGCCGAGGGACGAGCCGCCCTGGCCGGCGCTCTGGGCACCGCACCCGGCGGGCGCGCCGGAGGTGACCGGCGCGGCGGGAGCCGGCGCCGGGAGCGGGAAGGGCGTCGTCGGCGCGGACGGTGCCGCGGGGACGGGTGCCGGGTCCACCGGCTGGGGGGCGACGACCGGAGCGGCGGGCGCGGCGGGAGCGGCAGCAGGTGCGGAGCGCACCGGCGCGGCGCTGCGGGTCGGTGCGGGCTCCTCGGCCGCCGGCTCGGCGTCCAGGGCCGGGACGGCGGGCGCGGGCTCGGCGGCGGGAGCGGGCTCGGCGGCGGGAGCGGGCGGGGCGACCGGGGTCACGGCGACCACGGGGGCCGCGAGGGCCGCAGGCGCCTCGACGGCGGGTGCCGGAGCCGGGGTGCCGGTGGTGCACGGCTGGTCGTCGACTGCGGCGTCCGGCGGCGCCACCGCGTCCCCGGCGGGCTGCTCCACGGCGGTCGCGGCGGTCGCACCGGTCGCGGAGGCGCAGGAGGGGCCGGCCGTCGCGGGCTGCTCGGCCTCCGGCGCCGGATCCTGCTCGGGGACCTGCGCCGACTCCCTCGAGACGGTCACCGTCGTGCTGCCCTCGGGCGTGGTGGTCGTCGTGGTCGTGGTGGTCGTGGTCGTCGCGGTGGCCGTGGTGGCCGTCGTGCCCTCGTCCGGTCGGGTCGCGCCGTCCGGCGTCCCGCCGGAGGAGTGCTCGACCGTGCTCACGGTGGTCGTCTGCACCGTCGTCACCGATCCCGCCGGGGCCGGCTCCGTCGGGTCGCCGCCGGGTGCGGTGCCGGTCTGCTGGGCGCCGGGCTCGGCGCCGGGGGCGGTCTGCTCGACCGGGGCGCTCGGGGCCGGCTCCTCGGCGCGGGCGACGTCGGCGGCCAGGGTGAGCCCGGCGTACACGCCGGCGCCCAGGACGCCGGTCAGGAGGAGGCGGCGGACGCGGGACCGGCGCACGGCGGGCAGGACCCGTCCGTCACCGACTCCGGTCATCCCCGTCATGCGGCGGACCGTAGGAACGGGCCCGGGCGCGCCGCTAGCGCTCGGTACCCGGCCGTTTCGTTGGTCCGGAGTGTCACGCCTCACACCCGATCGGGTGGTCACGATCCGTTATGAGAACGCGCAACAAGGCCGCTCTCCGTGTCCGTGCCGCTACCTGCGGCTCATCTCGGCAGGTGCACAGGTGGTGGCCACGGGTCGTACGGTGCGCGTATGCGCGCCACCCACGAGGTGACCAACCAGGTCCCGCCGCTGATCGGGCACGACCCGATCGCCGGGGATGCGGCCCTCGCCGAGGCCTGCGTCCGGCACGCCGACCGGGCGACGCTGGACTCGCTGGCCGACCTCGGCAGGCTGGCCGGGAGCGAGCAGGCCCAGGAGTGGGGGCGGCTGGCGAACGAGCACCCGCCCCGGCTGCGCACCCACGACCGCTACGGCCACCGGATCGACGAGGTGGAGTTCCACCCGGCCTGGCACGAGCTGATGCGGACCGCCGTCGAGCACGGGCTGGCCGGCGTCCCGTGGCGGGCCGCCGCCGGGGGCGACGCCCACGCCCACGTCCGGCGGGCCGTGGGCTACCTCGGGTGGACCCAGGTCGAGATGGGCCACGGCTGCCCCACGACCATGACCTACGCGGTGGTGCCGGCGCTGCGCCGAGCCCCGGAGCTCGCCGCCCGCTACGAGCCCGGGCTGACGGCCGCGGCCTACGAGTTCGGGCTCGCCGAGCCCACCGGCAAGCGTGGCCTCGTCGCCGGCATGGGCATGACCGAGAAGCAGGGCGGCTCCGACGTCCGGGCGAACACCACCCGCGCCGTCCTCCAGCCGGACGGGACCTACCGGCTGACCGGGCACAAGTGGTTCACCTCGGCGCCGATGAGCGACCTGTTCCTCGTGCTGGCCCAGCTCGACGAGGGGGTGTCGTGCTTCCTCGTGCCGCGGGTGCTCCCCGGCGGCAGCCGCAACGTGTTCCACGTGCAACGTCTCAAGGACAAGCTCGGCGACCGGTCCAACGCCTCCAGCGAGGTGGAGTTCGACGGGACGACGGGCTGGCTCGTGGGCGAGCCGGGCCGCGGCGTCCCGGCCATCATCGAGATGGTGAACATGACGCGGCTGGACTGCGTCCTCGGCTCTGCCGCCACCGTCCGCGCCGCCCTCACCCAGGCGAGCCACCACGCCCGCCACCGCTCGGCCTTCGGCGCGCTCCTGGCCGACCAGCCGCTCATGCAGAACGTGCTCGCCGACCTGGCCGTCGAGAGCGAGGCCGCCACCGCGCTGGGCATCCGGCTGGCGGCGGCGGTGGACGCCGGGGAGCAGGCGTTCCTGCGGCTGGCGGGGGCGGCGGCGAAGTTCTGGGTCTGCAAGCGCGCCCCGGGCGTGGTCGCCGAGGCGATGGAGGTGCTCGGCGGCAACGGTTACGTCGAGGACTCCGGCCTCCCGCGGCTCTACCGGCAGTCGCCGCTCAACTCGATCTGGGAGGGCTCGGGCAACGTCATCGCCCTCGACGTTCTCCGGGCGATGGGGCGCTCCTCGGAGTCCCTGGCGGCGGTGACCGCCGAGATCGACCTCGCCCGGGGCGTCGATCCCCGGTTCGACGACGCGGCGCAGCGGCTCTCCGCCGAGCTGGCCGACCCCGACCGGCTCCCGCTGCGGGCCCGGCGGATCGCCGGGCTGCTCGCCCTCTGCCTGCAGGGGTCCCTGCTCCTCCGGTACGCCCCTGCAGCCGTCTCGGACGCCTTCTGCGCGTCGCGCCTCGGTGGCGACTGGGGTGCCGTGCTCGGCACCCTCCCCGCCGCCACGGACGTCGCGTCGCTGGTCAGGAGGGCGGCGGTCCGGCCCACCGGATGAGGGCTCCGGAGCAGTAGTCTCGGGGAACCGGCCGGCCGGTTCCCCCCACCACCGGGGGACGGCCCAGGCCATGATCTCCGCGTACGCGGACCACCGGATGCCAGCGGGACGGAGTGCGGGGAGCGTGGCTTCAGACGACGGGTCGCGACCGGTCCGGCCGGACCTGTCCGCGGCGCCGGACGCCGTCTTCCGGTTGGACCCCGAGGGCCGCTTCACCTACGTGAACCCGGCCGCCGAGGCGCTCCTGGACCACCGCGCCGACGAGCTGCTGGGCCGGATCGCGGGGGAGTGCTTCCCCGCCGCGGTGAACTCCATCGCGCAGCAGCGCTACCAGGAGACGCTGGCCGACGGGCTACCGCGCGAGTTCGACTACTTCTACGAGCCGCACGACCGCTGGTACGAGATCCGCGTCTTCCCCGACCCACCCGGGATCTCGGTCTTCTTCCGCGACGTCGACGCCCGGCACCGCGCGGAGGCGGAGCGGGAGGCCGAGCTGCGCCGGCTCACCTCGGTGCTCGAGGCCCTGCCGTCGGCGACGGTCCTCCTCGACGAGGACCGGCGGATCCTGACCGGGAACCGGGCCTGGATGACCAGCCGCGCCCGGCCCGCCGAGGGCATCGGCGTCGCCGGGAGCGACTACCTCGCGGCGATCCAGCCGGGCCTGGCGCCGGCCGATGCCGAGGCCATCGCCGGCGGCATCCGACGGCTGCTCGAGGCCCCGGCCGGCGCCCAGCCCGCCGGCTTCGAGCACGAGTACCCGAGGTCCACGCCGACGACCACCGGCTGGTACCGCATGCAGGCCTCCCGGGTGGAGCTCTCCACCCGGGTCGTCGTGACCCACACCGATGTCACCGAGCGGGTGCGGGGCGAGCAGGCGCTGGCCTGGCGGGCGCGGCACGACGACCTCACCGGGCTGCCGAACCGCAGCACGCTGCTGGACCTCACCGCCGAGGCGCTGGCCGCCGGGCCGGCCGACGACGGCACCGCCGCGGCGCTCATCGTGCTCGACCTCGACGGCTTCAAGACGATCAACGACTCGCTGGGCCACGGGATCGGCGACCAGCTCCTCCGGCAGGTGGGCCACCGGCTGGCCGGCGCGCTGCGGCCGGGCGACGCGGTGGGCCGCCTCGGCAGCGACCAGTTCGTCGTGCTGGCCACCGGGTGCCACACGTCCGACGCCGCCGACCTGGCCTTCCGGCTGCAGGGCACCTTCACCCGGCCCTTCCCCGCCTCGGGGATCTCGGTGCCGCTCTCGGCCAGCGTGGGCGTGGCGGTGGCGCAGCCCGACGCCCGGGACCCGCACCAGCTGCTCAGCGACGCCGACGCCGCCATGTTCGCCGCCAAGAGCATGGGCCGGGACCGTGTGCGGCTGTTCTCGCCGGGGCTGCGCGAGGCGGCCCGCTGGCGGCTGGAGGTGGCCACCCGGCTCCGCGACGAGGCGATCGACCAGCTGGTGGTCCACTACCAGCCCGTCGTCCGGCTCGACACCGGTGAGGTGGAGGGGGTGGAAGCGCTGGTGCGGTGGCAGCACCCCGAGCGCGGGCTGCTCTCGCCGGACACCTTCCTCGCCGTCGCCGAGGAGACCGGCCAGATCATCCCGATCACCCGCTGGCTGCTGCGCGAGACCACCCGGCGGGCGGCCCAGTGGGCGGCCCAGGGCCTGCCGCTGCGGATGTCGGTGAACATCAGCGCCCGGCACTTCTCGGCCGAGACGCTGGTACGCGACGTCCGGCTGGCGCTGCGCGAGTCGGGGCTGGCGCCCGACCAGCTGGTGCTCGAGCTGACCGAGACCAGCATCGCCGAGGACCCGACGCGCGCCGAGGACCAGCTCACCGTCCTGCGGAGGGCCGGGGTGCGGGTGGCGATCGACGACTTCGGCACCGGCTGGTCGTCGCTGGCCCAGCTGTTCTCCCTGCCCATCGGCACGCTGAAGATCGACCGCTCGCTGCTGGTCGCCGCCGAGCGGGTCACCGGCGGCGAGGGCGGCGCCGTGCTGGCCGCGATCGTGGCGCTCACCCGCACGCTGGGCATCCGGTCGGTCGCCGAGGGCGTGGAGACCGCGGAGCACCTCCGGATGGTGCGCGAGGCCGGCTGCGACCTGGTGCAGGGCTGGCTGCTCGGCCACCCCATGCCGGGGGACGCCGTCCCGGGCTGGGTCCGCGGGATGCAGGAGGCCGGCGGCGACGTCTGCGCCATCGCCTCGGCCGCCGCACCGGTGCCCACCGCGTCGTGAGCGCACCGGGCACCTCCCGCCCGGGCCGGGCACGCCGGATCTCGCGGCGGGCGACGTCCCCGGCCGGGCCGCCGGCGGCGCAGGTCCCCCCCGCGGGGCAGACTGCTCCCGTGCCGGACGCCCCCACCGCCCCCGCCCCGGTCGACGCCGCCGTCGACCCGCTGCCCGCCGCCGGCGCCGACGGCGGCCGCGCGCGGCCGCCGCTGGACCTGCTGATCTGGGACGCCCCGAACATCGACATGACCCTGTCGACGGTCATCGGCGCGCGACCCACGAAGGACTCCCGGCCGAGGTTCGACGCGATCGCCGCGTGGTTCGTGTCGGGGGCCGAGGACGCGGGCGCGGGGCCGGTGCCGGAGGTGGAGGCGTGCGTCTTCGCCAACATCCCGCCGCAGCCGGGCTCGCTGCGCGGGTTCGTCGAGGCGCTGCGCGGGTTCGGGTACGCGGTGTTCGCCCGGCCGAAGCTGCAGCCGAACGACGACATCGACCAGGACATGCTCGACCACATCGCGGTCCGCGAGCACAGCCACCAGCTGCGCCGGCTGATCGTCTTCTCCGGCGACGGGCGGAACTTCGCCGAGCCGCTCGAGCAGCTGGCCCGGCGGGGCACGCAGGTCGTCGTCGTCGCCTTCAGCGAGGTGGCCGGCTACGCGATCAGCTCCGAGGTCCTGGAGTTCATCGACATCGAGGACGTGCCCGGGGCGTTCGTCGAGCCGCTCGACCGGGTGCGCCTGGACGCGCTGCCCGCGGACGGCGCCTGGCTGCGGCCGACCCGCAGCCTGCGGGACTTCGTCAGCTCGTACGCGGCGCGCCGCACCTGAGCCCGCCCGGCGGCGGGCCGGCGGTTACCGTTTCCCGTCCTCGAACGGTCCGGTCCACGGTTGCGATCCGTACGGACGTGGCTGCAGAACGGAGATCAACATGGCCGGCGTTCCCGGTGTCGACGTCCCCGAGGAGCAGAGCGAGGCCGACGTGACCCTCCCGTCCCACGGCATCTCGATCAACGCGCGGGTGGAGTTCGTGGGGGACGGCGTCCTCACGGTGCGGCCCTCGGCCGGGGAGTACGTCGAGCAGTCCGTCGTCGTCCCCGGCGACCGCGTGAAGGTCTACTGGAAGTCCGCGGTCACCCGGCGCGCGCTGCCGGCCGAGGTCGTGGAGGTGGAGACCGGGGCGGTGGTGCGCTGGCGCCTGCGGACGACCGGTCCGGCCGAGGACAGCCAGCGCCGCACGGCCGTGCGCGGGCGCCTCACCGTGCCGGTGGTGGCCGGCCACGGCACGGTGGAGCTCACCGGCGAGAGCGTCGACATCAGCGAGAACGGCATCCGGGCCCAGTTCGAGGGTTTCGGCTCGCTGCCGGAGCCCGGTGCCACGCTGGACCTGCACCTCGCGCTCGAGGACGGCGAGCTGCGGACCAAGGCCGTGGTGGTGCGGGCCCACGCCCGCGGCGCGCGCTGGACGATGTCGATCCGCTTCGTCGGCATCCAGGAGAAGGAGCAGGACCGGGTGCGCCGGCGGGTGTTCCAGGCCCTGCGCGAGGAGCGCGCCCGTTCGATTGAATGACGTCGTGAGGAGGTGGCTCCCGGAGGGGTCGCCGATCGATCGACCGGCGCGCTCGGCGCAGCCGGGGGACGGCTCCTGGCCGCGGTGCGGTCCGGAGGACCGCGGGGTCCTAGTCGCGGCGGTGGTCCCCGGAGCGGGGCTCGGGCAGCCGGTCGCGCTGCTGCTCGGTCGACTCGCCGCGGCCGGAGGGCAGCCGGGCCCAGACGTGCTTGCGCCCGGGCCGCTCCTCCCAGCCGTAGCTGCTCGACAGCTGCGTCACCAGGTGCAGCCCCATGCCGCCCAGGGCGGGGTCCCGGTCGACGGCGGGCACGGGCGGCCGGTCGGGCGCCTCGTCGCTGAGGTCCAGCAGCCAGCCCTCCGGGCCGGCGACGACGAGCGCGCGGACGTCCCCGCCGCCGTGCCGCAGCGCGTTGGAGGCCAGCTCCTCGAAGACCAGCAGGAGCCCGTCCCTGGCGTCCTCCGTGGACGCCGAGGCCACCGAGGGGTGTGCTATCCGGGCCCGCAGGTCCGAGCGCACGCGGGAGACCACGTGCATCGCCTCGAGCTGCCAGTGCCAGACGTCGCCGGGCACGGAGGGGACGGGCGCGGCGGGCCACGCGTCCCGGGCCGGCTCGTCGGCCATCGCATCTCCTCGCGTCTGCTCCGCAAGCGGGCGGGGGGTCCCCCGGCCGGGTCCATCCTGACCGATGCGGCCTGCGTGCGCGAAGGCGGGCGGCCCGGGGGCGGTCCGGCAGGGCACAATGCGCCCGTGGACGATCTGCTGCGGGACCTGAGCCGGGTGGTGTTCGCCGACCGCGCGCTCGACGACGTCCTCTCCGACATCACCACCATCGCGGCGCGGGCGGTACCCGGCGCGGAGTCGGTGTCCACCACCCTGCTGCGCGGCGACAAGCCGTTCACCGCGGCCTACTCGGGCGAGATGGCGCTGATGGCCGACGAGCTCCAGTACGACGAGGGCTACGGCCCCTGCATGGACGCCGGCCGCGGCGGGGTCGTCCTGCGGATCGACGACATGGGCACCGAGACGCGGTGGCCGACCTACGTCGCGCGCGTCCGCGACAAGGGGGTGCGCAGCTCGTTGTCGCTGCCGCTGCCCTTCCAGGGCAGCGTCATCGGGGCGCTGAACATGTACTCCTCGCAGCCGGAGGCGTTCGTCTCCCCCGAGTCCCTGGCGGCGGGCCAGGAGGTCGCCGAGGCGATCGCGGTCGCCGTCGTCAACGCCGACGCCCACCACCGGGTCGGCGAGCAGGCGCGCAACCTGAAGCTCGCGATGGAGACCCGCGCGGTCATCGAGCAGGCGAAGGGCGTGCTGATGGCCCAGCGCCGGGTCGACGCGGACGCGGCCTTCGAGATCCTCCGCGACGCCTCGCAGCGCTACAACCGCAAGCTGAGGGACATCGCCGTCGGGATCGTGGACTCCACCCGCCCCGCCTAGGCCGTCCCGTCGAGCTGCGCCAGCCGCTGCACGAGGAACTCGACGGCCGCCGTGCTGTCGACGGTCTCGGCCACGTCGACCGCCGTCCGCGACGTCGACACCGCGCGCCGGTCCACCAGCGTCTGCCCGCGGCCGTAGCCCAGCGTGGTGTCCACGACCACGTCCCGGCGGACCGTGCCGAGCGTGCCGGGCGCGATGGCCTCGGTCAGCGCCAGGGCGTCGTGCACCACGACGCCGGCGGTGCCGTAGGCGTCGCGGGCGTGGTCGAGGTACTGCTGCAGGATCGCCGCGGCCGTGGCCCCCACCGGGCCCGCCGCGGCGAAGCGGGCGATGCCCTTCTCGGTGAGCACGGTCGGGATGGTGACGTCGAGGCCGACCATGACCGTCGGGATCGAGGAGCCGAACACGGCGGCCGCCGCCTCGGGGTCGGACCAGATGTTGAACTCCGCCGCGGCGGTGACGTTGCCGCCGAACCCGGCAGAGCCCCCCATGACCACGAGCCGGTCGATGCGCTCGGCGGCCTCGGGGTGCACGGCGAGCAGCAGGGCGATGTTCGTCAGCGGGCCGATCGCCGCGACGGTGACCGGCTCCGGCGAGGTGGTGAGCAGCTCGGCCAGCGCGAGGACGGCCGGTCGCGGGTCGGTCCGCGCGGGCGACGGCGGCAGCTGCACGCCGCCGAGCCCCTCCGCGCCGTGCACGTGACCGGCGCGCTCGGGCTGCGGGTGGATCAGCGAGGCCTGCGCGCCGGCGGCGACCGGCACGTCGGAGCGGCCGGCCAGGTGCAGCACCCGCAGCGCGTTCTCCGTCGTCAGCGCCAGGTCGACGTTGCCGTGCACCGTGGTGACCAGCCGCAGGTCGACCTCGGGGCTGGCGAGCGCGAGCAGGATCGCGAGGGCGTCGTCGATGCCGGGGTCGGTGTCGATCACGAGCGGGATGCGGGCGGTCACCGCAGCATCCTCGCAGCGGCCGCGACCGCGCTCAGGAGGCGGTCGGCACCCGCTCCTCGGCCAGGGGCTCGGAGGTGTTCCGCCACCACGGCAGCTGTGCCAGCAGGTACAGGCCGACACCGACGGCCAGCAGGATGCCGGCCCGCAGCCAGATGCCGGCCTCCTGCTGCCAGAGCAGCAGCACGCACGACGCGATGGCCAGCACCGGCACGATCGCCCACACGCGGAAGTGGTCGGCCTGCACCTCGTCCCTGCGCAGCACGAGGACGGCGGTGTTCGTGCTCAGGAAGACGAACAGCAGCAGGAGGACGACGGTGTTGGCGAGCTCGCCCAGGTCGCCGGTGAGCGTGAGGGCGATCGCGACGAGCGTGGTGACCACGATCGCGACCCAGGGGGTGCGGCGGTTGGGCAGCACGGTGGCCAGCGGGCGGGGGAGCAGCCCCTGCTCGGCCATGCCGAACACCAGCCGGCTGGCCATGATCATGGTGAGCAGCGCGCCGTTCGCGACGGCGATCAGGGCCACGGCGCTGAACAGCTCGTCCGGCACGCCGACGTCGGCGGCGCGCACGACCTCCAGCAGCGGCCCGGACGAGGCGGCGAGATCGTCGGGCGCCAGGACGACGGAGGCGGCCAGGCCGACCAGCACGTAGACCACGCCGGCGACGAGCAGTGCACCGAACAGCGCCCGCGGGTAGACCCGCCGCACGTCCCGGACCTCCTCGGCGACGTTCGCGGACACCTCGAACCCGACGAAGGAGTAGTACGCGAGCAGTGCGGCGGCGAGGACGCCGGAGGTCACCGTCACGCCCTCGGGGAACTCGGTCACCCGGCCCACGTCGCCGTCGCCACGGCCGAGGACGAGCGCGCCGAGGATGACCACCAGCACCAGGCCGGACACCTCGATGACGGTCATGACCACGTTGGCCCGCACCGACTCCTTGATCCCGCGGGCGTTGAGCAGCGCCACGAGGACCAGGAACACCACCGCGGCGGGGACGGCCGGCACGTCGAGGAAGACGCCCAGGTAGTCGCCGCCGAACGCCAGCGACAACCCGGCGGCGCTGGTGACGCCGGCGGCGAGCATGCAGTAGCCCACGAGGAAGGAGACCAGCGGGCTGCGGAACGCGCGCTGGGCGAACACCGCCGAGCCGCCCGCCCGCGGGTACTTGGTCACCAGCTCGGCGAAGGACGCGGCGGTGAGCATGGCCAGCACGAGCGCGACCAGCATCGGCAGCCAGACCGCGCCGCCCACCTCACCGGCGATCTCGCCGACGAGGGCGTAGACGCCGGCGCCGAGGACGTCGCCCAGGATGAAGAGGAAGAGCAGCTTCCCCGTCACCGACCGCTTCAGGCGGGTGCCGCCGTCGCCGTCGTCCCGGGTGGCGGTGTCGGTCGTGTCCCGCGGGTTCTCCTGCACCCGCAGAGTGTCGGAGCGGTCGGCGAACGCGGCAATTCGGCGGCGCACGATCGGGGGACGCGCCACCCGGTGCGCGCCGACACGCGGGCACGCCGCCCCCGGTCCCCGGGTCACCGACGCGCGACGGACCATTTCCACGCTCGGAATGCGCGGATTGTCGACAAGCGGACGGGCGGAGGAACGGGTCACCGACCGCTCCGGAATGGTCGCGCAACGGTTCGGTCACGCGCACTCCAGGAGATGCCGGGAATGGCCGGGGCGCGCGTCCCGATTGCCTAGCTTTCTCCTTGTCCGCGACACCTTCCCCGGTCGCGGACGACGACCCGGGAGGCGACATGAGCAGCAACGAGGCGACCCTGGCGCCCCTGCGCGGCACCGCCTCCTCCGCCGTGCCCGCCGCCCGTGTCCGGCCCGTGCACGTGTCCGCCGCCCCGGCCTCGGCCCGTCGCGCGCCGCTGCGGCCGGTGCTGCCGGCGCCCGCCGCCCGTACCGCCGCTCCGCGCCCGGCGGCGACTCGCACCCCGACCGTCACCGTCGTCCCCGAGCCGGTGCGCCGGCCGATCACCGGGCTGCGGGACCTCACCCGCCGGGTGGCGCTGTGGGGTGCCGGTCCGCAGGGCGAGTACCTGGCCTGGTCCACCCCGGAGCCGGCGCCGCGTGCGCCGCTGCGTCCGCGGCTGCGGGGCCTCACCCGCCGGATCGCCCTCTGGGGTGCCGGTCCGCGCGGCGAGCACCTGGCATGGGGGCGGCCCGCCCCCACCCCGGCGCCGCGGCAGGTCGACCCCCCGGTCGTCCTGCGGGAGCTGCCGAGCACCCCCACGATCCGGCCCGCGGCGTCTTCCCCCGCCGTGGCGCTGATTCCTGCTCCGACGCGCCGAGCCCCCGGTACGGGACCGGTCGTCGCGCAGGTGGCACCGCCCGTCCGGGTCACGCCGGCCGGCACGAGGTGGGCACCCCCGCCTCCCGGCTGGCCGCAGCCCCCGGTGCTCGTCCGGCAGCCGGCCCCGCCCGCGGTCCGGGCTCCGGCAGCGGCACCGATGCCGTCCCGCCCGGGACGGACCGTGCCGGCCGCCCGGTCGCCGTCCACCGCCGCCCGCGCCGGGCCGGCCCGCGCCCGGGGGGACCCGCTCGTGGTCCCCGCCCTGCAGGCCTGAGGCACGCAGTCCTCCGCTCCTCCCGAGCACGCCGTGACCGATCCCCCTCATGCCGGGGACCGGGACCGTGCCTCGGTCGTCCGAGTGCGACCCTCCCGGGCCGACCTCGGCGCCACCTGGCCCACCCCGACGGTGCCCCTCCGGGCACCGGCCGCCTGCTCCGCCGTACGCGCTCGCCCCACCCTCCCGCCGACTGCCCCGAGCAGCGCGCGGACCCTCCCGGGGAGCGAGCCCGACGGCCGGCCGGCTGCCGGACCCGGAACCGCCGAGGTGAGAACAACAGGCCCTGCCGGTACCCCGTGGGACACGCCCCCCCCCGTGCTCCCCACCGGGTCTCTGACCGTCAGCACCTGGCCGGCCGGCGCCGCTGCAGTCCCGGGACGACGACGCACCACGACCGGCACGATCCCGGCAGCGGCCCGGCCCGGGCGCCGAGGACGACGCACCACCGCACGACCCGCCGAGGGGGGGGGGGGGGGGGGGGGGGGGGGGCGCCGGCGGGGGGGGGGGTGGGGGGGGGGGGGGGGGGGGGGGCGGGGGCCTTCGAGGGGGTGCGCGACGCGGCG
>NZ_JBJGZM010000005.1:0-294080 GCF_054050515.1 Blastococcus sp. SYSU D01042 | reverse complement strand
TGACACCTCCGGCCGCAGCGGCCGCAGCGAGTGCCGGCAGCTGCTCCAGCGCCCGCCCGTTGCGCACGAGCGCGTTGGCCGCACCCGCCGACATCCGGTGGTGCCCGCGCAGCCACGAGGCCATCGACGCCTTGCCGTCGTGCTCAGCGGCGCCGGCCACCTCGCACTGCCGTACCGTCCGCGCCACCTCGGCGGCCAGCCGGTTCGCCGCGATGAGCAACGGACCCAGTCGCTCGAGCAGGGCCGCGCCGAACTGGCCGTCCAGCCGCTCGCCGGACAGCGCGTCGAGGGCCTCGGCCAGCTCGTCCACGACACCTCCACCGGTTCGATCAGGTGTTCGAAGTCTAGCGCTCGGCAGGGGTCCGCGCATCGTGAATCCCCAGGTCAACAGCCCGCCCCCGGATGCCTGCACATCCTTGACAGCTGTCGTCCGGCACCCAAGCGCTGTGCACCGCTCCACTCCGCGCGATGAGTTCCGCCGCACGTCGGCGTCTTCCGGTAGACCTCCACCGAGCGGCGGAGCAGCACGAGAGGGCGATCAGATGACGGACACCGACGCACGACACGACCTGCAGCCCTGGGTCGCGACGACGTACACCGGCCTGGCCGACCGGCTGGCCGGCGGCCCGCCCGCCGCCTGGGACGCCCCCACCCTGTGCGAGGGGTGGCAGGTCCGGCACGTCGTCGCGCACGTGACCATGCCCGCCCGGCTGACCCCCGAGCAGTTCGGCGCCGAGATGGCCGCCGCGGGCGGCGACTTCGGCCGGCTGTCCGACACCGTGGCGGCCAGGGACTCCGCACTGCCCGCCGAGGAGCTGCTCGCCGCCCTGCGCTCGCCGGTGCTGCACGCCTGGGAGCCGCCGGGCGGCGGCGCGGCGGGTGCGCTGAGCCACGCCGTCATCCACTCGCTGGACGTGACCGTCGCGCAGGACGCGGCGCCGGTCGCACCGGTCGAGGCGGTCACGGCGGTGCTCGACCACCTCGCCGACGCCGACGGTGCGTACTTCGGCATCGACCTCACCGGCGTCCGCCTCGAGGCGAGCGACACTGGGTGGAGCAGGGGCAGCGGGACGACGGTGCGCGCCACGACCGGCGAGCTGCTGACCCTGCTCAGCGCCCGCACGCTCCCCGACGGCCGGGCGCTGCCGCGCCGCTGACGAGTTCAGCGCGAGCCGCGCACCCGCATCGTGATCGCCGTGCCGATGCCCAGGGCGACGCCGGGGACCGCCAGCCACATCGGCCAGAAGTGCACCGGATCGGACCCGCCGAGGCTGACCAGCAGCCACACGGTGACGTTGATCGCCACGACGCTCGCCCAGATGGTCCAGAGGACCTTCAGCGCGAGCGGGAAGCCGGCCGACCGCCGGGCCACCGACGCACCGGCGGCACGGGCGACCGCCGCCGAATCGGCCGCGGCGGTCGTCGCCGCGCGCACGTGCGCAGCCGGCGTCGCCACCCGCGCCGGCGCACCGGCCGGCGGCAGGTCGGTGAACAGCCGCTCCAGGTCGCCGTACGTCACCGCCGCGTAGGCCTCGGCGAGCCGCCGGTCGTACTCGTGCAGGTCGAGCCGACCCTCGTCGTGGGCGGCGCGCAACCGGTCCGCGGCCGCCTGCCGGTCGACATCGCCCGCCCGCAGCTCGGGTGCGTGCGCCATGCCACCTCCGGATCCTGGTCGTCGGCTCATCGTCGCACCGGCTCCCCGGACGGCGGAACGACCCGGGCCGCCGGGAGCGGCGCCGCTGTGAATCCGGCCCGCTTCCCGACGCAGGTGTCACACCCGCCCCACCCGTCGGGGAGCATGGAGGGACCATTCCGTCCGACCCGGTAGAACAGGTGGCATGGAGAGCACTGCCGAGTTCGACCTCCGCGACGCCGTGGCGCCGCGGACGCCGGCGGTCTCCATCGAGATCACCTCCACGCCGGTGCTCAGCTACGCCCTGGCGCACAACGGCATCCCCGTCGTCCCGCGGCTGGCGCTGACGTCGGAGACCACGGTCCGGGCGGCGACCGTCCGGCTGGCGGTGCGCGACGCGGAGGGGCCGATCGCCCGTCCCGTCGAGCTGCTGGCCGACCTGGACGCCGGCCGCACGACGGTCCTCACCGACGTCGGCCTGGTCATGGACCCCGCCGCGATGCTGCAGGTGGAGGAGCAGCGCCCCGGCGTCATAGACGTCGAGGTCTGGGTGGACGTCGAGGGCGAGGACGGCCCGGTGTTCGCGGGCGAGGCCTCCCGCTCGGTGCAGGTGCTGGCCGCCAACCAGTGGCTGGCCTCCCCCCTGCCGCTGGCGCTGGAGATGCTTGCCGCGCACGTCATGCCCAACCACCCCGCGGTCACCGCTCTGGTCGCCGAGGCCGCGGACCGGCTGGAGCAGACCACGGGCAGCGGCGCGCTGGTCGGCTACGCCGCGACCGCCGAGCGGGTCGACGAGGTCGTCGCCGCCGTCGCGGAGACGCTGCGCTCCCGGGGGCTGCGCTACAGCGAGCCCCCGGCCACCTGGTCCGACGTCGGTCAGCAGGTGCGCTCCCCCGGCGACGTCCTGACCTGGAAGGTCGGCACCCCGCTGGACCTGGTGGTGCTCCTGGCCGCCGCGCTCGAGCAGGCCGGCATCCGCCCGCTGCTGTGGCTGGCCGAGGGGCACGCGTTCCTGGGGTACTGGCGCGAGGAGCGCAGCGCGGAGTCCGCCGCGACCACCGACGCCGCCGGCCTGGTCAACCTGGTCGACCTCGGGCTCATGGGCCTGGTCGAGACGACGCTGCTCACCGCGGACGAGCCCGGCGCCGACCTGCACCGCCCCGCCTACGACGGCTGGCTCACCGGCGAGCTGGACCGCATCGTCGGCGTCACCGACGTGCACCGCGCCCGCCGCGACGGGATCGTGCCGCTGCCCGCCCGCGCCCGCGACGAGGCCGGCGTCCTGCAGGTGGTCGAGTACCGCGCGGCCGTGCACAGCACCCCCGCGGCGCCCGAGGCGACGGCGACGTCCACGCCGCGCCCGGAGGCGCCGCCGCGGGTCCAGCAGTGGAAGAACGCCCTGCTCGACCTCAGCCTGCGCAACCGGCTGATCAACTACACCGGCCGCACCGGCCTGGCGCTCACCGTGCCCGACACCTCGCTGCCGGTGCTCGAGCGCTTCGTGCACGACGGCACGCCGATCACGCTGCTGCCCGGCGACCAGCTCGCCGCCGTCCAGACCGAGCGCGGGCTCACCAGCGCCGCCGACCTGCCCGGCGCGCAGCTCGCCGACCTGCTGGTCGAGCGCCGCGAGGTGCACGCCGACGTCACCACCGGCGGCTACCTGCCCCGGCTGCGCAACCTCGCCTACCGGGCGAAGACCGTGCAGGAGGAGACCGGCGCCAACAACCTGTACCTGGCGCTCGGCTCGCTGGTGTGGGAGCTCGACGGCCGGCCGCTGCGCTCGCCGCTGGTGCTCATCCCGGTCACCCTCACCCCGCTCTCCCGCACCGGCTCCTACCGGCTCGCGCTCGACGAGTCCGGCAGCAGCGCCCCGAACCACTGCCTGCTGGAGAAGCTGCGCCAGCTGCACGGGCTGTCGATCCCGACGCTGACCGAGACCGCCGACGGCACGATGGACGTCGAGGCCGCGCTCGAGGCGATGCGGGTGGCGCTGGTCGGGCACGGCCTGCCCTACCGGGTCGAGGCGACCGCGGACCTCGCCGTCCTCCAGTTCGCCAAGTACCGGCTCTGGAAGGACCTCGACGAGCACTGGGCCGACTTCGCGGAGAACCCGCTGGTCGCGCACCTGGTCCACGAGCCGACCGAGCCGTTCACCGACCCGGCGCTGGACAGCGGCGCCTTCACCGACCTCGACGACCTCGCGGCGCAGCTGCCGGTCGCCGCGGACGCCTCGCAGCTCCGCGCCATCGCCGAGGCCGACGCCGGGCGCACGTTCGTGCTCGAGGGCCCGCCCGGGACAGGCAAGTCCCAGACCATCACCAACCTGCTCACCCGCGCCGTCGCGGAGGGCAAGCGGGTGCTGTTCGTCGCCGAGAAGCGGGCGGCGCTGGACGTCGTCGCCCGGCGGCTGGACGCCGTCGGCATGGGCATGTTCGCCCTCGACCTGCACGACAAGGGCAGCCGCGCCTCGATGGTGCGCGCGCAGATCCGGCTGGCGCTGGAGCACGCGGTCGCCGTCGACGAGCAGGGCCTGGCCGCCGACTCGGAGAACCTGCGCTCGGCCCGCCGGCTGCTGGCCCGCTACGCCGACCGGCTGCACGCCGAGAACGCCGCCGGCCTCTCGCTGTACACCGCGCGCACCTCCGAGCTGACCGCCGGCACCGACGTCGAGCCGCTGCCGATCCCGCTGCCGTTCGTCGCCAACGCGCCCGCCGAGGTGCTCACCCAGGTGCGGCGCGCGCTGGCCCTGCTGCCCGAGATCGCCGACCTCACGCGGCCCTCGCTGCGCCACCCGTGGGCGTTCGTCGACTCCCCCACCATCGACCTGCCCGCCGCGCAGGCCGCAGCCACCGCCGTGGACGCCGCGGTGCGCGGGGTCGCGGCCCTGCCGGCGCTGACCCAGGTGCTGCGGCACGCCCGCACGCCGGAGGACTTCGGTGCGCTCGGCCACCTGCTCGCCGGGCCCGCCGTCGGCCTCGACGTGCTGGACGAGACGTTCTCCCACCGCTGGACGACGGCGACCGGCGCGATCCTGGGCGAGGTCGCCGCCTTCCTGGCCTTCCGGCACCCCGGCATGGACCTGGTCGACCCGGAGGTGCTCGGGCTGGACCTGGCCGAGATCTACGTCGCCGCGCAGACCGCCGCCGCCTCCTCCTGGTGGGGCCGCCGGCGCCGGCTGGTCGCGGTGCGGGACCGGCTGGCGCCGCACCTGCGCCCCGACGCCAAGGTCAAGCCCAAGGACGTCCCCGCGCTGGTCGAGAACCTGTGGCGGGTGCAGACGGCGGTGGCCCAGATCGCCGGCCGGGTGGCCGCGCTGCCGGGGATGACCGTCCCCGAGGGCTGGAACCCGTTCCTCGAGCCGCAGCTGATCGACCAGCAGGTGGCGTGGCTGCGCCGCGCCGGGCAGGCCGTCGACGGGCCCTCGGCCTTCCACGTGCAGCTGCGCAAGCTGATCGTCGCCGGGATGCCCGTCGGCCCGGAGGCGGCGTCCGCGGTGGCCGCGCTGCACGAGTCGGTGACCTCCCTGATCGCCGTCAGCGGCTCGAGCGCCGACCAGCTCGCCGCCTGGACCGGCGACGACGGCTTCACGCTGCGCTGGTCGATGACCCGGCCCGAGCGCGGCACCGACGGCTCGGTGCTCATGTCGCTGCGCCGGTGGGTGACCTTCCTCGACACCCTCGAGCCGCTCCGCTACGCCGGGCTGTTCGACGCGCGGCGGCTGCTGGTCACCGGCGCGATCGCTGCCGACGACGCCGTCCGCGCGCTGGACCGCGGCCTGGCCGTGGCGTCGGTGAGCGAGCGGCTGGACGCGACCGGGCTCGACCTGTTCGACGAGGGCCTGCACGGCAAGGCGATCGAGCGCTTCACCGCCGCCTCCCGGGCGGTGCGCGAGCACCTGACCGCGGCGCTGCCGGCGGCGGTGCTGGGCGCGCGGCCCTTCGACGCGGCATCGGGCGCCGGCCAGGTCGGTGCGCTGCAGCGCGAGCTGGCCAAGCAGCGCCGCGGGCTGGGCGTGCGGCAGCTGCTCGCGCAGTACGGCGAGCTGGTCACCGCGGTCATGCCGTGCGTGCTGGTGTCGCCGGACTCGGTTGCCCGCTTCTTCCCGGCCGCCGCCGCCCAGTTCGACCTGGTCGTCTTCGACGAGGCCTCGCAGATCCGGGTGGCCGACGCGGTCGGTGCGCTGGGCCGCGCGAAGGCCGCCGTCGTCGTCGGTGACTCCAAGCAGATGCCGCCGACGTCCTTCCTCGAGCCGGCCGCCTCGGCCGCGGACGACGTCGTCGAGGTGGAGACCGCGGTCGAGGACGAGGAGTCGATCCTCAGCGAGTGCGTGCAGGCGCGGGTGCCGCGGCACTGGCTGTCGTGGCACTACCGCAGCCAGGACGAGTCGCTGATCGCGTTCTCCAACGCGCAGTACTACGAGAACCGCCTGTCGTCGTTCCCGGCGCCGACCCACGGCCGGGCGTCGGCCGAGCCCGACGGCCGCGGCGTCTCGCTTGTGCGGGTGCCCGGCACCTTCCACCGCTCCGGCGCCGGCCGGCTGCTGCGCACCAACCCGATCGAGGCCAAGGCGATCGTCGCCGAGATCCGCCGCCGGTTCGACGCGGTGCCCAAGTGGGACGGCGTGGACGCGGTGCCCTCGATCGGCGTGGTCACCTTCAACGCCCAGCAGCGCTCCTACATCGAATCGCTGCTGCGCGACGCGGACGACGAGCGGCTGGCCGCCGCGCTGGACCGCACCGACGGCGAGGGCCTGTTCGTCAAGAACCTGGAGAACGTGCAGGGCGACGAGCGCGACGTCGTGTTCTTCTCCACCGGCTTCTCCCCCACCGCCGACGGCACGCTGCCGCTGAACTTCGGACCGCTCAACCGCAGCGGCGGTGAGCGCCGGCTCAACGTGGCGATCACCCGTGCTCGCCGGCAGGTCGTCGTCTTCTCCTCCTTCGACCCGGAGCAGCTGCGGGCCGAGGAGACCAGCTCGGTCGGCATCAAGCACCTGCGCGCCTACCTCGACATGGCCGAGCGGGGCACCGACGTGCTGCCGCGCTCGCCGCGCTCGGTCGCCGTGATCGACCGGCACCGCGAGGAGATCGCCGCGCGGCTGCGCGACCGCGGCCTGGTCGTGCGCACCGACGTGGGCCTCTCGGAGTTCCGGGTCGACCTGTCGATCTCCCGACCTGCCGACCCGGACACCCCCGTGGCCGCCGTGCTGCTCGACGGCCCGTCCTGGGCGCGACGCGGGACGGTCGGCGACCGGGACGGCCTGCCGGTCGAGGTGCTCGACGGGCTGCTGCGCTGGCCGGTGGTCGAGCGCGTGTGGCTGCCGTCGTGGCTGCTCGAGCCCTCCGCGGTGACCGACCGGCTGGTCGAGGCGGTCGACGCCGCCCCGTCGACCGCGGTCCTGCCCGCGCCCATCCCCCTGCCGACGGCGGCGGTCGAGTCGTTCAAGGGCGTCGCGGCGCTGCGCTCGTCGGTGACCGCGTCGGTCGCCGTGCCCGCTGCCGCACCGGCTCCCAAGCCCGCGGCCGCCAAGCCCGCGCCCCGGAAGCCCGCCGGGCCGGTGGTCATGGACGGCGAGACGCCCTTCGTGCCGTGGATCCCGAAGGGCGCCGGCGAGAAGTCCGTGCTCGACGAGCTGCCCGCGGCCAAGGCGGCGCGGGCGGTGCGCCGGGTGCTGACCGCCGGCATCAAGGCCGAGGGCCCGATCCACGTCGACCGGCTGGCCAAGCTGACCGTCGGGGCGTTCGGGCTGAACCGGGCGACCGAGTCCCGCAAGGCCGCGCTGCTCTCCCTGCTGCCGCCGTCCGCAGTGCAGGGCGAGCACCTGTGGCCCGAGGGCGTGACGCCGGAGAGCTACGAGGGCTTCCGCCGGCAGGTGTCGAGCACCGACCGCCCGATCGACCAGGTCGCTCCGGAGGAGATCGCCAACGCCATGCGGGCCCTGTGCCGCGCCGCCGCCGGGATGGGCCGCGGGGAGCTGCTGACCCAGACCGCCGCGGTGTTCGGGCACAAGCGCCGCTCGGCGGCGGTCACCGCCGTCCTGGAGAAGGCCCTCGTCGCGGCCATCGGCCGCGGCCGGCTCACCGAGCAGCCGAACGGCCTGCTCACCGTCTGACCCCTTTCCTGCTTTTCCGCGGAGAAGCGGACCGCTTCTCCGCGGAAAAGCGGGGGGTGGACCGCCCCGGGTAATCGGGCTGCGCGATTCCGGATGCGTGTGTTGACTGCACCGGCCTTCGGGCACACACGACCGCATCCGAGCGAATCGAAAGGACGATGGAGACGATCAACGGACGCCTGCTCAACTGGGCGTCGATCCTGGAGGACACCACCCGCGAGCAGGCCGAGCGCACCGCGCAGATGCCGTTCATCCACCCGCACCTGGCCCTCATGCCCGACGCCCACCTGGGCATGGGCGCGACCGTCGGTTCGGTCATCCCGACCGACGGCGCGATCATCCCGGCGGCGGTGGGCGTGGACATCGGCTGCGGGATGATCGCCGTGCGCACCCAGTTCACCGCCGACGACGTCGCCGGCCGCCCGCTGGACGTGCTGCACGACCAGATCTCGCGCTCGGTCCCGCTGTCGGCCGGTGGCCGGAACCAGAAGATCCGGGCCAGCGCCGAGCCGCGGATCGCGGAGCTGCGCGAGACACCGGGCGCCGGGCAGGCCGACGCCGAGGCGCGGCAGTGGCCGCAGCAGCTGGGCTCGCTCGGCTCGGGGAACCACTTCATCGAGCTCTCGCTCGACGAGGCGGACCGGGTCTGGCTGTTCCTGCACTCCGGGTCCCGGGGCGTCGGGAACCGGCTCGCGCAGAAGCACATCAAGGTCGCGCGGGAGCAGTGCGCGAAGCGGCACATCCAGCTGCCCGACCGCGACCTGGCCTACCTCGTCGAGGGCGAGCCGGAGTTCGACCGGTACATCGAGGCGCTGCGCTGGGCGCAGCGGTTCGCCTACCTCAACCGCGAGGAGATGATGGACCGCTGCGTCGACCAGCTGGGCCGCTTCCTGGGCGCGGAGGTCGAGCGGCACGAGACGGTCAACTGCCACCACAACTACACCGAGCGCGAGACGCACTACGGCCGTGAGGTGTGGCTGTCCCGGAAGGGCGCCATCTCGGCACGGGAGGGCCAGCTGGGTCTCATCCCGGGCTCGATGGGCGCGGCGTCCTACGTGGTGGTCGGCAAGGGCAACGTGCCCTCGCTGATGTCCTCGCCGCACGGCGCGGGCCGGAACTTCTCGCGGTCGGCGGCCCGGAAGCGGTTCACCCGCCAGGACCTCGACGCGCGGATGACCGGCATCGCGTGGGGGCACTCGGACGCGTTCCTCGACGAGCACCCCGACGCCTACAAGCCGATCGACCAGGTGATGGCCGACGCCGCCGACCTGGTCGAGGTGCGCCACACGCTGCGCCAGATCGTCAACGTCAAGGGCGACTGAGAACCGGGCCGGCGTCCCTCCGGGACGCCGGCCCGGTGCGTCCGTGACGCCCCGCGTTCGGCCGTGCCCAACGCGTGCCCGGCGCCGCCCGAAACGGGACCACCAGGACTCGTTTCCGCAGGTCACACAGCCGTTACCGCCGCAACGAGATCTTTACGCGCCCCGTATTGACGGGTGAGCGCGGTCACGCATACGTTCCACAGACACGAACGCCGTACGGCTAGGCGGAACGTTCTGTCGAACGGAGGATGGCGCGTGAGCGACCCGATGCAGGCTCCCGGCGGCCTCCTCGCGCCCTGCACGCTGGGGCCGCTGCAACTGCGCAACCGCGTCTTCGTCCCCGGCCACACCACCAACTTCGGCCGGCAGAACCGTCCCACCGAGCGCACCGCCGCCTACCACGCCGAGCGGGCCAGGGGCGGCGTCGGCCTGATCATCACCGAGGCCGTGCGGGTGCACCCCACCAGCGCCGGCCGCTCCATCAGCCTCGGCTCGTTCGACGACGAGTCGATCCCCGCCTACGCCGCGGTCACCGAGGCGGTGCACGCCGAGGGCGCGGCGATCCTGGCGCAGATCATGCACGCGGGCCGCCAGGCCAACGGCGACGCGACCCGCACCGCCGCCTGGTCCTCCTCGGCCCTCCCCTGGGCCGTCGGCTCGCACATCCCGCACGCCATGGGCCGCGGCGACATCGCCACCATCGTCTCCGCCTTCGGCGACGCCGCCCGCCGGATGCGCAGCGCCGGCTTCGACGGCCTCGAGGTGCACGCCGGCCACGGCCACCTGCTCCAGCAGTTCCTCTCCCCCGTCACCAACACCCGCACCGACGGCTACGGCGGCGACCTCGACGGCCGGCTGCGGCTCACCCGCGAGGTGCTCGCCTCCGTCCAGGCGGCCGCGCCCGGCATGCCGGTCGGCCTGCGGGTCAGCGCCGATGAGTTCCTCCCCGGCGGGCTCACCCCCGACGCGGTCATCGAGATCACCGGCCTGCTCGCCGCGGAGTTCCCGCTGCTCTACGTGCACGTGAGCCACTCCGCCTACCACGGCTCGTGGTCGCTGAGCACCCAGATGGCCGACATGAGCTTCGGCCACGCCCCCTTCCGGCACCACGCCGCGCTCTTCAAGAAGGCGCTGCCCGACCTCCCGGTCCTCGCCGTCTGCCGGCTGGACTCGCTGCCCGAGGCCGCCGAGCTGATCGACGCCGGCGAGGCCGACCTCGCCGGGCTCGCCCGCCCGCACATCACCGACCCGCACCTGGTGCGCAAGGCGATGGAGGGCCGCGCGCACGAGACCCGCCACTGCCTGGCCTGCAACCAGGCCTGCATCGGCCGCGTCGAGCAGAGCCTGCCGATCTCCTGCGTGGTCAACCCCGAGGTCGGCGTCGAGCGCGAGTGGGCCGGCGCCTGGGCCGCCGCCCCCGCCACCGCCGCACGCCGGGTCCTGGTGGTCGGCGGCGGGCCGGCCGGTCTCGAGGCCGCGCTGTCGGCCTCGCGCGCCGGCCACGACGTCACCCTCGCCGAGCGCTCCCCCGGCCTCGGCGGCACGGTGGCCGTCGCCGCCCGGGTGCCCGGCCGCGAGCGGCTGGGCCTGCTCACCGACGAGCTGATCCGCGACGTGCGCGCCGCCGGCGTCGACGTCCGCACCCTGGTCGAGGTGGACACCGCCACGGCGCGCGACGGCGGCTGGGACGACGTCGTGGTCGCCACCGGCGCCCGCCCCTCGGCCCGCGCGCTCGGCGACGGCGTCCCGGTGGTGGACGCGGTCGCGGTCGTCGACCGGATCGGCCCGGACGCGGCCGACCCCGCGCAGGGCACCGTCGTAGTCCTCGACGACGAGGGCGGCTGGACGGCCGCCTCGATCGCCGAGGCGCTGGCCCGGCAGGGCTGCCGCGTGCACCTGGTCTCCCCCACCGCGTCGCTGGCCGCCCGCATCACCACCTACTCGAAGCTGGCCCTGGTGCCCCGACTGCGCGACCTCGGCGTGCGCGCCCACCTGATGCGCACCGCGGCCGTCACCGGCCCGGGCCGGGTCACGCTCACCGACACCCTCAGCGGCGACACCAGCGAGCTCGAGGACGTCGCGCTGGTCGTCGACGTCGGCCTCCCCGCCGCCGCCGACGAGCTGTACCGGGCGCTGGACGCCGACGACGGCGGACCCCGCGTCCACCTGGTCGGCGACGCCAACGCACCCCGCACCGCCACCGAGGCGGTCTACGAGGGCCGCATCGCCGGCGCCTTCCTGGGCCGCGAGGAGACGCCGGAAGCACGCCTGGTCCGGCTCACGTACTGACCCCCCGGACCGGGGCCGGAACCGTCCGGGCCCCGGGCAGCACCCCGAGCCGCCTCACCCGAGTCGGCCAGCACCGAGAGCTGAGGAACGAGACATGAGGAAGTCCTTGCGGTTGACGGCGGCCGGCCTGGCCGGCGCCCTGCTGCTCGCCGGTTGCGGCAGCGACGACGAGGCCGGCAGCAGCAGCAACAACGCGTCGGGCGGCGACAGCGGCTCGTCGAGCCCTGCGGAGCTCACCTTCGTCATCGCCTCCGCCGTGACCTCCCCCAAGGAGGAGGTGGCCGTCGTCGCCGTCGGCGAGCAGATGGGGTACTTCGAGGAGGAGAACCTCACCGTCGACACCGTCAACGCCGACGGCTCCGTCGCCGCCGTGCAGGCCGTCGCCGGCGGCAACGGCGACATCACCCCGGCCGACGCGGGCTCGATCCTCGCCGGCATCCAGAGCAACGTCCCGGTCAAGGCCGTCGGCGGCCTGGTGCAGAACTGGCCGTGGCAGATCGCCACCCTGCCCGGCAGCGACATCACCTCCGGCGAGGACCTCGAGGGCAAGAAGCTCGGCGTCATCTCGCTGGCCTCCGGCAGCGCCCCCTACGCCCGCGCCTTCATCCGCGACGCCGGTCTGGAGCCCGACTCCGACGTCGAGCTGCTCCCGGTGGGCGTCGGGGCGCAGGCCGCGGCCGCCCTCACCGGTGGCGACGTCGACGCGCTCGCCCTCTACGGCCAGGCCTACACCGTCATCGAGAACTCCGGCACCGAGCTCGAGTACCTCGACAACCCCGACATGTTCGACGGCATCCGGTCGCTGACCTTCGCCGCGTCGAACAACGCGATCGAGGAGGACCCCGAGGTCTACGAGCGCTTCCTGCGCGCCGCCTACAAGTCGATGCTCTTCGCCGCCGCCAACCCCGAGGCCGCGATGCGCATGGGCTACGAGACCTTCCCCTCGATCCTCGCCGGTGCGCCGATCGAGTCCCGCCTGGAGTCCGACGTCGCCAGCCTGACCGCCTGGCTGGAGAGCGCCACCCCCGCCGAGGGCGAGCCGGCCGACTGGTCGGACTGGGGCGCCATCAGCGACGAGGAGTGGGAGAAGACCCAGGCCTACACCGTCGACGCCGGGCAGATCCGCGAGGAGATCGAGCTCGACCGCGTCTGGGACGACAGCCTGCTCGAGGCCGCCAACGACTTCGACGCCGACGCCGTCCTGCAGCAGGCAGCCGACTGGACGCCCTGACCTGACCGCGATCTGACCTCCCCCACCCCAACCACTCAGGAGGAGCAGCACTGTGGCTACCCAGCCCGTACTGGCCGACGGCCGGTCGACCACCGGCCCCGACGCGGCCGACTGGATCGACGTCGCCGGACTGCACAAGTACTACCGGCCGCGGAAGTCCGAGCCCACGCACGCGCTCTCGGACATCGACTTCCAGGTCCGCCGCGGGGAGTTCATCTCCGTGGTCGGTCCGTCCGGCTGCGGCAAGACCACGCTGCTGAAGATCCTGGCCGGGCTCATCCCCAAGTCGGAGGGGGAGGTCAGCATCGCGGGGCACGCGGTCACCAAGCCGCTGCCGGAGGTCGGGATGGTCTTCCAGGCGGCGACCCTGCTGCCCTGGCGCACCATCCTCGAGAACGTCATGGTGCCCGTCGAGATCCAGAAGCTGGACAAGGGCAAGCACCGCGACAAGGCCATGGAGCTGATCGAGATGGTCGGTCTCCAGGGCTTCGAGGACAAGTACCCCTACGAGCTCAGCGGCGGCATGCAGCAGCGCGCCGGCATCTGCCGCGCGCTGGTGCACGACCCGGCCGTGCTGCTCATGGACGAGCCGTTCGGCGCGCTGGACGCCATGACGCGCGAGTACATGAACGTCGAGCTGCTCCGCATCTGGCAGGAGAAGGCCGCCACGATCGTGCTGGTCACCCACTCGATCCCCGAGGCGGTCTTCCTCTCCGACCGGGTCATCGTCATGAGCCCCCGTCCCGGCCGGATCACCGAGGTCATCGACATCGACCTCCCCCGGCCGCGCGACCTGTCGGTCATGAACACCGACCGGGCCGGCGTGTACGTCAGCCGGATCCGCCAGCACTTCAACGCCGCCAGCGTCATCGACTGAGGGACCCGCCATGACCGACACCAGCACCGCCGCCGTCGAGGGCCGCGACCGCTCCGCCCCGGCCGCCCCTCCTCCGGTGAGGCAGAAGGACCGCGGCCGGTGGGACCTCCGCGAGCGCCCCGAGCTCTGGATGGTCCCCGCCGTCTTCGTCCTCGTCATCGCCATCTGGGAGTTCGGCGTCGACCTCTTCGACGTCGACGAGTTCGTCCTCCCCCCGCCCAGCGCGATCGCCGAGTCGCTCTGGAACCAGCTCACCAACGACCTGTTCTGGGGGCACTTCTGGGTGACCGCCCAGGAGACCCTCGTCGGGTTCGCGATCGGCGTGACCGTCGCGCTCACCCTGGGCACGCTGATCTCGCAGGTGCCGATCCTCGAGAAGACGCTGATGCCCTACATCGTCGCCTTCCAGACGGTGCCCAAGGTGGCCCTCGCGCCGCTGTTCGTCGTGTGGTTCGGCTTCGGCCTGACCAGCAAGATCGTGATGGCCGCGGTCATCTCGTTCTTCCCGATCCTCATCAACGTCATCGAGGGCCTGCGCTCGGCGGACTCCGACCGGATCCAGATGCTCACGGTCTTCGGCGCCAGCCGGTCGCAGATCTTCCGCATGGTCCGGCTGCCCACCGCCCTGCCGTTCATCTTCGCCGGGCTGGACATCGGCATCGTGTTCGCGATCCTCGGCGCGGTCGTCGGTGAGTTCATCGGTGCGCAGGAGGGCCTGGGCTACCTGCTGCTCCAGACGAACTACAACTTCGACATCGCCGGCATGTTCGCCGTCCTCGTCGTCCTGTCGCTGATGGGCATGCTCGCCCACCTCACGATCCGGTTCGCGCAGCGCAAGATCGCGTTCTGGGCCGAGGAGAACCGGGTGATCGGCGCGTGAGCGGACGCCAGGACCCGAACCGCTTCGACGGCCGCGTCGCCCTCGTCACGGGCGCGGCTCGTGGGATCGGCGCGGTCATCGCCGCCACGCTCGCCGAGCGCGGCGCCACGGTCGCCCAGGCCGACGTGCTCCCGCTGGACTCCTGGGAGTCGACGCTGGACGGCGGTGCGCACAGCCGGCACTCCGTCGACGTGCGCTCCGACGAGTCCTGCCGGGCGCTGGTCGCCGAGGTGCTCGACACCCACGGGCAGCTGGACCACCTGGTGAACAACGCCGGCATCGTGCGGCGCGGCTCGGCGGCCGAGACCTCCCCCGAGGAGTTCACGACCGTCCTGGACGTCAACCTGACCGGCACCTTCCGGATGTCCCGGGCGGCGTACCCGGCGCTGCGCTCCACCTCGGGCAGCGTGGTGAACATCGGCTCGACCAACGGCCACATCGCGGTGCTCAACACCGTCGCCTACTGCGTGAGCAAGGCCGGCGTCATGCACCTGGCCCGCGTCCTGGCCCTGGAGTGGGCGCCCGACGGCATCCGCGTCAACGCGGTCGGCCCGACCATCGTGCCGACCGACATGACCGCCGACGTCCGGTCCGACCCGGCGTACATGGCCGACAAGATGGCCAGCATCCCGCTGGGCCGGATGGCCGAGTCCCAGGACGTCGCCGACACCGTCACCTACCTGCTCAGCCCGGCCGCGAGCATGGTCACCGGCCAGACCGTCTTCGTCGACGGCGGCGTGACCATCTCCTGAGCCCCACCCCCCTTCCGAGAGGACCCTTTCGTGACCAGCACAGACCCGGCCCAGGCCGACGTGCTCCACACGGCGCGCGTGGCCGTGACCGGCGGCCGCGGCGGATCCGCCAAGTCCGAGACCGGCACGCTGCAGGTGGAGCTGGCCCGGCCGGCCGAGCGTGGCACCGAGGACGCCGGCACCGACCCCGAGGAGCTCTTCGCCGCCGGGTTCGCCGCCTGCTTCGACAGCGCCCTGGGCGTCGCCGCCCGGCGCGAGCGGATCAGGGTCGGGACGACGTCGACCACCGCGTCGGTCTCGCTCACCGCCACCCCCGCGGGCCGGTACGCCCTCACCGTCGCCCTCGACGTCCAGGCGCCGGACTGCCCGCAGGCCGACCTCGAGCGCGCCGTCGCGGTCGCCGAGACGCTGTGCCCCTACGCCAACGCGGTCCGGGGCAACGTGCCGCTCACGCTGCAGGCGACCGGCCGGCAGTGAGCACCCACGAGGACGACGGGACGCCGGCGATGGGCGCTCCCGACGAGACCGGCCCCCGCTCGGGCCTGGCCCGGGCGATGGCGGTCATCGAGCTGCTCGCCGAGCGGGCGCCGGAGACCCTCGGCGTCTCCACGGTCGCGCGGGCGCTGGACTACCCGAAGGCGGTGGCGCACCGCATCCTCAAGGAGCTGGTGACCGCGGGCTTCCTGGGGTTCGACGACCGCACCAAGCTCTACGGGCTCGGTCCCGGCGCGCTCAAGGTGGGGCTGGCGGCGCTGCGCTCGCTGGACGTCACCCGGGTGACCCGGCCCTACCTGGAGCAGCTGGTCGCGCAGACGCAGGAGACCGCGACGCTCTCGGCGCGGCAGGGCTGGACCCGCGTCTACGTCGACCAGGTGCTCTCCCCCCGGGAGATCCGGATGGCGGTGCCGCTGGGCACCAGCCACGCGCTGCACGCCGGCTCGTCGTCCAAGGCGATCCTCGCCGCGCTGCCCGAGGACCAGGTCGAGGAGTACCTGGCCTCGGCGTCGCTGGAGCGGGTCACCGCCGCGACCATCGTCGACGTCGACGCGCTCCGGACCGAGCTCGCCCGCGTGCGGCGGCTGGGCTACGCGATCAGCACCGGCGAGCGCCAGCCCGGTGCCGGCAGCGTCGCCGCGGCCGTGCGCAGCGCCAGCGGCGACGTGTGGGGCTCGATCTCGGTCTGCGGCCCGCTGGACCGGTTCACCCCCGAGGCCTTCACCTCCCACGGCGAGCTGCTCGTGGAGGTGGCCGCCGCCATCAGCCTGGAGATCGGCTACCGCGAACCGCACGCCACGAGCACCCGCACGTGACCGAAGTGGAGGAGAACGTGCCCGAAGGACCGTTGACCGGACTCCGCGTCGTCGACGTCTCCACCATCCTGGCCGGCCCGCTGTGCGCCCAGATCCTCGGCGACTTCGGCGCCGAGGTCATCAAGATCGAGCACCCGGTCGCCGGGGACAGCATGCGGGGCCACGGCCGCGCGAAGGACGGCGTCCCGCTGTGGTGGAAGGAGATCTCCCGCAACAAGCGGACGATCGGCCTGTCGCTGTCCGCGCCGGCCGGCGCCGAGGTCTTCCTCGAGCTGGCCGCGACCGCCGACGTGGTCGTCGAGAACTTCCGCCCCGGCACGCTGGAGCGCTGGGGCGTGGGCCCCGAGCAGCTGCACGCAGTCAACCCCGGTCTGGTCCTGGTGCGCATCACCGGGTTCGGCCAGACCGGCCCGTACTCCGCGCGACCCGGCTTCGGCACCCTGGCCGAGGCGATGAGCGGGTTCGCCCACCTGACCGGGCAGGCCGACGGTCCGCCGACCCTGCCCGCCTTCGGCCTCGCCGACAGCATCTGCGGGATCGCGGCGTCCTCGGCGGCCTCGATGGCGCTGCTCGCCCGGCACACCAACGGTGGCAAGGGCCAGGTGATCGACATGAGCCTGCTCGAGCCGATCATGGCCGCCGTCGGTCCGGGGCCGACCAACTTCCAGCAGCTGGGCGAGGTCGGCACCCGGCACGGCAACCGGTCGACCAACAACGCGCCGCGCAACACCTACCGCACCAAGGACGACAGCTGGGTCGCGGTCTCCACCAGCGCCCAGGTGATCGCCGAGCGGGTCATGCGGCTGGTCGGGCACCCGGAGGTCATCGACGAGCCGTGGTTCCGCTCCGGCGGCGAGCGCGCCGAGCACGCCGACCTGCTCGACGACATGGTCGGCGGCTGGATCGCCGAGCGCACCCGCGAGGAGGTCGTGCGCGCCTTCGAGGAGGCCGGTGCGGCCATCGCCCCGATCTACACCGCGCAGGACCTGGTCGAGGACGAGCACGTGCGCGCCACGGAGATGCTCACGACCGTGCCGGACGACGACCTCGGCGAGGTCCTCATGCACAACGTGATGTGGCGGATGTCCGGGACGCCCGGGTCCATCCGCTTCCCCGGCCGGCCGCTGGGCGCCGACACCGACGACGTCCTCGCCGAGCTCGGCTACGACGCCGAGGCGGTGGCCGACCTGCGCGCCCGGCAGGTCCTCGCCTGACCTGCCCCGTTCCCCCGCTCGCCCCCCCCCTGACCCCTGAGGGACGTCTCCCGTGACCACCAGCACCACCACCGACCCGCTGCTGCAGGCCCTCACCGGCACGCTGCGCACGTACGACCTGGGCCGGCCGCTCACCGTCGGCATGCCCCAGTCGCCGAACCACCCGGCCTTCTGGCACACGCTGCCGCGGCGGCACGGCGACATGGTCCGCCCCGACGGCGGCTCGGCCGCGAACGACATGATCACCATGGGCACGCACGTGGGCACCCACATCGACGCCCTCGCGCACGTCTCGCAGGACGGGAGGCTGCACGGCGGCGCCGACGCCGCGGAGGCCGGCGTCGGCGGCAAGTACGTCGAGCACGGCGTGCACACCATCGAGCCGATGATCCGGCGCGGCGTGCTGCTCGACGTCCCGGCTGCGCTGGGCACCCAGGAGGGCTGCGCGCCCGGGTACGAGATCACCCCGGCCGACCTGGAGGCGGCCGAGGAGCGCCAGGGCACTCCGGTGCGGCCGGGCGACGTCGTGCTGATCCGCAGCGGCTGGGGCCGGCACTTCGCCGACCCCGACCGGAACGTCTACATCGGCGGGGCGAGCGGGGTCCCCGGCGTCGGCGAGGCCGGCGCGACCTGGCTGGCCGGGCGGGGCGCGCACGCGGTGGGCGCGGACACCATCGCCTTCGAGTGCCTGCACCCGGGCGCCGGGCACAGCGTGCTGCCGGCCCACCGGGTGCTGCTGGTCGAGAACGGCATCTACATCGTCGAGGCGATGGCGCTGGAGGAGCTGGCCGCCGACGGCGTGCACGAGTTCATGTTCGTGCTCTCCCCGCTGCCGATCTTCGGTGCGACCGGCTCGCCGGTGCGCCCGCTGGCGGTGGTCACGCGTGGCTGAGCAGTCCGTCGCGGAGCAGACCCTCGCGCAGCAGCTGGCCGCCTTCGCCGAGCACTCGTACACCTCCGGTGTCCCCCACGACGTCGCCGCGAGCGTCCGGCAGCGCGTCCTCGACGTCGTCGGCCTGTGCGTCGCCGCGCACCGGCTGCCCACCAGCGCCGGCGCCGTCGCGTTCGTGCTCGAGCAGGGCGGCAACGGCCAGGCGACCGGCGTCGGGGTGGCCGAGCCGCTGCCCGCCGCCCAGGCCGCGTTCCTCAACGGAGTGCTCGCCCACTCGCTGGACTACGACGACACCCACCTGCCCTCGGTGCTGCACCCGAGCGCCAGCGTCGTGCCGGCCGCCCTGGCGGCGGCCGAGGCCGGCGGGGCCACCGGCGAGCAGACCGTCGCGGCGATCGCGGTCGGCCTGGAGATCGCCGTCCGGCTGGGCATGGCCGGCTACGACGCGGAGCTGGGCAACTCGGTCTTCTTCGAGCACGGCCAGCACGCCACCTCGATCACCGGCGCGATGGGCGCCTCGGCCGCCGCCGCGCTGCTGCTGGGCACCGGCGCCGAGGGCGTCGCGAACGCGCTGGGCATCACCGCCTCCTTCGCCGCCGGGATCATCGAGGCCAACCGCACCGGTGGCACCGTCAAGCGGCTGCACTGCGGCTGGGCCGCGCACTCGGCGGTCACCGCCGCGCAGCTGGTGCGGCACGGGTTCACCGGCCCGCCGACGGTGCTCGAGGGCCGGTTCGGCTTCTTCGAGGCGTTCCTGCGCGACCAGGTCGACCTCGCCCAGGTCACCGACGGCCTGGGCGCGGAGTGGGCGGTGCCGGGCATCTTCTTCAAGCCCTACCCGGCCAACCACTTCACCCACGCCGCCGTCGACGCCGGCCGGGCGCTGCGCGCCCGCGGGGTCGAGCTCGAGCGGATCGAGCGCATCGAGCTGCGCGTGCCGACCGCCGTCGTCCGCACCATCGGCGACCCGATCGAGGGCAAGCGCACCCCGGAGACCGGCTACCAGGCCCAGTTCAGCGGGCCGTACGCCGTCGTCGCCGGGCTGATCGGCGGCTCCGGGTTGGGCGTCGGGCTGTCGGACTACACCGACGAGCTGGCCACCGACCCGTTCCGCCGGTCGCTCATGGCCCGCGTCGACGTCACCGGCGACGCACGGTGCGACGAGATCTTCCCGATGCAGTTCCCCGCCGTCGTCACCCTCCGCACCGACGACGGCCAGGACTGGACCGAGGAGGTCCTGGTCAACCGCGGCGGACCGCAAAACCCGCTGTCCGACGCCGAGCTGACCGTCAAGTTCCAGGAGAACGTCGCCGGCCGGCTGGACGACGACGCCGCGCGCCGGGTGCAGGAGTCCGTGCTGCACCTCGACCGCACCGACGACGTCGCCGCCGTGCTGGCGCCGCTGCGCCGGTTCACCTCCGCCGGCTGACCCCCCACATCCCGAACGAGCAGGAGGCACCTCAGTGAGCTACGACCTGTTGGTCCAGAACGTCCGCGTGGTCCGCCACGACCGCCCCGAGCCGGAGACCGCCGACATCGCCGTCACCGACGGGAAGATCGCGAAGGTCGCCCCCGGCATCGACCCGGCCGAGGCGCGCACCGTCGTCGACGGCGGCGGCAAGCTGGCCTTCCCCGGCGTCGTCGACGCCCACCAGCACTGGGGCATCTACAACCCGCTGTCCGAGGACACCGCCAGCGAGAGCCGCGCGTCGGCGCAGGGTGGCGTGACCACCGGCATCACCTACATGCGCACCGGCCAGTACTACCTGAACAAGGGCGGCCCGTACGCGGACTTCTTCCCCGAGGTCCTGCAGGCCTCCGAGGGCCGCGCCTACGTCGACTACGCCTTCCACCTGGCCCCGATGATGAAGCAGCACATCGAGGAGATCCCGTCGCTGGTCCGCGACCACGGCGTCACCTCGTTCAAGATCTTCATGTTCTACGGCAGCCACGGGCTGCACGGCCGGTCCACCGACCAGAGCTCGTTCCTCATGACACCCGAGGGCGAGCGGTACGACTTCGCGCACTTCGAGTTCGTCATGCGCGGCGTGCAGAAGGCCCGCGAGGAGTTCCCCGAGCTGGCCGACCAGATCTCGCTGTCCCTGCACTGCGAGACCGCCGAGATCATGAGCGCGTACACGAAGATGGTCGAGGAGGAGGGCACCCTCACCGGCCTGGCCGCCTACTCGGCCTCGCGCCCGCCGCACTCCGAGGGCCTGGCCGTCAGCATCGCCTCCTACCTCGCGCACGAGACCGGCCTGCCGACGATCAACCTGCTGCACCTCTCCGGCGCCAAGGCCATGGACGCCGCGATGCGCATGGCGACGGCCTTCCCGCACATCGACTTCCGCCGCGAGGTCACCGTCGGCCACCTGCTCGCCGACATCGACACCGCCTCGGGCATCGGCGGCAAGGTCAACCCGCCGCTGCGCCCGCGCGAGGACGTCGAGGCGCTGTGGGAGCACGTGCTGGAGGGCAACGTCAGCTGGGTGGTCAGCGACCACGCCTGCTGCCGCGACGAGGTGAAGTTCGGCGAGCCGCGCGAGGACGTGTTCGTGGCGAAGTCCGGCTTCGGCGGCGCCGAGTACCTGCTGCCGGGCATGGTCAGCGAGGGCAGCAAGCGCGGGCTCTCCTACTCGCGGATCGCCGAGCTGATCTCCTGGAACCCGGCGCAGCGCTTCGGCCTGCCGACCAAGGGCGCGATCATCGAGGGCCTGGACGCCGACTTCGCCCTCGTCGACCCCGACCGCACCTGGACCGTGCGCGCCGAGGACTCGCTGTCGACGCAGGAGTACACGCCGTTCGAGGGCTTCGAGCTGACCGCCGCGGTCACCGACACCTTCCTGCGCGGGCAGCAGATCCTCGAGGACGGCAAGCTCGTCGGCGAGCCGGCCGGCCGCTACCTGTTCCGCCCGACGGGCGAGCAGCCCCCGGCATGACCGCGCCGCGCAGCTACCTCTACGTCCCCGGCGACCGTCCCGACCGGATGGCCTCGGCCGCCGGCCGGGGCGCGGACGCGCTGATCCTCGACCTGGAGGACGCCGTCCCGACCCCGGCCAAGGCCGCGGCGCGCGAGCACGTGCGCACGTTCCTGGCCGGGGCGCCGGAGGGGCCGCAGTGGTGGGTGCGGATCGACGCGGAGTCGGTGGCCGACGACGTCGCCGCCGTCGTCGGGAAGCGGCTGTCCGGGATCGTGCTGCCCAAGGCGGAGCCCGGACTGCTCGCGGAGCTGGACCGGGCGCTGGCGTCGGCCGAGGCGGAGTCCGGCGTGCCCGCCCGCTCGGTGCCGGTGCTCGCGCTGATCGAGAGCGCGCGCGGGCTGGTGGCGGCCGAGCAGGTCGCCGCCGCCTCGCGCGTGGTCCGGCTGGGGCTCGGCGAGGCCGACCTGGTGGGCGAGCTGGGCCTGCAGCCCGGCCCGGACCGCGAGGAACTGTGGCCCTTGCGTTCGCGGATCGTGGTCGCCTCGGCCGCCGCGGGCATCCTCCCGCCGGTCGGCCCCGTGGAGACGGCCATCCGCGACGCCGACCGGCTGGTGCGCACCACGGCGCTGCTGCTCCGCCAGGGGTTCCGCGCGCGCACGGCGATCCACCCCGACCAGGTGGCCGTGGTGAACGAGGCGTTCACACCGTCGGCCGAGCAGCTCGCCGCGGCCCGCGACGTGCTCGACCGGCTGGCCGCGGCGCAGGAGCAGGCGGCCGGCGTCGCGCTCACCGCCGACGGCCGGTTCATCGACGAGGCGGTGGCGCGCGCCGCCCGGGAGGTCGTCGGCCGGGCGCGCTGAGCGGCGTTCTGTTACGGGCAGATGTCCATTTCCGGGAATGGCATCCGCACCGTTCCGCTGGGCCGAACAATGGCGGCGCGCCGTGTGGCGAACAGGCCGCTGACCTGCGGTTTCACGCCTTGCGGATCGGCTCTTGACAAGCTCCGCGGCCGTGGAAAGACTGCTTCCACAGCGCAGGGAACGGTGTTCCGCTGAGCCGAACGGAATGGTCAGCCATTCGTCCGAGCCACCCCGTCCGGGACACCGAGGCGCCCGAGCTCCGCGGAGGAACAGTGCTCGACATCGAGAACCGGCTGACGCTCGACGAGCGGTCCGCCATCGACTTCGTGCTGGCCCTGCGCAAGCGCTGGGCGGACACCGTCTACCCGACGCTCACCGCCGAGTTCGAGGCCTCGGGCGCGCCGGCCGGCTCGGTCGAGGAGGTCGAGGGCCCGCTGCACGCGCTGCCGACCTACCCGTGGTTCAGCCACCTGGAGCGCGCGCAGCAGAAGATGCTGTGGCGTCTGGCCGGTGACTCCGTCGTCCGCCGCCGCGACGAGCTGCTGCACGAGCTGGAGCAGGTGCCGCTGCAGGGCGCCGGCACCCTCGAGCTCGACGAGGACGTCACCCTCCCCGGTTGGTACACCGACTACGACATCCACGTGCAGCCCGGCAGCTTCTTCTCCGACGACATGTCGGCCTACGTCTACGAGATGGGCGCGCGGGTGGTCATGCTCCGCGACAACGACGGCTACAAGTTCCACCGGCTGTTCGCCGAGACCGCCTGCCCGGAGATCCCGGGCGCGACCCGCGTCGTCGACGTCGGCTGCGGGTTCGGCAAGAGCACCCGCCCGCTGGTGGGCCGCTACCCCGGGGCTGAGGTGATCGGCCTGGACCTGGCCGCCCCCGGCCTGCGGCTGGCCCACGCCGAGGCCGAGGACGAGCAGCTGTCCATCGCCTACCGCCAGGCCGACGCGCAGCACACCGGCCTGGAGACGGCGTCGTGCGACCTGGTCACCGGCACGATGGTGCTGCACGAGATGCCCGGCGAGGCGATCGAGCAGGTCGTCGCCGAGGCGGCCCGGCTGCTCAAGCCCGGCGGCGAGCTGCGCTTCCTGGAGTTCCAGCTGACCGGCGACCCGGTCCGCGACGCCACCGTCTACGAGCACGCAGAGCGCAACAACGAGCCCTACTTCCGGGCGCTGTTCGCCACCGACGTCCTCGCCGCCTGCGAGCGCAACGGCCTGGTCGGCGCCGCCTGGACGCCGTTCGACGAGCGGGCCGAGGGCCTGCGCCCGGCCGGCTGGGGCGTCCGCCGCGAGTGGCACTTCCCCTGGGCGGTGCTGTCGGCGACCAAGCCGGCCGAGCAGGCCGACGCGGGTACGGAGGACGCCGCGTGAGCACCCCCGAGTACGACTACTTCGGCACCCCCCACGTCGCCAAGCTCGTCGACCTGGTCCTGCAGCTGGGCACCGAGGTGCACATCGCCACCCAGCGGGTGCGCGCCCTGGAGCTGCTGCTGGTCCGCAACGGGGTCCTGGAGGCCGGTGCGGTCGACTCCTTCGAGCCCGGCACCCGGGACCAGGAGGTGCTCGACACGACGCGCGACCAGCTGCTCGAGCGGCTGCTGCGGATCATCACCGAGGACGGCCCGGCCGAGCACCCGCTGCGCGAGCAGTGGGAGGCCACGCTGCACCGGAAGAACGCCTGATGGCGGCGCACCCCGCCGAGCTGGTCGACACCTACCTCCAGCTGTGCGAGGACCGCGACCTCGAGGCGGCCGGCCGCTACCTCTCCCCCGACGTCCGCCTGGAGTTCCCGGGCGGCGAGGTATTCGGCTCGCTGGCGGAGCTGGTGGCCGCGTCCGGCGGCAAGTACCGCTGGGTGCGCAAGCGCCGCACCCGGTTCGCGGTCGGCGAGATCGACGGGCAGACCACGGTCACCTCGATCGGCACCCTGTACGGCGAGGCGCTGGACGGCAGCCCGTTCGAGGGCATCCGCTACGTCGACTTCTTCGTGGTCGGCGCCGACGGCCTGATCCGCGAGCAGCTGGTGTGGAACGACCTCGTGATCACCGGCGTCGTGGCGGTGCCCGGCCGGTGACCGGTCTCACGGGTGGCTCGACCCGCGGGTACGTCGCCGTCCCGTGGGGGCAGGCGCACTACCGGACCGCCGGGGACTCCGGGGCGCCGACGGTGCTGATGCTCCACCAGTCGCCGCTGTCGTCGGCGACGTACGAGCCGGTGCTGCCGCTGCTCGCCGGGCGCGGGGTGCGGGCGGTCGCGGTGGACACGGCGGGCTACGGCATGTCCGACGCGCCGCCGGCGGAGTGGTCGATCCCGGAGTACGCGCACGCCGCGTGGGCCGTCGCCGACGCGCTGGGGCTGGGCCGCGTGGTGCTGCTGGGCCAGCACACCGGCGCGGTGATCGCCGCGGACGCCGCGCGCCAGCAGCCCGGGCGGACCGCCGGCCTGGTGCTCCAGGGGCTGCCGCTGTACTCCGACGCGGAGCGCGCCGAGAAGATGCGCTCGTGGGCGCCCGGTTACACCCCCGCGGCCGACGGCAGCCACCTGGCGAAGATCTGGACCCGCATCCACGACCTCTACCCCGACATCGGGCTGGAGAGCGCGGACCGGCAGGTCGTCGAGTACCTGAGCGTGGGCCCGGACTACGGGCCGGGCTACCGCGCGGTGTTCGGCCACGCCGTCGACGTCCCCGCGATCAGCGCCGTCCCCACCCTGCTGCTGCACGGCGACCGGGACCTGGTGGCGCGGATGGACGACGTCGTCACCGCCGCGCTGCCGCACGCCCGGCTGCACCACATCCCGGGCGGCACCGACTTCGCGCACGAGGAGTTCCCCGAGGCCTTCGCCGAGCAGCTGGCCGCCTTCGTGCGGGGCGTCTAGCCCGCACCGACCCCCGGTCCGGGAGGTGAGCCGGCTCGCTCCGGCCCTCCCGGACCGGTCGACCCGCCGCAGGTCAACCGGCCGCGATGCCGGCCTGGAGCTCGCGGACGACGGCCCCCAGCGCGCCGGAGGCGAGCAGGCCCGCGCCGAGGGGGCCGGACGAGTCCTCCCCCACCGGGGGTAGCGACCGCAGCGCCGAGCGGGTCCCCGCGTCCAGGCGCGCGAGCTGCCAGCGCACCTCCCGGTGGACGGCGTCGTCGGGGTCCGCCGCCGCGAGCCCCGCCGCCCGCGCCGCGTACGCGGCCGCCCCGAGGGCGTGGGCACCCATGTGCGCGACGCCGGAGGCCTGCGCGGCGGCGCGGACCGCGGCCTTGGCGGCCGGCGTCGTGACGGCGGACGCCGCGCGGCCGGCCTCGAAGCGGCGGCGGATCTCGTCGGCGGCGCGGAGCTCACCCCGCGCGAAGGCCCGGGCCCGGGCGATGGCGTCCCGCGCCCGGTCGTCGTCCGGAGCCTCCGCCTCGGCCAGGGGCAGCACGCGCTCGGCGCAGTCCGCGGCCCACGCCGCGACCACCCGGCGGTCGGCCTCGCTCAGCGCCTGGGGGGAGACCACGGGCGCAGTCTCGCACCCGCCTCAGCCGAGGGTGACCGCGCCGCCGTTCTTGGGGACGAGCTCGACCCAGGTCGTCCCCGGCGCCAGCTGCACCGGCGCGCCGCCGGGGCCGGTGAGGACGACGGGTGCGGTCTCCGACGCCTTCGACCAGGTGGCCGCGATCGTGCTGCCGCCGCTGGCGACGAGCGCCTCTCCCCCGCCGACCATCTTCGTCTCGGGCACCGGGTTGCCGGCCGGGTCGCGGAAGGCGGTGTTGACGACGTCGACGCGCAGGACGACGACGTTGGTCGCGCGCAGCCGCGCGCCGTCGGCACCGGTGGCCGGCGTCGTGCCCTCGGCGCGCAGCCAGCCGTCGTCGGGCAGGCTCCACGTCCAGCTGGGGCGGCCGCTGCCCAGCTTGAGCTGCACCAGCGCGGTCGGTGCGCCCAGCGCCACGGCGGTCGCGGGCTGGCCCGCGGGTGCGAACGTGAACTCGCCGGTCGGCGGCGCCTGGTGCCCGGCGTCGGCCTGGGCGAGGAACGCCGCGGGGTCGGCGTAGACGTTGTGCGGGGCGGAACGGGTGGGCAACCGGAAGAACCCGTCGGCGCCGGCGTCCTGGCTGAGCACCTGCATCCCGGCGTCCGCGATGGCCCGCACGAAGTCCGGCCCGCCGCCGGAGAAGGCGAACAGCCCGTGCAGCGGCCCGGCGATGGCGGCGTCCATGGGGCGCACCGAGCGGATCGGGCCGATCTCCGGGGGCAGCGTCGAGTGGTAGACGGCCACGAAGCGGGTGATGCCGCCCTCGACGACCTCCTCCCACACAACGTCGGCGGCGTCCAGGCCGCTCTGCGGGCGGGCGGCCACGGAGTTCTCCACCTTCACCGCGAGCGCCGGCCGCTGCGGCGGTGCCTCGACCGCGACGCCGGTGAGCGGCCACGGCACGAGCACCGGCGCCGGGGGTGCCACGGGGAGGGGTTCGGCGTCCGAGGCCGACGTCGTCGAGGTGCCGAAGTCGCAGCCGGTCATCGCGAGCACGCCGACGAAGGTCAGCGCCATCGCCGAGCGGCGGGCGCGCCGGGGAGCACGGTGGGCCATGGGACCGAACCCTAGAGCGATCGACTGGTGACAACGCGTGACGCCACACGCGATGGGGCGCCTGTGACTCAGGTACGGGCGAGCGCCAGCACGGTCACGTCGTCGGTGCCGGGCGGCGCGAGCGCGGCCAGCACGGACTCCAGCAGCGGCTCCGGCCCGGCCGGTCCGGCCGCGACCGCGTCGAGCAGCTGGGCCAGCCCGGCGGCGAGGCCGCCGCGGCCCCGCTCGACCAGACCGTCGCTGAACAGCACCAGCCGGTCGTCGCCGGCCAGCGTGAGCCGGGCCTCGGCGTAGGTCGGCGCGTCCAGCACCCCGAGCGCCGGCCCGCGGCCGCCCATCACGTAGGCCGCCTCGCCGCCGCGCGCGTGCAGCACGGGCAGGTGCCCGGCGCTCGCGACGACGACCTCGCCGGTGGCGGGGTCCAGCTCGGCGACGACGACCGTGGCCATCTCGCCGGGCAGCAGCGCGCCGGTGACCTCGTTGATCATCTCCAGCGCCGCGGCCGGTCCGGCGGCGCGCAGCAGGTGGGCCCGCAGCGCGTGCCGGAGCTGGGCGGTCACCGACGCCGCGGCCAGGCCGTGACCGGCGACGTCCCCGAGGACGACGGCGAGCCGGCCACCCGGCAGCAGCACGAGGTCGTACCAGTCGCCGCCCACGACGTCCTCGGCGCTCGGCACGTACCGCGCGGCCATGGCCACGCCGGGCACCTTGGGCAGCTCCTCGAGCAGCAGCGTGCGCTGCAGGGCGCCGGCGAGCCGGTTGTCCTCCTCGGAGCGGTTGAGCGTGGCCGCGGCGAGGTGGGAGGCCAGCGCGCGGGCGCCGGCGACCTCGTGCGCGCGCCACGGCCGCGAGGTGCCGCGCACCGTCTCGCTCCACGCGGAGAACGAGCGGCGCGGGCTCAGCCGCGGCCCGTCGTCGGTGAGCGCGACCTTCGAGGCGTACGGGTTGCCGCCCCAGGTCACCTCGCGCAGCGTCTCGGGCCGGAACCAGGCCAGGAAGTCCCCCGCCCCCACCGGGACGGCGAGCACGCCGCTGGCCGAGTCGGCGAGGTCGGCGGCGGTGGGCACCACGCGGGCGGCGGCGTCGGTGGCCTCCACGTCCGCGGCGAGCAGCGCGGCGACCAGCCCGGGGATCCGGTCGGCCGGCGGCGTCGTCCCCAGCAGCCGGAGCTGCCCACCCAGCCGGACCGCCGCACCGGTGGCCGGCAGCAGGTCGAGGACGGTGACGTCCTGCTCGGTGAGCGCCGCGCCCAGGGCGCGGGGCGTGCGGCCGACGGCGGCGGCGAGCTCGGCGGCGCGCTCGGCGACCTCGACGACGCCCTCCTGCTCGCCGGCGGCGACGACGGTGTGCAGCAGCAGCGACGCGGTGCGGCCGAGGAACTCCGCGGCGGTGCGGTCGGCGTACGAGGGGCGGTGCGGGCCGGCGTAGTGGTGGCAGGAGATGAGCCCCCAGAGCCGGCCGCGGTCGATGAGCGAGATCGACATCGAGGAGACGACGCCCATGTTGGCCAGGTACTCGAGGTGCACCGGCGAGACGCTGCGCAGCATGGCCCCGGACAGGTCGAGCGGGCGGCCGGTGCCCGGGTGCAGGACGGGCTCCAGCGGCACGCGCTCGTACCCGGCGTCGGGGATCAGCCGCATCCAGTTGGTCGTGTACAGCGCCCGGGCCTGGGCCGGGATGTCGCTGGCCGGGAAGCGCAGGCCGAGGAAGGGCTCGAGGTCCTCACGGCGGGCCTCGGCGATGACCTCGCCGTTCCACTCGGGGTCGAAGCGGTAGACCATCACGCGATCGAAGCCGGTGACCCCGCGGACGTCACGGGCGAGGGTCTCGCCCAGCTCCTCGAGCGTGGTGGACGCCGCGAGCCGCTGCAGCACGGTCGGCAGCCGGCGGTGCCACACGACTCCCGCCTGCTCGGCGCCCGCGACCGGCTCCCACTCGGTGAGCAGCAGCCCGTCGGCGCGGTGCACGACGAGGTCGACCTCCTCGTCGCCGACCGCCACCCGCAGCGGGTTCAGCTCGGCGAGGTCGCCGGCCAGGCCCTGGTGCAGCCGGGCCAGGTCGTCGCCGGCCAGGACGTCGGCGAGCGCCGCCACCGGCCCGCCGAACAGCTCGGCCGCGTTCGCCGAGGCCACGACGACGGCGAGGTCGGGCTCGGTGACCGCCAGCAGGGCGCCGTGCGGCTGGACGGCGCCCGGGACCGCGATCGGCTCGTCGGCGCAGCGCTGCAGGACCTCGTCGTCCGCCGGGGAGGTCACGTACCGGCGTCGCCGTCGACCAGGCGGAGCGTGATCTCGCCGGCCGAGGCGACCACCTGCATGTAGGCGCCCAGCTCGAGCAGGTCGAGGGTGAGCCGCACCGGGCCGTTGGACCGCGGCGCGAGGACGTGCATGCCGATGCCGGCGGTCTCCGCCTGCTTGGCCAGCCCGAGCAGGGTCCGCGCACCCGAGGAGTCGAGGAAGGTGGTGTGCGTCAGGTCGACGACGAAGTCGCGGGAGCTGCGCAGCAGCTGTTCCGCGGCCGCGTCGAGCCGTGGGGCCGTCGACAGGTCCAGCTCACCCCGTACGGTGAGGGCGGGTCGGCCGGCCACGGTGGCCCGTTCCACGTCGAACAGCACTGCACCGCCCCTCTCACCTCGATGGTCAGTCGAGCGTAGGACATCGGTGCCGAGGGGACAGACCTGCCATGGACATCGCGTTCAGCGTCCGCCTCCCGCGTGACGCCCGCAGCCTCCCCCTGATGCGCGGGCTGCTGCGCCAGGCCCTCGAGCACCTCGACGTGTCGACGCAGACGATCGAGGAGATCGTGCTGGCGCTCACCGAGGCTTGCGCGAACGTGGTGCAGCACGCCGGCGAGTTCGAGGAGTACCAGGTCGACGTCGCCATCACCGACGACCTGTGCCACATCAGCGTGCTGGACGACGGGCAGGGCTTCGACTTCGACCAGACCTCCGCGCCCGCCGGCTCGCCGCTGGAGTCCGGTCGCGGGCTGGTGCTGATGAACGCGCTGGTCGACGACCTGGAGTTCACCCGCTCCGAGGACGGCCGGCACCGCGTCGAGCTGCAGAAGCGGCTGCGGGCCGAGCCGAAGCTGCGCCTGCTCACGGACTGACCGTCGGTCAGAGCCCCGGCACGCACTCCCCCTGACCGAGCCGGACCAGGCCGGTCAGGTCGCCGGCGGCGAAGTCCAGCGCCGCCCCCGCCTCCGGGTGCATCAGCTGGGTCGGGTCGTCCACGTGGTCCAGGCCCACCAGGTGGCCGAGCTCGTGCAGCACCACGGCCCGGGCGGCGGCCCACCCGTCCGGCCACGACAGCATCTCGACGAAGTCGTCCGCGTCGAGCACGACCGTGCCGGTCACGTACACGCTCGGCTCCCCCGGGTAGGACAGCCAGGAGCTCCCGGCCATCCCGGCCGCGGTGACCAGGTCCGGGTTCTCCTGCGCGGTCTCCCAGGTGATCAGCACCGGCGCCCAGCGGTCGCCGTACCGGTCGGGCTGGTAGCGCTCCCGCTCCGGGGACGGTTGCTCGTCGGTGGCGCCGTCGTCGACGAACTGCAGGCCGGTGACCTCGGTGACGCGGGCGAAGGCCTCCGCCAGGAGGGTCGAGCTGCCGGCGGGCGCGCCGTCGGGACGGACGACGTAGTGGATCGGGCGGCACGGGTCGTAGGCGACCGGCCGGTCGGAGTCCGGCTGGAGGGCGACGAAGGCGTGCGTGCCGCCACCGTCCGGAGCCGCCGGCGGTGTGCCGAGGGGCTCGTCGGCGGCCTCGAACCCGGGGGACGGCCCGGCCGCGACCGACGGTGTCACCCGGCCGCCCAGCAGGCCGGTGCCGTCGACGAGGAACACGGCGCCCACGAGCGCCGCGACCACGGCCACCGACGCGAGCGCCCGTCCCGGACGACGTCTCCTCCGCCGTGGTCCCAGCGGGACGACGTCCCCGTCCGGCGACCAGCTGCGCCACGCCGGGGCGTCAGGCGGGCGACCCGCCGCTTCGTCCCGCACCCACTGCGGCACGCGGCCGGTCGGCGAGGAGGGCAGCCACCCCTCGCCGCCGGACCCCTGCTCCCGCACGGTGCCTCCCCCTTCGCCGGTTCGCCTCGAGGTTCCTACGGACCGGTGCGGCGGGCACTCAAGGGATACCGCCTCCGCTCACCCGATGGGACCAGCCCGCTCACCCCGGTGCCGCGGCCGCCGCGCGGAGGACGACGATGGCGGCGTGAGCGCTGCGGTCCACGACGTCCTGACCCCCGATCGGTTCACCGCGCAGGTGCAGGACGCCGTCCGCCGGCTGGAGGGCATCGCCGAGCGGACGCCGCTGCAGCGCAACGCCCGGCTCTCGGCGCTCACCGGCGCCGACGTGTGGCTCAAGCGCGAGGACCTGCAGGTCGGGCGCTCGTACAAGATCCGCGGCGCGTACACGATGATCTCCGCGCTCGGCGCCGAGCAGCGCACGGCCGGTGTCGTCTGCGCCAGCGCCGGCAACCACGGGCAGGGCCTGGCCTACGCGTGCCGGGCGCTGCAGGTGCGGGGCCGCGTCTTCGTGCCGGGGACGACGCCACGGCAGAAGCGCGAGCGGATCGCGGCGCTCGGCGGCGACATGGTCGAGCTGGTGATCACCGGCGACTCCTACGACGAGGCGGCGGCCGCGGCGGCGGAGTTCGCGGCGACGACCGGCGCGACGCTGGTGCCCGCCTTCGACTCCCTCGCCACGGTGGCCGGGCAGGCGACGGTGGCGCTGGAGATCGTCGAGCAGCTGCCCGAGCCCCCGGACGTCGTGGTCCTGCCGGTGGGCGGCGGCGGGCTGCTCGCCGGTGCGGGCACCTGGCTGCGCGCCCACTGCCCCGCGACACGGCTGGTCGGCGTGGAGCCGGCCGGGGCGGCGAACATGGCCGCGGCGCTCGCCGCGGGCGGGCCGGTCGACCTGCCCGAGATGGACACCTTCGTCGACGGCGCGGCCGTGCGGCGGGCCGGTGCGGTGACCTACCCGCTGGTCCGCGACTCGGGGGCGGAGCTGCTCGCCGTGCCCGAGGGGCAGATCTGCACCGAGATGCTCGACCTGTACCAGACCGACGGCATCATCGCCGAGCCCGCGGGCGCGCTGGCCCCGGCGGCGCTGAGCGGCGAGCTGCTCGCGGTGCAGCCGGGTCAGACCGTCGTGTGCGTGCTCTCCGGCGGCAACAACGACGTCAGCCGGTACGCCGAGGTGGTGGAGCGCTCGCTGGTGCACCGCGGCCTGAAGCACTACTTCCTCGTCGAGTTCCCCCAGGAGCCCGGTGCGCTGCGCCGCTTCCTCGACGAGGTGCTCGGCCCGGACGACGACATCGTGCGGTTCGAGTACGTCAAGCGGGACAACCGCGAGACCGGCGCCGCGCTCACCGGCATCGAGCTGGGCCGGGTCGAGGGTCTGGCGGGGCTGCTGCAGCGCGTCGAGGCCAGCCCGCTGCGCATCGAGCACCTCCTGCCCGGCTCGACGGCGTACCGCTTCCTGGTCTGAGCGGTCCGCGCCGGTTAGGTTGCCGGGCCATGGCCCTCGTCCCGGTCCGGGTCTCCGTGCTCGGCCCGCTGCGGGTCACGGTCGACGGCGCCGCGGCGGTGCTGGGCGGGCCGCGGCAGCGCTCGGTCCTCGCGCGGCTGGTCGCCGCTGGCGGCGCCGTCGTCCCGACCGACCGGATCGCGCACGACCTGTGGGAGGGCGAGCCGCCGCCCAAGGCGCTCGCCTCGCTGCAGGTGCACGTCTCCCACCTCCGCCGCGCGCTCGAGCCGACGCGCGAGCGCCGCGCCGCAGCGGGCGTGCTGGTCAGCGCACCGCCGGGGTACGCGCTGCACCTGCCGCGCGAGGGGGTGGACGCGTGGCGGTTCGAGGACCGGGTCGCGCAGGCGACCGGCACGACAGACGCGGCCGCACGCCGGCGGCTGCTCGAGGAGGCGCTGGCCGACTGGGCCGGCCCGGCGTACGCGGAGGTGGCCGACACCGCGTGGGCCGCCCCGGAGGTCGCCCGGCTCGACGAGCTGCGGCTGGTCGCCCGGGAGGGCCGGGCCGAGGCGGAGCTGGAGCTCGGGCACGCGGCCGCCGTCGTCCCGGAGCTGGAGCGGCTGGTGCACGACTCCCCCGCGCGGGAGCGGGCGGTGCGGCTGCTGGCGCTCGCGCTGTACCGCAGCGGCCGGCAGGGCGACGCGCTGGCCGCGCTGCGGCGGGTGCGCGAGCACCTGGCCGAGGAGCTCGGCGTCGATCCCGGCCCGGAGCTGCGCCGGCTGGAGGCGGCGGTGCTCGAGCAGTCGCCGTCGCTCGACGTGGCGCCTGCCCCCGCGCCGCGCGCCGTCGTCCTCGCGCCCCCGGCTCCGGCGCCGCGCCGGGCCGTCGGTCGCGCGGCCGAGCTGGACCGGCTGCTCGCCGTGGCCGAGGGCGTCGCGACCGGCAGCGTCGTCTGGATCGGCGGCGAGGCCGGCGCGGGCAAGACGACGCTGGTCGAGGCGGCGGCCGAGGCGCTGCGGGAGCGCGGGTGGCGGGTGGCGTGGGGCCGCTGCCCGGAGGTGGACGGCGCACCGCCGGCCTGGCCCTGGCAGGAGGTGGTCCGCGCCCTCGCCGGCGCCGACCCGCTCCCGGACGACGCGCCGCAGAACGCCTTCTGGCTGGCCCGCACCGTCGCCGACCGCCTGCGCGCGGCGGCGGACGGGCAGCCGCTGCTCGTGGTCCTCGACGACACCCACCGCGCCGACGAGCTCACCCTGCAGCTGCTCCGCCAGGTCGTCGACCAGCTCGCCGGCGCCCCGGTGCTGGTGCTGGCCACCTTCCGCAGCACCGAGGACGGCGACGCGCTGGCCGCGACCCGGGCCGCCCTGGCCGGCGCGAGCGCGGCGCACCTCTCCCTCGCCGGGCTGGACGACGGCGGCGTCGCGGTGCTCGCGCGGGCGTACGGGCTGGACGGGGCCTCCGCCGCCGACCTGGCGCTGCTGCGCGAGCGCACCGGCGGCAACCCGCTGTTCGTCCGCGAGCTGACGCGGCTGATGGTGTCGGAGGGCCCGTCCGCGGCCCGGGCCGGTGTGCCCGTCGGGGTGCGGGAGGTGCTGCGACGACGGGTCGAGCGGCTGCCCGGGCCGGCGGTCACCGCGCTGCGGCAGGCAGCGGTGCTCGGCCGCGAGGTCGACGTGGACCTGCTCGCCGCGGTCGCCGGCCGGGATCCCGACGAGCTGCTCGACGCGCTGGAGACGGCGGTGCTCGCCGGCCTGCTCGACGAGCCCGCACCCGGCCGGGTCCGGTTCAGCCACGCGCTGGTCCGCGACACCCTCTACGAGGACACCCCGCTGCTGCGCCGCTCCCGGGTGCACGCCACCGCGCTGCAGGAGCTCACCGAACGGGGCGACGCGGACGCGGCGACCCTCGCCCACCACGCCGTCGCCGCCGCCTCGCCCGCGACCGCGGCGGAGGCGGTACCGCTCGTGGTGGCCGCCGCCCGTGCGGCGGAGGCTCTCGGTGCGCACGCCGACGCGGCCCGGCAGTGGGCCTCGGCGCTCCGGATGCACGAGCTGGCCGGCACGCGGGCCGGCGGCGACGAGGCGCTGCTCGCGCTGCTGCTCCCGTCCATCGCCGCGCACGCCCGCGCCGGCAACGCCGTCGTCGCCCGCGAGCAGCAGCGGCTGGCCGTGCGCGCGGCGGCGCGCGTGGGGCGCCGCGACCTGCGGATCGCGGCGCTGGCCGGCTGGGACGCGCCGCTGGTGTGGACGGTGCGCGACGACGGCGCGCAGGACCCCGAGCTGCTGCAGCCGCTGCTGGAACTGCTGGAGACCCCGGCCGGCGAGGACCTCCCCGACGACGTGCGCGCCCGGCTGGAGGTGGCGCTGTTCCGCGAGGTCGAGGGGGTGGACGACGAGCGCTCGGAGCGGGCGAGCGCCTCGGCCGTGGCGCTGGCCCGGCGGGTGCCCGGTGACGGCCGCCTGCTCTGCGCGGCGCTCAACGTGCGGGGCTACCTCGCGCTCGGGCCCGATCTCGCCGACGTCCGCGAGGAGAACGCCGAGGAGCTGCTCGCGGTCGCCACCGCGATCGGCGCCACCGACCACCAGGCGGTGGCGCACTGGCTGCTCTTCCTGGCCGCGTCGGCGCGCACCGAGCTCGCCGCCGCGCGGCGGCACGGCGACTCCGCGGTGGCGCTGTCGGGCAGCGGCCAGCTGGGGCACGTGCTGAGCGCGGTCGGCATCCACTCCGGCGCGCTGCTGGTGCTGGCCGGGCGCGTCGCCGAGGGCCGCGAGCGGTACGAGCAGCTGGCGGCCCGGCTGGTCGAGACAGGTCAGATGAACGGCGGCATGCTGGCCGTCATCGGCCGCTTCGTGGCCGGGTTCGCCGCGGGTGACCTGAGCGGGTCGGTCGCGGACTTCGAGTGGCTGCGCACCGCGATGCCCGGGGCGCTGGGCGACGCCGTGACGATCACCTTCCTCGACGCCGGCCGCGAGGCGGACGCCCGGGCGGCCTGGGCGGCCCGGCGGCCGGTCCCGCGCGACTACTTCTGGCTGGCGACGACGACGCTCCGGGCGCAGGCGGCCGCCCGGCTCGGCGACGCCCCGGTCGCCGCGGCGGCGTACGCGGAGCTGCTGCCCTGGGCCGGCCGGGTCGCGGGGCTGGACAACGGCACGCTCGTCGTCGGCCCGGTGGACGACGCCCTGGCCGCCGTCGCAGCGTCCCTCGGCGACGCGGCGGCGGCTGAGCGGCACCGGCGGGACGCCGCCGAGGTGCGGCGGCGGCTCGCCGCCGAGCTCGCCGCCGCCGGCGTCTGACTCAGCCGCCGAAGACGCGGCGCTCCCGGCGCCGGAACGGCGGGCACAGGACGGCGGCCATCACCCGCAGCGCGAGCCCGCCCTCGGCGAGCAGGACGGCGCGCTCCTCGGGGGTGACGACGGCGAGCACCCGGGGTGCCTCGAAGGTGAGCGTCGCGCGGGTGCGGATCTCGCCCTCGACGCACCTCCAGTCGGCCACGGACACGTGCTCCTCGATGACCGGGAGCACGGAGGCCTCCTCGTCGGCGATGTGCTCCTCGAGCACGTCGCGCAGCTCGCCGAGGTCGACGGCGAGCGCGGTGGCGGCGTCCTGGTCGTCCGGTGCGGTCCGGAACAGCACGGCGCCCGCCCGGATGCGGTCGAGCAGCGGGTCGAGCGCGGCGTGGTCGTCGCTGAGCTCGGCGAGGTCGACGTGCGCGCCGGCCGAGGCGGCCAGCACGGGCCACAGGACGTCGTCCTCGGCGGAGTGGTGGTGGTGGATGGAGTCGCAGAAGTCCTCGACGTAGCCGGCGACGGCGCGAGCGCGGGCGGGTGCGACGGGAGCCGCGGACAGCCGTTGGAGCAGGGCGGGCAGCCGGGCGGCGTCGCGGAGCATGGCGCGGTGGGCCAGGCGCATGCCGAGGGTGTCGGGACGGGGGTCGCCGGCGGAGCGCGGCGTCACGCTGATCGGTGTCATGGGGGGACCCTGGCCGGGGCGACTTGTCGTCCTCGTGCGGTCGACCTGCCGCCGTCGCGGCGGTACGATAAGTGGACGACAGGAGCGCGGCAAGAGCGGGGCGCGAGCGTTCGGGCCATGACGACCACCCGTTCGCCCCTGCCCACCCTCGGCCCCTCCCCCGCGCCGGACCACCGGCCGAGCCTGCGCACCCGCGCGCTGGTGCTGACCACCGGTGGCGTGCTGTTCGCCGTCGGCAACGCGCTGCACCCGCTGGAGCACGACGACGCCGCACCGCACGCCGCCACCTGGGTGGTGGCGCACGTGGTCTTCGCGATCGGCGCGGTGCTCATCGCCGCCGGCCTGACCGTGCTGACCCGGCGGTTCGCCGTCTCGAAGGTGGGGCTCGTCGGCCTCGGCATCTCGTGGCTGGGCCTGGTGCTCATCCCCGCCGGTGCGCTGATGGAGGCCTACGTCCGCCCGCTGATGGACCACCACGGCTTCGCCGACGTCGAGGAGGCGACCCTCGCCTTCACGATGATCGCCGGGATGTCGAACCTGATCGGGCCGGCGCTGATGACCGTCGCCGCGGTGCGCCACCGGTTGTTCCCGCGGCTGGTCGGCCTGTCGTTCGCCGGGCTCACCGTCGGCGCGCTGCTCGTCCCGGCGCTGCCCAAGGAGGGCTACGGGATCATCCCCGGCACGGTGCTCTTCGGCCTGGGCATCGCCGCCGCCGGGTGGCTGTCCCGCGACGACGCCGCGTGAGCACTACCGCTCCAGCACCCGCACCGGCTCGCCGGCCACCCACGCGGCGACGTCCTCCACCGCCTCCCGGTAGAAGACCTCGTAGGTGCCGCGGGTGACGTAGCCCAGGTGCGGCGTGAGCACGGTGCGCGGCGCCGAGCGCAGCGGCGAGTCCTCGGGCAGCGGCTCGACGTCGTAGACGTCGAGCCCTGCGCCGGCGATCCGGCCGGCGTGCAGCGCGTCGAGCAGCGCCGCCTCGTCGACGATCGGGCCGCGGCTGGTGTTGACCAGGACGGCGGTCGGCTTCATCCGGCCGAGGTCCGCAGGCCCGATCAGTCCGCGGGTGCGCCGCGACAGCAGCAGGTGCACGGTGACGACGTCGGCGGTGGCGAACAGCTCCTCGCGCTCGACCCGGCGCACGCCGACCTCGGCGGCGCGCTCGTCGGTGAGGTTCTGGCTCCAGGCGACGACGTCCATGCCGAACGCCTTCCCCACCCCGGCGACCCGGCTGCCCAGCCGGCCCAGCCCGACGACGCCGAGCCGCGCGCCGGCCAGGTCGCCGCCGATCGTCCGCTGCCAGCCGCCGGTGCGGACCGACGCGTCCTCGCGCGGGATGTGCCGGAGCGTGGCCAGGATCAGCCCCCAGGTCAGCTCGGCGGTCGCCGCGGCGCCGGCCCCGGTGCCGCAGACGGTGATGCCGAGCTCGGCGGCGGCGGCGACGTCGATGGCCCGGTTGACCATCCCGGTGGTGACCAGCAGCCGCAGGTCCGGCAGCCGCTCGAGCAGGCTGCGGGGGAACTCCGTGCGCTCCCGCATGGCGACGACGACGTCGAAGGGCTCGAGGCGGGCGGCCAGCGCGTCCTCGTCGCCGACGGCGTCGTGGAACTCGACGACGCGCACCTCCCCGGGGACCTGCGACCAGTCGCAGAAGCCGGCGGCCACGGACTGGTAGTCGTCGAGGACGGCGATGCGGTGCACGCCCCCGGTCTACTACACGGAACGGACGCACGACGGCCCTCGACCGCGGGTGCGGTCGGGGGCCGTCGGGACAGGCGGGTGGCTCAGCGGCGCTTGCCGGAGTTCTTGGCCTGGAAGTCGGCGATCATCTTCTTGATCTTCGCCTGGTTCTGCGGCTTGCGGGCTTCCTGGATCACCTTCGTGGCGACCCCGGACACGATGAGCTTCCGGATCATTCCGGCCATGTTCGCCTCCTAGCTGTGGACTGACCTCTCCCGTGCCCCGGGACGGCGTCCGCCAACCGTCAGCCACCCAGACCCGCGTCACGGGCGCGGGCGACGGCCTGCGCCCGGTCGGTGACCCCGAGCTTGGCGAAGATGCTCGACACGTGGTTGCGCACCGTCTTCTCCGACAGGAAGAGCCGGCGGGCGATCTCCGCGTTCCCCCGGCCCTGCGCGGCCAGCCCCAGCACCTCGCGCTCCCGCTCGGACAGCTGCGGGAACGGCCCCACCGCGGCGCCCGACCCGGCGGCGAAAAAGCCGCGCACCCGCTCGGCCACGCCGGCCCCGTACACGGCCTGACCGTCCGCCACCGACCGGACCGCACGCTCGATCTCGGCCTGCCCCGCCCCTTTGAGCAGGTAGCCCCACGCGCCGGCACGGATCGCGGCCAGCACCGTCTCGTCGGCCTCGATCATCGTGAGGACGAGCACCCGGGTGCGCGGCGCCACCTCGGTCAGCCGCGTGGTGACCTCCACCCCGGTCAGCCCCGGCATCTGGAGGTCGAGCAGCGCGACGTCCGGGTCGGTCGCGACGACGGCGTCGACGGCGCCCGGCCCGTCCGCGGCCTCAGCCACGACCTCGAGCCCGCTGTCCTCGAGCAGCACCCGCAGCCCGGCACGGAAGGCCGGGTGGTCGTCGGCGATCACGACGCGCGTCACGGGGTCCCTCCCAGCGGCAGGACGGCCGACACCCGGGTGCCACCGCCGGGTTCCGGCGCGATGCGGCAGCTCCCGCCGAGCTCGGCGGCACGGTCCCGCATGGAGTCCAGGCCGATGCCGGCCGGGGCGTCGTCGGGGCAGCCGGTGCCGTCGTCGACGACGTCGATGCGCACGGCGTCCGGCCCGCGGGACAGGTGCACGGCGATGTGCGCCGCGTCGGCGTGCCGCACGGCGTTCGTGAGCGCCTCCTGCGTGATCCGGAAGGCCGCCACCTCCACCGCGGCCGGCAGCCCGCCCAGCTCGCCGCGGCCCTCGATCCGGATGTCCGGAGCGCCGTCGGTGCCCGCGAGCAGGCCCGGGCCGCCCGCCTGCAGCGCACCGAGCAGGCCCAGGTCGTCCAGGGCCGGTGGCCGCAGGCCGTGCACGATCCGGCGCACGTCGGCGACGGCGTCCTGCAGCTGGTCGCGCGCCGTGGCGACCAGGGGCACGGCGCGGGCCGGTTCCCGCCCGAGCGCCCGGTCCGCGACGTCGAGGGCCATCACGGCAGAGGCGAGCTGCGGGCCGAGCCCGTCGTGCAGGTCGCGGCGGATCCGCCGCCGCTCCTCCTCCCGGGCGGTGACCAGCCGGTCACGTGACCGCTCCAGGTCGGTGGCCAGGCGGAGGGCGAAGCCGACCGCCGCGAGCTGGGCGGCGACGTCGGCGACCAGCGCCTCGTCGAGCGCGTCGAGGTCCCCGCTGCCCGCGCGGTGGCCGACCCGGAGGGTGCCGACGACGTCGTCGTGCCACTCCAGCGGGAAGGCGTGGACGGCGAGCACCTCGTCCCCCACCGACTCGACGACCGGCGCGGCCCCGGGGCGCTCGACCGTGACGGAGACGGCGGGCAGCTTGAGCTCCGCGGCCAGGACGGCGACCGCCCGGCCGAGCGCCTGGCGGGGGGAGCCGGCGACGCGCAGGACCTCGGTGACCCGGCCGAGCACCTGGTACGGGTCGCCGCGGTGGCCGTGCAGGAGCCGGTCGACCCCGCGCTGGATCCGCACGTACAGCGGGTGGAAGACCGCGGCCACCGCGACCGCCCCCGCGAAGCCGACGAGGGAGTCCCGCCGGCCTGCGAGCCCCCCGAACCAGCCGACGACCGCGACGTAGACCAGCGCCGAGGACGCCAGCAGCGCGGCGCCCACCAGCGTGCGGTTCAGGACCACGTCGATGCCGAACAGCCGGTAGCGCACCACCGCCACGCCGATGGCCAGCGGGACGGCGAGGGTGGTCACCGCGAACAGCGGCGGGGAGATCCACGCCGCGCCGACCACCCACGCGAGCGCGTAGCCGACCCAGGCGATCTGCCGGCGCTCCTGCGCATCGGCGCGCCGGAAGCGGACGACCAGGCCGGCGATCGCGGCCAGCGCCAGCACCGGGAGCGCGGCGAAGAGGACCCCGCCGAGCACGTCGACGGCCGGCTCCAGCGCGTCGGCCGCGAGCGGGTTGGCCGGGCGCCCCGCCGTCGAGCCCACGTCGGTGAAGGCGGCGAACGGCACCATGACGACCACGAGGCCCACCGCGGCGGCCGCCACCGGCCGCCACCTCGGAGACGGGAGCCGGCCGTCGGGGAACACCAGCGGCAGCAGGGTGGCGAACGGCACGAAGGCGGGGATCCAGGTCCACTGGGCGAGCCACGCGGCGACGTCGTCGACCGGAGCCGGGCCGGCGGCGCCGTGCACCGCGATCCCGATCGAGCCGGCGTACACGCAGGCGGAGCAGCCGATGACGGCGGTGAGCAGCAGCACCCGGTGGCCGGCAGCCCCCCGCGGGACGCGCCCCAGGAGGACGGCGCCGACGAGGGCCATGGCGGGGCCGATGACCGGCTCCGGGGTCGCGAGCAGGTCGGCCCGGTCGGCCGGGGCCGTGGCGAGGTGCGCGGCGATCCCGGCGGCGAGGTAGGCGATCGAGAGCACGGCGGCGAGCCGGGCCACCACGAGGGTGGCCCGGCTCGCGCGGACCGGACGGCTCCTGAGCATCAGGCGGGGACGCTAGTGCGTCGGCCTCGGCCGGTCAGCCCTGTCGCGTGCCGGCGTCCACCGTGCCGCGCCACCACTGCTCGTCGCTGCGGCGGACGATGGCGGCGGCGGCACCGGCGGCGGCGGCGACGAAGAGCCAGTGCGGGTCCACGGGGCCGGTGGGGAACTGGCCGAAGTCGAGGACGAGGAAGACCAGCAGGGTGATCGGGATCCACCGGGCGACCACGCGGGTCCGCAGCATGCCGATCGAGGTCAGCAGGACCGACAGCGGCATGCCGACGAGGAAGGGCAGCAGGACCAGCAGCGCCAGCGGGCTGGACTGCACGTCCTCGATCAGCGCCAGCATGGCCGCCCGGTCCGGCTGCCCGGCAGCCGCGGCATCGACGATCGAGACCGCATGGAGGCCGAGGAAGCCGAGCGAGCCGACGAAGCCGAGCACGGCGGCGGCGGCACCGAGACGGGGCATCCGGGGACGGACGAGCTGCGCCATGGCCACGAGGCCGAGGAGCAGGAACGGGATGGCGACGGTGCCGGCGACGAGCGTCGCCGAGGTGAGCCCGGGCCGGCCGGCGACGGCATCGAGGGTCGCCTCGGTGGACTCGCCCACGCCGGCGGCGCGGCCGAGCAGCGCCTCGGCCAGGTTCAGCGTCGCTCCCACGACCAGGCAGGCCACGGCGGCACGGCGGCCGATGGGCGCCGGGCGCGGGACCGGGCGGGCGGTGCCGGCGGCGGGGACGAGCAGCGTCTCTGCGGTCATTGCGGTGTGTCTCCTCCTCGAGCGGGCGGGTCCTTCCCGTCCGACGAGGAAGACCCTCGGGCGGGACACGTCCCGGTGTCCTGAGGCATGGGTCCTGATCCCACCGGGCGGCGACCGGTCCTCGACGCTGCGTCCCGCCACGCCGGTGAGAGCGAAGTAAGCGGCCGATCGCGTTCCGTGACGCGTTCCGGGACGGCGCGGTGCCGCCGTCGGGAACCGCCGTGCTCGCACGCGAGTCGCCGCCCGGGCGCCCGGGCGCGGCGGCCTCGGCGTGCGCACCTTCCGCGGCGCGGCGTCCTTTTGTGACTGCCGCAGCCCCGACCTAGCGTCGTCGCCGTCCGGCCGAGGCCTTCGTCGTCGCCTCCGGTGGCACCTCGCCGGGCACCGCCGAACCGGGCTGCCGGAGACCTCCCGCAGCCCGGACCGGGGACCCACCGTTCCCCTGGGGTGAAGCGCGACCGGACCTGCCGGCGCGCCGGGCGAGTTCCCCGCCCGAACCCGTCAGCTAACCCGGTAGGCGGTTCCGGAGAACAAGGAGAACCGTCGTCCATGACGACCATGCGCACGTCCACGCCCACCCGTCGTTCCGCTCGTGGGGCGGCGCTCGCCGTCCTCACCGGAGCGGGGATCGCCTTCACCCCGCTCGCCGCCTCGGCCGACACCGGTGCCGCGGCACCGGCTCCGGTCGCGGCCGCCCCCGCCGGCTTCACCGCCGCTCCGGCGTCCTTCTCCTCCTCGCCCGTCGGGGCGCCGACGCACGCCGCGCAGGTCGCCGTCGACACCGCCCTGGCGCAGCAGGGCAAGCCCTACGTGTACGGCGGCACGGGTCCCGGCGGCTACGACTGCTCGGGGCTGACCTCGTCGGCCTACCGGGCCGCGGGCGTCGAGATCCCGCGCACCTCGCGCGCGCAGTCGACCGCCGGGGTGGAGATCCCCTGGTACGAGATGCAGCCCGGTGACCTGATCTTCTTCTACAGCCCGGTCAGCCACGTCGGGATGGCCATCGGCAACGGGCTGATGGTGCACTCCTCGACCTACGGCAAGCCGGTCTCGGTCGTGCGGGTGGACTCCATGCCGGGCTACCACTCCACGCGCCGCGTCGCCTGACCCCGCAGTGCCACCGACGTGGCCACCCCGGCGGCGCCCAGCCCGCCGGAGTGGCCACGTCGGCGGGCGGGCGGCACGCCGGCGGGTGCACAAGATGCACCAAACGGACGGAATCGTTTCGGTCGGATGCGCCGGAGCCCGACAGGTCACGCCCGCATAACGTTGCGGACAGCCGACGGGCCGTACCGGTCCGTCACCCCGCCCCACTTCCCCTGGAGCATCCCGTGCCTTCGAGCTACCGCCCCTTCCTGTCCCTGGTCACCGACGAACCCGCCGTCGCCGACGAGACCACCTGGGCCACCCCCTGGGCAGCACCTGCCGACGACGAGTCGTGGCGGCTCTCCGCGCTGTGCGGCGAGACCGACCCGGAGGCCTTCTTCCCGGAGAAGGGCGGCTCGACCCGCGACGCCAAGCGGGTGTGCACCGGCTGCGAGGTGCGGGCCGAGTGCCTGGAGTTCGCGCTGGCCAACGACGAGCGTTTCGGCATCTGGGGCGGCCTGTCCGAGCGCGAGCGCCGCCGGCTGCGCCACCAGCGCCGCGACGCGATCACCGCCTGAGGCCGTCGTCACGACTGGACCGCACCCGGGTAGGACGACGCGGTGACGTCTCCCCCGCCCGTCCTGCTCCTCGACGTCGACGGGGTCCTCAACGCCGTGCGCCACGACCTGCCCGAGGGCTGGCACCGCGGGCGGTTCAACGGCTACGTCCTGTCGTGGGACCCCAGCGTGCTCACCCGGGTGCGCGCGCTGCACGAGCGCGGCCGGGTGGAGCTGCAGTGGCTCACGACCTGGACCCGGATGGCCGACCGGCTGCTGGCCGAGCCGATGGGCCTGCCCCGCGGGCTGCGGACCCACGACCGCGACGCGCTGCCCACCGGCTTCGGCGGAGCGCTCGGCGGCGTCGCCGGGTGGTGGAAGCTGGCGGCGGCGCAGTCGGTCGCGGCGGCCGAGCCCGAGCGGCGGATCGTGTGGATCGACGACGACCTCGCCGACCAGGCCGAGGACACCAGCGGGTGGATCGCCGCCCACGGTCAGGTGCTCGTCGTCGCGCCGGACCGCTCGACCGGCCTCACCCACGCGGAGCTGGACCGGGTGGAGGCCTGGCTGGACGAGGACGGCTGAGGCGTCAGCGCGCGGGGGCGGCCCAGGACCCGTCACGGGGGGCGCCGACCAGCTCGGCGCGGCCGCGGCCGAGCTCCTTGGCGTCGTAGAGCGCGCGGTCGGCACTGCGCATGAGCTGCGAGGCGCTGTCGCCCGGGCGGTGCTCGGCGACGCCGCAGGAGAGCGAGACGCCCGGGTCGAGCGCGCACACCCGCCGCACCAGGGCCAGCGCCTCGTCCCCGAGCACGCCGGGGAGCAGCAGCGAGAACTCGTCGCCGCCGTGCCGGGCGAGGACCGCGCCGGCCGGGACCGCGCCGCGCCACGAGTCGGCGACCCGGCACAGCACGCGGTCGCCCTCGTCGTGCCCGTACGTGTCGTTGACGGACTTGAAGTGGTCGACGTCGATGAGCACTGCCGTCAGCGGCGCCCGGGTCCGGGCGGCGTCGCAGAGGAGCTCCTCGAGCGCCTGGTCGAAGCCCCGCCGGTTGCGCAGCCCGGTGAGCGGGTCGCGGCTGGCGCGGGAAGCGAGGAACACGAGCTGACGGATGACGGTGCCCATGCCGACCAGGAGCAGGTCCAGCCCGAGGGCGACGCCGAGGCCGACCCCACCGGACAGCAGCAGCGCCACCGAGACGCCGGCCACGGCGCCGCAGAGGTGCAGGAGCGCGGCGCGGGGCGCGAAGAAGAAGTGCGCGTCGACGACGACGAAGGCGACCAGCGTGGCGGCGGCCAGCGACGTCACCGGGTCGGGCGCGACGAGCACGCCGGTGGCGAGCAGCACCGTGGCCGCGCCGACCGCCGGGTGGAAGGCCCCCCGCGGCCAGCGCGCACCCCACCGGCCGACGACAGCGGCGGCCGCGAGCGCGGCGAGGCACAGGCCGGCGAGCACGGACCGTCGCGGACCGGCGGCGGTGTCCCAGGTGACGAGCAGTCCCGCGACCCCGCCGAACGCGTACAAGGTGGCGGTCGTCCGCGCCATGACGCGCGTCGTCGCCACCTCGGGCGCTGCGGACCTGCTCATGCTCCGTGGATCGGCCCGCCGCTGCGCTGACTTGATCGGCTACACCGTCACAGGTACCCGCCCGGGTGAGATCGGTTGTGCACGAGGCATCCCCGGCGAGGGGTCGGACCGGGCGACCGGCGCCTCAGTCGTCCTCTTCCTCGTCGGGCTCGTGCGGTTCGGCGACGTGCACCCGCAGGCCGGCCCCCCGGGCGGCGGCGCGGGCGGTCATCGCCGCGACGAGGTCCTCCGTGCGGTCGGCGGGCCAGTACCAGTAGCCACCGATCAGCGGGTCGGCGTCGTACATGCAGTCGGTCTCCGCCCACTCCTCGCCCACGGGGAACGACCAGAGGAACGACGACGCCGCCTCGTGGACGTCCTCGTAGGGGTGTGCGGGAGGCAGCTCGAGCGCGAACTCGACGCGCAGCTGCGGCCGGTCGACCGTCGAGTACCGGTCGGTGACGTCGAGGTGGCTGCCTCCGGCGAGGATCGTGGCGACGACCCGGTGCATGCCGTTCCGCAGCGCGCGGTCCTCGTCGTCGACGATGACCGGCTGGCGGAAGCCGCCCGGGACGAGCGCCGCGAGCGTGCCCACCCGTTCCCGCTCGTCGGCGTCGGCGAGCACGGACCGCACGACGTCGTCCCAGTCGGGGCCGCCGTAGGCCGGGCGGACCTGCGCGAGGAAGTCCGCCAGCGGCACCCGCCAGACGGGCCGACCGTCCGCCGTCGTCCCCGTCGCCGGCCCCGCCAGCAGCCGGCCCGTGGTCACGCCGTCGGCAGGGTGATCGACGACGGCGTCGCGCCGCCGGTGCACAGGCGGTGGTCCGCCGGGACGCCGCGGGTGGCCTCGCCGAGCGGCTCGCCGGTGCCGAGGTTGCGGGCGTAGCGGGGGTGGGCGCCGCCGGAGACCTGCAGCCGGACGCGGTGGCCGGCGCGGAACCGGTGGGCGGTGTCGGGCAGCGTCGTCTCGACCGTCCGCGGACCGGCGACCGGCTCCTCCCCCGGCGCCGGGTCGAGCCGGACCAGCCGGTCGGTGACGTTGACCGACCGCCCGTTCGGCTCGACGTCGCAGAGCCGCACGAAGACGTCGGCGTACGGGTTGTCCGGCTCGACGACCAGCCGCACGCGCACCCCGCCCCGGACCTCCACGGGCGTGCGCAGCGCGGGCGTGGTGAAGGTGCGGACGTCGTCGCGCGCCTCGAGCTCGCGGTTGTCCCGCTGGCCCGCGCTGCCGGCGAGCACCCGCCCGCCGACCGACGGGGTGGGGTCCATCGGGTCGTAGCGCCAGCTCGTCGAGCCCGGCCGCGCCGGGGCGTCGTCCACCAGCCGGCCGCCGTCGTCGAGGTACCAGGTGCGGTCGGTGGTGGCCGGCGGCCAGTCCGGCAGGGTGCGCCAGGTGCGCGCGCCGCTGACGTGCACGCGCACGCGGTCGTGCCGCTCGGGTGGCGCCGGGGCGCCGTCGACCGGCAGGTGGGTGGCCAGCCAGGCGAGGCTCTCCGGCGTCGTCACCGCCGGGTCGATGGTCAGGTGCGCCCACGGGCCGACGGTCATCGCGACGTCGACGCCGCGCTCGCGCAGCGCGGCGTACTGGTAGAGCGTCTGCTCGACGAACCAGTCCTGCCAGCCGCTGATGAGCATCGTGGGGACCGTCGAGGAGTGCACGGCCGGCGTGGCGCGGTAGCGGTCCCAGTAGGGGTCGGTCAGGTCGGGGTGGGCCATCCACTCGTCGAACCACGGCACCGGCGTCCCACCGAGGCGCTCGGCCAGGCCCTGCAGCGGCAGCTCGCCGAGGTAGGGGTTGAGCCGCCGCTCCGCCCGGGCCAGCCGGATGATGCCGCGCAGCCAGCTGACCTGCTCCTGGTGGGCGATGATGTCGGTCCAGATGGCCAGATTGGTGAGCTGGAAGGCGCCGTCGACCATCCCGGCCTGGGCGAGGTCGTGCGGGCCGATGTGCAGCACCATCGCCTTGAGCTCGGGCGGCGGGTCCAGCGCCAGCGCCCACTGCGTGTAGCCGAGGTAGCTCGGGCCGAGGGTGGCCAGCCGGCCGTCGAACCAGGGCTGCTCGCGCAGCCAGGCGACGGTGTCCTGCCCGTCGTGCTCCTCGTTGACCACCGGCGTGAACTCCCCGCCGGAGCCGAACGTGCCGCGCACGCTCTGGAGCACGACGGCGTAGCCGCGTTCGGCGTAGGGCACCGCCGTGGTGAGCGCGAAGCCGACGTCGCGGCCGTACGGCGAGCGCAGCAGCACGGTGGGGTGCGGACCGGTGCCGGCCGGGAGGTAGACGTCGGCGCGCAGGGTGGCGCCGTCGCGCATCGGGACGTCGACGTCGCGCCGGACCAGCACCGGGTTCAGCGGTGCGGGCAGCTTCCACCGGCGGCCGAGCGCGGCGGCGGCGAGGCGGGCCGGCCGGGAGAGCGGCTGGGGGTCGGGCACGGATCCTCCTGGTCGGGACGGCGGCGACGGGACCGTGATCATCCCGGGCGCGGTCCCGCCGGGTCAGGACATCGAACCCTGTCGGCCGGGACACCCGCCTCCCTAGCGTCGGTTCCAGTGCCAGCCGACGACCGATGAGGTGCCATGACCGCCGTCCTGCTCCCCTCCCCCGCCCCGGTGCCCGCACCTCCGGCGCCGCCTGCCCCGAGCACCGCGGCCACCGCCTACCAGCGGGTGCTGCACGCCGCCGTGGAGCGGGAGCTCCGGCTGCTGGCCCGGCTCGCCTCGTGGGTGACCACCGACGGCGCCGACCGCACGGCCGAGCTCGCCGGCCAGGCCGACCTGGTCTCCCGGGTGCTGCTCGAGCACCACGCGTTCGAGCGGGAGCTGCTGTGGCCCGCGCTGCTCCGCTCGATGCCTGCCGACGGGCAGGAGAGCGCCCGGCAGCACGTCGCCGCGTCCACGCGCCGGAGCGCCGCGCTGGACCACCGGCTCCGGGACCTGGCGACCCTGGCCCGGCAGTGGGACGTGACCGGCAGCGTCCCGGCGCGCGACGCCTTCGTCCGCGCCTGCGACTCAGTCGCCGACTGCGTGGCGGAATCGACCGCGGCGGAGGAGGTCGACCTGCTGCCGCTGCTGGCTCGTCACCTGCCGGCCGGCGAGTGGGCCGCCGCGTGCCGCGCGGCCGCCAGCACGCTGTCCGGCCGTGAGCAGATGCTGGTGCTCGGCCTGGTCCTGGAGGACGCGTCGGCGCTCGACCGCGCCCGCGTGCTGGCCACGGTCCCCGTGGCGGTCCGGACCGCGTGGCGCGTGGTCGGCCGGCGCAACTTCCGCGCCGCCGTCGTCCGGCTGCGGGGCGAGCCTCCGGCGCTGTGAGCAGCGGGCGGCGTGACGGCTCCCCGGTGAGGCCCTAACGTCCGGGAGGGACCCGTACCGGCATCGGAGGAGCAGGCATGCGCGCAGTGCAGTACCGGACCGTCGGGAGCCGGCCCGAGGTGGTCGAGGTCCCCACGCCGGAGCCCGGGCCAGGACAGGTGCGGCTGAAGGTGACCGCCGCGGGGCTGTGCCACTCCGACGAGTTCGTGATGAGCCTGCCGGAGGGCGCCTACGAGCTGCCGATGACGCTGGGGCACGAGGGCGTCGGCGTGGTCGACGCCCTCGGGCCGGGTGCGACGGGTGTCGAGGTGGGCGAGCCGGTGGCCGTCTACGGGGCCTGGGGCTGCGGGGTGTGCCACGCGTGCGCCCAGGGTGCGGAGAACTACTGCCCGCGGGCGTCGGCGCTCGGCATCCAGCCGCCGGGGCTGGGGGCACCGGGGGCGATGGCCGAGTACCTGATCGTGGACGACGCCCGGCACCTGGTGCCGCTGGGCGACCTCGACCCGGTGGCCGCCGTGTCGCTGACCGACGCCGGGCTGACGCCGTACCACGCGATCGTCTCGTCGCTGGGCGCGCTGCCGGCCGGCTCGACCGCGGTGGTGATCGGCGTGGGCGGGCTGGGGCACGTAGGGATCCAGATCCTGCGCGCGATCACCGGCGCGACCGTGATCGCGCTGGACATCGACGAGGACAAGCTGAAGCTGGCCCGCGAGGTCGGGGCGCACCGGGCGCTGCCGTCGGACGAGTCGGCGGTCGAGTCGATCCGCTCGCTGACCGGCGGGGTGGGCGCGCAGGCGGTGTTCGACTTCGTCGGCGCGGCGCCGACGCTGGAGATCGCCCGGCAGGCCGTGGCGGCCAACGGCGTCATCCAGATCGTCGGCATCGGCGGTGCCGTGCTGCCCACCGGCTTCTTCTCGACGCCGATGGGCGCCACCGTGCGGGCGCCCTACTGGGGCACCCGGTCGGAGCTGATGGAGGTGCTCGACCTGGCGCGGGCCGGTGCGATCCACGTCGAGACCGAGCGGTTCACCCTCGACGAGGCGCCGGAGGCGTACCGCCGGCTGCACGAGGGGACGGTCCGCGGCCGGGCCGTCGTCGTGCCCTGAGTCCCCGCTCTCCTACGTGCCGCGAGCGCTCAGCGGCTCCGGTCGTCCTCGTCCGGTCGCGGCGGCTGCGGCGCACGCCGCTCGGACGAGAGCTCGATCCGCTGGGTGGCGTCGAGCTCCGCGACCTCGAGCTCGCCGGTGTCCGGACGGGCGTGCCGCCCGATCCGGGGCAGTGCGAACTCAGCGGTCTCATCGAGCAGGTGCTTGCCCACGACACGTTCCTTCCCTGGGGTTCGCCCAAGGGTACGGACGAGTACCGACCATCCGCGGGACTTCCGGAGAAGGCCCAGGTGAGCAGTGGGTGGCGGGTGTGGTGTGACTGCGGGTGTCGCTCTCCCCCCGGCCGGACGGGCGGCGTCCAGCCGTCGGGGATGCTGTGCAGGTCCGATCCAGCGAGGAGTGCCCGTGCCGCCGTCCATGCACCGCAGCCACCGGGTCGCCGGGGCGCTCGTCGGCTCCGCCGTCGGTGACGCCCTCGGGGCGCCGTTCGAGTTCGGCCCGGCCGGGCAGTTCTCCGCCCGCTTCCCCGTGCCCGCGCGGGGTGCGAAGACGGAGATGTGCGGCGGCGGGTCGCTGGGCTGGGAGCCGGGCGAGTTCACCGACGACACCCAGATGGCGCTGCTCGTGGCGACGTCGCTGGTCGACCGCGGCGCGCTCGACGCGGCCGACGTCTTCGACCGGTTCGCGGCCTGGGCGCAGGCCGGACCACCGGACATCGGCAACCAGACGGCCGCCGTGCTGCGCTCGGGCCTGTCGTGGTCCGAGGCCGCGGCCGAGCACTTCGCCCGGTCCGGGCACGCGGCGGGCAACGGCTCGCTGATGAGAGCGACGCCGGCGGCGATCTGGTTCTCCCGCTCCGGCACCGAGGCGACCGTTGACGCCGCCCGGCAGATCTCGGCGCTGACCCACGGCGACCCGTCCGCCGGCGAGGGGTGCGCGATCTTCCACGAGCTGATGCGGGTGGCGCTGGACGGCGGCGACCCGCTGGTGGCGATCCCGGCAGCGCTGGAGCTGGTCGCCGAGGAGCACCGGGAGCGGTGGGCGACGGTGCTCGCGGATGACTGGACGCCGGACCAGGCGACCGAGTCGAACGGCGCGGTGTGGCCGACGCTCGGCTCGGCAGTGTGGGCGCTGCGCCACGGGCGCGACTTCGCCCGGGTGCTGCGGCTGGTCATCGACCTGGGCGGCGACACCGACACGGTGGCGTGCGTGGCCGGCGGGCTGGCCGGGGCGGTGTTCGGGATGGGCGGCATCCCGAGCCGGTGGTCGTCGGTGGTGCACGGCCGGGTGCCCGGCTTCGCGGACAAGCTGTGGCGGCTGGCCGACCTGCAGCAGCTCGCCGCGGCGCTGGACGGCGGCGTGCAGCAGAGCTACGACCCCGGCGTCATCCCACGGATCGGCCCGGCGGAGGTGCTGCCGGGGATCTGGGCGGCCAACCTCGACGGCGCCCGGTACAGCGAGAAGGACTTCGCCGTGATCTCGCTGTGCCGGCTGGGCGAGCCGTTCGAGCACGAGCTCCAGCGGATGGCCTACGTCGCGGACAACGAGCACAACAGCGACCTGGACGTCGTGCTCGAGGACGTCTTGGCCGACATGGAGGCGCTGCGCGCCGAAGGGCACCGGCTGCTGGTGCACTGCCACGGCGGCGCCTCGCGCACCGGCCTGGTGCTCCGCGCCTGGCTGATGCGCACCGAGGGCATGACCGCCGACGAGGCCACCGCCCACGTCGCCGCCCGCTGGCCGCACCTCGGCCTCTGGAACGCGAGCTTCACCGCTGCCCTCGAACGTCTGACCACGTAGCCCGGCGCCTGTCCCGCGGGCGCATTCCGGACCGGCGCGAGCCGCCTCTGGGCACTCCCGCCCGTCGGCGTCCGGGAGTACGGTCCCGCGCATGGCGCCCGCGGACGGCGCAGCGGCACGCCCACGCGCGGGCCGGTCGCGCCGGTCCTCCACTCGCGACGGTCGGCTGCCTGCCGGCGTCGTCACCTTCGTGATGTCCGACATCGAGGGCTCCACCCGGCTGTTCCACGAGCTCGGCGAGGAGTACCCGGCCCTGCTGGAGCGGTACCGCGCGCTGCTGAGCCGCTGCTGCCGGGAGCACGACGGGATCGCCGTCGAGACCGACGGCGACGCGGTGCTGGCCGCCTTCGCTGACGCCGGGGACGCGATCGCCGCGTGCCTGGACGCCCAGCGCGGGCTGGCCGGCCCGCGCTGGAAGGGCGCGGTGCGGGTCGTCGCCCGGATGGGGGTGCACACCGGCGAGGCGACCCCGGTCGGCCCCGGCTACGTCGCGCTGGCGGTTCACCAGGTGGCCCGCATCTGCGCCGGGGCGCACGGCGGGCAGGTGCTGGTGTCGTCGGCCGCTGCCGACGCCGCCGGGGGCCGGTTGCCGTGGAACGCGGAGCTCGCCGTCCTGGGCTCGTTCCGGCTGCGGGGCTTCCCCGCCCCGGTCCAGCTGGCCCAGCTGCGCCACCCGGACCTGCGGGCCGACTTCCCGCCCCTCCGCGGGCTGGGCAACGTCACCGCCGTGCTGCCCACGCCGCTGACCTCGTTCGTCGGCCGGGTGCGCGAGCTGGACGTGCTGGGCGCCCGGATCGCCGCCCAGCGGCTGGTCACCGTCGTCGGCCCGGGCGGCAGCGGCAAGACGCGGCTGGCGCTGGAGGGCGCGCGGCGGTCGGAGGCGCGCGGCACCCCCGCCGTCCTGGTGGAGCTCGCCGGCACCAGCGCGCCCGCCCTGCTCCCCGCGCAGGTGGCCACGGCGCTCGGCATCCAGCTGTCGGTCGGCGATCCGGTTACGGCGCTGGCCGACGCGCTCCGCGACCGGCAGCTGCTCGTGCTGCTCGACAACTGCGAGCACCTGCTCGACGCCGCCGCCCTGCTGACCGCGACGCTGCTGGCGCGCTGCCCGGACCTGCGCGTGCTGGCGACGTCGCGGCAGCCACTGGGCGTGCCCGGTGAGTCGGTGCTGCCGTGCGAGCCGCTGGACGTGGAGGGCGACGACAGCGACGCGGTCCGGCTCTTCCTCGACCGGGCGAGCCTGGCGGTGCCCTCGGTGGCGCCGTCCCCCGCGGACCTGCCCCTGGTGCGGCGGCTCTGCGCGGAGCTCGACGGCCTGCCGCTGGCGCTGGAGCTGGCCGCGGCCGCGCTGACCACGATGCCGTTGACCGAGCTGGTGGCCCGGCTCGGGGACCGCTTCGCCGTCCTCGGCCAGGAGGTGCGCGGCGTGCCGGAGCGGCAGCGGACGCTGGCGGCCACCATCCGGTGGAGCGTCGACCGGCTCCCGGAGAACGAGCTGGCCCTGTTCACGGCGGTGTCGGTGTTCTCCGGCGGCTTCGCCACCGATGCCGTCGACGCCGTCGCCGGACCGGAGCTTGGGGACGGCGCGCGCACGCTCATGCCGCTGCGCGCGCTGGTGGACAAGTCGCTGCTGCAGATCGACCACGGCGCCGGCCGGTACCGGATGCTCGAGACGCTGCGCCAGTACGCCGACACGCTGCTGGACGACGCCGCGCGGCGTCGGCTGCGGGACCGGCAGCTGACCTTCCTGGTCGACCTCGCCGAGCGGATCGAGCCGACCCTGCGCGGGCGGGAGGGGGCGGCCGGCTGGCGGCGGCTGGACGCCGAGCGGCTGAACGTGCGCGCCGCGTTCGGGCACGCGCTCACCACCGGCCAGGGCGAGGCGGCGCTGCGGATCGCCGCGGCCGTCAACTGGTGGTGGTACCGGCGCGGCCAGGTCGCCGAGGGCCGCCAGTGGCTGGCCGACGCGCTCGCGGCCGCACCGGGCGCGCCGGCCGGCGTGCGGGTGCGGGCGCTGCTCGGGGACGCGCTGCTCGCCTACCTCGCCGGGGACGTGGTCTCCATCCGCGAGCGGGTGGAGGAGGTCGTGACCCTCGCCCCCGAGGAGGCCGGCGACACCGTCGCGCTGGCGATGGTGCTGCGGGCGTTCGTCCGCGCGCTGCTCGGCGAGGAGGAGGCGATCGCCAGCTTCGAGGTCGAGGCCGAGCAGGCGGTGGCGGCCGCCGAGCGCAGCGGGGTCGGCTGGGTGCGGGCCGAGATCGCGATGACGCGGGGGCAGTTCGCCCGGATGGCCGGGGACGCCGACGCCGCGCTCCGGCACCTCGACGAGGCGGAGGCGATCGCCGTCGAGTTCGGGCACAGCTGGGCCGTCGGGTCGGCGCTGTTCGTGCGGGCCAAGGTGCTGCTCGCGCTCGGCCGCGGCCCCGAGGCGGTGCGCGCGGCGGCGATGGGGGTGAGCGCGGCACTGGCCGACGACGACGCCACCGGTGTCCTCGCGGTCCTGCTCACCGGCGCGGGCGCGGCCACCGCGGCGGGCTCACCGCGCTCGGGGGCGCTGATCCTGGGTGCGGTGGAGACGCTGAGCCGCCGGGTGGGCTACGACCCGATGCTGATGGACCCGGTGGACGGGCAGGCGTACGTCGCCGCCACCCGCGCCGCGCTGCCGGCGGACCAGTACGAGGCCGCCTGCGCCGAGGGGGCGGCGTTGGACCTGCCGGGCGCGGTCGCGGTGCTGATCGACCTGGCCAGCAGCGTCCACGCCGAGCAGCCGGCCGGTGTCGTGGACGGCGGCGACTGAGGCGGCTCCGGCGCGCGTCTGACCCACGCCGTGGACGCTTGCGCCCCCGTGACGTCGGACCCGTTCCACCTCGCTCAGTGGAGCAGCGGAACTCCGATGAGGATCTCGGTGTCGTCGGGGCGGTAGGTGTGCCATCGACCGTGCGAATCTCGTTCGATCCGGAAACCGGAGTGCACCTTCGTGTGATGGCGTTCGCAGAGCAGCGCCGAGTTCTCCAGGGAGGTGTCCCCGCCGTCGGCCCAGTGCAGGACGTGGTGGACGTCGCACCACCAGGCCGGCGCCTCGCAACCGGTGAACACGCAGCACTGGTCGCGCAGCTCCACCGCCCGGCGCAGGTGCGGCGGCACGACCCGGTGGGTTCGGCCGACGTCCATCGGCATCGAGTCCGGGCCGATCACGATGCGGGTGACGTTGCCGTCGCACGCCAGCATCCGCGCGCGGGCGGCGGAGATGGCCGCCCCCAGGCCCGACGTCGCGGCACCGATGCCCTCGGAGGGGTCGACCAGGTCGTCCAGACCGACCAGCACCCCCACGTGCGGTTTGACGGTGCGCAGCGTCGGCAGCTCCCCCGAGGCCAGATGGATGTCCGCCAGTTGGACGAGAGCGTCGCCGAGCCGCTGGGCGCGGGTACGGGTGTCACCGGCGCAGCGGCTCTTCGCGGCGATCGACTCCAGAGCGGTGGCGACCTTCTCGCCGCCGACGGCGTCCAAGGCGCCGCCGATGGTCCAGGAGCCATCGGGGTGCTGCACCATCGTGACCGCCCGCTCCTCGGTCGCGTCCGGCTCGGGCCCGTCGGGATCGAGAGCTGCTAGATAGGCGCCGACGGCCTTCTGCAGGTCGCGGTGGGGCGCCTGCACCGCGACCGCGACCAGAGCGGCCTCGATCTCGGCCAGGTCGACGCCGGCCGCCGCGGCTTTCTCCAGCGCGGCGGGGGTGCAGATCTCGGCCAGCAGCTCCACCTGGTGGGTCGTGATCTGCCCGGCCGCGTAGGCGGCAGCCACCGCCGGCAGGTGCTCCTGCACCCGGCCGGCCTTGATCAGACCGGTGACGGCCGGCCCGGACTGCCGGGCATGCGTGCGCAGCCAGGGGCGCATCGCCTTCAGCCCGTCGCGCTCGGCCGCCTGGGCGCAGTCGGCGCGGCGAACGGTGCGGGCCAGCTCCGCGTCGATCATGTTCCGGGCGCGGGTCAGCGCGAGGGTGCGATCGAGCAGGTCGGCGTCGGAGCTATCGAACAGGTCGTCGGCGGTCAAGGCCTCGAGCGCGTCGATCGCCGATGCGAACTCGCCCACGAAACCTCCCACGTCGTTCGATCAGGTGTTCGAAGTCTACCGCCACCGCGGGGCGCGCGCAGCATGAACTCGCAGCTCAGCGACTTGTCCACAGTGTGGTCGCGAGCCTTGACGGGCCGGTCGGCGCAGCCCTGGTCTGAGCCGGCGACGCCCGCGTCGCGGACGTCCGCGCCTGTGGACAACCTCCATCCAGCTCGCGCCGCTGCGCCAGAGTCCCCGTCCATGTCGACCCGACCGCACCCCACCGTTCCCGTCACCAGCGACGCCGAGCTGACCGAGCGCTGGCGCGCCCTCCTGCAGCTCGACGGCCCGCCGTCCCGCCGCACGTTGTTCCTGGCCTGGCTCCGCCGCGACGGCAGCATGGTTCCGCTGCTGATGCCGGTGGACGACGTGCCGCTCGAGCCCGACCGCGAAGCTCTCGGCAACCTCGTCGCCGTGCACGCCGCGGTCGCCGACACCGAGGACGTCGACCCCAGCGGCCTGCACCTGGCTCTGCTGGTGGAACGCCGTGGCCCGGCCGGGCTCTCCGCTGATGACCACGCTTGGGTCTCGGCGGTCGAGGCGATCCTCCGCGACCGCGACGGCCTGGACTGCAGCATGCACGTCGGCAACGGGCGCACGGCGGTTCCGGTCCTGCTGCGCCGGAGCTGGCCGTCGGGCTGACGCCGGACGACGCAGGTCCGCGATCGTCGCGGTCAGTGCACTCCCGCTCGGGGGCTCGGAAGGCCGGCTGGTTGGGGGCCCCGACGGTCGCCGGTGAGCAGGCGGTGGACGAACTGGATGGCCACCGAGCCCTCTCCGACGGCGGAGGCCACCCGCTTGACCGACCCGCTCCGGACGTCCCCGGCCGCGAGCACGCCCGGCACGCTGGTCTCCAGCGGCAGCGGCGGCCGGCCGAGCGGGGCGAACGCGTCGGCGTCCAATTCCGACCCGGTGACGACGAAGCCCGAGGCGTCCCGCTGGAACGTCGGCGGCAGCCAGGCGGTGTGCGGCTGGGCTCCGATCATGAGGAACAGCGCGTACGCGCCGACGGTCTCGAGTCCGCCGTCCGCCCGGTTGCGCAGCACCAGGTGGTCGAGCCAGCCGTCGCCCCCGCCGTCGACGACCTCGGTGCTCGTCCGCACCTCGATGTTCGGCGTCTCCTCGACCTGCCGGACCAGGTAGTGCGACATGCCGGCCTCGAGCGTCGCGGCGCGGACCACGAGCGTGACCCGCTTGGCGTAGCCGGCCAGGTGGATCGCCGCCTGCCCCGCGGAGTTGGCGCCGCCGACGATGAACACCTCTTCCCCCGCCACCAGCGACGCCTCTGAGGCGGCGGCGCCGTAGAAGACGCCGGCACCGTTCAGCGCTTCCAGCGACTCGACGCCGAGCCGCCGGTAGCTGGCGCCGGTGGCCAGGACGACCGCGCGGGCGCGCACGACGCCACCGGTGTGCAGGTCGACGACGATCTCGCCGTCCTCGCGGGCGAGGTGGGTGACCTGCTGCATGAAGGCGAAGCGGGCACCGAACACCCAGGCCTGCTGGTAGGCGCGGCGGGCGAGATCAGCGCCGGTGACCCCACGGGGGAAGCCGAGGTAGTTGCGAATCGAGGAGCTGCTCGTCGCCTGCCCGCCGATGCTGCCCGAGTCGATGACGACGGTGCGCAGCCCCTCGGACGCGCCGTACACGCCGGCGGAGAGCCCGGCCGGGCCGCAGCCGACGATCACCAGGTCGTAGCACTCGCCCGACGGATCGAGCTCCTTGCCGGCGGAGCGCGCGATGTCGGTGTCGGTGGGGTCCTCCATGACCGCACCGTTGGGCATGACGAGCATCGGGAACCTGCGCGGCCCGGTGCCGGCGAGGATGGCCCGGCCCTCGTCGGAGTCGGCCAGGCAGAAGCGGTGCGGCATCGCGCAGCGCCCGAGCACCTCGCGCAGCCGGTACGCCCGGCCCGACCAGGTCTCGCCGACGACCTCGATCGTGTGCGGGGCGCGCCGGCGGGTCTCGGCCCAGGCGAGCAGGAACGTCGACATGGCCAGGTGGAACTGCTCGTCCGGCGGGGGCGCGGGCCGGACCACGTAGTCGTCGATGCGGCCCCGGGCGATGGCCTCGAAGAGGGCGTCCCCGACCTCCGGCACGCCGACACCGGCCCAGGCGATGAGCAGGGCGCGCTGGGCCTGCGGGAACCAGCGGGCCACCTCGCCGAGGAGCTCGGTGCCGGGAGCGCCGCCGAGCTGCTCGGCCGCGAGCACCAGCGCGACCTCCTCGCCGGTGCGGGCCAGTTCCTCGAAGGTGCTCCGCGCCTCGGCGGCCGAGCCCAGGGTGCGGACGCGGTAGTCGGGTGAGTACCGCGTGCGCAGCTCCCGCTCGACGGCGGCGAGCAGGGCCGGATCGTCGTCGACGGCGACGATCAGGGGCGCGTTCATGGCGGCTCCGGCAGATCCGACGCAGGGCCCCGTGCCCGCAGATCGTAGGAACCGGCACCCCGCCGCGCCAAGGCCTCCGGCCTGGATGGACGCGCTGCTACCAGGTGTCCACGTTCGGCCGCACCCGCCCGGCCGGCCGCGGGGTGGCCGCCGCCTCACGGGTCAGCGTGGTGATCCAGCGGCGGGTGTCGGCGGGGTCGATGACGTCGTCGATCTCCCAGTGCGCGGCGACGTTGAGGCCCTTGCCGCGCTCGTAGGCGGCGGCGACGGCGGCCTCGTAGGCGGCCTGCCGCTCGTCGTCGTCCTCGATGGCCGCGAGCTCCCGGCGCATGCCCAGCCGCACCGAGCCCTCCAGGCCCATCGGGCCGAACTCGCTCGACGGCCAGCCGACGGTGAACCGCGGCACCTTGGTGCTGCCCCCGGCCATGGCCTGCGCGCCGAGGCCGTAGGCCTTGCGGACGACGACGGTGCCCAGCGGCACCGACAGGTTGGCGCCGATGACGAACAGCCGGGAGAAGTGGCGGACGGTGGCCGTCTTCTCGGACTCGACGCCGACCATGAAGCCCGGGGTGTCGCACAGCGAGACGACGGGCAGGCCGTGGGCGTCGCAGAGCTGCAGGAAGCGGGCGGCCTTGTCGGCGGCGTCGGCGTCGATCGCGCCGCCCAGGTGGGTGGGCACGTTGGCGAGCACGCCGATCGGCGCGCCCTCGACCCGGGCCAGCGCGGTGACCATGCCGGCGCCCCAGCCGTCGCGGAGCTCGAGCACGCTCCCCTCGTCGGCGAGCGCGTGCAGCACGGCGCGGATGTCGTACACCCGCTTGCGGTTCTCCGGGACGAGGTGGCGCAGGAGGCGCTGGTCGGGCGCGGTCCAGTCGGCGACCGGGCCCTGGAAGTAGGAGAGGTACTGCTTGGCCGCGGCCACGGCGGCGGCGTCGTCGGCGGCCCGGATGTCGACGACCCCGTTGGCGTGCTGGACGTCGATCGGCCCGATCTCCTCGGGCGCGACCACGCCGAGGCCGCCACCCTCGATCATCGCCGGGCCGCCCATGCCGATGTTGGCGTCTTCGGTGGCGATGACGACGTCGCAGGTACCCAGCAGCGCGGCGTTGCCGGCGAAGCAGCGGCCGCTGGCGATGCCGACGGTGGGGACGAGCCCGGAGAGCCGGCCGAACAGGGTGAAGGCGGCGGTGTCGAGCGCGGAGACGACCGGGTGGTCGACGTCGCCGGGCCGGCCACCACCGCCCTCGGCGAAGAGGACGACGGGCAGCCGCCGCTTCTCCGCGAGCTCGAACAGCCGGTCCTTCTTGAGGTGGCCGCGCATGCCCTGGGTGCCGGCGAGGACGGTGTAGTCGTAGGAGACGACGATGGCGGCGCTGTTGGCCCTGCCGACGGTGTCGCCGTTGACGTCGGCCAGCCCGCCGACGACGCCGTCGGCCGGGGTGCGCTCCTGCAGCTCTTCCCGTGAGCGCCTGCGCTCCTGGGCGGCGAAGACCAGCGGGCCGTACTCGAGGAAGCTGCCCTCGTCGACGAGGTCGGCGAGGTTCTCCCGTGCCGTGCGCCGGCCCTGGGCGTGCCGCTTGGCGACCGCCTCCTGGCGGTGCTCGTCGAGGCCGAGTTCGTGGCGGCGGCGGACCTCGGCGAGGTCGGCGCGGTCGGCGTCGAGGTCGAACTGGTCCTGCTGGCCCTGGTGGTCGCCGTCGGTGTGCTCGACGGTGGCGAGCAGCTGCCCCTGCTGGACGGTGTCGCCGACCTTGACCGTCACCTCGTGGACCGTGCCGCCGGCCGGAAGCGCGACGACGTGCTCCATCTTCATCGCCTCGAGGACGAGCACCACTCCCCCGGGCTCGACGGTCGTGCCGGCTCTTGCCTCGATCGCGACGACGGTGCCGGGGACCGGTGCGTGGAGGCCGTCCTCGCTGTGCTCTTCCGGGGCGGTGTGCTGGCCGGCGGCGGCGACCAGCTCGGCGACGTGATCGTCGACGAACGTGGTGGTGGCTTTCCGTGCCACGACGTCGGGTTGGGTGACGACTGCGCGGAGGAAGGCGGTGTTGGTGGCGACGCCGCGGACGTCGACCTCGGCGAGGGCCCGGTCGAGGGCGCGGAGGGCGTCCTCCAGGTCGCCCATCCGCTCGGAGACGACGACCTTGGCCAGCAGCGAGTCGTACAGCGGGCTCTGCTGGGCGCCGGGGCGGGCGGCGGTGTCGACGCGGACGCCGGGGCCGCCGGGGAGGGTGAGCGCGGTGATCGTGCCGGCGGAGGGGACGAGAGCGCCGTCGGCGGTGACGGTCTCGGCGTTGACGCGGGCCTGGACGGCGACGCCGCGGGGGGCGGGGGCGCCGTCGGCGAGGCCGAGGTCGGCGAGGGTGGCGCCGGTGGCGACCCTGAGCTGGAGGCGGACGAGGTCGAGGCCGGTGGTCTCCTCGGTGACGGTGTGCTCGACCTGCAGGCGCGGGTTGCACTCGAGGAAGACGAAGTTGTCGGGGTCGTCGGCGGGGACGAGGAACTCGACGGTGGCCAGGCCGATGACGCCGGCCGCGCGGGCGAAGGTGGCGGCGGCGTCGTGCAGGCGCCGGCGGGTGTCGTGGGGCAGGTCGCCGGCGGGCGCGATCTCGATGATCTTCTGCCGGTGCCGCTGGAGGGTGCAGTCGCGGTCGCCGAGGACTGCTGTTGCGCCGGTCGCGTCGCCGAGGACCTGGACCTCGATGTGCCGGACGCGGTCGAGGTAGGTCTCGGCGAAGAGGGTGCCGTCGCCGAAGGCCATCTCGGCGTCGGCGCGGGCGCGGTCCATGGCGGCGGGGACGTCCTCGCCGCGGCGGACGAGGCGGGTGCCGCGCCCCCCGCCGCCGGCGCGGGCCTTGAGCATGACGGCGCCGCTGTCGTCGAGCAGCGCGGTGACGGCGGTTTCGTCGGCATCCGTGGCCTGGAGGACCGGGATGCCGTGCTCGTGCGCGAGTGCGCGGGCGCGGACCTTGTCGCCGCAGAGCTCGAGGGTCGCCGGCGACGGGCCGACGAAGGTGATGCCGGCCGTGGAGCAGGCCTCGGCGAGGGACGGGTTCTCGGAGAGGAAGCCGTAGCCGGGGTGCAGCAGGTCGCACCCGGTGGCCTGCGCGGCCGCGACGACCGCGGCGACGTCGAGGTGGGCGGCCGGGCCGGTGCCGGGGAGGGCGTGGTGTTGGTCGGCGGCGGAGAGGTGCGGGGCGTCGGGCTCGTCGGCGCCCGCGACGGCGACGCTCACCATGCCCTCGGCCACCGCGGCGCGGGCGAGGCGGACGGCGATCTCTCCGCGGTTGGCGATCAGCAGGCGGTGAGAGTCGGCCACCGGGCGATGCTCGCACGTCACCGTGACCCTGCTGTGACGGCGGCCACCGAACCCTGCTGATCAGCAGAACGGCGTAGGGCACAGCCACCCGGGAAGCCTGATCAGCGTCGTCGATGGCTTCGCAGGAGGGCTACAGCTCCCAGACGTGGTCGGGGTCGTCCAGCGCCTTCCGGATCTGGCTCAGGTCGCCGATGTCGGCCAGAGGTGACGACTTGGCCAGGTCGACGATCCCCTCGAGCGCGGCGGTCGTGGCGTTCTCGTTACCGCTCATCATGGCGACGTCCAGGTGCCGGAAGAGCCCGTCGATCGTCGTGGATCGCTCGGCGAAGACCTGCTCGAAGTAGTGCTTGAGCAGGGAGCTCGCTTCCTGGATCCGAGTGACCTCGACCGTGGCGTGGGCGTCGATCTTCGCGCGCTTGGTGTGCTCTTCCTCGCGCAGGCGGAGGTAGTCCCTGGCGCCGTCGATGACGTTGTTGAGCGCCCCGAGGGCGTCGACCGCGCGCAACGCGGACCCGGCAGGCGGGAGGACTTCGCCCTCCACCGGCTTCTTGGCGACCGTCACTTCATCTCCTTGTACTTGAGGATCACGCTGGTCATATCCGAGTTCATCTGTCCGTCCTCGGCGATCAGAGGGACGGCGCAGATGTCCCGCACCGCTCGCGTCAGGGAGAAGGCGCGCTTGAACTCGCCGGAGTGCTGCTTCGAGTCGAAGTCCAGCTGCTCCAGAACGAAGAGCGCCTCCTGAGCTCGGTGTACGAGTCCGGCAAGGACGTCGCTCACTTCCTCGACGCGGGTGTCGAGCGTGTCAAGGGATGAGCGGAACGCCGCGTGGTCCTCGACCGCGATGGCAACCTTCGCTTCGTAGTCCTTCGCGTTGGTCATGGCCTTCTCGCCCTGGCCGTTCAAGGTCAGACCACCGATGAGCAGGGTCGGTCCGATGGTGACCACACCGAGCGCGGCGGTGCCCATTGCGACGCCTCCCCCGCCGGCAGCCAGGGATCCACCACCCAGGTAGGCCATGGTGGCGTTCTGCGCAGCGGCGCCGGACAGTGAACTGATGGCCGTCCCGGTACTTGCGGCTCCAAGCGCCGTGACTGCACCCGGGATCCCCACGGAGGTGCCCGCTCCGGTGAGAGCCGCCATGCCGGCGCCCTTCAGCCAGTTAACGTCCGCGGTGAGCACTCCGGTGAAGGCCTCGATCTCCCGCTGTTCGACATTCAGCCCGTCGAGCAACTGCGCCGCATTCTGCTTGACCTGCTGACGGTGGCGTTCGATGAATGCGCCCATGCGCTCGATCACCAGCCGACGGGACTGCTCCTGCTGCCGGCCGTATTGCTGGATGCGCTCGTTGCTGTCGCCGACGCGCTCCTCGGTGAGCGCTATGGAGTTGTCGTAGCGCTTACGAGCCGCGTCGGCGATGGCCCCGGCGTCCTTCATCTTCATGCCACCCATGACGCCGGTAACCAGGCCACCGAGGCCCGTGCTCGCGCCGAGCCCGATCAGAGCGAGCGGGATGAGGGGTAGAACCACGGCTGCGTCCTCCGGCGTGAGCGATCCTGGTCGTTGGCGACGACCGTAAGTGCTTCTCGCTCGATTTCTGGGGCGCACCATGCCGACCGTGACGTCCGAACGGGCCCCTCGGGCAGGTGGTGCCGGCGGTGCCCATGTGATCGAGATGTCGTCGAGCCGACGGGGTCATGTCTGCTCGGTGTGCTGCCCGTGATCAGAAGATGGCGCGTTCGCGCAACTGGTCCTGGACGTGCGGCGGCAGCGGACCTTCGACGAGCACCTCGCCGATGTTGAAGAACGTGCCGCCGCGGGCCTCACGTCCGGCGACGATGGCCTCGGCGTGCGATCGATCGATGCCGCACACCTGCGCGATGAGCGTGGCGGGCGCGGTGTTGAGGTCGATCAGACCGCCGTCGTCGTAGCCGCGGCCGAGGTCCGGACGGCCGACGCCGAGTTCCCTGCGAATGCCCGGGTCCCGAGCGATCAGCTGCCGCGCCTCCTCCCGACGACCGCTGCCCTCGAGCGCCCGCGCGACAGCGGGATCGCGCTGGACGGGCACCACTCCCCCGCCGCCGTACACCCGGCGCCGCAGGCCGCGCAGCTGCACACAACCGGCGATGATCACTATGAGCGCGCTCGCGCCGAGCAAGCCATTCAGCGCCTCGCTCGCGTAGGTCCCGTCGGGCCGCCGGGGGTTCAGCACCGCCAGCACGACGAGGTAGACACCGGCCACCGTGTAGGCGATCGCGAGCCTGCGCACCTCGGGTCGGCCCAGCCGGCCGGCCGCGTGCCAGAACGGGGCCGCGACGAAGGTGCCGACCGTGGCGACGGTGACGACGTAGTACCAGACGCCGCCCCGGACCGGCTCCTGCGGGACGCCGGCACCCGCCGTCGAGAGGGCCGGTCGGAACTCGCTCATCGGACTCCGTCGCTGTTCGTATAGCCGGACCGGCTCTGTCGGCAGCTGTCGTCGACGGCTACGACGCGTCCGTCCGGCCGCCGAGCCAGAAGAGCGCCAGATCGACGTCCCGCGCCGTCCATCCTGGCCTGTGCACTCGGACCGACGCGAGGACACCGACGATCTCGGTCATGTAGCGGCGATAGCGACCGGGGCCATGTCCGATGTCGCGACCAAGCACTCTTCCGAGCGCAGCATGGGCTCGCCCGTCGTACACGGCCATCCGCTCGGGGGCCGCCGCCGCGATGAGTGCGGACGCCAGCGCGTCACCGGTAGTGAACCCGGGCAGCCCCACCAACGCCCGACGTGCCGCCGACGCTGCCTCGGGCGTGGTGACCCGTGTCGTCGCGAGCTGCCCGAACGGCCCGCGCGGTGACCTCTCGGACGTAGGAGTCGGCCACCTGGTGGAGAGCCGCAACCCATGGCGTGTCGGCCCGGAGCCGCTTCCAGAAGAGCAGCGCGCCGATGTCCACCTTCCCAGCGCTGCCGGCTGCGCCAACCCGAGCGGCCACCTCGTCGAAGACCTCGTCGTAGGCGCCTGTCGGGTTCGACTCCCGGGCGCTGATGAGCTGGTCGATCCCACGGTCGTCCTCACCGGCGGCGTCCGCTGCTTCCATCCGCACGTTCTCCTCCTGCTCGACCTCGTCCACCACGGTCCAGAAGTCCGTGACGGGGAATGGGTAGGTCAAGGCGGTGGAGTGGCATCCGCTGCCAACCTCTACCCCGCCGTCGATCTCGTCGACCCACATGTCCGGATCACAATCACCGTCCACGACGTCGGACAGCGCCTGCAGATCGGCACAGCCGACAGCTGCCAGGAGGTCGGCCAGACTGGTGACGACCAGCGGCTGAACAGGTCGGCCCTCGGTCACGGGAGCGGCCTGGCCTCGGCGAAACGCTCGGGCACCGTGACCAACTCGACGTCGAACACCTCGCACAGCGCGCGAAGCCGCTCCACCCATCCCTCGGTCCCCTCCCGGAACTCGGGGACGACGACGGCGGCCCGGCAGGCAGTGTGGTCAAGGTCGAACCGCTCGAACCACGGGGCGAGGTGCGTGGCCTGCCGGATGAAGTGCCGGTAGAGAACCGCCTGCTCGACGGCATGCCGGTAGTAGTTTCCGACCCCGCCGGACCCCTCGATCTTGATCTCAAGGGCCCATGGTGTGGATCCGTCGCGCAGCAATGCATCGAGGTACCGACCCGCGTTGGACGACGTGCGGCCCCAGCGCGTCGGGAACTGACTGCCCCAGCTCACCCGCGCGTCTCGTCCGCCGAGGAGCTGCAGCTCGCCGCTCGACACATGAATCGGCACGACGCCGCGAAGGATCCGGGACTCGAGCGCGTGCTCGTTCTGTTTCAGACTGACGGACAGGATGTCGCCCCAGGCATCCGCGAAACGGTTGATGGCCTCTGCGGCGCGGCCGACCGATGCGTCGTCGTCTGTGACCTCGAGCCTCCCCCCGGGCACCTGCGCCAGCCACGCCGTCCGCTCGGGGCCTCGTCTTCCCATGTAATCCTTGGCGACGTCGACCCAACCGCGACGCTGCCCGACTTGCGCCACCTCCAGGCCCTCGAGCCGCAGTGACCACCGCCCCTTGTTCGTCAGCATGGGGTAGGCGCGAAAGCTCTCGCGGGGAACCTCGGCAAGGATGCGCTCGACCAGGGCCGACGGGTGCTCGCCGATGTCCTCGAAGTACCGGCGCCAGTCGGAGTACCGGTACTTCTGGTGGTCACCGAGGTCGTCGAGTCCGTGCGCGCTGATCGGGAGGATTTCTCCACGGCTGGTGAGTCGGCGCAGGTCAACCCGGAACTTCGTATCGAGTTGGGCGGCCAGCGTTCGGAGTGCCCCTTCCGCCTCCGTGTCCCACGTGTCCTCGACCAAGAAGACCGTCACCTCGTCGGGGGCCACGGGTGTCTGGCAAACCGTGTCTGCGGAGTGGAGGTGGAGATCCACCAGATCCAGCAGCGCGCCGATCCGCACCTTGGTCTCGGCACCGACGGCAACAGCCCGCCGGCCCTTGTGAACGCACCGGACGACGCTGCCCACGACGGAATTGATCCGGTCACTCGAGTCGTCTATGCAAGACATGCCGGGCACGCGCTCCAGGAGTGACGCCACGGGGTTGTCAGCAGCCATCTTCGGCCTTTCGGTTCGGCATCTCAGACGTCCCACCAGGTGCCGTCGACCTGAGGGGTGACCGCCGGGAAGTGGCGGGAGTACGCGTGCGCGCCTTCGGTGTGTATCGGCACGATCCGCCGCGAACGGAGGGCGGCGACGAGGCGCTTTAGGTCGCTGAGGGGCGCGTGGCCCGACGTGTGGTGCTGCACAAGCGGAACACCGTGGGCGGCGGCCTGGGACATGAGCCGCTGCCCACTGGGGTCGTCGAGGTATCCCCGCCACAGCGACCACACGATGACACCGGCCCGCAGTTGGCCTCCGACCAGCAGCTCGTCCACCGCCGAACTGCCGGTGAGGACGACGTATCGAGACGGATTGGCGAGCAGCTGCTCGGGGAAGACCCGGAGGGCACGGACGGCGGACGCGCGCTCGAACTCCCCGCTCCGCTTGACCAGCACCCGCTGGCGTCGCGGGATGAACACCCCCAGCCGCGGGAACCCGGGCTGCGGGATGGTGGAGCGCCCGATTGCCCGCACGATGGTCACCGTGTACAGGTCGAGCAGCAGGATGCGACCGGCCCGACGGGCAGCGCGGTACACCGTGACCAGGCGATCGATGTTCTGCGCCGAGGACGCCACGACGGGCAGCCCCGGCGTGCGCCGGAACGTGCGCGCCATAGCTAGCTCGACGTCCGTCTCGCTCGCCTGGGCCGCTTCCTCGCCGCCGGGCTCGGCGCGCACGTGGGTGCCCTCCATGAGCAGCGTGTCGACTCCAGACGGCGGCGCGGCCAGCATGCCGTCGAAGAGACCAGCCTTGCGCCCGTGACCGCGGAGGTCGCCGGTGTAGAGCAACCGTCGACCGCCGGCGTCAATCTGCAGCGCGTAGGAATCGAAGCCGCTGTGGTCGACCAGGTGCGGGGTCACGGTGAAAGGGCCGAGCCGCAACGGTCGGCGATCCGCGAGGTGACCGGTCGGCCGGAGCTCCGGACCCATCGGAGAGAAGAACCGCGCCGCCGACACGAGCGCCGACGCCTCGCGGCCGGCATAGACGGGCACCGTCCGGTGGACCTGGTCGACGAGGCCGTAGTGATCCAGGTGCGGGTGGGAGATGAGGACGCCGTGCAGGGATGGGTCACCGCCGTCCGCCAGCCCGGGTACCGCCGGTAGGGGTACGTGCTCCCGCGGTCCCGCGGTCAGCGGCTTCCCCACGTCGAGGACAAGGCGGCCCCCTCCGTACTCGACCTCGATGCAGGAGCCGCCGATCTCGCGCGCCCCCCGATGAATGCGGACGCGCATGCCCGACCCGGTCAGTCGAAGCACATCCCGCACGCGCCGCTACGAGAGCGAGAGACGTTGTGCACCTCGCACATGTCGCCCCACGTGTCCTCGGCAGCGACGCCCCCACCACTGCCGGGTCGGAATCCCGGCAGTTCGATGTAGTCGCCCTCCGGCGGCTGCACGTAAGTCTTGCCGACCCAGGCGACCGCACGGCCCTTCAGGCCGAGCGCGATGTAGGAGCGGCTGAACGGGATCCACACCTCGTCGGGGTGGACGCCGGCCAGGTGCTCACGGATCAGCGGCCAATTCCCCTGTGGCCCGCCGAAGGCACGAAGCGCAGCATCGAGATCGACAAAGCACTCACGACCCTCCCCACGGATCTCCTTGTCGCACCAGTTGCAGATCTCGCCATCCGTGTCGGCGGCCGCCATAACCTCGGAGCCCATGAGATGCGGGCAGTTCCGGATGTGCAGACGACCTCCGGATGCCGTCCGGTAGAGCAGCACGTCCTCCGTGCTCATGTGTCACCCCCGTGATCTTGTCGCCGACAGCTTCCTGGAGGGGTACGACAGTTCCGGTCGCTCTGCGTCGGGGAAACCGTCATCCACCCGGCCGGGTGAGGGCAGGTGGGTCCGGTTACCGCCCCCTTGCCCTCGCCTCACCGGCACCGGGTAGGCACGCCCCGAGCTGCTACGACGGCTGAGCGATGAGCCGTCGGGCGACCGCCTCGCCGCCGACGCGGCGGATCTCCTCGAGGTCGCCACAGACGACCAGCAGGTCGCGGGCCCGTGACAGCCCGACGTAGAGCATCTCCCGCGCACGGGCCTCGTCGCGGAAGCCGTTGACGGCCAGGACGACGGCGGGCCGCTCGAGCCCCTTGAACCCGAGCACGTGCCCGTAGAACAGGTCGTCGTTCTCCCAGTAGGTCGCCCAGTAGGCGTCCTGACCTTCCTCCTGCCGCTCCACCTGCACCGGGTGCCGGCGGTGCGTGGTCAGGAGCGCCAGGGCCTCCGGCGGCCATCCCTCGTCGAGCAGCTCCTCGGCGACGTCGTCGGCAGCCTCCACCGCTTCCTCCGGCGAGCACTGGACGAACCGCACCGGCACGCCGGAGGAGCCTCGGATCCGCATCTGCTCCGGGGCGAGGCTGGAGAAGGTGCCGGCGATCTGCTTGGTGTTGCGCAGGTTCTCGTTGAGCGGGATCGGCATGAGCTCGACGGTGGGCCGACCCTGGCGGGCGAAGATGCGCTGCCCTTCGTCGGAGAAGACGTAGAGGCAGCCCCGCTCAGGCTCGCGGAGTGCGGCGACGACGGCGTCCCACCAGCTCTGCGCGAAGTCCTGGCCCTCGTCGATGACGACGGCGTCGAACCGCTGCTCCTCGGGTAGGGCGCCGGCCAGCTTGACCATCTCGGCGGGCAGAAACTCCTCCCAGTACCGGCTGTCGTCGTCGGAGCCGGGGGGCACGCCCCAGTCGATGCCAAGGTTGTGGAAGGTGCCGACGTAGGCCGGCCGCTGCCTCTTGTGCTTCTTCTCGACGCGGCGCCGGAGGAACTCGGCCAGGCCACGGGAGTAACACATGAGCGCCACCCGCTGGCCGTCCGCGGCGAGCCTGCGGGCCTTCTCCACCGCCAGCCAGGTCTTGCCCGACCCGGCCCCGCCGCGGATCTCCACCCGCGCGTATTCGCTCAGCAGGTCGAGAACCTTGGCCTGGTCCTGGGTGAGCAGCTCGCACGCCGCTTCACGCTCGGCCAGCTCGGCCAGCAGGTGCTGCTGCGGGATCGCCGTCCCGGCCAGGCAGTCGACGAGCTCCTCGACGTCGTCGGCCGTGGGCGGTTCCGGCTCGTCGCGGACCTTCTCCAGCGCCGCCCGGATGCGCGCGGCGGTGTGCGGGACGTCGGTGACGTCGAGGGCCATCCAGCGGGCGAGGCCTGGTGCGATGAAGTCGCCGGGCAGCGTGGTTGCCGGCACCGCGACGAGGTGCGCCGTTCGTGGGCGTCCGCCGGTCCAGCGGGGGTGCTCGGCGAGGTAGTCGCAGAGCAGGTACTTGCAGGCGACCGCTTGGTCGACCGGGTGGATGACGCGGTCGACGCCGTCCTGCCGTTGCCGCCACTCCCCCCGGTCCAGCGTCACGCTGCCGCCCTTGACCTCGACGACGGCGATGCCCACACCGGGCCACGCGACGACGACGTCGGCCTCGCGGTCCTGCCTGCCGTCGCTGAAGCGGAGGTTGCAGAAGAGGACGGCGTCGTCCGGCAGCTGCTCCTGCAGCTTCTCGACGAGTAGCCGCTCCGAGGCCGAGCCGAACTGCGGGTCGTCCGGGAAGAGGCGCGCCGTCATGCCGACGCACCCAGCACCGAGAGGGACTCCCAGAACACCGCCTCGCTGATGACCCGCACACCGAGCGTCCTGGCCTTGGCCGCCTTGCCCGACTGGGAGTGCGGGTCCGCGCAGACGAGGACGGCGGTCTGCTTGGAGACCGAGGAGCTGGGCACCAGCCTGGCGTCCCGGGCCGCCTGCTCCAGCTCGGCCCGGCTGCGGCTCATGGCCCCGGTGAAGACGACCTTGTCCCCGGCGGCGAAGACGTCGGCCCGCCGTGGCAGGGAGACCTGAGCGCCGCTGCGGACCACGGACAGCGCCAGGTCGACGTCACGACTGCCCATGCCCAGCAGGACGGCGACCCGGTCCAGGTCGCCCCGCTCGTCGTCGGTGACCACGCCATCGGCGTGCGCGGCGGTGGCGAGCGCCTCCAGGTAGATGCGGTGCGCCGCGACGACGTGGTCGCCACCGCAGCCCAACTCCTCGGCCAGCGCCATCAGCTGCTGCGCTTCGGTGACGCTGACCAGCCGGTCCTCGAGGACCTGGTCCAGCACCGTCAGGTACGGCGCCATGCTCGGTGGCGCATCGTCGAGCGCCGGCAGCGCCGCAACGAGGCCCCCGAGGTAGCCGTCCCGCTCCCGCACGGCCGCGGTGGCGATGTCACGGGGCAGGGTCCGGCACGGCATCACCGAAGAGGCGTCGGCGTGCGCGGCGGCGGCCGCGACGAGGTCCGCCCATCCGCCGCCGAGGGCCTCGAAGCCGAGGTAGCTGCCGTCGTCGGCGAAGTCGACGCGGACCCCGGCTCCGGCCAGGGAGCCCTGCCCGAGGTCGGAGGCCAGCATCGACAGCATCAGTTCCGCCGTGGCGCGGGCGTCGTGCAGCGCTGCGTGTCCTCGATCCAGCGGGATGTCGAGGAAGCCGCACAGCGCCTGCAGTGAGCGGGTGCCCGCGCCGAAGAAGGACGGTGCCAGCCGCATCGTGCACAGCGACGGGAACAGGTCGAACCGCAGCCCGGACCGGGCGAACTCCCGGGCGAGGAACCGCAGGTCGAAGAGCGCGTTGTGGGCGACGACGACCCGCCCGGCCATGAGCCAGCGCAGATGCGGCGCGACCTCGGCGAAGGCCGGCGCGTTGACGACATCGGAGGCGGTGATGCCGTGCAACCCGCTCGGTCCGACGTCGCGACCCGGGTTGATCAGCGTCTCGAACTCGGCCTCGACTTCACCGTGGGAGTCGAGGAGCACCAGCCCGACCTCGAGAACGCGATCGGTGCGCGGGGACAACCCCGTGGTCTCCACGTCGATGACAGCGACAGTCACGACGGCTCCTCTCCAGGTGCGGCCTTGTATCGGCGAGCGGGTGCGATGCCGGGCGGACCATGGCACGGTTGAGTGACGGAACCGCGGCTTTCCGGTCAGACGGCGTCGCTTCGGCACCACCCACCACACCGGCGCCGCCCGTGGGGGCGAGGCCGAGGAATCAGAGCACTCCCACAGCTCGAGCCCGCAAGTCGGACAACGCAGCACACTGAGCCTCGAGCCGGACAACGGCCGCGCGTTGTGCCCGAGCGCGGTACACCCCGAGCCGCACCGCTGTGGTTGTCACGGGGCGCAAGATGACCGTTCCCGTGGCCGTCTCCACCATCAGCCCGAGTGCGTTGACTGCGACCAGGCTGAAGCCCTCCTGTTTGACCAGCAACCCGATTTCTTCGAGCGACGCGCCACTGCGCGCCGCATTGACGGCCCCGCAAAGCAAGCGCGCCGAGCCCGACGACGGGCAGCACCTCGTGCATCAGGCTCGCTGCTTCCAAAGAATCCACAGCGTCTTCGAGGGTCCGCTCGAGGGCATCGTTGGTGATCCCGCCATCGGTCACCGGCAGCCCTTGTACAGCCGCCACCCCGGCGACCTCCGAGGTGGCGATGACCTCGCTGATGTCCGGGTAACGCTCGAAGTGCTCCTTGAGGTATCCGAGGTCGCTCGTGGCCTTCATCTGGACGACGCCGATGACCTCACCGGCTTCGAGAAGTTCCGCGTCCCAGCCAGGCTGCTGCAGATCCGCGGCAAGCTTCAGGCTGTCTGCACCGTCCGGCAGGTCGATATCGCCTGCTTCCGCCCGGTCAGCGACTTGAGATTCGAACAACGCACCCTTGACGCCGCTGACGAACCCTCGGGCCTCATTTCCCGTCACCGCGTGGACCAGAAACCGAGGCGACCGAGGGTTCCACTCTTCGCCCCAGCCGAGATGCTCGACGGCGTCGGCCACCTCCACGGACCACTCGTCTTCCGCGGCGGTGACCCAGCCGTCTACGGCCAGGCCAAGGGTGGACCAGTCTTCGCCACGCCGCGCCCGGATGGATTCCAGGTTCGCCCTGACGGCCGGCCACGGAACGGCGGCCGCCCCGGGGAGCGAAGCGCGATGATGAAGCGATTCGATACGCGTTCTCGTCGCGTCAGTCACGGCGAGGATTCCAGCGCAGCCACACGATCCCGCAGGTCCTCGATGAGCCCCTGCTGTAGTGCTATGACGTCGACGAGTTGGTCGACAAGAGCGTGTTGCCGCTCCCACATCTGTTCTTGAGAGACGACTTCTCGGACCTGGCTACTGGCGTGGGCGACTGCGCCGAGCCCCGTCCTCGCAGCATGCTTTCCCTGCTCGACGACGGGCGCCACCTTCTTGTCCAGTTCCATGTCTGCGACGTACTTGCCCGCGGCCGACATGCCACTCCTGAGGAGGCCGCGCATGCCGACGGACTCACTGGACGGCGGTACTGAGGTCATGACTCCCCCGTGGGTGGACACCAAGGCACGTTGGCCTCATGGCAACTCGTCATCGGCACGCCGTCCTGCCCATTCCACGGCACGCGGATCCGACTCACTCCAATTGGCAGTCGCCCGGGAGCCCCGCCCGTCTTGTGTCAGTCGTTGTGAGCCTGAGCGCATGTCCGGCACGTGCCGGCGGACGCAACGAGGGACTCGGGCGCCTGCGCCCGACGACAGGTGCGACACCAGCGGAACGAGTGGCGCCGCCGCGAGGCGATTGCCTCGGCGGCGTCGGCGACGACGTCCGGCAGGTAAAGGACGTCGTCCCTGGTGAACCGCGGCTCGTCGCTCATCAGCGGGCCGGGCCGCTGCTCGCCCCAGGAGGTGAGGGGGCCGGCCAGCACGAACCACGGGCCCTGGACGGCGATCGCGACCTGCGCCGGCTCGCCGCTCACGAACCAGGCCACGCCGTCCGGGCCGACCGCTCCCCCCTCGCGCCGCCACCCGGTACCCAGCGCCCGCACGAGGTCGGCGTACTCGACGCCGAGAAGCTCGGTCAGCTCCGCCTCGTCCGCGGTCGGGTCCGACTCGCTCCCCCACTGCAGGTCGCAGGACCGGCAGACGAACGCATCCACCTCGCCCGGCACCACGCAGCCGGCGAGCGCGACGAGTCCGCGCTCGGCCAGCCGGAAGTCGTCCAGCCCCGGCATCCCGTAGAGCAGCGGGATCGAGTCCTCCCGACCACACTCCGGGCACACGCGTCCCTCTTGCACACCGATCGACCGACTCATGCCACTCCCCGTCCTCGCGGCCGTCGCGGAACGGCCGGGCGGGGAGCGTGACAGCTACCACCGACAAAATGATCAGCGAACCGCACGTCGGTCGGTCGAGTCGGTCTCCGTCACTGCGAGCCGGAAACCCGGGTGAGCGCCCGCTCGAGCGCGGACATAGCCGCACGCCGCTCGTCCGGGTCGGCCAGAGCAAGCATCGGCACGTGCACGTGGTGCGTGGCGGCGGAGGTCTGCTCGAGCCGGAAGCCGGGGAAGTCCTCGGTCAACGCAACCGCGTCGGCGGGGTCGAGGCCGATGGACAGCGTCTGTGGCCGGGCGTAGGCGGCTACCCGCTCCTCCCCGAACGGGCGAACGGCCACGTAGTGCGGCATGACCGTGAGCGTGAGCGGCACGCGCGTGCCGACCTCGTCCACGAAGCGCTGGATGTGCGGGTTCACCTTGTGGCCCGTCAACGCCCGGAACGAGCGTGCGGGCCCGGACGCGTCTCCCCCTCGATCGGTCCGGTTGCGGTCCTTGCGCACCGGGCGGATCCCCAGCACGTCGGTCGGGTCCCGACCGTCCGCGGACCGGCGGTAGAGCTCCGCCGGCTTGCCCATCACGCTCGAGCCCGGCTCCTTGCGCGCCGACTGGCCCGTGGGTCGGATCAACCCCCGGCCGACCATGTACCGCCGGAAGGTGTCGATGGACGGCCGGGCCTCCCCGGGTCCGGGCCGGGGCGCAACCGCGTCGTGAAGAGCCTGCAGCGCCTTGAGGGTGAACTGCTCACCGAGCAGGCCCGCCGGGTCGGGCTGCAGGGCGTAGTCCTGCCGGACGCGGTCGACGGCGAGTCCCACGATCTCGTCGTGGTCGAACGGCTGCCCAACGGCGTCCTCGACGGGGACGACGCGCACGTCCGGACGGCCGGCGACCACCGGGTCGACGTCCTGACCCAGCAGCAGGACGACATGGGCGACGGAGAGGACCCAGCCCCGGTCGTCGCGATCGGGGTCGTCGAAGACGTGCAGTTGCTGAGGGCGCGTCCCGCGGAGACCGACCTTCTCGGCGAGCGACCGGAGCACCGCGTCGGCCAGCGTCTCCCCCTCGTGCAGGAAGGTGCCGGGAAGCGCCCACTCGCCGCCGTGCGCACCGCTGTCGGAGCGTTCGTGCTGGAGGACGCCGAGCTCGCCATGCGCCACGTCGACCACGAGGACGGCGGTGTCGACGGCGACCGAGGGGCGGGGGTAGTCCGCCAACGTGCGGTTCGAGCTGTCCCGATGACGGCGCTGCGCAGGCGTGTCGCTCACCCGGTTGACACTACCGGCATGTTTGCTGTTTAGTCTGCTTGCACGCAAAAGTGCTTCGAAGTAGAGGTGGCGACATGGCGCACTCCCCCGTTCGGCTGCACGTCGGTTCCGGCACCACCCGCGGTCCGCTGACCGTCTTCCCCGTCTGGACCGACGCCCCCTCGGTCCATCGCCGCTACCTGACCGGCGCCTCCGCACCCGTCCAGGTCGCGGAGCGCGCCGGCTCCCCGGCCGTCGACCAGCTCGTGGTGACCAACCGCGGGGAACGCCCCGTGCTCCTGCTCTCGGGCGAGCTGCTCGAGGGCGGCTGGCAGACCCGGGCCCTGACGGCGACCACGCTGCTCGCACCGGGCACGCCGTCCGTCGAACGCGTGGTCTGCGTCGAGGAGGGCCGGTGGGGCGGCGAGCTCGCACACTCGCGGAAGGCGCGCCGCGTGCCCTTCGCGGTGCGGGCCCGGTTCGACCGTCCCGACGCCCAGCAGGCGGTGTGGGACCGGGTCCGGGGCTACGACGCCGTGGCCGGCCCGTCGCCCACCGGATCGCTGGCCGACCGGCTGGACCGCGCCGGCCCCGTGGCCCGCGACCTCACCCGTGGACTGCGCCCGCTGTCCGGGCAGCGCGGAGTTCTCGTCGGCATCGCCGGCCGCCCCGCGTGGCTGGAGGTGTTCGACAGCGGGCGGACGCTCACCGAACACTGGTTCGGCCTGCTGCACGCCGCGACCCTCGACGCGCTCGGGAAGCCGGCCATCCGGACGTCCGGCGCGTCGGCACGGTCGTTCGCCGAACGGGTCGAGGGCACCCGGCTAACCCCCGTCGCTCCTGCCGGCCTCGGCCGACGACTCTCTGCTGGCGGTCGACTCCGCGTCGATGACGTCCGCTGGCGCGACCGCACCGTGCATCTCTGCGCCGCCCTGCAGGACGCGTGACGACCACCCACCCCCGGACCTGACTGCCGCGCACGGGCTTCTCGTCACGCGGCTCCACGACACCCACGGAGGACACCGATGAGCACGCTGCAGGAACACCTCGACGACCTGGCCCCGACCCCACCGGTGCGTCAGCTGGCCGAGAAGCTGGCCACCCGGACCGCGATCGAGTCGAACCGCGCCGGCACCTACGTCGGCCTCCGGCCGTCGCTGTCGGGCGCCATCGCGGTGTACGCGCACCGCAACCGGGTGTCCATCGCCCTGCCACCGGAGCGGGCCGCGGAAGCCGCGCACCAGTTCCCCGGGGCGACAGAAGAGAGGAAGGACGCGACGACGACGTACCTGCACCTGGGCGACGACCTGCTGGGCCAGCACGGGGCAGCCGCCCTGGACCTCGCCGTCGAGGCGGTCGCCGGCAAGGCCGCCGGACCGACGTCGACGCTGGGCGGGCACGCCAAGAAGCCGGCCAAGGCACCGAAGATCTGTCCCGACCACTTCTTTGCGCTGACCCCCAGCGGCGCCTGCCCGGTGTGCGGATGAGCGCCATCGATCTGCGCGAGGTGCGTCGACAGGTCGCGGAGCGGGTCGCCTCATGGGCCGACGAGGACGTCGCCGTTCGAGTGGAAACGACGGAGCGGCACCCGCTGCACGTGACGATCAGCAGCAAGCACCCGTCGACCTACTACAACCAGTGGGTCGACCTGGTCGACGACGGCACGGTCCACCTGCCGGCCCCCGACGACGGCTTCACCTCGGTCGGCGCGAAAGGTCGGACAGCCGGCAGGGCGACGACCACCGATGAGGCCGTGACGATGGTCGCGCACCAGGTGTCGACCGCGGTGGAAGTGCTGAGAGGACTTCAGGCGCAGCACCTGCAGTGGAGTCGGTCCGCCGTCCAGCCGCCGGTGCCGGACGAGGCACTCACGGAAGCTTGCGCCCTCTGGCAGGGCGGACGGGACGTCGGTTCCTCCCCGGTGCGCGCGGCCGCGCGCGTGCTCAGCGGGGTGCGGCACTACTTCCGCGCGGACTTCATCGACGGCTACGACCGGGACGCACGGAAGGGGCCCGACGTCCTGAACGCGGGCACCACCCTGCTGCGGGCCGTGAACGCGGCACCGCACCGGGACGCCGACGCCTGGGCCACCGCCGTCGGCCTGCCCGCCGCCGGCTTCGCCGGCCGGGGGATCTCCTCCAAGCCCGGAGAGGACCCGCAGATCGAGGCGCGGCTGCGGACCGGTCAGATCGAGATGCCGCTGTGGGGCGTCTCCCTCTCCCCCGCGGTCGCCGCCGGCTTCGGCACGCGCTTCCTGTTCGAGCTGGTCGGCGAGTTCCCCGCCGTGCCCGCGTGGGTGCATTCGGGGATCAAGGCGGAGGAGCAGGAGCTGGTGACCGGCGGCCGCGACCGCGTGCTGTCGCAGGAGGAGCGCGACGGGACGACTCACGTGCGCCTGCGTTGGTTCGGCGCGAGCGGTGACCGGGTCGGTTCGGATCCGACGCTCCTCGCAGTTCTCGGTGCCGTGCCCGGCGTCGTGCACAGCGCGCTCACGCGATCGCCGACCGCTCCGCACGCCGAGACCTTGGAGCTGCGGCTCGGCGGCGAGGACTGGGCCACGGTCACGCACGCGCCGGGCGCGGAGACCGTCGAGGTCGTCCGCTACTGGGAGTGGCACGCGGACTGGGACGCCACGGGCGACGACGAGTACAGCCAGTGGGCCGCCATGCGGGCGGCCTCACGGAAGACGACGGTGGCGGCGGACGTCGAGTCGATCGTCAGCGCCGTCCTGACGGGGAAGGAACAGCAATGACCACGACTCTGGAGGCACGCGCCACCATGGGTGCCGGCCCGCTGAGTGAGCGGTTCGACGAGGCGCTCCTGTACGCATCGCGACACCACCGCGAGCAGTTGCGCAAGGGATCGCGCGTGTCCTACATGTCGCACCTCATGAGCGTCAGCGCGCTGGTGCTGGAGCACGGCGGCACGGAGGACCAGGCGGTCGCGGCGCTCCTGCACGACGCGGTCGAGGACGCACCGGCCGGCCAGGGCGGCGCGGTGCTGGCCGAGATCCGGTCGCGCTTCGGTGACGCGGTCGCCGACATCGTCCGGGCGTACTCGGACGGCCTCGACGCCGACGGCAACCGGAGCGGTACCTGGGCGGAGCGGAAGCGGCCGTACGTCGCCGGCCTGGCCGACAAGCCGCTCGACGCGCTACTGGTCGCGGCGGCGGACAAGACGCACAACGGGCTCTGCATCGCGGCCGACGTCCGCCGATACGGACAGGAGTTCTGGTCGACGTTCAACGCGAGCCGCGACGAGCTGCTCTGGTACTACACGCGCGTGGACCGTGCGGTCGCGGAGCGGCTGCCCCGAACGTCCATCGCCGACGCGCTGCATCGCGCCGTCACCGAGCTACTCGCCGTGGCCGACGTTGCGCGCACCGATGTGCCGACGGCGATGCCCTGACGGATCGGCGGCACCGGAAAGACTCACCCGCCGGGGTCACCACGGGCGGCACGACGCCCGCGAGACGTTGTTCCTGTCAGACCCCTGTGATGGTCTTCACCTCCGAGGCGCTTGGAGGAGGTCAGGGGTGGCCAGGTCGATCGCTGATTGGTACGCGGACCACGCGGGGGACGGACCCGATGGCTCGTCGGACGACGAGTACGTCGAGCCGCAGGCTCCGTGGGATCTGCAGTCAACTGACCTGTCGACCACGCGGTCAGCGCGGCGTGAGGCGGGGGCAGGCAGCAAGTCGCCCTGGACGTCGAGGACCCGGGGAGCGACTGGCCGGAGTGCAGGCACTCGCGTTCCTGCCCGTGGAGCCACCGACGGTGCTTCGAGCCCTGTCTCGAAGGCACTCCGGAAGAGAGTTTTGGCCGCTGCCCGCATCAACCCGGGAGCCGACGTTCGAACCCTCGCGGCGTCGCTCATGAGGGCCGGCATCGCGGTCACTGTGTCCCAGGTCTCGGCCATCACCGGCAAGCCGCTTCCCAGCTCGAACCGGAGCCGCCAGGCGACGGCGAGTAGCCGGATCCCACGCGGGCTCGCTTCAGATATCCGTCGCGCCGCACACGCCAATCCGCAGATCGGTCACAAGAGGCTCGCCGCACTCCTGCGAGCGCGGGGGACGGATGTCACCAAAGCTCAGGTGGCTGAGGTGCTGCGGCGACCACAACCGGCACGGACAGTCGGCCAGCCGCCCAAGAGGGCCAAGCAACCAGCGCTGGTGCTGAAGGTGACCGCAGCGGCCCAGACCAGCCGCACTGTTCATGAGACGCCGCTGTGCCAGTCCTGTGGGATGCGCCTGAGCATCTACGCCACCTGCCGCTGCTCCTGACGGGACGGGTCGGGATCCATGCCTAACCCCTCGTCGACCGAGCACCCCAGCTTTCCAGCTGCGTGAGTACCTGCTGCCACTCGACCGCACGTGACGTTGCCGGCAGGAACTTCCTGATGGCAGCCGCGGCGCTTCTCAGCTGCTCGGCCGCCAGCTGCTCTTCGCCCGCATCCTCGGCGAAGAGATCCCGGTAACGCGCGTCGATGAGATGGTGCACAGAGTCCTGCGCAGCCAACGCGGCAACCCGGTCAAGGAGGATCTCCAGCTCTCGGCCGGCAATCGCCATGCGAGTCGAGGCGGCCTCACGCGTCTCGTGAGCAGGAGCGGCCGGACCCAGCGCAACGGTCTCGAACTCTGGCGACCACAGTCTCTGGCTGAGCTCCTGCTTTTCCAGCGTGAGCAGCGTTCCCATGGTCGGGCGCCGATCGCGCTCTTCATTGAGCGAGGCGACCTCGTGCACGAGGCGGATGACGTTGTCGTCGGTCATGGAGGCGCCGACGACCAGGAGGTGCTTGGTCAAGAGGGTCGATTGCAGAACGCTGGCAAGCGGCCGCTGGGTCGCGTCGTACCGGACGAACGACCGACGGTCCAGCACGATGCTGTCCGGCCGCGAGGCATCCCCATGCAACTTGAGCAGCCATCCGGCGCCGCGACGGAGGTCATCCTCGGGGTCTCGGTCTGGCAGGACGACGGGGATGTCGCGGCCCGTGATTGCGGCGACGGCCTTCTCGTACAAGTCGTCGAAATTCGTGGTGATGACCTGCTCAGATCCGAGCGCCGCCAGCAGGACATGGGCGAGCGCGTAGCGCTGCGGCTCGCCAAGAGCCGATGCGACATGCTCGCCAAGGGTCTTCTCCGTCTTCCCAGAACGCCCACCACTCGTCGCCTCGGCGTTGGCGATGCGGCGAAGCACTTCGGCGGCATCCAGAGGGCTCATCCGGGAGAGCGCTTCGGCCCCGCCCGGTACGTCCAGCTCCGCAGCCAGCTTCGCAAGAAGGCCACTCCAAGTGGGAAGTCCCGCAGCAACCCCGGTGCCCGCCCCCATGAACACAGCTAGCTGCCCGGCTCGTGCCCGGCGGGCCAACGATGACGCCGTGCGCTCGAGCTCTTCGGTTGAGAGACGGCCCATACTGAGGGCCTGGCGCCGCGCCTGGAGTGCTGAGTAATCCGCGCGACTGTTGGCGACAAGAACGACGTCGAGGGAGTCCGGGGCCGCGCTCAGCTGGTCCAGAAGCCCGGCGACGACCGCACCCCGCTGATGACCGTGACCACCGCCGCCCACTCCGACCACGGGTAGTGCCACGCGACGCGGCAGCCCAGTAGGGCCCGGGCCCGATTCAGCGATGGCAGCCATCACCTCGCGGACGCCCGCTCGGAGCCAGCCGACATCGCCAGCGCGGGACCCCACGTCGAGAAGCCAACGTCGCGGTCCACCACCCTCTCGTACGGCGGGATCAAGCTGGAGGACTCTGGCCTCGTCAAGACGGACGTGGGACCACGGTCGCGCATCGCTCGGGTCTCGCCACCCCATGGCCGGCCACCAGTACGAACTCACGCCGGTCACGCCACGTGCGTCAGTTGAGACCACGACATCGTCGCAGTGCAGGTAATCCAACGTGCCTGGTACGACGAACACATGAGCGGCCACAAGGGCATTCTCAAGGAAGCGGTAACGGAACGCGTGCCCGCGCAAGCGACCAAGCGAATTTCGGGCGCCCCTCGAACATTCAGAACTGCCGGCCACAGGCTGCCTGCCGAGCACTTCGAGCTGCGGACTCCGCAGCTGTCCGAGTGCCTTCCCCACCAGGAGTGACGAACGGGACGGATGAGTCCCGCATCCGCCCACAGCGGGACATCTCGCTGCTACGGTCCGCCGCGGTCGACACCACGGGGGATGCATGACTGCGTACGGCCGCGCTGCGCTCGAGCAGCTCCGGAGCACCGTCCGGGACGCCAAGGGCGAGGACCCGCTGCGGCCGGTCACCGTCCTGGTGCCGAACAACATCGCCGGCATCGTCGCGCGCCGCTTCCTCGCCCAGGGGCTCGACGACGGGCACCGCGGGGTGGCCGCGCTCTTCCCCACGACGATCGCCCGGCTCGCCGAGCAGCTGGCCGCCCCTCGCCTGCACCCCCGCCGGCCCGCTACCAGCCCCGTGGTCGCCGCGTCCTGGCGCGCGGCCCTGAGCAAGTCGCCCGGCGTCTTCGCCGAGGTCGCCGACCACCCGGCGACCGTCGAAGCCTTAGTGCGGGCCGGCCGGGAGCTGCGCGACCTCGACGACGTCGCCCTGGACGCGGTCGCCGGCGCCACCAGCCTCTCCCCCGACCTCGTGCGCCTGTACCGCGACGTCCACGCCAGCCTGGCCCCCAGCTGGTACGACGAGACAGACCTCATCCACGCTGCGACGGAGATCGCCCGTTCCGAGCCGCAGCGCGTCGCCGAGGTCGGCACGGTCGTGCTCTACCTGCCCCAGGCTCTCACCCAGGCCGAGGCCGGCTTCGTCCAGGCGCTGGCCGGCACCGGCCAGCTGCGCGTCGTCGCCGGGCTCACCGGCAGCGCGAAGGCCGATGCCGCCGTCGGCCGATCCTTGGACCGCATCGACGTCGAGGCGCCCGAGGCATGCGAGACGCCGTCGCCGCCCACGGCCACGCGGGTCCTCACCGCCTCCGACGCCGACGACGAGGTCCGCTGCGTCGTCCGGGACGTCGTCCGGGCTCTGAAGACCACGAAGCCCCACCGCGTCGCCGTCCTCTACGCCACCCGCAACCCGTACGCCCGGCTCCTGCACGAGCACCTGGCGTCCGCCGGCATCACGGTCAACGGCCCCGGCACCCGCCCGGTGCACGAGCGCGCCATCGCCCGGGCCGTCCTCGAGCTGCTCGAACTGGCCGCCAACGAGGTCCCCCGAGGCGACCTCTTCCGTGTACTGGCCACGGCGCCCATGCGCACCGCGGGCGGTGACCGCATCCCCGTCTCTCGGTGGGAGCGGCTGTCCCGCACGGCGGGCGTCGTGCAGGGCGACGACTGGGATCTCCGCCTGCGGCGCTACGCCGATGACCACCGCGAGCAGCTCGCGCAGGCGAGGCTCGACGGTGCCAGCAGCGGCCGCCTGGCCCGGCTGGAGTCGGACATCCACAACGCGGACCAGCTGCGCGGCTTCGCCACGGGTCTATGCACCGAACTGCACCGCGGGACGCAGCTGGCCAGCTGGCGGGAGCTGAGCGAGTGGGCGCTCGACCTGATGCACTCCCTGATCGGTGAGGCCGAGGAGCTCACGAAGCTGCCCGTGGAGGAGCAGTACGCCGCGGCCGCGGTCGTGCAGGCGCTGCGGGCCCTCGGCACCCTGGACGGCCTCGGGGCGCCCGCCGCGCTGCCTGCCCTCCGCGAGACGCTGGCCAGCCAGCTGGAGAGCGCCCTTCCCCGCGTCGGCCGGTTCGGCGACGGCGTCCTGGTCGCGCCCGTGTCAGCAGCGATCGGGCTGGAGGCGGATGTCGTCTTCGTCCTCGGCCTGGCCGAATCCCTCTACCCCGGCCGCCTCCGCGAAGACCCACTGCTCCCCGAACGCGCCCGCGACGCCAGTGACGGCCAGCTGCTCAGCTACCGCGAGCGGATCGACACCGCCCACCGCGCGCTCCTGGCTGCGTTCTCCGCGGCACCCGAGGTGGTGGCCTCCTTCCCGCGCGGAGACCTCCGCACCAAGAGCCGGCACCTGCCCAGCCGCTGGCTGCTGCCGACCCTGCGTCAGCTGTCGGGCAACGAGCGCCTGTCGGCCACCCAGTGGGAGAAGGCGCCCATCGACGGACTCACCACCTCGCCGTCCTTCGCCGGTTCCCTCACCACCACGCCGGACCCGGCGTGCGAGCAGGAGTGGCGCACCCAGGCTGCGCACGCGGGCGTGCAGGTGGACGACGCCGTCGTGGCCGCCGCGCACGAACTGGCCACCGGTAGGGACAGCAGCCGGTTCACCCGCTTCGACGGCGACCTGTCCGCGGTGGCCGAAGGCCTGCCCGATTACGCGGCCGGAGAGCGCGCCGTCTCCCCCACCGCCCTGGAGAAGTACGCCGGCTGCCCGCATGCGTACTTCATCGAGCGGATCCTCGGCGTCCAGCCGGTGGAACAGCCGGAGGACGTCATCACGATCAGCCCGGCCGACATCGGCACGCTGATGCACGAGTCCTTCGACGCACTGGTCAAGGAGTTCGCCGACGAGCTGCCCGGCTTCGGCGAGCCGTGGCGGGACGGGCACCGACGTCGGCTGGCCGAGATCGCCGACGTCACGGCCGCCCGGTTCGCGGCCGATGGCCGCACCGGTCATCCCCGGTTGTGGCAGCAGACGCTGGTCCGAGTCCAGGCCGACCTCCAGGCCATGCTCGTCGCGGACGACGAATGGCGGGCGGAGCACCGGGTGCGCGTGATCGCCAGCGAGCTGGCCTTCGGCATGAACGGGGCCGATCCGGTCGTCGTCCGGCTTCCAGACGGCGGCACGGTGCTCATGCGCGGATCGGCCGACAAGGTGGACGAGACCGAGGACGGCCGGCTCGTCGTCACCGACATCAAGAGCGGCAGCGCCACGTCGTTCAAGGGCCTCGGCGCGGACGACCCCGTGCGGGGCGGCTCGAAGCTGCAGCTCCCGGTCTACGCGCACGCCGCCCGCCAGGCGTACGACCGGCCTGATGACGAGGTCGAGGCCGCATACTGGTTCGTCCGGAAGGACAAGGGGCGCATCGCGGTTCCCCTGACCCCGGAGGTGGAGCAGGTCTACGCGCAGACGTTGCAGACGATCGTCACCGGCATCCGCGGCGGCCTCTTCCCCGCGCGGCCGCCGGAGAAGGACGACTACGCCTACGTGCAGTGCGCCTACTGCAACCCCGACGGCATCGGCCACGGCCAGGCCCGGTCGCGATGGCTGCGCACCAAGCGGGACCCGCGGCTGGCCGAGCTGGTGGCCCTCATCGAGCCGCTGCCGGCCGCCGACACCGACGGAGACGACGCGTGACCACTCCCCTGTCCGACGCCGAGGCCCGCCGAACCATCTGCGAGGACACGGGCGAGACGCTCTTCGTCGAGGCCGGCGCCGGCTCGGGCAAGACCAAGAGCCTGGTCGACCGGATCACCCGGCTGGTCCTGGTCGACGGGGTCGAGATGCGCTCGATCGCCGCCGTCACCTTCACCGAGAAGGCCGGCGCCGAGTTGCGTGACCGCCTTCGCGCAGAGCTGGAGCGGGTCGATGACGAGCGTGCCGAGCGGGCTCTCGACGACCTCGACGGCGCCGCGATCGGCACCCTGCACTCCTTCGCGCAGCGCATCCTGGGCGAGCACCCGATCGAGGCCGGCCTGCCGCCGCTGCTCGAGGTGGCGGACGAACTCAGCAGCGCGGTCGCCTTCGAGGAACGCTGGGCCGAGCAGCGCAAGCGGCTGCTGGACGACGACGCGATCGCGCCGGCCCTGCTGCTGGCCATGTCGGCCGGCGTGACCCTGGAGAACCTGCGGTCACTGGGCAAGCTCTTCAACGCCGACTGGGACCTGGTCGCCGAGCGGGTGCTGGCCGGCGACGAGCCCGGGATGCCGGAACTGCGGGATCTCGATCGGCTGGTTCACACCGCGGCCGAGCTGGCTGCGCGCGCCGACGGATGCACCGACGCGGGCGACAAGTTCCTCCCCGACCTGCAGGCGATCGGCGCATGGGGTCTCCGCCTGGACGCGGCCGTGGACGCGGCGCAGCGGCTCGAGGTGCTGCGCGACGCCACGGGCCTCAAGACGCGGTACGGGCAGGCCAAGAACTGGGGCGGCAAGCCGGCGCTCGACGAGCTCAAGGCGGACTGCAAGCAACTCATCGCTGACGCCGGTGAACTGGTCAACGAGGTCCTCGAGACGACGCTGCGGCTGCTCAGCCGGTGGATCGCCGCGCGGGTCCTCGAGGCGGCAGAGGAGCGCCGCGCCGCCGGCCGGCTGGAGTTCCATGACCTGCTGGTGCTTTCCCGGGACCTGCTGCGGCGCCGGGCCGACGTCCGCGCCGCTCTGCAGGCGCGGTATCCGCGGCTGCTGCTCGACGAGTTCCAGGACACCGACCCCATCCAGATCGAGCTGGCGGTGCGGATCGCCGGAGGCGCGGAGGCTGTGCAGGAACGATGGGAGGACGTCGCCGTCCCGCCCGGATCGCTGTTCGTCGTCGGCGATCCCAAGCAGTCGATCTACCGGTTCCGGCGCGCGGACATCGGCATGTACCTGCGCTCGCAGCGGGTGATCGGCAACGACGTCCGCCTGACGACGAACTTCCGGACCACTGAGCCCATCGTCTCGTGGGTCAACAACGTCTTCGGCCGGCTGATCGTCGCCGAGCCGGATGCCCAGCCCGCCTACACGCCGCTGGTCCCATGGCGTGAGCCGGCCGCCGGCTCGCCGGCTGTGGTGGCGCTGGGCGCGGACGCCCACCCGGGCAAGCTCTCGGCCGCCGAACTTCGCGAACTCGAGGCTGCCGACGTCGCCGGGGTGATCCGGCGGGCGATCGCCGAGGGCTGGCAGGTCTTCGACGAGGACGACGAGGTCTGGCGGCCGGCGCGACTGGCGGACATCGTCGTCCTCGTGCCGGCTCGCACGTCGCTGCCTTTCCTCGAGGATGCCCTGGATGCGGCCGGCATCCCGTACCGGGCCGAGGCGAGCTCGCTGGTGTACGAGGCGCAGGAGGTGCGGGACCTGCTGGCCGCCGCCCGCGCCATCGCGGACCCGAGCGACGGCCTGGCGTTGGTCACCGCGCTCCGGTCGCCGCTGTACGGCTGCGGGGATGACGACCTGTGGACCTGGAAGCGCGACGGCGGAGTGCTCAACCTCCTTGCGCCGGTGGACGAGGCCCGTGCCGCGCATCCGGTCGCGCGGGCGCTGGAGCACCTGCGCCGGCTGCACTACCGGTCGCGCTGGATGGCGCCGAGCGAGGTGCTCGCGGCGCTCGTCGCGGAGCGCCGGATGCTCGAGGTGGCCGCAACCGGGCCCCGTGCCCGGGACCAGTGGCGGCGGCTGCGCTTCGTCGTCGACCAGGCGCGGGCGTGGTCGGAGTCCGAGCACGGCGGGCTGCGCGCCTACCTGGCGTGGGCGGCGCAGCAGGGCGAAGAGACGTCGCGGGTGGTCGAGGCGTCGCTGCCGGAGACCGACGCCAGCGCGGTCCGGGTGATGACCATCCACGCGGCCAAGGGGCTGGAGTTCCCCATCGTCGTCATGAGCGGCATGACGGCGGGGCCGCGCAACCAGTCCGGAGTGCGGGTGCTGTGGCCGGCGACCGGCGGCTACGAGGTGTCGCTGCGCAAGGGCGTGACCACCGGCGACTTCGACGTGGCGGCGCCGATCGACGAGCAGATGGACGACCGCGAGCGCCGCCGACTCTTGTACGTGGCCGCGACCCGCGCACGGGACCACCTCGTGGTGTCCCTGCACCGGTCGGCGGCCTCCTCGACGCAGACGGCCGCGCGGTTGCTGGCGGACGACGGCCTGGCGGTCGAGAGGGCTGAAGCATGGTCGGCAGGTGAGCTTCCGGCCGATCTGCCGGCTCTCGTGGAGGGGACCGCGCGAACCACGCCGCAGGAGTACGACGAGTGGCTTGCCGAGCTGACCCGCGTGCGGGCGTCGAGCGCTCACGCCTCAGCGATGTCGGCGTCGGGGCTGGAGGGCACGGAGCCCTCAGCGGTATTTGGTGCCGAGGAGCCCGGTGGCGCCAAGGGGCCGCTCAACGTCGAACTGCCCGCCTGGTCGAAGGGTAGGTACGGCACGGCGATCGGGCGGGCCGTGCACGGGGTGCTGCAGTCGGTCGATCTGGCGAACGGCGCGTGTTTGGACGATGCGGTGGCCGCGCAGTGCGTCTCCGAGGGCGTGGAGAGCCACGCGGACGTCGTGACCGCGCTGGTGCGGTCGGCGTTGTCGTCCGAGGTCGTGCAGCGGGCGGCGGCGCGCGAGCACTGGCGGGAGATGTACGTCGGCACGGTGCAGGACGATGGGAGCGTTCTCGAGGGCTACGTCGACCTCGTCTACCGGGAAGACGACGGCTCTCTGGTGGTCGTCGACTACAAGACGGACGCCATCCCGGCCAAGGCCATCGCCGCCCGCGCGCAGTACTACGCGCCCCAGATCCGGACGTACGGGCGCCTGCTGATGGCCGCTGGCGGCGCGAGCTCCGTGGACCAGCAGCTCGCATTCCTGACACCAGCCAGGGCACACCTCGTCCCTGCGCCGTCGACAAGATGAAGGCAACTGGTGGATCTCGGAGGCGGTGATGGCTGAGTCACCTGGCACCTGGCACGACTCGGACCCGAGGAAGAAGGTCGACTGGCAGGTGGCGGTAGCTGCTTGGGTGCAGGCCACAGAAGAAATTCTCGAGAGGGTCGCATCCACCTACGGCGGCTCGATCACGTACGAACAACTCGCTCACCAGTTGTTCGACAGGACGGGCTACCGGACCCGCATGATGCTGGGCCACTGGATCGGTCAGGTGCTCGGACCAGTGCAGGCTGCCACCCTCACCGAGGGCAAGCCCCCTCTGTCAGCTCTGGTCGTCAGGGGCGGGACCGGCGGCGTGGGCGACGGGTACGTCAACCACGAGCACCCGGGGGGCTTCGCCTCGTTCGCCGAGCGGCAGCACGCCGCCGCCGTTGACCGCCTCACCTGCTACCGCGCTTACTGCGAAAGTGTTCCCGACGACGCAGCACCACAGATGACGGCGCTCTTCATCGCCAAGCAGACGTCGCTCCACACCGTCGAGCGGACACGCCGGCAGAAGCCCGCGCCCGCTTCGCCCAAGATCTGCTCTACCCACAACATGGTGCTTCCCGCCAGCGGTCGCTGCGACTACTGCGCCTGACCGCTTCGCACCCCGGACCGTCGCCGGGCAGCTCGCCAGAGGCATGACGCTGTTGGCGACGTAGGCGGGAAGTTGGGTATGGCCCATCTCTCATAGCTCCCGTGGCGAGCCTGTCCCAGACGCGGCATCAAATGGACCGGGCACCGTGGCCTTCCGGCCAGTGTGGACCGCTTCCAGTGGCAGCTCCAAAGCAAAGACCTGCGCCTTGCCGCCGTTTCAGCCCCCCGGCTAGTAGCGCGACACCCGCCTCTTCGTCACGATGCGCGCGCAAGTTTCGCCAGAGGTTTATCCCGTAGAAGCAAGCTCCACCATTCGCAGCCTCGCCGTGTGCAACTCATCTTTCGTGAACAAACGCTCGAACGAAGGGTCGAGGGCCGCGGACTCTATGCTGTAGCCCAGGAGCTCCCTCCCGTGAAGTCTTCTCAGTAGACGAAGCGGCTTCGGTCGCCGCAGCACATACCGGGCGAACTCAAGGCCTCCGAGCTTATCCAGCATCTCGAGATACCAGCCATTCAGGAGTGGTCGTATGACCTCAACGTCGCTACGAACGCGTGCGTTGAAGCCCGCCTCCAGACAGGGATCCGACCGTAATGCCTCAGTAGGCAACGATGGCTCGATTTCGCCATCGCCATCAGGACCGCCACGAGTTCCCTCGGGCACATAGGTAGCAGCTACTACGTAATGGGTGCCACGCTTCGCGCCTCGACGCTCGAGGATTCCCTGGGCGGTCAAGCCGCGTAGGATCCGAAGAGCGTCAGTACGGTCAACACCCAGGCATTCCCGGACACTCTCGTTAGTGAGGTCCTTCTCGGCTGCCAGCTTTAGGATTCTCTGGCGCATGCGCCCGTCGACTACGTCGCCAGAACGCCGAGAGTTGACTCGGACATGTCCGCCTATTGCGCCGGACTGGCTCCCGTGCACCTGCCCACCGATGTCTCCAGGGGCTAGCAGCGCCACCAACTCGTCCACCGTTACAGGCGTCGGCCGGGTCCCGAAATCCGACTCAAACCCCGCCGTCAACCTTCTCCCGTCATCGCTGCGCCTGAGATCAGCGACCCTCGCCGCCCCCAAGAGAAACGCAATGGAAACTACCCGCCTCCGCCCCCCGGGTCCATCCAGCGGATCTGTCTGTACCAAACTGTGACGATCCCGGTCCGGCTTGGCAGTCAGAGCGAGAGGGCATGCTCAACTGTCGCGCCCGGTATGTCCAGGTCAAAGCCAGTGTTTTTGAGTCAGAAGCCATCCGGTCGGGGAAGGAGACATCGCCCTCTACACAACGCCGACGACCACCTACATCGGTGCGAGGGCCAGCCTCGCTAGGCTCGTGACGTCCTTGATGGCTGGATCCCCGACCAAGTAGGACATGCCTCGGGCAATGTGAGCACGAAGAAGAGCGTCAGCCTCCGAGGACGACGGATTCACGCCACGGCTCCATCCGGCTTCGAGCAGCAGGCTCCACCACAGACGCCCTCCCGCCCCGGCGAACACATCCCACTCGATCTCCGTCGCCGTATCTGATGACTGCACCGACGGGTCGGACGGTTCGGACAATGACCGGCAAAGTGCCCACCGACAAAGCACGTTCATGTGTCGAATACCCGTTCGCCGCTTCAGCGTGGCTATCTGCTCCCGCGTCTGCTTTGACAACCGCACGGTGGCCGGAGGTGCTGGTGCCTCGTGACTTCCCCCGCTGAAGTCACTTCGCTGCTCAATCACGCCACGTCCCCCGTCAGCTCGGTCACGTAACCGGACTCGATGCGAGAACTTCGCGTCTTGGGGTCATGCACCAAGTGGACGGTGTGGCTCACTGCAGCACCGAGGCGCTGGATCGCGTCACCGTCGACTTCCGCGTCGGTCGACAGGACGATCACCTGGTGGGACGCATTGGGCAGGTAGGTCTCGACGAAGGTCTTGCGATGACTGCGGTCCAAGCGGCCAAGCGGTGTGTCGATGACGACGGGGAGCGGACGGCCGGCAGCCTTGGCGAGGCCCCACAACAAGCTCACTGCGATCATCTGACGCTCGCCAGCGGACAACTTCGAAGGGATGATCTCCCTGGCCTCCGCGTCGAGCAGAGCGAGACGGTGGGTGGAGGGATCGATTTCTACGCTGCTGAGCAGGCTCTCTTTTCGCAGCAAGCTCTGTGCAGCTTCGAGCACGTGTGCCTGGATCTGCTGCGCGTGACGCGAGGTCGCCTCCTCGCGGAGTCGTCGGAGGGTCGCGCGGGCCTTCTCCGAGTGACGAAGCAACCGGTCACCATCCTCGGCTGCCAAGCGCTCCCGGGCTGCTCGCTCAAGCTGCTGTTCTTGCTTACGCAGGGCCTTGCTGAGCTCCGCCTCAATGGCTGCATGAGTCTCCCGAGCCGCAGCTAGCAGTTCCCCGGCTTCCCGCTCTTCCTCTGCTGCTCGCTCCCGCTCGAGGATCAGTTCGTGCAGAGCGTCGGCGTTGGGCACGGAGGCGAGCTCTACGTCAGCGCGGTCAACGGCGTCGAGGGCTTCCTCATGGGCCATCAACAGATCGCGTACCGATTCGGCAAGGCGATCGAGCCCTCCGTTGACGAGCCCCTGTAGGAGGTTGGTCATCTCCGGGGCGACCTGGAAGACGGCGTCAACATGCGTGCCGGACCGGCGTTCCCGATCTGCGCTGAGCAGGCGCTTAACACTCTCCATCGCACCTGCACCCAGCTGACCGTCGTCCGCGAGCTGCCGGATGAGGTCGAGGACCTCCTCATCACGCCGAGCCAGGACCTGGACCACCCGGCGATCCTCCTCCTGGCGCTGCAGCTGGGCGGCGCGCTTGGCTGTGGAGTGGACGAGGTCGGGAACCATCAAGAGTGGAGTCAGTTCACCCATGACCTCCACCAGACGGGACTCAGTGAGACCCCGTGCCACTTGAGCATCACGGGCCCGCATCTCAATCTCCGAACGGACCTCGTGCGAACGACCACCTTCGCGCTGGAAGCGATCCTCAGCAGCCGCCTTGCGCTCTAGAGACCGAGCGTGGCGCTGCGCAGCCTGGTCGACCGCCTGCCGAGCGTCACGTTCCCGCCGGCGAGTCGCCTCGAGCGCGACCTCGAGGCTGTGCAAGTAGCGAGCATCCTCCTCATCCTGGACGGCCTCGGATTTCTTGCGACGTTCGAGCACCTCCAGGTCCGCAACCAGCCGATCTACCAGGTTGAGCCCGAGAAGCCCGCCGATGGCCGTCTCCAGGAGACCTCGACTGACCTCCAAGTCAGCGAATGCCTCGATCTGCTCGCCGTCAAAGAAGAAGAGATGCGCGACTCCGCGGGGTACGAATGCCTCGACGTGCTCCGTCCACCGCTCTGAGAGGGCGGCATGAGCCTTGCCGTCCACGTCCACCCGCACCTGCTCGCGGATCTTTTCGTTCCGTGTGCTCCACCAGCTGCGACGGACCCGCAGGGATCGGAAGGCACCGTCCATGTGCGCCCGGAAGGCGAGCTCGACCGCGGCCCCCACGGCAGGGTCCTGCTTGTCGTTGATGGCCGCACGAAGGTAAGCCTCATAGCTCATCCCCCGACGTCCGCCCTGGGGGGCGAGCGCGCCGAACAGGGCCAGCTGCAGCGCCTCGAGAACCGTGGTCTTACCTGTGCCGTTCAGTGCACCGACGAGGACGACCGGTCGGTCATCCTGCGGAGCCAGGGGGAGCACCTGGCGACCAGCGAAAGCGCCGAAGTCATTCAGTACCAGTTCGTCGAGGATCACTCGGCTGCTCCGTTGCTCTCCTCATCGCTGCGCTGCACCCAACCGTCGGCGACATCCAAGGGATCGACGCTCGGGCCAGTCGCGCCTGCCAACACGGCCTTTCGGTGTCGAGCGCGGTCGGCCGCATCCACGACGTCGTCGTAGAAGCCCTTGCTCAACGCAGACTCGAGGGCCCCAAAGAGCCCACTGCGTCGCACCTTCAGGCGGTGTCGCTGCTCGACGTCGAGCAGCTCGCGAACCATCTCGAAATGGACCCGGTCGTCGCCACAAAGCTCCGCGAGGATCTCGACCTCAGTACGCCCTAGAGCCAGGCGCTCGCTGAGCTCCGGCCCCGTGTAGGGCCGACCCGTCGCCTCCTCATAGATGTGAGGCAAGGCGTCTTCGAACTCGTGCTTGTCCACGACCCAGATACGCCGGATCTCTTCGAGCTCGGCCATTGTGATCAGCTCGATGTCCCGCACGTTGTCCGGACCGTACTTTCGGATCTCAGTCTGAGCGCTCAGGAGGCGGCGCAGCCAGTCGTGCCGCGCCGACTGCAGGTATGGGCCGTGGATCGGCTGGTCGTGGAAGAGCTGCACGGTGCCGTTCATCCGCCGGAAGTCGCGCAGATCCCGGTCGTCACTGAGGTCAAGTGCGTTGCGGAGCTCCAGGAGTGGGCTCATCCATTCCTTGTCCGCGTCGTTCGTGATCATGGCCGTCATGGACTTGTCCTGGTCCACCAGGGTGCAGGTCCAGCAGCCAAACCGGCTCGACCCACACGACGGCGTCGTGGAATCGACCACCAGAGGACATTCGCCATCCGAGCTCGCCCCCTGGTACAGGGTCAGAAGATCCCGATTCGAATAGCCCCAGGGATTCTCCACCTGCATGAGGAAGGTCCAGACATCGTCGTTGGTCCAGTCCTCAACAGGTGAGTACACGAGTGAGTTGGGCAGACTGACGTTCGGGGACAGCCGGTCGCGGACCCGCCCCGCTGCCGCCGCGGCAGCCATCGTCTTCGCTCGGGCCCGCGACTCCGCCTTGCGGACGCCCAGTACGAGGATGGCCTCCCCGTGGCGGCGAACGACACCGCGAATGAAGGCGTTGCTCGGCTTGATCTTTAGCCGCTCCGTGCACCAGCGGAACTTCGGCCGCGGCGCCGGGTAGCCGCGGCCAATCAGGTTGACCCAAAAACTGTCCTCCACCGCCGGAGTGAGGCGGTGCGGCTCGATCGGAAGTCCCTGCGCTGTCGCCGTCTCACCCAGCACATCCAGACTGCGGCTTACCCACGCCGCGACGATCGGGTTCTCGACAAGCGTGTCAGTGGTGATGACATGCACGGTCTTATGCCGTTGATCGGCCGGGATGCGGGAAATTGCCATCCATACCAGCTGGAGCACCGCCGTGGAGTCCTTGCCCCCCGAGTAACCGACGACCCAAGGCACGTCGTCCTCGAGGTACAGCCGGGCCGTCTCGTCCACGAGTGCGTCGACAGCCGCGCGCATGCCATCTGCGAACGCCGACCGTCGGCTCAGGCTGACGGCAACGGTCTTCGCACCGCCGACGCCGGGAACAGCCGTTGTGCTCTCGGGGCTGGTGGTCACTGGTCACTCCTCATTGCCGTGTCTGCGTTCGGGTGTGCCCCCGCGCCCATGAGGGCGTCCTCCGCACGTCGCTCGTCGGGTGGCAAGTCCATACCGAGGTGCTGACGAATTGCGGCTGTGGTCAGGAGGACGTTGGTCTGCCCCTTGACGACCCGGCCACCGACCAGGGCCCGACCCTCCCAGAGGGGGTTTTGCCGGCTCCAGTCCAATGTCCGGAGCCCCGCGAGCCTTGGGCGCCATGCCTCGACGCCTCGATCGGTTCGTAGCAACGTGTTCCCGGCTCGGGCAAGCGCGGCCAACGTGATTCCGTGCGTGTGGATGAAGTCCGCCCGAACCTCTGGCGAACGCATCTCCCGAGCTCGCACGCCCTGCCACTCGGGTAGTTGCTCATCAACTGCCCGCCACCATCGGTCTGCGAGATCGAACGCCTGTTCCTGATCCATCTCGCCGAGCCCCTCCAGCAGGGTGCGCGTCGCTCCGTGCACCGCTGAGAGCGTGAAGAGCTTGCGCGAGGCCTTAGCCAGACTGGAGCTCTCCATCTCGACGAACCCGCGGAACACCGGGCAACGCAGGACCAGGAGGCGGGAAAGGCTGGCGTGGGTATCGCGGTGGTCGTAGAGGACGCCGATGGACTTCGACGGACGGACGGCGTGTCTGTTCAGGTCGGCGAACATCTGCTGACACCGCTGCAGACCAACGTCCAAGTAGAAGACGACGGCGATCATCTCCTGGCCAAGTGACGGGAGCTGCTGGAGGGCTTCCTTGATCGCGGCGTGCCGGTGCTGGCCGTCATTGATGACGAAGCGGGACTCCATCGGGACGCGGAGCTTGCCGAGCAGGCTGGTCTGAGGGTCGTCTCCCGCTGGTTCAAACCGAACGGTGCCGTCGATGCTGGCCGTCAACGCCGAGAACGTGTAGCTCGTCGGGTTCTCGACCATGTACCGCACGAGCTCCGGCAGGCGCCCTTTGTTCAGGCTGCGCTGGGCTCGAAGCTCGGGAGCCAGCTCGTCGCCGTCGAACACGAAGAGCTTCGCGATGACGCGCAGCGGGATCATGGTCACGAAGAACGTCGTCCCGGCCTGGACCCCCCGAATGGCAGGCAACACGTACTCATAGGCGGACTCGCCTGCGTCCCCATACGTCCCGGCCTGCAAGGGCTCGTCGCCTGTCGTCCCCGGCTCCATCGGCTCGGCACCTGTCGCCTGCGCAGAAGTGTCCTGACTGCCTGTCATGCTCGTGCCACTCCTCCCCGCGCCGCGGCCGCATCCGTCAGAGCAGACGTTAAACTGGAAACGGTTCTACGTCAAAAACTTCACGTAACGTGTCGCCCATCGTCGATAGCATGCAGCCTGCCGAGGACCGCAAGCCTCCTGTCCACAGCCCTGAGGAGCAGTCATGCCGGCCTACTGGGACGTCAGTGCCACCACTCCTGTCGACCCCCGGGTGGCCGACGTGGTGGTGCGGTTGATGACCGAGGCGTTCGGCAACGCCGGCAGTCGCACGCACGAGTACGGCGCGGAGGCGCTCTCGGAGGTGTCGATGGCACGTCGGCGGATCGCCGAGAGCGTCGGCGCTGCTCCTGAGGAAGTCGTTTTCACCTCCGGCGCTACCGAGGCGGACAATCTCGCCATCCTGGGCCTGCGCGCACATGGCGAGTCCACCGGACGGCGCCACCTCGTGACCACCGCCATCGAGCACAAGGCTGTGCTGGAACCCTTCGCGCAGCTGGCGAAGGTCGGTTTTGAGGTCGACTTCATCCCGCCGCAGACCAACGGCATTGTCGATGCCCAGCGGATCCTGGAGGCGATTCGCGACGACACGCTCCTCGTGTCCGTCATGCACGCGAACAATGAGACAGGTGCCATCCAACCGATCGAGGACATCTGCCGAGGACTAGCTGATCGAGAGGCATACCTCCACGTGGATGCCGCTCAAACCTTCGGCAAGCTCAACGAGGAACTCAGCTTGCCGCGCATCGACCTGTTGTCGTTGAGCGCTCACAAGGTCTTCGGCCCCAAGGGAGTGGGCGCTCTCATCGCACGCCGCCGAGGGTGGCGGCGGCCACCCTTGGAGCCGCTGACTTTCGGCGGGGGCCAGGAGCGTGGCCTGCGCCCCGGCACGCTGCCCGTACCGCTCATTGCCGGCTTCGGTCTTGCGGCTGCACTTGCCAACTCGGAGCGGGATGAGCGTCGCCGGGCGACCGAGGCGCAACGGACTGCGGTCCTCGACGCACTGAGCCCGGCGGAGCCCCAGCTCAATGGCGACCCCGACCGACGCTTGCCCCACATCCTTAACGTCTCGTTCCCGGGCGCCGATGGAGAGGCTGTGATGCTGGCGTGGAGAGACCTCGTCGCGGTATCCAACGGGAGCGCGTGCACGTCAGCCAGCTACCAGCCCAGTCACGTCTTGACGGCCATGAATCTGCCTGAGCCACGCGTCCGTGGTGCTGTGCGACTGTCGTGGTGGCACGACGCGGAATCGGTCGACTGGTCTGAAGCAGCTCGCCGGGTCAACGGTCTCCGCGGGATCTAGTGGGCGCGCGATCTGACGAGGCGATGACCGCGCAGCTCGACACCGCAGCGAGCCAGTTCGGCTTCCCAGCCCTGCTCTAACCCGATGACCTCGGGCCGGTCGTAGAGGCCCGCCCGGACCTCTTGCGCCGTGAGTCGGCGGTATTTCGGCGACGCCGCATCCTCTGGGGCGAGGAACTCTTCCTTTCGGTGGAGCAGGGGGCGATTGTCCCGCTGCTCGTAGGACGTGAATGACGCGTCGAGAGATGACATCGATACTGCGTAAGACCAGGCGAGACGCGGGTGCGGCTCTGTTTCGAAGGTGGGGTACGACGACCAGGCCACCTGGCGCCCGCTGTGATTGAGCTTAAGGATCGCCCAACCTTCAGGACGGCCAGCCGCCACGGCTCCACAGTGCTCGTACAGGCGAAGCACCACGGGCATTAGGTTCACCGCTCGGCGGTGCACGTACAGAGCTGTCGGGGTCAGCTTGCCGACGCTGTTTCGCATGGCGCCCCGTAGATACGAGTCATCTCGCAGCTTGAGGAGTAGTCGGTCGGCCCGGGCACACGCCTCTCGATAGCTGTTGAAACAGGCGCGAAGGTCCAGCTGTATGCCGAGCGGCAGGTCGTTCATCCGCGGCCGCCCCGAGAAGACAGACACCCCGAGGAACAAGAGCGTGTCCAACAACGTGCGGGCTCGACCATGCTCAACCCGTTCACGCGCCGCCCCATCCACGACCATCCGCCGCAGCTCCGACTGCCGTACGTGACGCAGCAAGGGCAACAGGCGATCGGGGTACTCCTCGATCGCGGGCAGACGCCCCCTGCGCTCGAAGTAGTCAATCACGGCTGCGATGGCCGACGTCTCCTCCTCACTGCCCAACCAATCGCCCTCGCCAGTCGTCCTTCGAGCAAGGAACCTCAGCCGTTCGGTCTCGGCCTTGAACGCATAGACGACCCCGGGCGCGCCGGCCGCGGTGCGGGCTCCCGTCACAGCCTCCACGAGGGTGCGAAGCTCACCGGGGCTAAAGAGTCGCTGGAAAGTGTGCCGGCTCGTCACGGTTCCGTCAGCGAAGTTGTCGCCCGTGACCCGACGCTTCTCCCACGAGAGCCGAGCGCTCACGACTAGCACGTCTCCCGCGAGTGACCACGCTTTGCGGAGCGTGTCCAGCCGCTCGGTCGCGTCCTCGATCACGTTGAGCACGTAGACCAGCAGGACGGCATCACTTTGCTCGGGAATCGCCTCGCGCGCGAAGTGGGGATCCCACCCATGCGCCTCCATTCCCATGGCACGGAGTCTCGCGACGTCGCCCCCGCGGCCGCTTCCGAAGTCCAGCACCGACGAGTCACGACGCAGGACCCCGTCCTCCAGGGCCCGGCGCACTGGCATCGAAAGCTGCTGGCGGGCGATCGCAGTGCGGTGGCGCAGTACCTCAACTTCGTAGGGGGCCACAGCGGGAGGCTAGGCGACCAGACCGCTGGAAGTTACCCCCGATGTAGCAGCCTGGTCATCCTGCAGGGCTCCGGCACTTGTGGCCCATTGGCCACCTGCGTCGCAGGCGCTACTCCATCGGGGCACACGCTGGGCGTCGCAGCGCCTGTTGCGCCCGAGCCAGCGCACAATGCCGTTTGGACACCGATCAGCCGACCACGGGACTGGTTCCGGGGATGCCCAGCAGACCCCGAGGGCCACTGCATGCGCACGGGGGCACGTCATGGCACCAGCGAACGAGGACGCCTCGACCGTCGGGGAACCCCTCCTCCGTTGGGTCGACGCTTTCCCGTGGCTCGACACCGCCGCCCGGGAGGTCGGAGGTGACGTCAACGCGTGGTGGCTCCAGCCCATCGACCCGGTCGGGAGCAGTTCTCGGTCGCAACACCTCGCCCGAGTGACGGACCTCGCTCTGGAGCGGCTCAGCCGCTGGACGATCGGACAAATTTTCCCGGGGCTTCCCGGAGACGTCGTCCTAGAAAGCTTGAACCTCAACACGAGGATCAGGAACGTCTTCGCGCGCTTCGGCTATCGGACCGTCTCCGACCTCCAGCACATCTGGCTCGGAGACATGCTGGACTGGCGGAACGTCGGGATCGGCAGTGTGGAGAGCGTCCTTCGCACGTTCGGAGACGCGGCTACGGCCCGCACCGAGCCGCTCGTGGAGCGACCTCCTGTTGACCGTCCCCCGCTTCAACAGGACATGTTCGACTGGACGAGCAAGGAGTGGCCGACAGAGTGGGCGATGCCCTCCTCAGCTGCCCCACTCGTGGGCGAGCTCAACCGTCTCGCCACGTGGTTCGCTCTCCTCGGACGCACCGACCTCCCCATGCTGACCGATCCGCCGCTCTTGGGCATGCCCGACGACCTACAAAACCTCCAGCGGCAACTCAGCGAGGTCAGTGCCACCGACGTCCTCGGCGAGGAGACCGAGCGCCTCGGCGCCGCCGCACTGATCGAGTCGGCTTTCAGCATTCTCGAACCGCGTGTACTAGACGTCCTCGCCCGACGATTCTTCGCAGACACGCCGGAGACCCTCGATGACCTCGGCCAACTCCACGGCGTCACCCGCGAGCGCGTGCGCCAGCTGGAGGCGAAGGCCCGCGCCAAATTGGTTGATCTCCTCGAACCCGAGGGTCCCCTCGCTGACCTCGGCGACGTGGTCCGCGCACAGATACAGGGGGTACTCCCGCTCGCAGACGTGCTCACCGCGATGCCGTCGCTCGCCGACGAGGTTGAGAGCGTCGGGTGGCCAGTGTGGCGCGTGCTCGACCGCCTAGACGACAGCTATGAGATCGACGCTGGGTGGTGCGCAACACCATCCATGGCGAGCGCCACAGCAAAAACTCATGCACGTCTGGAGGACCTAGCTGACCGGTACGGCGTTGTCCGCTTGGAGGACTACGGCGACATAGCGCCGGTGGGGACCCTTCGACACCCACTTGGAGTGCTCGAGGCGTGGGTGAAGCACTGCGGCTATATCGTTGATGGCGCATTCGTTTACATCCGCACGCAGTCCGTCGGGGACCGCGCTGCCGCAATCCTGTCCGTCACGGGTTCTCCCATGTCTGCACAGGAACTGGTCGATCGCTTCGGTGTGGAGCGGAGTACCGGTTCACTAAAAAACGCCATGTCGACGGACGGCCGGTTTGTGCGTGTGGATCGGGACCGCTGGTCCCTGAGCGAGTGGGGTCATGAGTCCTACGGCGGGATCCGCGACGTGATCCGACAGCAGGTCGCCGCTCATGGTGGCGAGGTCGTGCTCGAGGAGCTCATCGAGCACATCACCAGCCGATACAGCGTCTCTGCGAGCAGCGTGATCGCGTACGCGAGCGCCCACCCATTCGAAAACGGCCATGGCACCGTGCGGATCTCCCGAGGAGACCGGACGGCGAAGAAATCACCTGAGCGGACTCGCCGGCTTTACCGACGGGGTGACAGCTGGCTGTACCGAGTCTCCGTAACGACGGACCACCTCCGCGGCAGCAGCTCGGTTGCACCTATCGGCGTTGCCAGCGTCGCCGGGGTCGAGCCGGGGACGACTCGGCACCTCGAGTCCCCCCTGGGTCCTCAAGCCATTGCTTGGACTGGTCTCCAGCCGGCTTTCGGCACCATCCGTAGATTCCTCGTACACGACGACGTGGGAACTGGTGAACAGGTGTTCTGCGTCATCCACGACGACGGGCGGTTCGATGTTCAGCGCGTTGCGCCGCTGACAGGCGACCTCCTCGCCGACGCCCTCCGGCTCGTCGGTCATGACGACAGGCTGCTCGGCGAGGAAGCGCTTACCGCACTAGGCGCTGCGATATGCCTCCCCGAGGGCGCCACCCCGGTCACCGTCATCGGCGGCTATCGGGAACGCGGCGACGAGGACGTCGCCGATCTGCTGGTACAGGTCCGTGATCAGCTCACCGATGCCGTGGCCACCACGCCCGTCGCAGAGACGGACATCAGCGACATCTTGGACCTGCTGTGACGGGACCCCTCGCTGATTCAGTTCCGTCCGCGGGGCTCAGATCGCTCCATCTCGCTGGGCGCTACCGCAGCGACCGAGAAAATGTCGTCCAGTCATTTTATGTCCCGGCTCTCTCATCAGCGACCAGCTACAGCCGCGCCGTCGGCTACTTCACCTCGACCAGTCTCGCCCTTTTCGCGCGGGGCATTAATCGCCTCGCGGAACGGGGCGGGAGCATGCGACTAATCGCGTCACCACACCTGGATCCAGCCGACATCGCCGACATTGAGCGAGGCTACGAACTACGGGAAGTTGTCGAACGCGCCGCCTTGCGCGAATTGGGTAGTGAAGAGACACCCCACATCCTCGACGGACTAAGCCTCGTTGGACGGCTCATTGCTGACGGCGTACTGGACATCAAGCTTGCATTCGTTGAGCGCCATGGTCGGATCGGTATCTACCACGAGAAGTTGGGCGTCCTTCGCGACGGCGCTGGTGATTTGGTTGCCTTCACAGGCAGTGCAAACGAGACCATGGGAGGTCTGCTGGCCAACTTTGAGTCTATTGAGGTGTACCACGGCTGGGTGCCTGGAGACGGCTCAAGGGCTCTTCGCCTCGAGGCAGACTTCGAGGAACTGTGGAATGACGCTACGCCAAACCTGAGGGTATTGGACTTCCCCGAGGTCGCCCGGGACCGACTCATCGAGGTGGCCCGCGAGAGGCCGCGTGCTGAGCCACCCGAGACGGATGAAGCCCGCACCGCAGCGACAGCGCCAACGAATGACACCGCCCGTCTCGACATCCCATCCAGTGTGATCTCACGGCTCTATCAGCGAGAAGCCGTGGAGAGGTGGCTACGCAACCAAGGGCGGGGCATCCTCAAGATGGCCACCGGGACGGGAAAGACCAAGACGGCGCTCATGGCCGCGACACAGTTGAGTCGTGTGCTCGCCCGACGCGAAGAACCGCTCGTCGTCCTCGTCCTCGCCCCCCTCCAGCACCTCGTCGACCAGTGGCTGGATGAGGTGGAGGCTTTCGGTGTCCGGCCGATTGCCATTTACGAGTCCAGCGATCGATGGTTGCCCGTCGTCGAGGAACAACTCATGGCGTCCCGCCTCGGGCAGCGACCCGTCGTAGCCCTTGTGGCGACGAATGCTTCGTTCGCCGGCCCTCGATTCCAGGATGTCTTGAGCCGCATCTCCCAACCGCTGCTGGTTATCGCCGACGAAGCCCACAACCTAGGTTCGGCGACGTACCGCGCCGCTCTGCCAGAGCGTGCGACATACAGATTGGCGCTCTCTGCCACCCCGGAGAGGTGGTTGGACGACGAGGGTACGGCAGCCCTGGCCGACTACTTCGGCCCCGTGGTCTACGAGCTTGACCTGGGGGGCGCCATCGAGCTGGGCGCCTTGTGCCGGTACCGGTACGTTCCGCGCCTGGTCGAGCTGACGGAAGCTGAGACCACGCTCTATGCGGACTTGACTGCGCAGATCGCCCTGCGCCTTGCAGCCGGTGAGACCTTCTCCGACGACTCGGACTCCGCCCTGGGTCAGTTGCTCCGCAAGCGGACGGGCGTTCTCGGTCATGCAGCCGGGAAGCTGCCCGCGCTTCGCCAAGACGTAGAGCAGCGAGCGCGCGACTGGTTTCAGCTCGTCTACTGCGCCGAGGGCCGGCGTCCGAGCGAATCCGGCGAGCTACCTGGTCCCAAGCAAATCGACCAGGTGATGGACCTGCTCGGCAATCAGCTTGGCGTCAGCGCTCACACCTATGTCTCCGACACACCCCGCCGAGAGCGTGCCGCGTTGTTGCGCCGGTTTGCATCCGGCGCGGACTTGCGGGCGCTCGTAGCGATGCGGTGTCTCGACGAGGGCGTGGACGTACCTGATGCCCGGCTTGCGTACCTGCTCGCCAGCAGCAGCAACCCGCGGCAATTCATTCAGCGACGGGGTCGCATCCTGCGGCGAGCCCCGGGCAAAGAGCGCGCCGAGATTCTCGACTACATCGCCGTCCCTAAGGAGGGCGCCCCTGTCAACTTTGATGTCGAGCGCAAGCTGTTGATTCGCGAGCTGGCTCGCGTCAACGAGTTCGGGAAACTCGCCGAGAATTACGGCGATACCCTGGCCGCACTACGCCCACTCAAAGAGCGCTATCAGTTAATGCACCTCTGACCCGGCGTTCGGTGATAAAGGAATGATGCAATGACCCAATCAAGCCGCTCCGAACATGAAGTTCTCCAGCAGATGACAGATATCGAGCGCGCACTATTGAAGCGCATTCTGGAAATCGAACGCGCCAAGCTGCACATTACCGCGCACGATCCGACCGACGATCTCGTCCGCGTGGTCAAGGAGATCATTCCATGAGATTGCACCAGATCACGCTCACCAACTTCCGCCAGTTCGCGGGACAGCAGACCTTGCCGCTCGCGTCTGATGAGCTGCGTCCGGTTTCGCTCGTGTTTGGAGCGAACGGTGCGGGAAAGACGACGCTGCTCAACGCCTTCACGTGGGGCCTCTACGGTGTCGTCTCCGAGGACGTCGAGGAACAGCACCGAATGATAAATGACGGCGTCTGGCGTGCGACCCCTATCGGGGGCGTCGCGGAACTAGCCGTGGAATTGCACTTCGACCACGATGATCGGAATTACCGACTTCTTCGCACCGCCAGTCTGCAAAAGGAGTCCGACGAGCAGAGGGCGCCGACCGCAGCGCTGCACTTGTGGGAAACGATGCCTGATGGCTCGTCTGAGGTTGTGAGCGCACCGCAAGAGCGGGTTCTGAGCATTCTCCCGATGGGCGTAAGCCGATTCTTCTTTTTCAACGGTGAGCGCATTGAAAAGTTGGTGCAGAAGGGGGCCTACAGCGAGGTCCAGCAGGACATCAAGGTCCTCCTGGACCTCGAACAGGTGGAACGAGCCCTCCAACACTTGCCGAAGGTCGATCGCCGGTTGACAGCGGACTTGAAGAAGCATGGCGGGGACAGGGCCAGCGAGATCCAGACGGCGATCGACAACCTGCTCGACCAGCAAGCTGCCGGTCGGGACGAGCTTTCGGTCCTGGAACACGACCTCGCGCTTCTCAGCGAGGAGCGGGAGGAGGTCACCGAGCTGCTTCGGCAGAACGCGACCGCGGCACCGCTCCAGCGGGAGCGTGACTCCGTAGTTCAGGAGCTCGAGGAGGCTCGTGGCGCCCGCCGTGCAGCTGAAGTTGAGCAAGCGACGCTCATCGCGACACGAGGCTTCATCGCCTTCTCGGATGACCTCGCCGATACGACCATCAGCCTGGCGCAGAAGCTCTACCAGCGCGGAGCTCTGCCAGCCCCTCTGAAGCGAGAGTTCGTCGACCAGCTGCTCGACGAACAATCGTGCATCTGCGGCACACCACTGGCCGAGCACTCCCCTGCTCGCCACTCCGTTGAGGACTGGCGCCAGCGCGCGGGGCTTCAGGCCGTCGAAACCGCTTGGCAGCGGCTACACGGTCAGCTCGAGCAGTTCGGCAAGGCACGCGACCAGCTCCATGAGGACCTCCAGCAGGTCGCCAAGCGCATGACCAGCGAGCACGAACGGGTCGACCGTCTGGAAGCACGTAAGACGGAACTGGATCGTCAACTCAAAGACAGCCGCCTGGAAGAGGTCCAGTCCCTGGAGAGCAAGCGACTGGACCTCGAGGGCCGCATGGCCACCAAGCAACAGCGCCTGGGGGTCGTCAGGTCCAACCTGGACTCGATCGTGAAGCAACTGGAGCAGAAGGAGGTCGAGCGGAACCGTGCGGCCGTGACGGATGAGCTCGCCGCCAAGGCGAGGTCCAGGTCCGAGCTCGTGCATTCTGTGCGTCGTGCCCTTGAGGAAATCCTCGCCATTCGTTCCGAGGAGATGCGCCGGCGACTTGACCGCAAGCTCAAGGACGTCTTCGCAAACATCTCGATCAAGCCGTACGTCCCTCGCCTAACTGACCGTTTCGAGCTCTCCCTCACGCAAACGATCGACGGTGTTGAGCTGCCAGTCCCGAAGTCAACGGGTGAAAACCAGATCCTGAGCCTGTCCTTCGTCGCGGCGGTGTCCGAGCTGGCTCGTGAGATCCGCAAGGAGCGCCGCGCCGAGGGCGACGCACCTCAGGATGCAGGTTCGTACCCGATCGTGATGGATGCCGCCTTTGGTTCCCTGGACGAGAACTACCAAAAGGAGGTCTCGCGAGCCCTCGCTGAGATGGCCCCTCAACTCGTCGTCCTGGTCAGCAAGAGCCAGGGACTGGGCCACGTGGTCGAGAACCTGTTGCCTCACGTGAGCCACCTAGGCGTGATCGTCACCCACACGTCTCAAGCCGACGTGTCGGAGACTATCGAGCTAGAGGGCATGACCTACCCATACATCAAGTCCGACGCAGTCTCCAACCACGCAGAGCTTGAGGTGATCAGGTGACAACGCCCCCGGCCGACGTCCGAATTCGTCGTCCGCAGCAGCACGAGGCCCTCCTCCAGGAGATGCGTGACGAGGCAGGGTTCTCGACCTTCCGAGACGGTCTGCTCTTCGCCGCCGCGCTGGGGGTGCGCCACGGACGTCGCTCACCCATTGGCCAGTCGGCCGGCGACCCAATCCGGTACGAGACACTCACCGGGCCGGCCTACGCGGAAGCATTAGTCAGCATGATCGCGGCGAATGAGACCCCAGATGACCCCGAGATCATGGATGACCGACGGCTCGAGGAACGAGTGCGGATTTTTGAGGAGTACGCCAACGGCGGTCTCGAGTACCTGCAGGAGCAGGTGAACGTTCGGCACCAGCCGATCTCGGTGATTGTGGTCGATGAGGTGACCAACGCGCTCACCGCCACCGGAGGGTCGTCACCCGCATCCGTAGAGGAGCTCCTGGACGGCGTCAACTGGTAATGGACGCTTGCGAATCGGGTGGGCAAGGCGCGCTGCGGTCGAGTTCATCCAAGAGCTAATCCGAGCTCCCCGCAACCGCGCAGGAAGGCGGCCGTCGTCGTCATCGAATCGACGACGACGGCGCGCCGCAACAGCGGCCTCACGAACGAACACCGTCCCTAGAACTTAAGCAATGCCTGAACGGTCTCGAACAGATCATCTTCTCTTTTGGAAACGCGAGACACTGACCAGAGCCTCTTCCGGGCCAGCGCCTTCGTGTGGCGAACAGACGAGGCTCGATAGACATCACGCTTATCGACGAACGGAGTGTTGCTCTTTAGCCGGTTGTCTCTTGCCTCGAGCAGCGTCAGGTTTCCGAGATGATGCTTAACGAGTTCCAGTTCATCATCACGATCCGCAACGCGGGCCGTCTGTGGGTAGATGTGGTCGATATGCGCTAGATCTGCGTCCAAGACAACCGCCTGGTCTGGAGCGGGGATAGGGCTCCGCTTCTGCGGATCGGAGGCCAACCAGCCGTGGAAGTCCTCCAATGCCGCGAGGACCCATCGAATATTACCCCGCTGGCCGTTCTTATCGTACCGCAAACGGTCCTTAAGCCTATCGACGATCTCGTCATCCGGCAGCACCTCCTCAGCGAGTTCACAGAGTTTTGCGACAAGATCATCGGCCTGCAGTTTTCCGCTTTCTCGCACGCAGACGGCGTGGTCATAATAAACCTTTGCAGCACGATCCGGATGGCCGCCGCCAATATTCTTGTACCGAACAGCAAAGCGCTCTACCGCCACTACTAGCCTAAGAAAGTCCGACTCCTCCAGTATCGCAGCGCCCGCAAGCAACAGCGGATGCGCTAGTTCATGCCGTAGCGTCTTAATCAGACGTCGAACCCGGATCGTGTATGCGATGGGCTGCCTACTGTTGGCGTACGGCCATTCGGCCCGCTGGAGCTGCCCGAACAATGCAATTTCTGAGTGCATGCACTGCAGTGTGTCAACCAGACGCTTGGCCCGTGCCTGATCCGTTGTAGACTCGCCCTCAATCGAGAAGACATGGCGCCTATAGTCCTCAACCAGTTCCCATACATCGGCACGCTTGCCAGTGACGCTGGGGAAGTAAGCCCGAAGAAAGTCCTGCACGACCCCTGCACGCTCGCTGAGGATGCCGTCCCAAGCGAGGGCGGCCTCCTCCTGTTGCACCTTGAAGCGCTCCAGGTACTCCAACGTCGCCGCGCGAAGCAGATCGCCTTCGCTCAGCTGCATGCCGCGGTCATTCAATACCATGAATAGCTTGTATGCAGCACTCATGTCGTTGGCGCTTAGCTTGATGAGAATGCAGCAGTTGAACAATGCGTACTGTAGGGCTAGGAGCGCCCTGAGTCGCTCTGCTTCGGAACCCTGGCTCACGAAGATTGGTGCAAAGAGTTCCCGCCACAGATTTGAGCGAGCGTTAAGCAGGAGCTCTTGACTATCCCGTGTCGCTGCGAAGGATTCGCCTCGAAGAACTGCGCTATACGCCGCCCGGTCCGCTGGTGTAGGCATGAGTCGTGGCTTATCGGCGGCAATCCCGGTCAACGGGTCAGATTGCCGGATCCAGACAAAGGATTCACGCAGGTCCTTCGCATTGCCGGCGGCAGCATACGCGGTAGCGTCATCGCCGGACACTGCTGCTCGGTTCTCCAGCCGGTCATAGGCTTGGCCCAGCAGGGCTGCGATGATCACAAACGTGGTCAAGCGTTGTTGACCGTCGATCACGCTCCAGCTACTTGCTCCCGCGTCGTGGACCACGACGATTCCGCCAAAGAAGTGCTGCGTTGGGACCGCGCCCGCGGCCAGCGATGTGGCCAGCTGGCGAACATCCCTAGCCAGGTCTACTACCTGCTCCTCGTCCCACGAGTACGCTCGTTGATAGCGAGGAATGCTATAGGGGCCATCGTTCTTGAGAAGCTCGCCAAGCGGCTTGAGTGCCGGCTGGACTATTGCGGGTCCTCCGATAGATGGAGTCTTGGCCTGATGTAGTAGGTCATCCGGTACGGTGCTGAGTTGCCCTACGCAGTACTCGGCCGGCAGTTGTTCGGGGAGACGCTCATTCGCAATATCCGAACCCGATCGAGCAATGTCCGCGTCGAGCTGCAGTGAAACGGTATCGTTCTTGTACCGCCCTACTACTTCCCTATCCATCTCCGAAGCGGATGACAGACCGTGTTGGCCGTCGGTATCGACGAATTGCAGCTGTGCGAGTTTCATGGCACAGCCGGCGGGATTCCGGAAGGTTGGGCCAATTGAAGTGCCCCGGTTCGCTGCAAGTTGTCGCAAGGCGTCGCTCAAAGCGATCACCTTGGGATGCTCCTTCGCGCGCAGCCCCTCCTCTTTGAAGAGCGAGTAGGCCAAGACGGTCTCTTCCCGAGACCACTTTTGCGGACGAGGAGCCATAGGGACTTTCTAGCGGATGAGGGCTCGGCTCAGGCGCAGGCTCACTCGATTGAGGTCCTTTGCGTTCGAAAGCTCAGGTGGCTGTCAGGGGCTCACCGGCCGCCCCCATCGACCACATCTGCGGGCGGGGCTCATACTTCGTCGCCACATCCCAGCGGACGGCGCCGTTGACAACCTCCTTGCGGAAGTTTCCCACAGCCGTCCGCGCCAGCTCCGGGTCCGCAGCCACACAGGGCATAGCTCCAGGGAATGCTTCTCAACCTCGGCGTCGTCCACCGACTCCCAGGCGAGCCCGGGTTCGACGGCAAGCCGACCGTCGATCTCCTCGCCGAACAGCGCCAACGCTGCCGCCTCGCGGCCGATCAGCCGCGACAGGATGACGAAGTGCCCGCCGCCCGGATGCGTCCCGGGCTTGAGGAACCCGCACAGCAGCCGCGCGTCCCGCCACGATCCGCAGGTCAGCCCCCAGCAGCAGATCCATGCCGGCGCCCGCGGTCGTGCACGGGCCACCGCCGCGACCGACGCAGGCACGGAACTGATCCGGCGGGTGGTGACACGACAACGGTCACCGAGACCTAAGGAAGTCAGCGCCTGAGCGGGGAAGCCCTTCCTCAGCTCCCCGTGCGCGCAACCGCGACATCCGGCCAGCCCGGTCCGGGCCGGAAGCCTTGACCCCGAGCCGACGACGAGTCGGGGTTCGCGACAAGCCGCAGCGTCGGCCCCTGTGACTGCGCCTCCCGGCGAGGGAGGTGGTCCCGGCACCAGCGCTCGCAGTCGGCCATCAGGTTGCCGGTGGTCATCGGGCGGGGGTTCCCACTGGACGGCATGCCGGACAACGCTGCGCAGCTCCTTGGCTCAGGAGGACGGTTTCGGCGTCCCCACCGCCGGGTGCTGCCGGGCACGGTCGTCACCGGCCGAAGAACGGCCGGGCACCTACCGGGAGCGCGCCGGAAGACGGCGAAGGACGCAGGACAAACCATAGAGGGCGCCCGTGTCCGAGCCAGGCATCCCGATGACCGGCGCGCCTCACTCAGCTGCCCCCCTCCCCCCGAAGAGCAAGACGGTCGCGCCGTGACGGCATTGCGGCAGACATCGATCACGGCCAAGGTGAGCCCCCAGTGGCGATGCCACCCGGGCGCCGCCACCAGCGGAAGGTGCGGCGGCATGAACGCCCGATCCACCACCATCAAGGCCGACCCCGACAACCTCGACGCCGGCATCGCCTTCACGCGCGACGAGGTGCTGCCGGCCATCCAGCAGATCGACGGCTGCATCGGACTGACGATGCTCGCCGACCGCGAGCACGGCCGCTGCATCGTCACGACCTCCTAGGCCGACGCCGACGCCATGCGCGCCGCCAACGAGGACGTCCACCCCATCCGGCTCATGCACGCCCTCGGCGCGCAGGGCCTCGACATCCAGGAGTGGGAGATCGCCGTCCTGCACCGCGAACGCCCGGCCAGGGACGGCGCCGGCGCCCAGGTCACCTGGGCCCGCGTCCCGCCGAACCACCTGAACGAGCTGCTCGACGCCTACCGCCACAACCTGATGCCGCGACTGCGGGAGCTGACCGGCTTCGACAGCCTGAGCATGCTGGTGGACCGGCGCACCGGCCGCGCGGTCAGTGTCACCGCCTTCGAGACCCGCGACGCCCTCGCGCTGGTCCGCCAGCAGGCCAGGCACCTGCGCGAGCCGTTCGCCCAGGCCATGGGCGCCCGCGTCGCCGACATCGCCGAAATGGACCTCGCCGTCGCCCACCTGCGTGTCCCGGAACGGTCTGACGACGTCGCTACGGGAGGAAAGCGCTACTACCGTCGAGACATGGCGACCGACCCCCGCGGTCCGGACCCGCAGCGCTACCCCTGGGAGGACCCCGGCGGTCCCGTGGTCATCGTGCGCACGACCCCCCGGTAGCCATGCCCGATCGGGAGGAGGGGACGCCGGCGCGGGGCCGCCTCGCCCGGACGGCCCGTCTCGCGGCCCTGCCCGCCGCCTACGCCGGCCGCACCGCCCTCGGCCTCGGCAAGCGCCTCGGCGGCCGCCCCGCCGAACTGGTCGCCGAGCAGGTCCAGCAGCGCACCGCCGAGCAGCTGTTCGCCACCCTGGGCCATCTCAAGGGCGGCGCCATGAAGATGGGCCAGGCGCTCTCGGCCATGGAGTCCGCCCTCCCCGAGCAGCTGTCCGGCCCCTACCGCGAGACGCTGGTCAAGCTGCAGGAGGCGGCGCCGCCCATGCCGGCCGCGCGCATCCACGAGCAGCTCGAGGCGTCGTTCGGTCCGCAGTGGCGGGAGCGCGTCCGCGACTTCGACGACCGGCCCGCCGCGGCCGCCAGCATCGGCCAGGTGCACCGCGCCACCTGGTCCGACGGCACGCCGGTGGCCGTCAAGGTCCAGTACCCGGGCGCCGCCGAGGCGCTGGTCGCCGACCTCGGCATGCTGCAGGGCCTGTCACCGCTGATGAAGGCCGCGGTTCCCCACCTCGACGTCCGCGAGCTCTTCGCCGAGCTGCGCGGGCGGTTCGTCGAGGAGGTCGACTACGCCCGCGAGGCCGAGGCGCAGACCGCCTTCGCCGACGCCTACCGCGGCGACCCCGACGTCCTCGTGCCCGAGGTGCTGGCCGTGGAGGGCGAGGTGCTCGTGAGCCGGTGGATCGACGGCACGCCCCTGTCGCGGGTCATCGCCTCCGGCACCCGGGCCGACCGCGACCGTTGCGGCGAGGTCCTCGTGCGCCTGTTCACCTCCGGCCCGGTCCGGGCCCATCGGCTGCACGGCGACCCGCACCCCGGCAACTTCCGGCTGATGGACGACGGCCGGCTCGGCGTCCTCGACTTCGGCTCCAACCAGCCTCTGCCGAACGGCTGGCCCTCCGGGCTGGGTCCCCTGCTCGCCGCCGGGCGGGACGGCGACGCCGCGCAGCTGCACCGCATCGCCGCCTCGGCCTCCCTGCTGCGCCCGGATGACGTGACGCCCGCGGCTCTGCTGACGCTGCTCGACCCCTACCTGCAGCCGCTGCGCACCGATCGGTACACGTTCACCCGCGGCTGGCTGCAGGAGCAGACCCGGCGCGCCTCCGACCCCCTGGGTGCCGCCCAGCGGACCCAGCGGAAGCTGACGATCCCCGCCCACCACCTGCTGGTGGCCGCCGAGCTGGTCGGCGTCCTGTGCTCGCTGAACGCCACCGTCGCGGTGGACAGCGAGCTGCGCCGGTGGCTGCCCGGCTACTGAGCCGAACGCGCGGAAGGGCGCCGACCGCCTTTGCGGCCGGCGCCCTCGCTCCGTCTCAGGCGCGCAGCGCCGCCCGGGCGACCGGGACGAGGGACGCCAGGACGACCAGCTCCCCCACGACGCTGACCCACACCGGGAACTCCCCGCTGGCGAGCACGAACCCGATCACCATGGCCGGCGCCGCCCAGACCGCGATGTCCGCACGGGCCCGGACGACGGCCGCCGCACCCACCAGCGTGCCCAGGATGGCCATCAGCACCAGCGAACCCAGGACGGCGAACGGCGCACCGTCCTGCACCGCCTCCCACGCCTCCACCGACGACGGCCCACCCCGCTCGGCCAGCTCAATGGCGACCAGCCGGATGCCGGCGAAGCCGCCACCGCCCACGCTCCCAATGACCAGCAGCGTGGCCGCGATGCCCGACAGCCAGGGGGCACGGCGGCGGCCTGCGAGCGCCAGCATCGCGGCGCCGGCCACGCCGGCGAGCATGGCGACCAGGTAGGCGATGACCGAGAGGACCTGGCGCGTCGGGTCCTCCGCCAGACCGGCCAGCCACGGCCCGGCCTCGTCCCGCGGCAGGCCGTCCGTGCTGAGCACGTACTGGGCCGCGAGCGCGACCGGGCCCAGGAAGGCCGCGCCCACCAGCAGGCGGCGGCGGGCGTACACGAAGGGAGCGGCAGCCGGAGCGGCCGAGGTCGGGACGGCGGGGCCGTCGATGTGGTCCGGGGCGACGACGCCGCTGCCGAGCCGGGTGGTGGTGTCCATCGGGATGTCTGCTCCTCGGGATGCCGGCTCCGTCGGCCGGGCTGCGACCACCGTCGCGACGGCGCCGTCCCGTCCGCATCGGACGGTTGTCCCGTTCGCCCGCGGGTGGTGTGTCCCTGGCGACCGGGACATCCGCGCTGCCACGATGCCGCGGTGATCGACGTCCGGAGCGCCGTGGCCGTCACCGCGGCGACCGGCGGAGCCGCCGCCGCGGTCGCGGCCGCGGTCATCGCGCCGGCCGCGGACGTCGGCGCCGACGCCGTCGCCTGGGGGCTCGCCGGCGCGCTCGGCTTCGGCGGCCTGGGCGCCCTGGTCATCACCCAGCGCCCCCGGCTGGCCGCCGGCTGGCGCATGCTCGTCGTCGGCGTGTGCAGCGGCGGGGTGTCGCTGGCGGCGGTCCTGGCGGCGGCGATCCTGCCGTCCGACCCGGGCTCGAGCGCCGGTGCGCTCGCCTACTGGGTGCAGACCTGGCTGTGGGTGCCCGCCTACGCGCCGGTCCCCACGCTGCTCCTGCTGGTCCTGCCCGACGGTCCGCTGCCCGGGCCCTTCTGGCGGGCGGCGACGGCGGTCGCGGCGGTCGCCAACGTGCTGGGGCCGCTGGCGTGGGCCCTGACGCCCTACGACCAGCAGGACCAGCCGGTGCCCGCGGCGTACGGCGACGTCCGCAACCCGGTCGGGGTCGACGGCGCCTGGTCGGTCGTCAACCTGTCACTCCTGCTGCTCGTCGTCAGCGCCGTCCTCGGCATCGCCTCCCTCGTCGTCCGCCTGCGCCGGACGGCCGGCCAGGAGCGCGACCAGGTCCTCTGGGTCCTCGCCGGCGCCCTCGGGACCGTCCTGCTCGTCGCCCTCGCGTGGATCGTGCCGACGGCGCAGCTCCTGCTGATCGCCGCGGCGCTGCTGCCGCTGCCGGCCGCGGTCACCTGGGCGCTGCTGCGCGCCCGGTTGTGGGACCTCGACATCGCGCTGGGGCGGACCCTCGTCTACCTGGCCCTCAGCCTGCTGGCGCTGGCGGTGTACGGCGGGCTGCTGGTGCTCGCGGGCTCCGTGCTCGGCGACCTCACGGGCCAGGCGGACCTGCTCGTCTTCGCGCTCGCCGCCGTCCTCGTGCAGCCGGCGCGGGACGGGCTGCAGCGGCGGGTCAACCGGCTGCTGTACGGGGACGTCGTCGAACCGGAGATCGCCATCGGCGAGCTCGGGCGGCGGGTCGACTCCGCCGCGTCGCCCGCGCACGTGCTGCCGGCCGTCGTCGACGTGCTGGCCCGCACGCTGCGGCTGCCGTTCGTCGCCCTGCGGCTGCCGGGGCGGGAACCGGTCGCCCACGGGACGCCGACGACGTTCGCCGAGACCGTCCCGCTGGTCCACCAGGGCCGCACCGTGGGCGAGCTGGACCTCGCGCTGCCGCCGGGCGGGCTCGGACCGCGGGTGCGGACGATGCTCGACGAGCTGGTGCGCCAGACCGCCCAGGTGGCGCACGCGGTGCTGCTGCAGGAGGAGGTGCAGCGCTCGCGGGAGTCGATCGTCACCTCCCGCGAGGAGGAGCGCCGCCGGCTGCGGCACGACCTGCACGACGACCTGGGACCGGGACTGGCGGCGACGGCGATGCAGCTGGAGGCGGTCGGCGAGCTGTTGGAGCGGGATCCCGGGCGGGCCGGGGTGATGCTGGACCAGGCGGCCGGCTACCTGCGCAGCACCGTGGCCGAGGTGCGCCGGATCGTCGACGACCTGCGCCCGGCCGCGCTCGGCGACCTCGGGCTGGTCGGTGCGGTGCGCGCGCACGCCGCCCGTCTTGCCGACGGCGGGCTGGCCGCCACCGTGGACGCGCCGGACGACCTGAGCGACCTGCCCGCCGCGGCCGAGGTGGCAGCCTTCCGCATCGTGGGCGAGGCGATGACCAACGTGGCCCGGCACGCCCGGGCCTCACGGGTGCACGTGGCGATCCGCCACCGCGCCGGGCGGCTGGAGCTCTGCGTCGAGGACGACGGCGTCGGCGTGCAGCCGGGTGCGCGCACGGGCGTCGGGCTGGGCTCGATGCACCAGCGGGCCGCGGAGCTCGGCGGTACGTGCGAGGTCACCGGTGGCTCGGGGACGACGGTGCGCGCGACCCTGCCGACGGAGCTCGCATGAGCGCACCCAAGAAGGTGCTCGTGGTCGACGACCACCCGATGTTCCGCGACGGGCTGGTGGCGCTGGTCGAGTCCCTCGACTGGACCGAGGTCGTCGGGCAGGCGGAGGACGCCGACACGGCCGTCGCCCTGGCCCGCGAGGCACGCCCGGACATCGTGCTCATGGACCTGCACCTGACGTCGGGCAACGGCCTCGACGCGACCGCGCGGATCACCGACGACATACCGGGCGTCGCCGTCCTCGTGCTGACCATGGTGGAGAACGATGACGCGGTCGCCGCCGCCCTGCGGGCCGGTGCGCGGGGTTACCTGGTGAAGGGCGCCAGCCGCCCGCAGATCCGCCGCGCCCTGGAGGCGGTCGCCGACGGCGAGACGATCCTGGGCCGCGGCACGTCCGGCGCACTGGCCCGGCTGAGTGCCGAGGGTGATGCGCTGAGCGCGTTCCCGACGCTGACCGACCGCGAGCGCGAGGTGCTGGGACATCTGGCGGCCGGACTGAGCAACGGCGAGATCGCCGGCCGGCTCTACCTGTCGGACAAGACGGTGCGGAACATCGTCTCGGTCATCTTCGGCAAGCTGGAGGTGTCCAGCCGGGCCGAGGCGGTGGCCCGGGCCCGGGACGCCGGGCTCGGGGGTGCTGCGCCGGGCCTCGGCTGACCTCAGCTGCCGGTGAGCGCGATCCCCGGCCAGTCGGGTCCCGGCCGGAAGGTCCCTCGGCGGGCCGGCGCCGGCTCGGCTCCCGGCGTCGCGACGAGGCGGAGCGTCGTCCGGCCCTGGAGCAGCTCAGGGCGAGGCAGGTTGTCGCGGCACCACCGCTCGCAGTCGGCCAGCAGGTTGCCGGTGGTCATCGGGCGGAGGAGTCCGCTGGACGGCATGCCGGACAACGCTGCACAGCTCCCTGGGTGAGGACGACGATCTCGAGGTCCTCACCGACCCGCGGGCAGCCGTCCGGGCAGGATGGATCACCGGTCGAGGACGACCGTGGACCTGCCGGGAGCGCGCCGGAAGACGGGGAAGGACGCGGATCGAACCTAGGCCACTCCCCCGCCCCGGCCCGGGAACCCGACGACCGGCGCGCCCTGCGACTACTGGGCCGAGCGGCGCATCGACCACATCTGCGCCGGGCGCTCCGACTGCATCGCGACGTCCCACGGGATCGCGCCGTTCACGACCTCCTTGCGGAAGTTGCCCACCGCCACCCGCGCCAGCTCCGGGTCGGTGGCCACTCGCTGGGCCAGTTCGATGGCGCGGTCCTCGACGGCGGCGTCGTCCAGCGACTCCCAGGCCAGCCCGAGCTCGACGGCCTTGTCGCCGTTGATCTCCTCGCCGAACAGCGCCATGGCGGCTGCGGCCTCGCGGCCGATCAGCCGCGACAGGATCACGAAGTGCCCGCCACCCGGGTGCATGCCGCGCCGCAGGAAGCCGGCCAGCAGCCGCACGTCCTTCGCGACGATCCGCAGGTCGGCCGCCAGCAGCATGTTCATGCCGGCCCCCACAGCGGAACCGCGCACGGCTGCCACCGTGGGCACGCGCACCTGACCGAGACGGTAGAAGGAGTCGTAGATCTTGCCCATGCCCTCGTAGGCGTCCGGCGTCGCCGGGTCCTTGCCGGCGTTCGTCAGCGTGGCGACGTCGCCGCCCGCGCAGAACGACTTGCCGACGCCGCGGATGACCAGTGCACCGACCTCGGGCTTGGCGTCGACTTCGTCGAAGGTGGCGATCAGCTCGTCGGCCATGCCGGGCGTGAGCGCGTTGCGCCGGTCCGGGGCGTTCAGCGTCACGATCGCGACGCCGCCGTCCACCTCGAGCAGCACTTCACCGGATCCGGCCACGAGCCCACCTTCCTGCTGAGCGGACCGGCCCTGACGCCGTCCGCGACTCCTGACAGGCATGAGACCACGCGCCGCACGCCCTCGCGTCACGCGGTGGGCCATCCCCCGTGCCGATGACTCAATGAGCACGGCGGGTCGGCACGCCTGCCGGACCGAACGGCGGCGAAAGTGCTCGCATGCCCCCGCAGAACGAGGCTCTGGACGAGATCATGACGCGGCTCGCGTCATTGCGTCAGCACCAGCGGGACGGTCGCCGCTCACCGCACAAGCGGCTGCTCGTGCTGCTCGCCCTGGGCCGGCTCGCGGCCGAGGGGTCCAGTCGGATCCCGTGGTCCGTCGCCGAGGAGAAGCTCGGAAAGCTCATCGCGGATTTCGGCCCGCCCTCCCGGACCGGCCCCGCGCAGAGCGCCGCCTATCCGTTCACGCACCTCCGCAGCGACGGCGTCTGGACGCTCGACGCCGACGTCCCGATGGATCGCGTGACCCCGCTCCGCAAGGGTGTCACGGGCCAACTCGACCGCGACCTCGAGCGCCTGCTCACAGCGCAACCGGCGCTCGTGTCCGCCGCGGCGCGAAGCTTGGTCGACGCCCACTTCCCTTCCACCGTCGCACCGGACGTGCTGCTCGCCGTCGGCCTCGATCCGGAGCAGATCGACGACGACGCCGTCAGCCCCGTGAAGTCGGCGGGCGAGCGGCGACGCAGTTCCACCTGGCCGGCCGCCATCCTCGAAGCGTGGGACCGGCAGTGCGCCTTCTGCGGCTACGACGGGCAGGCAGGCGGCGTCCCGGTCGGATTGGAGGCCGCCCACATCCGCTGGTTCACGCTCGACGGCCCCGACTCCCTCGACAACGGGTTGGCCCTCTGCTCGCTCCATCACAAGCTTTTCGACCGCGGGATGCTCGGGCTGGACGACGAGCTGGCCGTCGTCGTGTCTCAGCGCTTCTCCGCCCGGACCGCACTCGGCCGCGCGACCTACCAACTCCACGGTCAACGCCTGTCGCCACGCCCCGGCACCGCGCTACCCGCCGGTGAGCACGTCCTCTGGCACCGGGAGCAGGTGTTCCACGGGTCCCCGATCGGCACCTGAGCGCCATCCGGCGTCTGACAGCTGATGCGGCATTACTCCGCGTCGACGGCCGATTCCTCAGCGTTTCCGCGCCACCGGCCCGCACGCCCCGCGATACCGCTGGAAAGCTTGCCGGTCACCGACTTCGCCCGGCCGAAGGTCTCGGTGCCGAGATGCTTCGCGACACCGAGGCCCTCTGCCCCCGTCGCGAGCACCGTGTCCTTCGCCTCCACTGCGGCAGCCGTCCAGGCCTTCGCCTCCAGCGACTGACCACCGGCCTCGATACCGAGGGGCTGATGGAAGCCGGCGACTGCGGCAGCGACGTGCTCACGGGAGCGCACGACGGCCGGTGACTGGATGGGGTTCAGCAGCACCTTCGCGTTGGCCGTGCCCGCAGCTGCATCCATGCGGGTCAGGAGCTGTTCCGTGCACTGCGCGATGGTCTCGAGGCGCTTCTGCCGGACAGCCCGCAGCCCGATGCGGTGCCCGTCGAAGTCGTCCGGAGCCACCTCCAGCACCCTGTCGATCTCGAGCACGGCGATGGCGTCCTGCAGCTGGAAGCACCGCGCGAGCACGGCGAGCCACTCCTGCGTCTTGGCCTCGGCGGTCTTCGCCGCCTTGGCGAGGTCGGCGATGCTCGAGGTGCCCTCCAGCTTGTCCGCAAGGGCGTCGAGCTGCCGGAGCGCGTACGCCTGGGTCCGGGCGATCGTCGACGACGACGCCTGCACCTTGGACCAGGTCACCTCATTGACCCGGCCCCCGTGCTCCCGCAACGTCATGGCCTCGTCGATGTCGAAGCCCACCCCGAGCATGTCCGCGATGACCGCGTCCTCATGAGCACGGAGCACGTCGTCGAGCTTCTGGTCGATCGTGGCCAGGTAGTCAGTGATCTCGTCCATGGTCTGCTGCATGGCGAGCTGGGTCATCAGCCCGGCGGCACCGGCCAGCACTGCCGGATTGGTCAAGGCGGTACCCGGCGACGTCTTGACGATCTCCAGGATGTGCTTGGTCTTGCCGTCCTTCATCGCGATGGCGCGGGCGACGCCCTCCTCCGAACCCTTCATCAACGGGCTGTTCTTCAGCGCAGCTGCGGACTTCTCGGTCAGCTTGACCCAGCGACCGGACTGGGCGGCGATCTCCGAACCCGCCTTGGCTGCGGCGGCTCCGGTGCGGAAGACGGGTTGGAGTCGTTCGAGTCCGAGGTCCTTGGACGCCAGTCCCTGGGAGACGAGAAAGCGGTCGACCGCGGTCCGCTCCCCGATCACGGCCAGACCGTCCCCGTCACTGATGAGCTGGATCTCGTTGGCCATCGTCGACTCCCCGAACGTGGACATGGATAGCAGCCGGATGGCCGTGGCGACGGTAACGATCCGAGGCCTTCTCGCTGGGACCCGTGAAGGTGTCCCGCATCAGGGGGCCAGCAGGCCACTGGCGTCCCGTCGGGCTCTGGCGTCACGCGCTAGGCAGCGGATCGCCCGACGGGGCGACGTCCGCCGACGTCGACCGGTCACCGGCGCGGCTGCCCGGTATCGTCGACACGCTCACAACGTCCCGTGCATCTACCTGCTGTCGGCCTCCGCCGGCGGATCAAGGCGGCACGCCTGATCCGCAGATGCACCGAGGTCATGTACGCAACCGACAGCTCGCTCCTCCGGCACGCCGGGCCCACCTACTTCCCGCTCGCCTTCATCGCGCGGCTGCCCTTCGCGATGATGGTCGTCGGCGTGCTGACGCTCGTTGTCGCCGAGCGCGGCTCGGTCACCCTCGGCGGGCTCAACTCAGCCGCCGCCGGCATCGGCACCGCCGTCGCCGGCCCGCTGCTCGGCGCCGCCGTCGACCGGTTCGGCCAGCGGCGCGTCCTCGTCCCCGTCGGGCTGCTGAACGCCGCCCTGCTGGGTTCGTTCCCCCTGGTGGTCGCCAGCCGAGCTGCCGACGCCGCCGTCCTCGCGCTGTCGGTCCTCATCGGCGCCACCGCACCGCAGGTGGCCCCGCTCTCGCGCACCCGGCTGGTCGCCCTCATCCGGCGCCACATCCCACCGGCGAGGCAGGAGAAGACGCTCAGCGGCACCATGGCCTACGAGTCAGCCGCCGACGAGACCGTCTTCATCGTCGGCCCGTTCCTCGTCGGCCTGCTCGCCAGCGCCATCGCCCCGTGGGTCGCCATCGTCGGCGCCGCGGCCCTGACGTTCGTCTTCGTCACCGCCTTCGCCCTGCACCCCACCGGCAAGGTCGAGCCGGGCACCCACCACACGGACGAGCCGCAGGCCCCGGCCCGCGAGCTCGCCAGCGCCAGGCTGCTCACCGTCGTCGTCGGCACGCTCGGCGTCGGCCTCTTCTTCGGCGCCACGCTGACGAGCCTCACCGGCTTCCTCGCCGCCGACGGCGACGGCGACCGCGCCGGCCTCCTCTACGGCGTCATGGGCATCGGGTCGGCGGTGCTCGCCCTGGGCTCGGCCGCCCTCCCCCAGCGGTTCACCCTGCGGGCCCGCTGGCTGACCTTCGGCTCGCTGCTGCTCGCCGCCGCCGTCGGCTACGCCTGCGCGCGGTCGGAGACCGGGCTCGTCGTCGCGCTGGCGATCCTCGGGCTCGGCATCGGGCCCACCCTGGTCACCCTCTACAGCCTCGCCGCGCAGCTGAGCCCGGCCGGCCGCTCGGCGACCACCATGACGATGCTCGGCTCGGCGGTCGTCGTCGGCCAGGCGCTCGCCTCGGCCGTCGTCGGCGCGGTCGTCGACCAGTTCGGCATCGACGCCGGGCAGACAGCTCCCGCCGTCGCAGCGGCGCTCGTGGTTGCCGCCGCCGTCGCGCACACCGCGTCGGCACCGCAGCGCAGCGCGCAGCGACAGCCCGTCCCAGCCTGAACCTCGGGCGCGCCGGGCCTCCCCCGCACGAGGGAGACCGGCTCAGGTCGGCCGAGAAGTGGGACGATCCAGTTCCCATGAAGTGGTCCGTCGTCCCCGAGGTGGCGACAACGCGCGTCATGGCGCAGGCACTCGCGACCTTCTACGTCTTCGGCGGCTCCGCCAGCCTGCTCGCCGCGCTCGGCGCCGACTCCCCGTGGCCGGAGCGCGCGGCCCTGACCGGCCTCGCCGTCTCCGCGCTCACGGCCGGCCTCGTCGTGCTGCACTGGGGCGCCCGCTGGCCGCGGTGGGCCTTCCACGTCGCGGTCCTGCAGGCCACGGTGGTCGTCGTCGCCGGCATCGTGCTCAGCCCCGACTCCGACACCGCCCTCGTGGTCGGCGCACTCACCAGCTTCCTGGCGATGGCGTCCTGCTTCTTCTTCAGCCTGCCGCTGGCCGTCCTGCACACGACGATCGCCTGCACCGGCCTGACCAACGGGCTCATGGTGCGCGGCGACATCGCCCTGCCCACCGCCCTCTCGCTCGTCGCCATGGTCGTGGGGCTGAGCGTCGTCACCCGCGGGCTCGTGCTGCGCGCCTCCAGCGCCAACCGCGACCCGCTCACCCGGCTCACCAACCGCCGCGGGTTCGACCAGGCCCTGCACGAGCTCATGCGGACGGTGTCCCGCACCGGCGAGCCGATGTCCGCGGCCCTGCTCGACCTTGACCACTTCAAGGCCATCAACGACACCCAGGGCCACGACGCCGGCGACCGCGTGCTGCGCCAGGTCGCCAAGGTGTGGGGCAGGGCGCTGCCGACGACGGCGGTGCTCGCCCGGCACGGCGGCGACGAGTTCGCCCTGCTGCTCCCCGGCATGACCGGGCCCGAGGCGCTCGACCTCGTCTGCGGCATCCGCGCCACGCACCCGGAGATCGGCATGTCGTGCGGGGTGGCCGAGCACCAGCCCGGCGAGAGCGCCGCCCAGCTCATGCGCCGCGCCGACCTCTCCCTCTACACCGCCAAGGCCAACGGCCGCGGCCGCTGCGAGCTCGGCGCCGGCCCCGCCTCCTCCGACCTGGTCGCCGACCTCACCGCCGCGCTGGACGCCGGCGACGTGACGGTGGACTTCCAGCCGATCCTCGACATGCGCACCGACGAGGTCGTCGGCGTCGAGGCCCTCGCCCGCTGGACCCACCCCGAGCGCGGCCCGGTGTCGCCGGCGGAGTTCATCGCCGTCGCCGAGCAGCACGGGCTCATGCCCCGGCTCGGCGAGCACGTGTTCCGGACCGCCTGCAGCCAGCTGGTCGAGCTGCACGCCACCACCGCCCACCGGCTGCGGCTGGGCGTCAACGTGTCCGGCCGCGAGCTGTCCGACCCGACGTACTCCCAGCGGATCCGCGCCGCGCTGGCCGACACCGGCTGGCAGGCCGGCGAGACCGTGCTCGAGGTGACCGAGAGCCTGGTCGAGGCGGAGTCCTCGGCCGCCGTCGACGCGCTGCACGAGCTGCGCGCGCTCGGCCTCGGCGTCGCCATCGACGACTTCGGCACCGGCTACTCGTCGCTGAGCCGCCTGGACACGCTGCCCTCGGCGATCCTCAAGCTCGACTCGTCGTTCATCGCGACCATCACCACCTCGCCGCGCCGCGCCACGATGCTGCGCAGCATCATCGGCATGGCGCACGTGCTCGGCCTGGACGTCGTCGCCGAGGGCGTGGAGACGGCGGAGCAGGACGCCGTCCTCCGCTCCGTCGGCTGCCGCTTCGGGCAGGGCTGGCTCTACGGCCGGCCCGCTCCCCTGGCGGACGTCGTCGCGCAGCTGGACCACCGGTCCGAGCGCACACCCGCCCTGCGGGGCTGACCCCTCGACACGATCCGCGACGAGCCCGTGGTCGTCGTAGCGTCCGTGGTCGTGACCACGCCCTCCACCTCGCAGGACCTCGACCACGTCATCGCCGTCGCGACCCGCTTCATCGAGCGGAACCTCGGTGACGATCCGCTGCAGTGGAACGAGGTCATCGACCACCTCAGGGCAGAGGGCTACGCCGACGAGGCCACCGCAGCGGTCACGCGCGCCGTCCTGGACCTCGAACGCACCGACGCGATGTTCTACGCCCTGGAGGGGATGCGCCGCCCCCGTGCCGGTGACGCCGCGCCCGCACCCCTCGAGGAGGTCGCGGCCGCCGTCCTCGCGCTGCAGTGGCCGTGCACCCGCAACGACCGGCCCGGCGGCAGCCGGTCCATCTATGAGGCGTTCGAGGAGCTCGGCGGCCGGTACCGGCACTGCGACGTCTACGAGGCCATGCACACCCTGCTGAAGGGCCACGAGCTCAAGAGCAGCCGCCTGTACTGGCAGCGGACAGACCTGCCCTCACGCTTCGACGCAGCCGGCCGCTTCGCCCAGCGAGCCGCAGCCGTCGCCGCGCACCCGCCGGCCTCGCCACCCCGCCAGCAGCTCGAAGCGGACCTGGTCGCCGCGTACGTCGCCACGCTCCCCCACCGCTACGTCCGCGAGCACCCGGTCGGTGACCAGCGAGCCGACGTGTACGAGCCGGCGGTCCGGCGCATCGTGGAGGCGAAGGCAGCCGCCGACGTCGTCACGGTCGCCCACGCGTGGGCGCAGGCAGCCGCCTACCGGTACCTGGCGAACACCTCCGCCCTCGACGACCGGACCACCGTCGAGTCCATCGCGGTGCTGCTGCCGGAGGCGCCCACCGGGACGGCCCGCAGCTTCCTCGAGCACGTCGCCGCCGACAGCTTCGAGGTCGAGCTCATCTACCCCCACGGCGAGACGTTCCGGCACGAGCAGCTCACCTGACCCGAGGCAGCACGACGGGCCCGGTCACCGAGCGGTGGCCGGGCCCGTCGTCACGCGGCTACCGCAGGACGGACGCCTGGCGACGGCTCACCGCCGCCAGCCCCACGCCGACGCACAGCGTGAGCAGGCCGCCGAGCAGCTTCCACAGCAGGGGGCTGCCGGTGTAGGCCAGCGCCGAGATGCCGTCGACATCTGCGGCCGGACCGGAGGTGCCGGCCGAGGGCGTCGCCGCCTTCGCCGGCATCACGGTCGCACCCGGCTGACCGGAGATCGCCACGACCGGGCCGCCCGGGGTGGCCGGCGAGCCGGGCGTCACCGGCGTCCCGTCGGTCACCGGACCGGCGCACGTGGCGTCGGCGTCACCCAGCAGACCGAGACCCACACCGCAGACGCCGACCGGCACGTCGACGTCGACGACCGGATCGGTGCCGTGGGTCCCGCCACCGGCACCGGGCGCCGGAGCGCTGCACTCGGCACCGGCGTCGCCGAGCACGCCGAGCGCGACGCCGCAGACGGTCACCGGCGCGTCGACGTCGACGACCGAGTCGACGCCACCACCGGCGGCCGGCGCGGGGGCCGTGCACTCGGCCGAGGCATCGCCCAGCACGCCGACCGCGGTGCCGCACACCAGCACCGGCACGTCGACGTCCAGCAGCGACGCCTCCGCCTCCGGCCGGGGCGCCGGTGCACTGCCGCTCGCGGTGGCCTCGCCGAGCACGCCCACCGCGTTGCCGGTCAGGGTCACCGGCACGTCGACGTCGACCGCCGATCCGGTGGCACCACCGGGCGCAGGAGCACCCGACGGCTGGGCGGCGTCCACGCCGGCGACGTCCGCGGCGTTGCCGCCGATGTCGATCGGCACCGCGACCGCCAGGCCGCCGAGGTCGACGCCCACCGTCCCGCTCAGGGCCGGCAGGTCGATCTCGGCCGGCGTGCTGCCGGGCGCCGTGCCCAGCACCGCCAGTGCGTTGTCGGTGACGGTGACCGGGACGGTCACCGCGACCGCGTTCTCGTCCGCGGACGCGACGCCCGCGCCGACGGTCAGCAGACCGCCGGTGATCAGGGCCGTCTGCAGCCCGCGCTTCATCCACACGTTCATGAGGGGTGTCCTTCTCTGGCTGAGGGACCGGTCCGATCGGACCGGGAAGGGCCGCGGTCAGCGCAGGGCTGACCCGGGCCGCCTCAGTCGGGAGCGAAGGAGGGGTCGAAGGCGCGGTCGGCCGCGCCGCCGCGGGCGTCGTCCGCCGCGGCGCCCAGCGCGGCGGCGTCGACCAGGTCCGCGACCGGCGGCAGGTCGGCCGCCGACTGGTCCGGCGACGACGGGCCGGAGGCCGGGGACGGTGCCGGTGCGCCGGACGGCACAGCCGGTCCGGGCACCGGCACCTGGTTCCCGCCAGGGACAGGGGCGGGAACATCGAGGGGGGCACCGATCAGGTGCCGGGGAGCGATGCCGGCACGAGGGGTCGCGACGTGCTCCGCAGAGATCGCGGCGGTCTCCTCGACCACGGGAGCGGGAGCGGGAGCAGCGACCGGCTGGGCGAGCGCCGTACGGACCGGCGCGACCGCACCGGTCGGCACCACCGGGCCCGGCACCGGGACGACGACGTCGACCACGGGCGGCAGCACCGGCTCGAGCACCGGCGCGGCAGCGGCGACGACGGGGTCGAGCACCGGCGACAGGGCATCGACCACCGGGGCGGTGACCGGCTCGACCGCACGGAGGACGGGGCCGACCAGCGAATCCCCGACCGGCGCCAACACCGGCGCGACGGTCGTCTCGACGACGGGCGTCACCACCGGTGCCACCGCGGTGGTCACCGGAGCGAGCAGCTCACCGGCCGCCCCAGCGAGGCCCTGCACGGGTGCGACCGGCTCGGCCGCAGTGGCCGAGGACGTCGCCGAACCCGCCAGCCAGAGCCCGGTACCCAGGCCGACGACCAGCAGCGTGCGGCGGACGGCGGTCGACGCCAGCGGGCGGCGGAGGGCAGCGTGCGTCGTCCGGGACATCACGCCTCCTCCACACCGTGTGATCGGGCTCTCACGGACAGTGAACCCAGCGACCCGGCGGCCCGCTACTCGGAACGTGTCGCCCGATGGGGTGCCGCGCCTCCCCCGCCGGTCACGCCGCGTGATCGGGACACGGGCGGCTCCGGTGAACGCCGGACGGACGTACGGTGAACGGTGACCGACATCACACCGGGGGTGCCATGGCCCTGCTCCGCCGCCTCGCCGCCGGCACGGCCGCGCTCGCCGCGGGCCCTGCCCTGGTCGGTGTCGGCCTGCTGGGCGGGACGGCCGGTCTGACCAGGGACGTCGCCCGCGCCGGGATCAACGGCTCCCTGCACCTCGCCCGGCACGCCGCCGTGCACACCACCCGGGCCGTCGGCACCCTCGTCACCGGCGCCGACCCCCTCCCCGGCGGGCACCTGCACGACCTCGTCGACGCCGCGAGAGGCATGGTCGAGCCGCCCAGCGCCCGGCACACCCGCCGCGTCTACCGCGACCGGGATCACCTGCAGATCGAGCTCGCCGCCGACGACGGCACGCCGGAGGCCACCCGCTCGCTGCGCCGCCACCTCGAACGGCTCGAGGGCGTCCAGTGGGCCACGGTCAACGACGTCGTCGGGCGGGTGCTGGTCGCCGTGGACTCGCGGAAGGTCGGCGTCGAGGACGTGCTCGGCCTGGTCACCGAGATCGAGCAGGCGCGCGGCGGCACCGGCGTCTTCCCGCACCGCCCCGACCACCCCGCCGACCTGGAACCGCTGCTCGCCGCCGTCGCGGCCGCTGCCGTCGACACCGCCGCGGTCGGGGTCGCCGTCCTCGGCAAGATGCTGCCGATCCCGGCGCTCACCCGGCACGCCACCCTGCTCATGGCCGTGCTGGACACCCAGGAGTGGCTCAAGGAGGCCGTCTCGGCCCGCGTCGGCCCGGTCGGCACCGAGCTGGCCTTCGAGGGCACCGGCGCGCTGCTGCACTCGCTCACCCAGAGCCCGACCGTCCCGGCGCTCAACGCCGCCGCCGCGATCCAGCGGGCGCTCGAGGTGCGTGCCCGCCGCCAGGTGTGGCGCCGCCGCGAGCGCGAGCTCTGCCTGCCCGAGCCCGACGACGACGCCGCCGAGCCCGAGCAGCCGCCCGGCCCGCGGCCCGGCGCGCTGCCGCGCGGCCCCGTCGAGACCTACCGCGCCCGCCTGGACCCGACCGAGCTCGGCGCCGCCCTCGGCCTGCTCGCGCTCACTCGGCGGCCCGGCCGGTCCGCCGACCTGCTCAAGGCGCTCACCCCGCGGGCCGCCGTCTTCGGCCGGGAGTCCTTCGCCACCTCCCTGGGGCTGCTGCTCGCCCGCCGCGGCGTGCTCCCGCTGGACGGCTCGGCCTACCGCCGGCTGGACCGCGTCGACACGCTCGTCGTCGACGGCGCCGCGCTGTGCACCGGCCCGCCGGTGGTCGTCGAGGCGACCGCGCAGGCCGACGGCTGGGACGACGCCGCGGTCTGGACCGCCGCCACCCGTCTGCTCGGCGACCAGCGCCAGGACGGCGTCCGGCTCGGCCCGCCGCGGACGAGTGCCGACGCCCCCGGCGGCGAGGTCCGCTCGCTGCTCGACGGCCGCCGCCGCGTCGGCACCGTCACCGTCGCACCCGAGCTCGACCCGCACGCCGAGGCGCTGCTGACCGCCGCCACCGACGCCGGACTGCGGCTCGTCCTCTCCCCGCACGTCGGCGCCGGCGAACTGCAGGGCCTCGCGGACGACGTCGCCCCGGCCGGCGAACCGCTGGTCGGGACCGTCCGCCGGCTGCAAGTGGACGGGCACGGCGTGCTGCTGGTCTCGGCGGTCGACGGCCCCGCCCTGCTCGCCGCCGACGTCGCCGTGGCGCCCGTGCTCGACGGCCGGGCGCCGGCCTGGGGCGCGGACCTGGTCACCGGGACCGGTCTCGCCGACGCCTGCCGGATCGTCGCCGCCACGGCGACCGCGCGACGGTTCAGCCGCCGCGCCACCGGCGCCTCGCTCACCGGCAACGTCCTCGGCGGCCTGCTCGCCGCCGTGGGCAGTCCGCGCTACGGCCAGCGCAAAGCGACGACGCCGGGCAAGTGGGCGACCGCCGCGATGATGACCACCGGCACCTGGACCGCCGTGCGCGCCGCCCGCTCCCCCGTGCCGACGCCCACCGTGCACACCCCGTGGCACGCGCTCGAACCCGACGACGTCCTGCGCCGGCTCGCCGACCTGCCCGGCTCCGACGAGCGCCGCCCGACCCGCGCAGCGGCGGCCGTGACGAGGGTCCGCGCGCTGCCGGTGGTGCACGGCCCGGCGCGGTTCGCCCGCACGGTCACCGCCGAGCTCGCCGACCCGCTCACCCCGGTCCTCGCCACCGGAGCGGCCGCGACCGCCGTCCTCGGCGACGCCACCGACGCGATCCTGGTCGGCAGCGTGACCGTCATCAACGCGCTGGTGAGCGGCCTGCAGCGGCTGCGCGCCGAGACGGTCCTCGAGGAGCTGCTGCTCGAGCAGGACATCACCGTCCGCCGGGAGACCGACCGCGGCTCCGAGGAGGTGCCCGCGAGCGCGATCCGCATCGGCGACGTCGTCCTCGTGGAGGCGGGCGACGTGGTCGCCGCCGACGCCCGCCTGCTGGAGGCCGACGACCTGGAGGTCGACGAGTCGGGGCTGACCGGGGAGTCGCTGTCGGTCGCCAAGTCGCTGCCCGCGACGCCCGGCGCCGAGGTCGCCGACCGCAGCTGCATGCTCTTCGACGGCACGACGGTGGTGGCCGGCCGCGGCCGGGCGGTCGTCGTCGCGGTCGGCCAGGCGACGCAGGCCGGGCGCGCGGCCCGGGCCGCCGGCGGTGCGGCACCCCCGGCCGGGGTGCAGGCGCGGCTGGCCGAGCTCACCCGCTCCGTGCTGCCGCTGACCCTCGCCGGAGGCGCGGCGGTGACCGCGCTCTCCGTGCTCTGGCGCCGGCCGCTGCGCGAGTCGGTCGCCTCGGGCGTCGCCATCGCGGTGGCCGCCGTCCCCGAGGGGCTGCCGCTCGTGGCGACCGTGGCCCAGCAGGCCGCGGCCCGGCGGCTCTCCCGGCGCGGCGCGGTGGTGCGCAGCGCCCGCGTGCTCGAGGCGCTCGGCCGGGTCGACACCGTCTGCTTCGACAAGACCGGCACGCTCACCGAGAACCGGTTGCGGGTCACCCGGCTGCTGCCCGAGGAGGGCACCGCCGAGGACGAGCTGCTCCGGCTGGCCGCCGCCGGCATGGGCAACGGCGACGACGGCGCGCACGAGACCGACCGCGCGGTCCGGGAGGCGGCCGGCGACGCGTGGGACGGCGCACCGGACGCCGCCCTGGCCTTCGCCGCGGGTCGCGGCTTCTCGGCGGCCGTGCGCGAGGGCCGGCTGGTGGTCAAGGGCGCGCCCGAGGTCGTGCTGCAGCGCTGCGCCGGCGCCCCCGACGTGCGCGACCCGGCGCGCGAGCTGGCCGGCACCGGGCTGCGGGTGCTCGCCGTCGCCGACCGCGCCGTTGACGGCGTCCCCGGTGACCTGGACGAGGCGGCCGGCGAGCTGACCTTCCGCGGGCTGGTCGGGCTCGCGGACACGCTGCGGGGGTCGTCGGTGCGCGCGGTCGAGCAGCTGCGCGCCGCGGGCGTCCGGGTGGTGGTGGCCACCGGCGACCACCCCGAGACCGCCGCCGCCATCGCCGCCGAGGCCGGCATCCCCGACGCCGACCGGGTGGTCACCGGCGCCCAGCTGGCCAAGGCCTCGGACACCGAGCGCGCGCGGCTGGTCGCGGAAACCGCCGTCTTCGCCCGTCTCTCCCCCGAGCAGAAGGTGACGCTGGTGTCGGCGCTGCGCCGGGCGGGGGCGACGCTGGCCATGACCGGCGACGGCGTGAACGACGCCGCCGCGATCCGGCTGGCCGACGTCGGCGTCGGCGTCGAGGGCGCGGAGTCACCGGCCGCGCGCACCGCCGCGGACCTGGTGCTCACCGACCTCGACCTCACCCGCCTGGTCGACGCCATCGCCGAGGGCCGGGCCATGTGGTCCCGCGTCCGCGACGCGGTCAGCATCCTGGTCGGCGGCAACGCCGGTGAGGTGGCGTTCACCGTGCTGGGTACCGCCGTCGGCGGGCGGGCGCCGCTGGGCACCCGGCAGCTGCTGCTGGTCAACCTGCTCACCGACATGTTCCCCGCGCTCGCCGTCGCGGTCGCCGCACCGCGGCACGCGCAGGACGCCGACGACGACGGCCCGCTGGCCGGCCACCCGCTCGCCGCCGTGCTGCAGGCCGGCCCGCACCGCGGGTTCACCCGCGAGGTGCGGCGGATGGTCGTGGTGCGCGGCGCGGCGACGGCGGCCGGTGCCACCGGCGCCTGGGCGGTCGGCCGGCTGACGTCCCCCTCGCGCGACCGGGCCAGCACCATGGGCCTGGCCGCGCTGATCGCCACCCAGCTCGCGCAGACCGCGTGGATGGGCCGCCGCAGCCCGCTGGTGCTGACCACGGTCGCGGGCTCCTGCGCCGTCCTGTTCGCGATCGTGCAGACGCCGGGGTTGAGCCGGTTCTTCGGCTGCACGCCGCTGGACCCGGTGGCGTGGTCGGTCGTCCTCGGCGCGGCCGCCGTCGGGGCCGCGGGCGCGGAGGTGGTGCCGCCGCTCGTCTCCCGCTGGGCCGCCGCCGCCCGGTCGTAGACCGCCAGCCACGCTTCGCAGAAAGCGCGCGCCAACACCTGTTCCGGGACTACCTCGTTCCTCCATACTCCGCCAGCTGAGCAGTCGGTTGCACACGGGGGAACGACGATGACGACACCCACGCTCACGGGCGCCGAGACGCCCCTCTCCGGGCATGTCGAGCCGAAGAACGACGAGGTCATCGCCGTCTTCCGCAACGGGAGACTGGAAGGTATCCGGGCGCCGGGCGAGCGCGCTCGCGCCCTGTGGATGCGCTACAAGCCCGGCACGCTGACCTACGCACGCATCCTCCGCAGCGACATCAGCTTCGAGAAGGCGGTCGAGGACGTCGCTGTCCAGGACGGCTGGATCCTGCCGCGCGTCGAGGTGCAGACGCTCGTCGCGCTCAACCCGGCAGGTGGCTACGCGGCCCTCCGCTACCGCCTGCAGGACCGCGGGCTCACCTTCATGACTGCGCTCGAGGCCGAGCTGACCGCCGAGATGGACGCCTTCGTCCGCCGGCTGTTCGCCCCGCGCACCCACTCCGAGGTGCTCGCCGACCCCACCCCCGCGGGCTTCGGCGCTCGTGAGCACCTGCTGTACGACCTCTTCGTCGTCGACAGCGTCTACGTGAAGCGAGCGGACGCCGATCCCCAGTACGCCCAGCTGCGCACCGCCGTCCAGGGCCGGAAGGTCGACGTCGAGGAGACCGCCCGGGCCCGGGCGATGGCGGAGGCCCGCGGGCTCTCGTTGCACGACTGGGAGAACCCGGACCTGGTGCGCCTGGACCGCCAGCAGCAGCACGAGCTGGCCATGGCTGCGCAGAGCAACGAGGCGGCGATGGCCCGGCTCCGGGTCGAGGCCGAGCGCGACCTCGCCCGCGTGGAGGTGGAGCAGCGCGGTGCGATCGGGGTGGAGACGGTCCGCAACATCGGCCCGGTCACCCGTGCCGCCAAGTCCGGTGGCGTTCCCGAGCTGGGCGGGCTGCTGCGAGGTCTGGACAGCGGACCGGAGCCGGTGGTCGTGACGCCGACCGCCGACGGCGGGGTGCCCGCCCCGATCGACGACCTGAACCGCGATCCGCAGCTCATGACCCGGTGGAAGCGCGCCGGCGGCACCAGCCGTGCGGTCGAGGGGCTCGTCCGCGTGGAGGACGACGGAGCCGCGCTGGTGCTGCTCGCCCTGGACCACGAGGCGGCGGCCGGGCTCGACATCGGCGTCCTGACCGCTGAAGCGTTCCCGGGTGAGGACGTCGTGGTCCTGCCCGACTCCGGCTCGCTGCTCGAGTGGGTCGACGTCCTGGTCCGCGCGCGGGCAGCCTGGGTCGACGACCTGCAGCCGGTCCTCGCCCTCGAGCAGCGTGACGACAGCCTTCGCATCCTCGTCGGCAGCCGGAACGGTCGCGCCGGCAAGGTGGTCAAGGCGATCCTCGAGCCGAGCACCCTCATCGTCGCCGGGCTGTGCGCGCTGCTCCCCTACGAGGAGATCACCTGCAGCACGGCGCTGGCGTGAGCAGCGCACCACCTCCGGTGCTGCGCGTCGCCAACCGGCACGTGTTCGGCCTGGAGCTGCCATGGCTGCCGGCCGTGCGCAGCGGCGAGTCCCGCGCCGAGCTCGTGGAGGCCTTCGGTCGGCAGATCGCGATGCTCCGGGCCCTCGCCGAGAGCGGGCAGCACTCCCCCGGAGCGCTCCAGCTGCGCATCGTCGTCGACGAGCAGGAGACGTTCGGCCGGTCGTCGCGCGTGCTGCGGGTCCTGCTGCTCGGCGCGGCGAACCGGTCGGACGACGCCCTGGCGCTGCGCGCCCGGTTGAGGGCCACGCTGCCCCCGGAGTTCGTGGTGGAGGACGTCGACGTCGACGTCCTCGCCAGGCTCGTCGATGCTCCCGACGAGGTGCCGTGGGCGGTCGACCAGCTCGCGGAGATCCGACGAGCCATCGAGTCCAGCGACCCGGAGACCGACGCCGGCGGCCCCCGCCCGCTGGCACCGGTGCTGCTGCGCTGGAACTGGACGCAGGTGAACCTGATCGCCTCGCTCGGCGCCCTGCACCGGTTGCCCCGCGGTGCTCAGCTGATCGTCCACCTCGAGCCACGGGCGGTCAGCGTCGACGCACTCGGCTGGCTCCGGGAGGAGATCGGCCACCTGGTGGCCACCTACAACGACGAGCAGCGCACCAACCCGCTGCTCGAGGCGGTCATCGTCGGCTACCGACGGTGGCTCCGCGACCTCCCGCGAGCCTGCCTTCACGTGCGGGTCCTGCTCGTCTGCCCCGGCAGCCCCGTCCCCGTCGGGACGCCCGAGGTGGTCGGTGCCGACCTCACGCGTTCGTGGGAGTCGGGCGGGCCGGTGGGGACCTTCGACGTGCTCCGCCCGGCGACCGCAGCCGAGCTGGAGAGCGCCCTGGCACTGGTGCAGCTGCTCCAGAGCCACCCGGTCCGCCCACCGGAGATCCCCGAGCTCGCCGAGCTCCTGCACCTCTTCGACCCCCACGAGGCCAGCGCCGCCTTCCGACTGCCGCTGCCCGGCCCGGAAGGGTTGCCGGGGTTGCGCTCGGAGCCGGCCAGCACCCTTCCCCGGGGGCTGGCCTCGGCCCTGGCGGCCGACCGCGACGCGGTCGTCCTGGGCGAGGGTCCCTCCGGGGACACCGTCACGTTGGCCGACGACGAGATCAACCGGCACGTCCTCGTGGCCGGCCTGCCGGGTTACGGCAAGACGACGACGGTCCACTCGATCCTGCGGCAGCTCTGGCGCGGCCCGCGCGGACGACCGGTGCCCTTCCTCGTGCTCGACCCGGCCAAGACCGACTACCAGGCCCTCGCCGAGGAACTGGGGCCCGACTGCCACCTGGTCGTCCTGGGCAGCGACCAGGTGGCCTTCAACCCGCTGAGCTGCCCGGCCGGCGTCCCCAGGACGGTCTTCGCCACTCGTATCGCGGCCGCGTTCGACGCCGCGTACGACCTCAGCGCCGGCTTCCCCGCCGCCGGCACGGTGCTCACCCGCGCGGTGCACCGGGTGCTGTCCGAGGACCACCCGTCCCTGCCGCGCCTCTACGCCACCGTGCGCGACCTGGTGCGGCACTCCGAGTACTCCGACCGCACCAAGGGCGAGATCGAGGCGGCGCTGGTCAACCGGCTGGAGCTGCTCACCGACGGCAGCCTGGGCGCAGCCCTCATGGGCGGCCCCGACGCAGCGGTCGACTGGGCCGCCGTCCTGGCCCGACCCACCATCGTGCTCGCCCGCGAGTTCGCGGGACCCCGGGAGCGGGCGCTGCTCATGAGCCTGGTCCTGGCCGGGCTGGTCTCCTACCGCGAGTACCACCCCTCGGACGGGGGCCTGGACCACGTGACCGTCGTCGAGGAGGCCCACCGCGTGCTGGCCGCGGGTCCCGGCGGGGGCTACGTCAACGACGGAGCGCAGGTGTTCGTCGACGCCATGGCCGAGCTCCGCGGCGCCGGGGAGGGCTTCATGGTGGTGGAGCAGGCGCCGTCGCGGCTCGTGCCCGAGGTGCGCAAGCTCGTCGGCACCGTCATCGCCCACCGGACGGTGGACGCCGAGGAGCGGTCGGTCCTGGCCGCGTCCCTCACCCTGCCCGGGAGCGAGCAGGACCTCGCTCGCCTCCGCGCCGGCGAGGCCGTCGTCCTGGCCGCCGACATGCTGGCGCCGTCCGTCGTCGCGGTCGACCGGGGTCAGCGGCTGACGCCCACCGGCCCACCGGTGGTCTCGCGGAGCCTCGCGTCCTCCGCCACGTCGCTGCGGCTGTGGTGCGAGGAGTGCCCGGTCGTGTGCACCGGCTACCGCGGCGCGGCCCGGGTGCAGGCCGCCCGCGCCGCCGATCCGGAGCTCTCCTGGTTGGACGCGCGGAGGGCCGTCACCCAGGGCCTCGACCTGGCCGAGGGCTACTGCGCCCGCGCCTTCGCCGAGGCGCAGGGAGCGGCCACGGCGCAGGACTGGCGTGCCCGCCGACGGCGCACCGTCGATGCCTACCACCGCAGCAACCGGACGACGACAGGGACGACATCGTGACCGACGCAGCACTGACCGCCGGCCAGACGCGGATCACCGCCCGGGTCATCCCCGACGACCCGGTCGCGCCCAAGCGGGAGCGGTCGGGACGCCCGCTGTCGACGCACCCCGGCGGCGCCGTGCTGCTGTGGGCGGCCGGCATCGTCAGCGGCCTGGGGGTCCTGCCGCTCGTCCTCGAGCGCTTCGAGTTCGAGCTCGCCCGCTCGGCGACCTCGGTGGCCCGCACCATCGCACCCGCCTGGCCTGCGGGCGGCGACCCGCTGCTCTGGCCGACGGGAGTGGCGACCGCGGCCTGGCTGCTCGCCGTCGCCGTCGTCGGGCTCGCGGTCGCAGGTGTGAAGCTGCCCGACGCCGTCGTGCTGGTCCTCGGCGTGGTGCTCGCCGGGTGCGCCTCCTTCGTCGTCTGGTCGACCATCGACGTCGTCAACGACATGTCGTGGTGGCTGGTGCCGGCCTGCCTTCTCGGCGTACTCGCGTTCCTGGCGTCGGCCCGCGCCGCGACGCGCTGGCGCGCGACGGGGTCCGGTCGGTCCCGCGGCGGCGCCGTCGGGCGGACGCTGCAGGCGTGGGCGGGGGTCGCCGTCGTGCTCGTGGCCGGCACGGCGATCGTCACGCAGATCGAGGAGCAGGCGGCCGCCAGCGCGGGCGGCGCCCGGTCCGCGACCCTGGCCGAGCTGCACGACTCGAGCCTGGCGGGCGTGCGGGAGCTGCAGGGCTGGTGGGTGCCGCAGATCGCCTCGGCGAAGATCACGGACCCCGCGGCCGACGGCCTCTACGCCGCCCGGCACCAGGAGCTGGCCGACGACTACCCCGTCGTGCTCGCCCGCGGCGGCGACTTCCCGAGCGCGTCCCTCGGGTCCGAGGACTGGATGACGCTGGTGAGGCAGCCCTTCTGGACCGAGACCGACGCGCAGGGGTGGTGCGACGAGAACGGGCTGGGTCCCGGCGACTGCCTCCCGCGCTATCTCTCCGCCGGCTGACGAGGAGCCCGGGATGAGCACGCTGGGTGAGAAGGCTGCCGGTTGGATCGGTACCGCCGCCGTCGCCGTCGGGACCATGTCGCCAGGACCCGAACTGACCGCCACGGACGTCTACACCGACAAGACGATGGACGCCGCGACGACACAGGCGTGCGATGTCGATGCGCCTGCCCCGAGCTACTACGACGACAAGCCGGTCGAGGGCATCGAGCGGGCGATCGGTCAGATGGGCCAGGCACTCGGCGAGAGCCTCCAGACCCGGGAGCAGATGACCGGCGACCTGGACGGCGTCCCGGGTGCGGAGGCCGCCGACCACGACGACCCGCCGGCGGGATCGACCCTTGCTGCCGACGAGGCGACCGACCCCTTCTGCGACGAGGCCGTCGATGCCGACTCCGCCGAGGACGCCACCCACGTCGCCGCCGAGGCGGACGCCTTCTCCGACGACGCGGTCGACGCGAACACGGGTGAGGAGGCCGCGGATGCCACCGAGGGAGATGCTTTCTCCGACGAGGCCGTCGACGCGGACCTCGGAGACGACGCGGGAGCGGAGGCCGGTGATGCCGACGCCGGTGACGCCGACGGCGGGGACGGGGACGGGGACGGCGGCTCCTGATCGATGGGCCGGGCGACGCCCCACCGGTGACCTTGGACCGTGGGGCACGACCCGCGGGGCGAGCAGCATGGCGCGTGCGGCGACGCCGCAGGGGCGCCGCGCGAGTCCCGGAAGGAGGGCGTCATGTACGCCCGGACCACCACCATCACGGCCGACCCGACGCGCATGGACGACGGCATCGCCGACGTCCGCGACAACGTGATGCCCGCTGTCGGCGAGATGCCCGGCTACACCGGCCTGTCGATGCTCTGCGACCGCGAGAGCGGCCGCTGCATCGTGACGACCGGCTGGGAGACCGAGGAGGCGATGGTCGCCACGCGCGACCGGGTGAGGGCGCTGCGGGAACGGGCCACCGAGCAGTTCGGCGGCGGCGTCCCCCAGGTGGAGGAGTGGGAGATCGCCGTCATGCACCGGCTGCAGCACGCGACCGACGAGTCCTGCGCCCGCGTCCTGTGGAGCCGGATCGACCCGGCCCGGACCGAGGAGACCCTGGACGCCTTCCGCAGCCAGATCGTCCCCGCGATGGACGACATCCCGGGCTTCTGCAGCATGAGCCTGCTCATCGACCGGACGACCGGCCTCGGCTCGCTCACCACCGTCTACGCCGACCGGGCCGCCATGGACGCGACCCGCGACCGCATCGCGGAGATGCGCGACGGCTTCAGCTCGCAGATGCACGTGACCATCACCGAGGAGGCCGAGTTCGACGTCGTCCTGCACCAGCTGCGGGTACCCGAGCTCGTCTGAGCCGGGGGCACCCGGGCGTGCTCAGACGCCGAGGTGGGCCAGCGCCTGCAGCAGCAGCGTGCTCTGGCCGTTCATGAGCTCGGCGAGCACGCCCGGGTCCCGCGCCTCGTCGGGCGAGAACCAGGTGAGCTCGAGGGCGTCCTGCTGCGGCGCGCAGTCGCCCTCGACGGGCACGACGTAGGCCAGCGACACCGCGTGCTGCCGCGGGTCGTGGAACGGCGTCACCCCCGGCGTCGGGAAGTACTCGGCCACGGTGAACGGCTGCGGCGCCGGCGGGACCCGCGGCAGCGCGAGCGGGCCGAGGTCCTTCTCCACGTGCCGGAGCAGCGCCGTCCGGACCCGCTCGTGGTACAGCACGCGGCCCGACACCAGCGCCCGCTTGATCTGCCCGTCCTCGCCCGCGCGGAGCAGCAGGCCGACGGCGACCACGACGCCCTGGGCGTCCACGCGCACCGGCACGACGTCGACGTAGAGGATCGGCAGCCGCTCGCGGGCGAGGTCCATGTCCTCCCGGGAGAGCCAGCCCGCGTCGGAGTTCGTCACCTCAGTCATGTGCCCTGTCTAGCCGACGACGCGCCGCCGCACCCGATGCGGTCGGCCGCGCGTCGCCCGTCCGTGGTCAGTCGCCGGTGTAGGCGGCGACGCCGAAGGTCTGCTCGCCGTCCTCGTCCTCGTGCACGAGCACCGTGTACGCCGCCCCACCGACGATGGCCGAGCAGGTGCCCTCGTCGCACTGGACGCTCTCGACGTCCTGCCCCTGCTCCTCGACGAAGGCCCGCACGGCGGCCTCGGTGTCCTCGTCGGCCTCGGCCATCGACTCGCGGTAGAAGAACAGCGTCACCAGCGCGGCCGCGGCGGCGATGACCGCCACCGAGACGGCGATGACCAACGTCGCGTTGCGGTCGAACCAGCCCGGCTCGGGCTCCTCGCCGGGGGCCTCAGCGCTGCCGAGGTAGGGCGCGCCCGGCTCGGCGGGCACCGTCGCGACGGCGGTGGCGGTCGGCTGGTCGTCGTCGGTGCTCATGGCGCTGGCCTCACGTCGGGGATGCAGAAGCCACACACTGTGTCACGGGACGACGACGTTCCGCCGCATCGCGCGCCGACTCCCGGCGAACCAACAGGTCTGGTCAGACGGTCTCGACCTCGCGGCCGTCGGGACGGCGACGGATCGTCCGCACCGTGCGCGAGGCGGCGGTGCGGGCCAGGCCGAGGATCGGGCCGGTGTCCCACGGACGGCGTCCGGGCTCGTCGGACTCGGTGCGCGGCGTCGGCACCTCGACGTCCGCGGCCGCCCGCTGGGCCACCGCTGCCGCCAGCCGGGCGCGGCGGCGGGCCAGCACCTGCTCCTTCTGCCGGTCCACCCGCTCCTTCTCGGCCATGACGAGCAGCTCCTGCTGCGCCTGCTCGACCTCCAGCCGCGCCGACTGCTGCAGCTGCTCGACCTCGAGGTCGCCGTCGTCGCGCAGGTCGGTGAGCCGGTCGTAGGTGCTGCGCGGGCCGACGTTGAGCAGCATCTTCATCAGCACCGGCAGCAGCTCGACGCAGATGAACAGCAGCGCGAGCATGTAGTGGGCGACGGCCATGGTCGCGTTGGACTCGCTCAGCGCCGAGAGCGCCTGCAGCCGGATGAGGATGCCGGTGTTGTCGGAGTTGGTCGCGTCGAAGGACGCCTGCAGCGCGGTCTGCTGCTCGGTGAGCCGGGCGAGCTCGGCCCGGTCGGTCTCCAGGTCGGCGGCCGCCTGCTGCATGCTGCGCTGCGCCCCGGCGGACACCGCGGCGACCGCGGCGTCCAGGTCGCTCTTCGCCGCGTCGACGACGCCGGCCTGCGCGTCGGCTGCCCGCCGCGCCTGGGCGTAGGCCTCCCCCGTGCCGGCGTCGCCGGTGCCGCAGGTGCCGTCGAGCTCGCACTGCGCCCGCGCGGAGAGCTCGCGCTGGCTGGTCAGCGCCGCGTCGTAGGCGGCCTGCGCCGCGGCGACCTCCGCTTGCAGCGGGGCCAGGTCGGCGGCCGACGCTCCCCCGCTGGCGACGACGGCCTGCCCGGTCACGACGTCCTGCCGCAGCTCGGGCAGCCCGGCGAACCGCGCGTCGGCGTCGAGGCTCTGCTTGTAGGCGTCGGAGGCCTCGGCCTGCAGCGCGACGACCTGGGTGTCGATCTCCTTGTGGAAGATCTGCAGCGTCAGCGGCGTGGAGATCACGATGCCGAGCACCAGCGCCAGCCCGACGCGCGGCACGGCCATGAGCAGGTTGCGCTTGCGCGAGGCGTCGTGCGCCATGCCGACCAGCAGCATCCGGTCGAGGTTGACGATCACGAAGCCCCAGCCGACGCCGAGGACCAGGGCGAAGGGCCACCACACACCGAGGGCCATGTGCACGGCGAAGGCCGCGGAGAGCACGGCGAGACCACCGGTCGAGAGCAGCACGCCGCCGAGCGCCACGAACTTCGCCCGCGCGCCGGGGACCGCCTCGAGCACGTCGGGCCGGGCGCCGGACAGCACCGCCAGTCCGTCGCCGATCCGTCCACGTCGTCGCGCCATCTCAGCCCCTGCCCCCTCGGCGGCGGGATCGAGGAGCTCCGCCACCGGGTGAGCTATCGGCGGGCCGGGGCGCCGAACGGACCGATCCGGCCGGTCGGGAGCGTGAGCCACGTCCCAGCCGCCCCACGCGCGCCGCGTCGGAGAGGATGCTGACGAGGACCGGAGGGGGATCCGTGGCCGCACCGCTGCACCTGCCCAGCGCCGGGCCGGCGCCGATCCCGGGCGGCGACGCGCTCGCCGCCGTCCTCGGGTACGCGCGGGCCCGGCGGCCGCTGTACTACCGCGCACCGAACGCCCGCACCGGGCGGTGGGCCGAGGTGCCCGCCTTCGGCCACGACCGGTTCGACCGGCGGCCGGTGCCCGACGCGCCGCTCGGCGAGCCGGACATCCTCACCGCCGAGGGCCTGCACGGCCGGCTCGACCGCGACGCCTGGACGGCGCTGGCCGCGGCGCTCCCCGCCGTGCAGGTGCTCGCCGACGACGTCGTCGCGCGGGCCGCGGGCCGGGCGCTCTGGGAGCTGCCCGAGGACGAGTTCTCCGTGCTGGCCGAGCCGGGCACCGTCGGGGCGCTGCTGCGCGCGATCGGCGAGCTGTGCACCGAGCGCGGGGTGAGCCGGGCGCACGTCGCGGCGGCGCTGCACCACCGGCACCCCGCGCTGTTCCCGGTGCTGCACGACTCGACGCGGTGGCCGCTGCTCCCGCACGTCCGCGAGGGCGACAGCGGGGAGGCAGCGGTGGTCCACCGCGAGCTGCTGGGCTCCGCCGACGCGTTCGCCGAGCTCGAGGACGCCGTCCACGCCGAGGGGCTCGCGCTCACGCGGCTGCGGCTGCACGACGTCCTGCTGTGGTTGTCTGCCACCCTCCGCTTCGCGCACGCGGTGGCGGCCGGCTCGGCGGCGCGCGCGGTGTCCGCCTCCCGGTCGGGGTGAGCGTCGGAGCTGCCGCTCAGCGCGGCTGCCAGCGCGGGTCGCGGCCGGTGGCGCCCAGCAGCCGGTCGAGCAGCGGGGCGTCGGAGGGCACCGGCACGACGGGCCCGTAGAGCCCGGCCCTCTCCGCGGGGTCGTCGCCGACGGACCCGGCGAACCCCAGGGACCGGCGCACCGAGTCGTCGTCGGGGCGGTAGTCCTGCCCCGTGGCGACGGCGAGGTCCCAGCCGTGCACGACCAGCTCGTCGAGCGCCACGACCGCCATCACGTCGGCCGGCATCACCACTCCCCCGGCCTCGGTCGTGCCGTCCCATGCGGCCGGATCGCGCCAGGCGGCGACCAGCTGGTCGAGCTGCGCGGGCAGCCGGGTGCGCCAGTCGGCGGGCAGCGCGGCCGGGTCCGCTGTCGCCGTCCCCCCGGGCAGCTTCCCGGCGGCCCTCGTGAACGCCGACGTCAGCCCGACCAGGTGGTCCAGCAGCCCGGCCACCGAGGTCTCCTCGCAGGGCGTTGGGTCACCCAGCGCGGCTTCGGGGATGCCCGCCACCACCCGGCGGACGGCGTCGGCCGCGGGAGCGAGGTCGAAGGTCGTCGTCTCCATGCCGGTACGACCCGGCGGGCGCCGCCGACTCATCGCTCACCCCGGAGTTGATCATCGTCTCCGCGTCCGGGACACGGCCTGGCACGCCGCGCACCCGAGCACGCAGGCGATGATCAACGGTGCGGTGGTCGAGCCGACCCCGGTTGCCGCCCGACGTCGGCGGCGGCAACGTGCTCCGCGTGAGCGACCCCTTCGACCTGCAGCGCTTCGTCGACGCCCAGCGCGGCAGCTACGAGACCGCGCTCGCCGAGCTGCGCGCCGGGAGCAAGCGCAGCCACTGGATGTGGTTCGTGTTCCCGCAGGTCGCGGGGCTCGGCCGCAGCGCCACGGCCCAGCACTTCGCGATCAGCGGCCTCGACGAGGCGCGCGCCTACCTCGCGCACCCGGTGCTCGGCCCGCGGCTGGTCGAGTGCGCGCAGGCGCTGGTCGAGCTGGGCGGCACCGACGCCGTCGCCGTCCTCGGGCCGGTCGACGCGCAGAAGCTGCGCTCGTCGATGACCCTCTTCGCGCACGCCGACCCCGACCAGCCGGTGTTCCGCGCCGTCCTCGACCGGTTCTTCGACGGCACCGAGGACGATGCGACGACCAGCCGGCTCTAGCGCGCCCGCGGGACGGGGGTCCAGCCCTCGGTGCCGCGCAGCTCCGTCTTGAGCACCTTGCCGCCGGCGTTGCGGGGCAGGCCGTCGGAGATGACCCGCACGAACTGCGGCACCTTGTAGTCGGCCAGCCGCTCCCGGGCGAAGGCGATCAGCGAGGGCACCAGGTCCTGCGCACCCTCCCGCGGCAGGACGACGGCGCCCACCTTCTCCCCCATCACCGGGTCGGCGACGCCCACGACGGCGACCTCGAGCACGTCCGGGTGCTCGGCCAGCACGTTCTCCACCTCGACGGAGTACACGTTCTCGCCGCCGCGGTTGATCATGTCCTTGGCGCGGTCGACGATCCGCACCATGCCGTCGGTGATCGTGGCGACGTCGCCGGTGTGCAGCCAGCCGTCGACGAAGGTCTCGGCCGTCCGCGCCGGGTCGCCCCAGTACCCGGCGACGACGTTCGGCCCGCGCACCAGCAGCTCCCCGATCCCGGACACCGGGTCGGGCCGGTCCAGCCGCACGTCGACCACCGGCGTCGGGAAGCCGACCGACTCGGCGTGGTCGAGCGCGTACTCGTGCGGCAGGAACGTCGCCAGCGCCGAGGTCTCGGACAGCCCGAAGCCGTTCCCCACCCGCGCCTGCGGGAAGGCGGCGGCCAGCCGGCGCACCAGCTCCGGCGCCATGGGTGCGCCGCCGTAGCTGCACGTGCGCACCGAGGAGACGTCGGTCGTCGCGAAGGAGGGGTGCCGCAGCGCCAGCTCGTAGATGGTGGGCACGCTGGTGATCAGCGTGATCCGGTGCTCCTCGATGGCCCGCAGGAAGGCCGCCGCCTCGAACTGCGGCATCACCACCGACACCCCGCCCAGCGAGCACTGCGTCATGAACTGCGAGCAGCAGCCGGTGACGTGGAACAGCGGCACCGAGATCAGCGAGGTGTGCTCCGGTCCGCGGTCCATCGACCGGCAGCGGATGACGCTCTCCACCGACGACAGGAAGTTCTCGTGGGTGACCATGGCGCCCTTGGGCCGGCCGGTCGTGCCGGAGGTGTAGAAGAGCGCGGCGACGTCGGTGTGCGCCCGGGCCGGCACCTCCCCGGGCTCGCCGTCGGGCAGCGCCTCCCCGGGCAGGACGACGTAGGCCGCGGCGCAGTCGCCGAGGATGTACTCGACCTCGGGCTCGGCCAGCCGGGTGTTCATCGGGACGACGACGGCGCCGGCGAGGTGCCCGCCCCAGAACGCCAGCACCCAGTCCAGCGAGTTGCCCACGCGGATCGCGACCCGGTCGCCCGGGCGGACGCCGGCGTCGCGCAGCCCGCCGGCGACCCGCGAGGCCCGGTCCCACAGCTCGCGGTAGGTGGCCGACGGGCCGTCGAGCTCGACGACGGCGGGGCGCTCCCCGTGCCGCTCGACGGTGCTCCGCAGCATGTCGACGACGGTGCCGCTGACGCCGGCGTAGCGGCGGATGCCGTCCGCCCCGACCTCGACGCCGCTGGTGTCGAACGGGCTGTCGACCACGAGCTCCCCCACTTCCGGCGCCCGCGCGGCGCACGCTCGGGGCATTCTGCGCTAGCTTCCGGCCGATGAGCGCGGCCAGCCCCGGTCCCGGCGGATTCGCCGAGCTGCTGCGCGGGTTCCGCGAGCGGCGCGCGCTCACCCAGGAGGAGCTGGCCGCCCGCGCCGGCCTGACCGGCAAGGCGATCGGGGCGCTGGAGCGCGGCGAGCGACGGCGTCCCTACCCGCACACCGTCCGCGCGCTCGCCGACGCCCTGGGCCTGGGCGAGGACGAGCGCGTGGCGCTGACCGACGCCGCCCGGCCACCGGCGGCACCGGACGCCGACTCCGCACCACCGCAGCTGCCGGCGCGCACGACACCGCTGCTCGGCCGGGACGCCGAGCGCGCGGAGCTCCTCGAGCTGCTGCGCGGGGGCGGCACCCGGCTGGTCACGCTCACCGGCCCCGGCGGCGTCGGCAAGACCAGCCTCGCGCTGGAGGTGGCCCGGGAACTCGCGCCCGAGTTCCCCGACGGTGCCGCGGTGGCCGCGCTGGCCCCGCTCCGGGACGCCTCGCTCGTGCTGCCCGCCGTCGCCCACGCCGTCGGCGCGCAGTCCCTCACCCCTCCGCTGCTGGAGGCGCTGGCCGGCTACCTCGGGTCCCGCCGTCGGCTGCTCGTCCTGGACAACGCCGAGCACGTGCTCGACTGCGCCGGCGACGTCGCGGAGCTGCTCGCCCGCTGCCCCGGGCTGGTCGTGCTGGCCACCAGCCGGGCGGCGCTGCGGATCCGCGCCGAGCGCGAGCGACCGCTGCCGCCCCTGGCCCCGCCGGCCGGTTCCGCGCCGGCCGCGGTCCTGGCCTCCCCCGCCGCCCAGGTCTTCCTCGACCGCGCCGCCGCCGCGGGCCGCCCGATCGCGGTCGACGGCGCCACGGCCGCCGACGTCGCGGCGATCTGCCGGCGGCTCGACGGGCTCCCGCTGGCCCTCGAGCTCGCCGCCGCCCACGCCCGCTACCTCTCCCCCGCAGTGCTGCTCGACCGGCTGGACGCCGCGCTCGGCTCGCCGCTGGCCCGCGACCTCCCGGCCCGGCAGCGGACCGTGCGGGCCACCCTCGACTGGAGCCACGACCTGCTGACCGCCGCCGAGCAGCGGCTGCTCCGCCGGCTGTCGGTCCTCGCCGGCGGGTTCTCCCTCGACGCGGCGCAGCACGTCAGCGGCGACGGCGACGTCCTCCCCGTCCTGGCCGGGCTGGTCGAGCAGTCGCTCGTGCTCCCCGACGACGGCGCCGCGCGGTACCGGGTGCTCGAGCCGGTCCGCCAGTACGCGGCAGCCCGGCTGGACGAGGCGGGCGAGACCGACCCCGTCGCCGACCGGGCCGCCGCGTTCTTCGCCGCCCGAGCAGCCGAGGCCCGCACCGGGCTGCGGACGGCCGGGCAGGCGCGCTGGCTCGACGCGCTGTCCCGGGACCACGACAACCTCGGCGCCGCGCTGCGCCGGCTCGTCGACCGCGGCGACCCCGGGGCGGCCGCGGAGCTGCTCGCCGACACCTGGCTCTACTGGGCGCTGCGCGGCCACACCGTCGAGGGCCTGGGCTGGGTGCGCACCATCGCCGCGGCCGGCGGGACCGGCGCCGCGCTGCACCTGACCGCAGCGGCCCTCGGCCTGGCCACCGGCGACCTGCCCGGCACGGCGCGGGCCGCGGGCACCGCGGTCGAGCAGGCGCGGGCCGCCGGGGACGACGACCTGCGGGCCGAGGCGCTGCTGTTCGCGGCCATGGCCGCGGTCTTCACCGGCGACCTCGACACCGCGGCGGACCGGCTGGCCGAGGTCGACGCGCTGCCCCCGCGACCGGGCCGGGAGTGGGTCGGCGCGCACACCGCGATGACGCGGGGCCAGCTCGCGTTCGTCTCCGGCGACCTGGCCGGCGGCGCGGCCGAGCTGGCCGGGGCCGAGCGGATCGCCCGGGACCTGGCCAGCCCGTTCACGCTGGCCACCGTGCTCAACGTGCAGGCGAGCGTCGCCCTCGCCGCCGAGGACGACGGGACGGCCCTGGACCGCTGGGCCGAGGCGGGCGCGCTCGCCGCGGAGGTCGGCACCAGCTGGACGCTGGCCTACACGCTGCCCGGCCTCGCCGTCCTCGCCGCCCGGCGGGGACAGCCCGAGCTCGCCGCCGAGCTGTTCGCCGCGGGGTCGACGACCGCCGAGGCCGACGCCGTGGCGGTCACCTTCCCGCCGGACCTGGCCGTGGCCGGGCACTGGCTGGCCGCCGTCCGCGCGGAGCTGGGCGAGGAGGCGTTCGCCGCCGCCTGGGGGCGCGGGCGGGGGCTGCGCCCCTCCGACGTCCTCCGGCTGGCGCGGGCGCTCAGCGGAGCTCCCGCACCCGGCTGACGTACCGCCGGTACTGCCGGGCGAGCACGGTGCGCAGCATGAAGCGGACCGGCGGCGGCACGGTGCTCAGGATGTGCACCATCTCCTCCGGCGTCGCCTCCTCGGCCACGGCGCCGAACAGGATGGGCATCTCCCGGAACTTCGTCCTCGACACCCCGTGCTCGCCGAGGGCGTCCCACTCGGCCTGGGTGATGTGCCGGGCGGCGAGCGGGAGGATCTCGCGCTCCTCGTCGTCGAGGTGCTCGACCAGGGCTGTCCGCAGGGCGTCGAGGGACGACGCCACCTCCTCACCGACGGCCGGGCGGGCCTCGGCCTCCCAGCGGTCCAGCGCCGGGGCCAGCGCCTCGAGGGCCTCGTGCACCCGCTCGTGCTGGGCCTCCATGCGGTGCACCAGCTCGGCATCGGGGGTGCAGCGCTCGAGCAGCTTGGGCCAGAGCAGCTCGTCCTCGGCCGTGTGGTGGCCGTGCAGGCCGGTGAGCACCAGCCGGGCGTGGGCGGCCAGGACCTCGGCGCGTGCGGTGTCGCCGGGCCGGACCCGGCGGACGAGCTCCGGGATCAGCCGCAGCTCGCGGCGGAAGACGCGGTGGACGACGACCATGTCGTGGACGTCGGTGGGGGTGGCGTTCGTGGTGGTGGTCATGCCGTCGAGCCTGCTGAGCCACCACGGCACGGGACACCCACAGGACCGCCACACCGCCCCCACGCTCCTCGCGCGCACCGCGAGGGTGTGATCGGGACGAGGACCGGGCAGGGTGGCGGGGTGAGCGACGAGAGCAGGAGCGGGTCGGGCTACGTCGAGGCCGACTACAAGCGCGACGACAAGTACATCTCCGACCGGATCACCGCCGACGGCCGGGACGGCTGGCCGGTCGAGGCGGGCCGGTACCGGCTGATCGCCGCCCGCGCCTGCCCGTGGGCCAACCGAACGATCATCGTGCGCCGGCTGCTGGGCCTGGAGTCCGCCATCTCGATGGGGCTGTGCGGGCCGACGCACGACGCCCGCAGCTGGACCTTCGACCTCGACCCCGGCGGCCGCGACCCGGTGCTGGGCTACGAGCGGCTGCAGGAGGCCTACTTCGCCCGCGACCCGGAGTACCCGAAGGGCATCACGGTGCCGGCGGTCGTCGACGTCCCCACCAAGGCCGTCGTCACCAACGACTTCCCGCAGATCACGCTCGACTTCTCCACCGAGTGGACCGCCTTCCACCGCGACGGCGCCCCCGACCTGTACCCCGAGCGCCTGCGCGACGAGATGGCCGAGGTGATGCAGCGCATCTACACCGAGGTCAACAACGGCGTGTACCGCTGCGGCTTCTCCGGCTCCCAGCGCGCCTACGACAAGTCCTACGAGCGGCTGTTCGGCGCGCTGGACTGGCTGGAGGAGCGGCTGACCGACCGCCGCTACCTGATGGGCGACACCATCACCGAGGCCGACGTCCGGCTGTTCACCACGCTTGCCCGGTTCGACGCCGTCTACCACGGCCACTTCAAGTGCAACCGGCAGAAGCTGACCGAGTTCCGCGCGCTGTGGGCCTACGCGCGCGACCTCTTCCAGACCCCCGGCTTCGGCGACACCACGGACTTCCCGCAGATCAAGGAGCACTACTACGTCGTCCACGCCGACATCAACCCGACGCAGATCATCCCGGCCGGCCCGGACACCTCGGTCTGGCTGACCCCGCACGGCCGGGAGGAGCTGGGCGGCTCGCCGTTCGGCGACGGGACCCCGCCCGGGCCGACGCCGGAGGCCGAGCAGGTGCCCGCGGACCACGGCCCCGGGGGCATCCCGCACCGCTGACCGCGGTCAGCCGCGACGGCGACCGAACGCCCGCTGCACCCGGCTCCACCGGTTCGGGGTGCGCTCGGCGTCGAGCAGCTCCGTGGCGGCCAGCGCGCGGTCGACGACGTGCTGCTCCGGCGGCTCGAAGGGCACCAGCGTCCGGCCCGTCGGCGTCCGCAGGCTGTCCACCGCCCGGACCAGCGAGCCGCCGTGCTCCCGCACCGCGGCGGCCACGACGGCCGGTTCCACCCCGAGGTGCTCACCCAGCAGCCGGTCGCGCATGCCCGTGACGACCGCGGTGAGCTCGGCCCGGCGGGCGTCGTCGCCGCCCACCTCGATCGTCAGGTCGCACTCGCTGTCCAGACCCATCGACCGGTTGTTGAGGTTCGCGCTGCCGATCCGGAGCAGCCGGTCGTCCAGCACCATCACCTTGGCGTGCACGTACACCGGTTCCCCGCCCTCGGTCACCGGCACGAGCATGCGGAAGCGGTCGTGCAGGTCGGCCTCGCGGACGACGGCGAGCAGCCGGGCGCGTGCGGTGCCCATCGCCTTCTCCTCCAGCCAGCCGTCGGCCGACTCCGGGTTGACGACGACGAACTCGGGGCCGTCCTCCTCCCGGAGCCGCTCGGCGATCGCCTCGGCGATCCGGCGGTTGGCGAAGTACTGGCTCTCGATGTAGACGGTCGTGCGGGCCGCCGCGACGGCGGCCAGCCACAGCAGCTCGATCTCGTGCACCAGCTCCGTCCCACCGTGCTCGGGACGGGTGCGCGAGACGGCGACGTCGACGTCGGTCAGCAGCGGCTCCACCCCGTCCGGCCAGCAGGGTTGCCGGCCCTCCACGGGCTCCAGGCGCCGGCCGGTACCGCTCTCCCAGCGTTCGCGGGCCAGGTCACCGAGTGCACGCGCCGCCGGACCGGTCACGATGGACGTGACGTCGTGCCACGGTCCGGTCGGCCGCCGGGAGTGCGGCCGGTGCCGCAGCGGGTGCCGGTCGCGGTGCTCGGAGGTGTCCCACCGGTCGGCGGTCACGTCGATGCCACCGGCGAAGGCGACGCAGTCGTCGATCACCACGATCTTCTGGTGGTGGGCCGCGCCGAGCGGGTGGTGGTGGTCCCCGAAGAACTGGAGCCGGTCGGGCAGCCGCCGCTTCAGCAGCGCGGCCGGCAGCACACCGCGTCGCAGGGACTCCACCGCCCCCAGCCCCCACTGCAGGACGCCGATCTCCAGCTGGGGGTTGGCCTCCACCGCTGCCGTGAGCACCCGTCCGAGGCGGTCGTCCCTCGCCCGCCCCGGGCTGCGGGGGTCCAGCCGGATGCGGGGCTCGAAGTCCCAGCCGATGAACAGCACCCGCCGCTCGGCGCGGAGCACCGCCTGCTTGAGGACCGCGAAGTAGTCGGCGGCGTCGACGAACACCGCGAACCGGTCCGCACGCTCGATGCGCCAGCACGTCTCGCCGGGCACCAGCACCGCGTCCCCGGCGTCCGGTCCCCGCGCCTCCCCCGGCGCGCTCCCGCCCGGTCCGCTCGCCGTCACCGCGGGGAGTCTGCCCCACCCGGAGGCCCGATCCGGGCCACCCGGCCACGATCGTGGCGATCTGCCACTCGGTAGGGTCGGTGGGCGGCCGCATCGACACCGGCCCCCACGTCCGGCCGGTAGGTCACCGGTCCCCCGACGTACCGATCCCCGAGGACCCGAGCGGGTCCTCAGCACCCCGAGGAGCCTGCTCGTGCGGCCCGCCTTCTTCACCCTGACCGCCGACCGCTTCGTCCCGAGCGAGGACGCCCGGAGCTGGTGGACACCCGGCATGCTCAGCGGCCCCCTCCTCGGCGGCCTGCTGGCCCGGGCCCTGGACGTCGACTACGGCGCCCCGGAGTTCCAGTTCAGCCGGCTGACCGTCGACCTGTTCCGCAACGCGCCGTTCGAGCCGATCGAGGTCACCACCGAGGTCGTGCGGGAGGGCCGACGCATCCGGGTGACCGAGGCGAGGGTGCTCACCAGCATCGGCGTCGTCGCCCGGGCCAGCGGCGTCCAGCTGCGCCGCGGCGAGCAGCCGCCCAGCCCCGTGCCCACCCGCACCCCGGCCTGGGACGCACCGAGCCCGGCGGGGCTCACCGACCCGTACAACGACGTCGTCCCCGACGGCGACCACTCGCGCCGGGGCATGTGGATCCGGGCGGACCGGCCCCTGGTGGCCGGCGAGGAGCTCTCCCCGTTCGTCCGCGTCGCGCTCGCCGCCGACGAGGGCAGCCCGGTGGCGCACCGGGGTGAGACCGAGCTCGAGTTCATCAACGCCGACTACACGCTCACCCTCAGCCGCGACCCCGTCGGGGAGTTCATCGGGCTGCAGGCCGGCGGCCACGTCAGCCAGGACGGCATCGCCGTCGGGCACGCCACCGTGCACGACGAGAAGGGCCCGATCGGCTTCAGCATGACCACCGCCGTCGCGAACGTCCGGACCGTCTGATGCGGCCGGCCTACTTCACGCTCACCGACGAGGGCTTCGCGCCGCACGAGAGCGCCCGCAGCTGGTGGGTGCCCGGGATGATCCACGGGCGGCTGCTGGGCGGGCTGATGGCCCGCGAGCTGGAGACGGCGCACGGCGACCCGGACCTCCAGTTCGCCCGGTTCACCGTCGACCTGTTCCGCAACGCGCCGTTCGAGCCGGTCGGGGTCGGCAGCGTCGTCGTGCGGGAGGGGCGGCGGATCCGGGTGACCGAGGCGACGGTGAGCACGAGCGTCGGCGTCGTCGCCCGGGCCAGCGCGGTGCAGCTGCGCCGCGGCGTGCAGCCGCCCGGCCCGGTCCCGACCCGCACCCCCGCCTGGGACGCCCCCGACCCGGCGACGATGCGCCGCTCGGTCACCGAGTTCGGCGAGGACCCCTCCCGGCGCCGGATGTGGGTGACCGAGAAGAGCCCGCTGGTCGACGGCGAGACCCTCTCCCCGTTCGTGCGCGTGGCGCTCGCCGCCGACATGGCCAGCCCGCTGGCCCACCGCGGCGAGCGCGACATCGAGTTCATCAACGCCGACTACACGCTCACCCTCAGCCGCGACCCGGTCGGCCGCTCCATCGGGCTGGAGTCCGGCGGGCACACCAGCGACGACGGCGTGGCGGTGGGGCACTGCACCGTGCACGACCAGCAGGGCCCGATCGGCTTCAGCATGGCCGTGGCCGTCGCGAACGTCCGGGCCGTCTGACGCCGGACCCGCTCGACTACCGCGGGGCTGCGACCTGCGTCACAGTGAGCGCGGTGGCGGGTGCCTGCCGGGCCTCCCGCCGGTGTCCGAGGGGGAACGCGCCATGTACGCACGCTCGACCAGCTTCCACGGTGATCCGCACCGGATCGACGACGCCGTCCGCTACGTCCGCGACCGGGCGATGCCGGCGCTCATGGGCATGGACGGCTTCGTCGGCATCTCGATGCTCGCCGACCGGACCTCGGGCCGGTGCATCATCACCAGCTCCTTCGAGGACCTCGCCGCCCTGCGCCGCAGCGCCTCGGAGATGCGCGGCATCCGCGCCCGGATCGCCGACGTGCTGCAGAGCCCGCAGTCGCTGGAGGAGTGGCAGATCGCGCTGCTGCACCGGGAGCGCAGCGCCCCGGAGGGCGCCCGCACCCGGGTGACCTGGTGCCGCACCGCGCCCGAGCGGCTCGACCCGACGCTGGAGGCCTACGCCGAGACCGTCGTGCCGCGGCTGTCCGACCAGCCCGGCTTCTGCAGCGTGAGCGTCCTGGCCGACCCGGTCGAGGGGCGCAGCGCCACCGCCGTCACCTTCGCCGACGACGCCGAGCTCGAGCAGGCGTTCGCCCACCTCGGGCCGCACCTGCAGGAGTTGGGCCGCCGGTACGCGGGCGAGGTCACCGACGAGGCGACGTTCGACCTCGTCCTCGCCCACCTGCGGGTGCCGGAGACCGTCTGAGGGTCAGACCGCCCGGGTGAGGGCGGGCCACAGCCCGTCCGGCCCGTCGGCCAGCAGCCCCTCGGCCAGCACCCGCGACCAGGCCAGCTCGCTGCCGGCCTCGTCCCGCCACGACCACAGCCGCTTGGTCAGGTGGTGCAGCTTGTGCTCCTGGGTGAACCCGATGGCGCCGTGCACCTGGTGGGCCAACCGCGCGACCACCTCGACCGCCGCCCCGGCGCGCACCTTCGCCGCCGCGGCGGCGAGGGGGGACGTCGCGTCGCCGTGGCCCAGCGCCTGGACGGCGGCGTCGGTCAGCGCGGTCACGGCGGTCACCTCGCCGGCCATCTCGGCCAGCTCCATCTGGATCGCCTGGAACTTCGCCAGCGAGCGGCCGAACTGCTGCCGCTCCCCGGCGTACTGCACCGTCCAGGCCAGCACCTGCTCCAGTGCCGCGGCCAGCTGCACCGCTCGGGCCAGCGCGTAGCCGGCCCGCAGCTCGCGCACCTGCGCCTCCGTCAGCGGCGCGCCCGTGGCCCGGACACCGTCGAGGGTCAGCGACCCGCGCGGCTCGCCGGCCAGGTTCACCGCACTCGACGCGGTCAGCCCCGCGGTCGGCACCAGGGCGAGCACCGCGCCGTCGGGGCCGCCGACCAGCAGCGCCACGTGCGCGGCGACCCCGGCCCAGGCGACGTCCGCGGCGGTGCCGGACAGCGTCCAGCCGTCGCCGTCCGGCGTCGCGACGACGTCCTCGGCGAGGCCGACGGTCAGCGGCTCGTCCACCGGTGGCAGCGCCAGGCCGGCGGCGACCACGGCGGGCCCGGCCACCAGCAGCTGCTCGGCGGCCGGGACGGCGCCGGCACCCGCGGCCAGGGTGCGCACGACCGCCACCGCGTCGGCCAGCTCGCCGCCCGAGCCCCCGGCGGACTCGGGCAGGCCGACGCCGGTCAGCCCGGTCTCGGCCAGCGAGTTCCAGAGGCCCTCGTCCCACCGGCGCTCCGGCGTCGGGTCGAACGGCTCGTGCCGGGTCAGCAGCCCGCGGACGGTCTCGACCACCAGGTCCTGATCGCTCATCGCAGTCCCAGCCCTCGTGCCACGATCCCGCGCAGGATCTCGTTGGTGCCGCCGCGCAGCGTGAAGCCGGGCTGGTGCAGCTGCGCCTCGGCCAGCGCCCGGGCGAGCGGGTCGGGCGAGTCCAGCGACGGCGTCACGTCGACCACCTTCCGGATCTCGTCGATGACGTCGGCCTCGAACGTCGTCCCGACGTCCTTGACCAGCGCCGCGGGGATGTTGGGCAGCTCGCCCCGGTCGAGGGCCGCCGCGATCCGCAGCGACATCTGGCGCAGCGCCAGCACCCGCGCCGAGAGCCGCCCCAGCGCCGCCAACCCGGCGGGGTCACCGGACTCGGCGACCCGGCGGCCGAACTCGGCCACCAGCGGGTAGGTCGACAGGAAGCGCTCGGGGCCGGACCGCTCGAAGGCCAGCTCTGCGGTCACCTGGTGCCAGCCGTCGCCCTCGGTGCCCAGCAGCATGTCGCCGGGGACGACGACGTCCTCGAAGACGACCTCGTTGAAGTGGTGCCCGCCGTCGAGGATGCGGATCGGGTTGATGGTGATGCCCGGCAGCGACAGGTCGACGAGCAGCTGCGACATGCCCGCATGCCGGTTCGCCGTGTCCACCGGGGCGGTGCGCACCAGCACGATGCCGTAGTGCGAGACGTGCGCGTTCGACGTCCACACCTTCGCGCCGTTGACCACCCAGTCGCCGGCCTCGTTGCGGACGGCCCTCGTCCGGATCGAGGCGAGGTCGGAGCCGGAGTCCGGCTCGCTCATCCCGATGACGAAGTAGCACTCGCCGCGGGCGATGCGCGGCAGGATGTCGCGCCGCTGCTCCTCGGTGCCGTAGCGCAGCAGGTTGGGGCCGGACTGCCGGTCGGCGATCCAGTGCGCGGCCACCGGCGCGCCGGCGGCCAGCAGCTCCTCGGTGACGGCGTAGCGCTCCATCGCGGTGCGCTCGTGGCCGCCGTACTCCTTGGGCCAGGTCATGCCCAGCCAGCCGCGCTCACCCAGCTTGCGGGAGAACTCGGGGTCGACGCCGGAGAGCCAGGTGTCGACGTGCGTGCTGAACGAGCCCGCGGCCAGCTCCTCGGCGAGGAACGCGCGGACCTCCCCCCGCACCCGCTCGGCCGCCTCGGACCGCGGCGCGGGCGCCAGTGCCAACGGGTTGCTCATGCGACTCCCAGCTCGAGGTGCTGCCCACGGGGTGCGGCGCTGCGTCTGCACCGGTTGTACAGGGCGCCCCGCCCGTGCGCCCGCGGCAGGGTCAGTCGCGGGTGAGCACCAGCAGCGCGATGTCGTCGGCGCGGTGCGCACCGGTGAGCTCGGCCAGCAGGTGGTCGCACAGCGCCTGCGGGTCGGTGACGCCGGCGGACGACGCGGCGGCGAGCAGGCGGGCGAAGCCATCGTCGATGTCGGCGACGTGGCTCTCCACCAGGCCGTCGGTGAACAGGACCAGGCTCGCTCCGGGGGGCAGCACGCCGATCCACTCGTCGGCGACCGACGGCTGCGCGCCCAGCATCCGGCTCGGCGGCACCGGCAGGAACGACGCGCGCCCGTCGGCCAGCAGCAGCGGCGGCGGGTGACCGGCCGAGGCGATCCGCAGCCGGCCCGACGAGGGGTCCAGCGAGGCGAACAGCGCCGTGGCCATGCGCCGCAGGCCCAGCAGCGGCCAGCCCGCCTGCAGCCGCTCGATGATGGCGCCCGGCGAGGGCCCGTCGGCCAGCAGGGCGCGGTAGACGCTGCGGAGCTGCCCCATGGTCGCCGCGGCGGTGATGTCGTGGCCCACCACGTCGCCGACGGCCAGCCCGATGTCGCCGCCGGGCAGCCGGAGGACGTCGTAGAAGTCCCCGCCGACGTCGACCCCCCGGGTGGCCGCGAGGTAGCGCACCGCGATGGACAGCCCCTCGAGCGCGGGCGGAGCGGGCGGCAGCAGGTTCTCCTGCAGCGCGTGGGAGGTGCGGACGGCGAGGTCGAACCGCTCCGCCCGCGCCACCACCAGCCCCAGCTGCAGCGCGAGCTGCTCGGCGACCTCGACGTCGGCCACGGTGAACTGCCCGCGCGTGCGGTCGGCCGCGACCGTCAGCACGCCCAGCTGCCGGCCCTCCGCGGTCAGCGGGACGGCGACGACGCCGGCGAGGTCCAGCGCCCGGATCGCCGCCAGGTGCCCCTCGTCGACCGCGACCGAGCGCATGAACGCCTCGTCCACCGTCCGGATCCACTGCGTGCCACCGCTGCGCAGCGCGCGGACGCTCGGGTGCGCCTCGGACCGGCGCGGCAGGTGGTGGGTGCGCAGCTCCTCGACCACGTGCTCGCGCCCCGGGTCGCGGTGCCGCACCGCGGGCCGGACGAGCCCCTCGTCGGTGTCCAGGTCGACGACGCACAGGTCCGCCAGCCGCGTCACGACCAGGCGGGCCAGGCGGTCCACCGTGTCGGGGACGTCGGCGGCCTCGGCGAGCAGCCGCGCCGCCTCCAGCAGGAACGACGCCCGCTCCGCCTGGCGCGCGGTCTCCTCGTGCAACCGTGCCCGCTCGATCGCCTGGCCCGCCTGCCGGCCGATCGTCCACATCAGCCCCACGTCGGCCGGGGTGAGGCTCGCCTCCTCGCCCGGCTCGGCGAGGCTGATCAGGTCGCCGTCGGCGTCGCCCAGGGCCAGCACCAGCACCCCGAGCCGCCGCTCGTCGGCGGTCACCGGGACGACGACCCACTCGGTGAGCCGGACGGCCGCCATGGCCGCGGCGAGCGCCGGCTGCTCCGCGCGCAGCGAGTCGCTGAGCACGATCGACCGCACGCCGCGGGCGAGCTCGACGGCCAGCTGGCTGCCCGCGGCGTCGCGCAGCACCTCCAGCAGCTGCTGCGGCAGCCCGTCGGACCGCACCGGCCGCAGCGCGGGCAGCGCCGACGGGTCGGTCGGATCGGTCTCCAGCAGGATCAGCGCGGCACCGCGCGCCTGGAGCGTCTCCCGGCCCCGCTCGACGATCACCGAGGCGACCTCCTCCACCGAGAGCGCGGCGGCCAGGTCGGACACCACGCGCTGCACGGTCAGCGAGCGGCGCTCGGACTCCTCGGCGGTGCGCTGGGCGGTCAGCAGCTCGCGCTCGTAGCGCCGTCGCGCGGTCGCCTCGAAGACGGTGGCCCGCACCAGCAGGGGCGCACCGTCGTCGTCCCGGATCTCGACGGCGTTCACCAGGCAGGCCAGCGGCGTCCCGTCGGCCCGTTCCAGGTCCAGCGCGATCTCGCGCACGGCGCCCTGCATGCGCAGCAGCGGGATCAGGTGGGTCTCGTAGTAGACCCGCCCGCCGGTGCTGAGCAGGTCCTGGAAGAGGACGCCGAGGACGTCGGCGGCCGGGACGCCGATCCAGTCGGCGAAGGTCCGGTTCACCTTGACGATGCGGCCACCGGGCAGCGCCGACAGGTACCCCATCGGCGCGTTCTCGTACAGGTCGGCGGGGTCCTCCTCGAGCAGCCGGCCCAGCCGGCCCAGGTCGTCCGGGCCGGACCCGCCGGCGTCCTGGAGCCTGGTCACCGTCATCCCTGGAGGAACGCCCGGATCGCCGCGGCCGTCTCCTGCGGAGCGCTCAGGTGGGGGCAGTGGCCGGTGGCCGCCAGCTGGGTGAAGACGCTGCCCGGGATCTGCCCGTGCACGTAGCGGCCGACGACCTCGGGGGCGATGACGTCCTGGCTGCACTGCAGCACCAGCGTGGGGACGGCGACACCGGCCAGGTCGGCGCGGTTGTCGGACAGGAAGGTCACGCGGGCGAAGTGCCGGGTGATCTCCGGATCGGTGCGGCAGAAGCTGTTGGTGAGCTCCTCGGCCAGCTCGGGGGAGTCCTGCTCGCCCATGATCACCGGCGCCATCTGCGCCGACCAGCCGAGGTGGTTGGCGTCCAGCGCGTCGAGCAGGCCGACCACGTCGGTGCGGGTGAACCCGCCCACGTAGTCGCCGTCGTCGACGTAGCGCGGGCTGGGCCCGACCATGACCAGCGCGCCGAACAGCTCGGGCGCCTCCTGCAGCGCGAGGACGCCGATCATCGCGCCGACCGAGTGGCCGACGAAGACCACGTCGGACAGCCCGAGCTCGCGGCAGATCTCGACGACGTCGGAGGCGTATCCGCGCAGCGAGCCGTACTTCTCCCGGTCGTAGGCGGACAGGTCGGAGCTGCCGGCGCCGACGTGGTCGAACAGCACGACCCGGTGGTCGTCCTCGAACGCCGGGACGACGAAGCGCCACATCTCCTGGTCGCAGCCGAACCCGTGGGCGAAGACCATGGGACGCCCGTCCGCCGCGCCGGTCACCCGGACGCAGTTGCGCTGCAGAACCCTCCCCACCCCGGAAACCCTAGGGGGAAAGCGGCATCGTGTCTGCGGTTCTCGGCGGCCTCCGCGGTGACCGAGCGTCACCTGCCGGGTACTTGGCGGAAGGCGCGCCGGACGCGGGCCGACGCGAGGACCCGGCCGGTTACGGAGGTCCCTGTCGCCGGGATGCCCGGGCCCCTACCCTCGCCGCGTCGTCCTCCCGGGGCTCCGGCCCGAGCGTCCACCGAGGTGCAGCATGACCGCCGTCCAGGTCGGTACCGCCGTCCCCGTGCTGCCGGTGCCGCGCGCTCCCGCCGACGACGCCCCCGCCGTCGCCGGCGCCGGTCCGTGCGCGTCCGACAGCCGTGCCACCGCCTCCCAGCGGGTGGTCCACCAGCTGGTCCGGCGGGAGCTGCGGCTGCTCGCCGAGCTGGTCTCGTGGGCGCCCCCGGCCGAGCCCGCGCGCACCCGCACGCTGGCCCTGCACGTCGACCTGATCTCCCGGCTGCTGCTCGCCCACCACCGGATGGAGCGGGACGCGCTCTGGCCGGCGCTGCTCGCCGCCGTCCCCGAGCGCGACGAGGCCGGGCTGCGGGCCGCCGTCGCCCACTGGACCGAGGGCGCCGCCGGCATCGACGCGCAGGTGCGCGATCTGGCCACCGCGTCGCGGCAGTGGGCGGTCGCCGGCACGGCCGCCGCGCGCGACGCCCTGGCGCGCGACTGCCTGCGCCTGGCCGACGCCGTCGACGCGCACCTGGTCGAGGAGGAACGGCTGCTGCTGCCGCTGCTCGACGCCCACCTGGACGCCGCGCAGTGGTCCGTCGTCGCCGCCACCGCCTCGGCCCGGCTCACCGCGCGCGAGCGCTCGCTGGTGCTCGGGCTCGCTCTCGAGGACATCTGCGCCGCCGACCGGACCCGGGTGCTCGAGGGCCTGCCCCGCCGCCGGCGGCTGGCCTGGCGGTGGGCCGGCGCCCGGCGCTACCGCGCCGCCGTCGTCCGGCTGCGGGGCGCGCCGCCGGCGGCCTGAGCCGCGGTCAGTACCGGGACGTCCCGCAGTCGGTGCACCGCTTGCGGACGGCGGAGGTCTCGGTGCGGCAGTTCTCGCAGGTCCAGGTGCTGACCTGCTCGGTGGCGTCGGGAGCGGTCCGGGTCTCGGGCCGTTCCAGCGTGCTGGTGGTCATGGGGTTCCCCCTTCTCTCGCGGACGCCACCGACGCTAGGCAGCCCCTGTGTCGCGGAGGTGTCCGCGGAGTTGCCATTCGCTCGGGGCCGCGATGAGTTGGCTCACCCGCCGTGGTCTGCTCCCCGTGACCACCTTCGTCCTCGTACCCGGCGCCGGCGGCAACGCCTCGTACTGGGGGCGCCTCGTCCCCGAGCTCGAGCGGCGGGGGCACCGCGCGCTGCCCGTGGCGCTGCCGGCCGGCGACCCCGACGCCGGACTGGCCGCGTACGCCGACGCCGTCGTCGACACGGTGCGGGCGGCGCTCGGCGCGGACCCCGAGCCGGTGGTGCTGGTCGCGCAGTCGATGGGCGGGCTGACCGCGCCGCTGGTGTGCGACCGGTTGCCGGTGCGCCTGCTGGTGCTGCTCAACGCGATGGTGCCGCGGCCCGGGGAGACCGGCGCCGAGTGGTGGGCGGTAACCGGCCACGCCGACCCCGGCGACCCGACCGGGGCGTTCTTCTCCGACGTGCCGCCCGACGTCGCCACGCAGGCGCAGGCCGAACCCTTCGAGCAGTCCGGCCGCCCCTTCGAGGACCCGTGGCCGCTCGACCGCTGGCCCGACGTCCCCACCCGGGTCCTCGCCGGCCGCGACGACCGCTTCTTCCCGCTGGACTTCCAGCGCCGCGTCGCGGCCGAGCGCCTGGGCCTCCCGGTGGACGAGGTGCCGGGCGGGCACCTCGTCGCGCTGAGCCGCCCCGCGGAGCTCGCCGACCGCCTCACCGCCTACCTCACCGGCTGACCCCGCCCCCCTTCCCGCCGAAGTGGCCGCTCCGGCGGGCCCGGCGTGCGCATAATGGGCGGCTGCCACCCCGGCACCGCACCCCGACCGAAAGCGGCTCGACTTGTCGACAGCTCGACCCGCGGACGCCCCCGACGCCGGGATCGCCGCGGAACAGCCCTACGTGACCGCGCTGTTCGACCGGCTCGACGAGGTGCGCGCCCGCAGCGTGAGCCGGCTCGACGACGCGCTCGCCCTGGTGCCGCACAACCCGCAGGCCGTGGGCGAGCGCGAGGCCGCCGTCGAGCTGCACACCCACCGCATCGTCGCCCTGGACGCCGCCGAGCACGGCCTGGTGTTCGGCCGGCTGGACCTGCACGACCCCGCGACGTCGCGCTACATCGGCCGGATCGGGCTGTTCGCCGACGGCGCCGAGGAGCCGCTGCTCATGGACTGGCGGGCGCCGGCGGCGCGGCCGTTCTACACGGCGACGCCGCTGCACGACGAGGGCGTGCGCCGCCGCCGGCACATCCGCACCCGCGGCCGCACGGTGGTCAGCGTCGCCGACGAGACGCTGGACCTCAGCGAGGCGGCGGCCGAGGGCGGGGCCACCGACCGCGGCGGGCTGGCCGGCGAGTCGGTGCTGCTCGCGGCGCTCAACGCCTCGCGCACCGGCCGGATGACCGACATCGTCCGCACGATCCAGGCCGAGCAGGACCGGATCATCCGCGCCGACGTGAAGGGCGTGCTCGTCGTCCAGGGCGGGCCGGGCACCGGCAAGACCGCGGTCGCCCTGCACCGCGCGGCCTACCTGCTCTACACCCACCGCGAGCGGCTGGCCCGCAGCGGCCTGCTCGTCGTAGGCCCCTCCCCCACGTTCCTGCGCTACATCGCCGACGTGCTGCCCTCGCTCGGCGAGACCGGCGTCGTGCTGGCCGACGTCGGCGGGCTGCGCCCCGGCCTGCAGGCGCACGCCCCCGAGCGGCCCGAGGTCGCCGAGCTCAAGGGCCGGCTCGCCATGGTCGACGTCGTCGCCGCGGCGGTGAAGCGGCGGCAGGCGGTGCTCGACCGGCAGGCGGAGGTCGACATCGACGGCACGACGCTGCGGTTCACCAAGGCCGACGCCGCCCGGGTGCGCAGCCGGGCCCGCGCCGCCTCGCGCGTGCACAACGAGGCCCGCCCGACCGCCGCGCGCACGGTCATCGAGCTGCTCGCCCGCAAGTACGCCGACAAGCTCGGCGAGAACGTGCTGGGCGGGGCCAACCTGCTGGAGCAGGGCGACGTCGCCGCGCTGCGCCGCGAGGTCGCCGCCGAGCCCGCCGTGCACGCGCTCATCGACCGGCTCTGGCCGCGGCTGACCGCCGAGCGGGTGCTGCGCGACCTGTTCGCCTCCCGCCGCCAGCTCGACGCGGTCGCGACCGGGCTGACCGAGGACGAGCGCGAGCTGCTGCACCGCCCGCCGTCCTCGCCCTGGACGCCGGCCGACGTGCCGCTGCTGGAGGAGGTCGACGAGCTGCTCGGCATCGACGAGTCCGCGCAGCGCCGGGCCGAGGAGCGCGAGCGGCAGCGCCGGCTGCGCGACGCCCAGGAGACCCTGGACATGCTGCACGGCTCGCGGTCCCTGGACGCGGAGACCGAGGACGAGGCGGAGGAGCTGCTCGCCGGCGACCTGCTGGACGCCGAGGGGCTGGCCGACCGGCACGAGGAGGCCGACTACCGGAGCACCGCGGAACGGGCCGCGGCCGACCGCACCTGGACCTACGGGCACATCATCGTCGACGAGGCGCAGGAGCTCTCGGCGATGGCCTGGCGGCTGCTGCTGCGCCGCTGCCCGACCCGGTCGATGACCGTGGTGGGCGACGTCGCCCAGACCAGCACGCTGGCCGGTGCGACCACCTGGGCCGAGGTGCTCGACCCGCACCTGGGCCGCACGTGGCAGCTGGCCGAGCTCACCGTCAACTACCGCACGCCCAGCGAGATCATGGCCGTCGCCGCCGACGTGCTCGCCGCGACCGGCGCGCCCACGTCGGCCGCGACCTCGGTGCGCTCCACCGGGGTGCAGCCGTGGGCGCAGCGGGTGGCCGAGGCGGAGCTGGCCGACGCCGTCGCCGAGGCCGCCGTGGCGCTGGACAAGGAGGAGGGCACCCTCGGGGTGCTCGTGCCGTGGAGCCGGCTCGACGCCGTGCGCGCCGCGGTGGCCGACCGGCTGCCCGCCGATCCCGACCGCGCCGACGCCCCGGTGGTGCTGCCGCCCGAGGGCGCCAAGGGCCTGGAGTTCGACTCGGTGCTCGTGGTCGACCCGGCGGCGATCGTGGCCGAGGGCGTGCGCGGCTGGAACGACCTCTACGTGGTGCTCACCCGCGCCACCCAGCGGCTCGGCGTCCTGCACGCCGGCGAGCTGCCCGCCGAGCTGGCCGGGCTCGAGCAGCGCTGAAGGCCGGGCCCGCAGCTGCGGGCCCGGCCTCCGGCGGTGTGGTGAGGGCGCTCAGAGGCGGGCCCACACCTCGTCGCGCATCCGCAGGACGGCGACGCCGGCCCAGCCCAGCCCCACCGCGACCAGCCCGGTGCCGATCGAGGGCAGCCACGCGTCGCCGGAGAAGGCGGTGAAGGTGATCCAGCCGACGACGTTCAGCACCACCGGGTAGACCGGGATCGCGCCGGCCCGCCACGCGGCGAAGACGGCCAGGTTGATGCCGAGCGCCATGCCGAGCACCGAGGTCCCGGCGATGATGCCGCCCTGCCCGTAGCTCGCGGCCAGGTCGAAGATCTCCAGCGCCTGCTCCGCCGGCAGCGCGTTGGCCAGGGCGACGTCGTAGAAGTCGACGACGACGATCCCGGACAGCCCCGAGCCGAGGCCGGCGAGCACCATCGCCGCCAGCGCCGTCCGGGTCGCCCCGCGCCGGGCCAGCCGGACGAGGGTGAACGCCGCCGGCACCAGGAGCAGGAAGCCGAAGTGCAGGACGACGGCGGCCCAGAGGATGTTGTCGCGGTGGTCGACGCCGGTCTGCAGGTACTCGGCGTGCGTCTCGTTGGTGTACGGGATCATCAGCAGGCTCGCGCAGATCAGCGTGCCCGCGCCCACCAGCGACAGGCCGCCGCCGACGCGGCGGAAGCGGTTGCCGGGTGCCGGGTCGGCGGCCGCGGTGGGGGCGGCGAGCGGAGCGGTGGTCGTGCTCATGGCGGTCGGTCCTCCAGGGGCGGGTCGGTGTCGGGGACGACGTTCCTGCGCCCCACGTCCCGGGTCCCAGGGACGACCGCCCCGAGCTCCCGGGCACCAGGACCGGGGCGCGCACCCCTGTGCGGGACGGCGGTCCGGCGGCAGGATGCAGCCCGTGCCGGGTCGGGTCCGCTCCCCAGCGCTCGCCGTCCGGCGCCGGGCGCCGGCGCTGCTCGCCGCGGTCGGCATCGGCTGCACGCTGGCCGCGCTCGTGGTCGGTGCGCTCGTCCCGGGGGCACCCGCGGTGGACGCCGGGGACGCCACGCTGGGACTGCTCTACCCGCTGGTCGGCGTGCTGGTGCTGGTTCGCCAGCCGGGCAACCGGGTCGGCTGGCTGCTGCTGGTCAGCGTGGTCACCGGGCCCTACCTGCTCGCGAGCCAGCACGTGCAGCTCACCGCGGACGGCCCCGGCCCGCTGTTCGACCTCGCGGCCTGGCTGGGCGCGTGGGGGTTCGTCCCGTACTACGTGATCGTCGCGCTGGTGCCGCTGTACTTCCCCGACGGGACGCTGCCCTCACCGCGCTGGCGGCCGATCGCCCGGGTGCTCGCCGCCGCCGTCGTCACCGGGACGCTGGCCGCGATGGTGCACGAGGGCCCGCTGGACTACGCCCCGGACGTCGACAACCCGTGGTCGCTGGGCATCTGGGCCTCCGTCCTCCTGCTGCTCTGCTCGTTCACGTGCTTCCTGGTCGGCGGCGCGGTCGGGATCGCCGCCCAGCTGGTCCGGATGCGCCGGGCCCGCGGCACCGAGCGGATCCGGTTGCAGTGGCTGCTGCTCGGCGAGTCGGTGCTGGTGGTCTGCGCCATCGCCTCGGTGGTGCTCGACCTGCCGGTGGTCTCCAGCGCGCTGTTCGCGATCGGCTTCGCCGCGGTGCCCGTGGCGGTGGCGGTCGCGGTGCTGCGGCACGGGCTCTTCGACGTGGGGGTCGTGGTCAGCCGGGCGGTGGTGTTCACCGCGCTGTCCGCGGTGCTGCTGATCGGCTACGCCGTCCTCGTCGCGGTGCTGGGCGAGCTCACCGCCGGCGAGCGCCGGCTCGCGGTCGCGGGCACGGCGCTGGCCGCGCTGCTCGCCGCGGCCGGCTGGGAGCGGGCGCAGCGCGCGGTCGACCGGCTGCTCTACGGGGAGCGCCGCGACCCGCTCGCCGTGGCCACCCGGCTGGCCACCGCGCTGGACGCCGCCACCGGGCCGGCCGAGGCGCTGCAGGGCCTGGCCGGCGAGGTGGCCCGCGCCCTGCGGCTGCCCCGGGTCGAGGTGGTGCCCGCCGATCCACGGCTGCCGGCCGTCCGCGTCTCGTCCGGGCGGCCGGCCGACGGCGGGGTCGACGAGCTGCCGCTGGTGACCCTGGGCGCCCAGGTCGGCCGGCTGCGGGTCGCCCACCGGCACCCCGGCGAGCGGTGGCGCCACTCCGAGCGCGAGGCCCTCGACGACGCCGCCCGCCGGGCGGCCGCGCTGGTCTGGGCCGCGGGGCTCACCGCCGACCTGCAGGCCAGCCGCGAGCGGATCGTCGCCGGCCGCGAGGAGGAGCGGCGCCGGCTGCGGCACGACCTGCACGACGGCGTCGGCCCGGAGCTGGCCGGGATGGCGCTCCAGCTGGAGCGGCTGGCCGGGCGGCTGACCGCCGATCCGGACGCCGCGGCGCTCGCCGCCCGGCTGCGCGACCAGATGCGCCGGACGGTGGCCGCCGTCCGCCGGGCCGTCGACGACCTGCGCCCCCCGGCGCTGGACGAGCTGGGGCTGGTCGGCGCGCTGCGCGAGCACGTGGCGGCCTACCGGCTGCCGGTGCCGGCCGGTGCGCCGGCGGGCGGGCCCGACGAGGCCGCCCGGGTCACCGTGACCGCCGGCGAGCTGCCCCCGCTGCGCGCGGCGGTCGAGGTGGCGGCCTACCGGATCGCCACCGAGGCCGTCGCCAACGCCGTCCGGCACGCCGGCGCCTCCGCCTGCACGGTCGCGCTGGCCCCGGCCGACAAGGACCTGGTGGTGGAGGTCTCCGACGACGGCCGCGGGGTGCCCGACGACGCCGTCCCCGGCGTGGGGACGACGTCGATGCGCGAGCGGGCCGCCGAGCTCGGCGGCACCCTCGAGGTGACCACCGCCCCGGGCGCCGGGACGACGGTGCGCGCCCGCCTGCCGCTGGCGGCCCGGTGAGCGCGCCGGTCCGGGTGGTGGTCGTCGACGACCACCCCGTCTACCGCGACGGGGTCGCCGACGCCCTCGGCGACGAGGCGGACCTCGAGGTGGTCGGCACCGCCGCCGACGGCGAGACCGGCGTGGCGCTGGTCGCCCGGCTGCGCCCCGACGTGGTGCTCATGGACCTGCGGATGCCCGGCGGCGGTGGGCTCCCCGCGACCGCGGCGATCGTGGCCGCGCACCCCGGCACCGCGGTGGTCGTGCTCACCATGAGCGACGACGACGACTCGGTCTTCGCGGCGCTGCGCGCCGGCGCCCGCGGCTACCTGCTCAAGGAGTCCGAGGGGGCCGACATCGCCCGAGCGGTGCGCGCCGCGGCCCGGTCCGAGGCGGTGTTCGGCCCGCGGATCGCCGACCGGGTGCTCGCCTTCTTCGCCTCCGCGCGCTCCCGGTCCACCGTCGTACCCTTCCCCGAGCTCACCGACCGCGAGCGCGAGGTGCTCGACCTGGTCGCGCACGGCCTGGCCAACGCGCAGATCGCCGCCCGGCTGTTCCTCAGCGAGAAGACGGTGCGCAACCGCGTCTCCGACGTGCTGGTGAAGCTGCACGCCGCCAGCCGCGCCGAGGCGGTGGCGCTGGCCCGCGACGCGGGTCTGGGCCCCGCGCCGGGCGGCTAGCGCACGTCCAGCAGCACGCCGCTGGCCGGCCGGGCCGGGATGCGGTGCAGCGCGATCCCCAGGTCCTGCTCCGGCACGTCGAACTCCAGCCGGGCCAGCCGCACGGCCAGCGCGGAGAGCAGCGCGACGGTCAGCTGCTCACCCGGGCAGCGGTGGTTCGTGCTCGGGTCGCCGGCGCCCTGGGGCACCAGCTCCCACGGGCTGATGGCGCGGTCGAGGAACCGCTCGGGCCAGAACGCGTAGGGGTCCTCCCACAGGTGCGCGTCGTGGTTCTGGCCCCACAGGTCCAGCAGCACCATCGAGTTCCGCGGGACGCGCTCGCCGTCGAACTCCGTCTCCTGCGGGGCCCGGCCGCCGATGAACGGGGCGAACGGGTAGAAGCGGCGCACCTCGTGCGCCCAGGCCTCGGCGAACGCCGGGTCGCCGCTCGCCAGCCGCTCGCGGTGCGCCGGCCACCGGATCAGCGCGTGCCCGGAGAAGGCGACGAACCAGGCGACGGCGGTGGTGGGCCGGATGATGTTGAGCAGCTCGACCGCGGCCACCCGCTGGTCCAGCCGCTCCCCGTCGGCGTCGGTGTGCCGGGCGACGACGTCCACCGCGCACCCCTCCGGCACGGTCACCTCCCCGCTGCGGACGTCGGCCACGAGCTGGGACAGCCAGGCCTCCCGGCGGCCGCGCGCCCGGCGGGCCCGCCAGTGCCGGGGCCCACCGGTGGCGAAGCCGTCGACCAGCGCGGTCAGGTCGCGCGCCAGCGAGGGCACCTCGTCGTCGGCGATCGGGATGCCGGCCCAGCGGCAGACGGTGCCGGCGATGACCTGCGCCGCCTCGTCGATGAGCACGATGCGGCGGCCCCGCCAGCCGGCGGCGGCGTCGTCCCAGGCCGCGGTCGCCTGCTCGACCAGCGCGGCGATGCCGTCCTCGCGCATGAGCAGCGCGACGAACATCGCCTTGCGCACCCGGTGCAGCTCGCCGTCGAGGGTGTGCACCGCGCCCTTGCCGAACAGCGTGCCCTGCACCGGCTCGGGGATGGCGTGCGCCCGGCGGACGTGGTCCTCGTCGTAGAGGAAGCGCGCGGCGTCCGGCCCCTCGATGGCGAGCACCTTCAGCCCGCCCAGCCGGGTCGGGACGGTGCGCCGGCCCAGCTGCCGGCGTCTGTCGGGCAGCCAGCCGTAGCCCCGGGTGAGCAGCTGCAGGCCGTTCTCCAGTCGCGCCATGCCTGGGCGGTGCCCCGCCGACCGGGGCGGCAACCCCGGGTCAGCCGCCGCGCCGCCGGCCGAGCCGGTGCAGCAGCGCGGCCACCTGCTGCCCGGCACCGGGGACGCCGTCCTCCGGCAGGTGGTCGGCCACCGTGGCGAGGGCGTCGGCCAGGGCGCACTCCTGCTCGTCGAGCAGCCCGCGGTAGGCGGGGTCCAGCAGGTAGCCGTTGGGCGGGGTGGCCAGGCAGCCGATGAGGTCGAGCAGCACCTCGAGCCGGCGGGCCGCCTCGGCCGCGGGTGCGTCCGGCCCGGCCATGGCGACGGTCTCGACGTCCTGCTCCCAGAGCCGGGCGCGGGCCGGGTCCTCGCGCAGGGACAGCACCGTCCCGCTCCGGTGGCCGCCGTCGGAGCCCTGCACGCGCAGCGCGCTGCGCACCTCGTGCGCGATCCGGATCAGGTCGTCGTCGAGCATCGAGGCACCGACGAACAGCACGTGCCGGGTGAGCAGCAGGGAGTGCAGCACCCCGGCCAGCGCCGCCCGCGAGTCGCCGTAGCGGAGGTACTCCTCGCGGGTGAGCACGATGCTCTCGGGGTGGGCGGCGTCGCCGTGCAGCTTGAGCAGCCACGGTGCGCCGGGCCGGGCCTCGTCGAACGGCAGCACCCGCAGGTCCCGGCCCACGTCGGCGGCGGCCTGCTCGACGAGCGGGTCGTAGTTGGTGGTGACGAACTCGTGGACCGGCAGGTCGGCGATGAGCGCGTGCGCCAGCGCGTAGGGGCCCGGCCCGAACCGCTCCTGCACGTAGGACGCCATCACCTCCGGGCCGAGCTCGCGGGCCAGCAGCGCGGCCGAGTCCTGCGCCGGCAGCCGGGTCAGCCCCTCGCGCAGCCCGTCGTCCAGCCCGGAGCGCGCGGCCAGCTCGTCGACGAGCTGCTCCCAGGTGGGCAGCCCGGCCGCCGCGCTCACGCCGGCGCCCAGGAAGACCGCGAGCTGGCCGCGGCGGGCCCGCTCCCCCAGCTGCCCGGCGAGCTCCTGCAGGTGGGCGGGCAGGTCCCAGCCGCCGTCCTCGCCGCGCCGCACGCGCTGGGCCGCGGCGAGGTCGCTGGGCCGCTTGAGCACCAGGGCGACGTCGAAGCCGTGCTCCCGGGCGGCCTCCCGGAGCACCGGCAGCAACTGCTGGAGCAGCGCCCCCCGCCGGCCGGCCGCCCCGCCCCAGCCGGTGCCCAGCGCCGGCAGGCCCACCAGCCGGCGCGCCCGCCCGTGCGCCGGCTCGGCCACCTCGCGACGGGCCACGGCGGCGAGGGCCTCGCGGGCGCCGTCGAGCAGCCACGGCAGGCCGCGGCCCTCGTCGTCGACGGTGTCGACCAGCCACGCGCGCCGGGCACCGTCGCCGGGCACCTCGAGCACCCGCTCCCCGGCGGTCCAGGACAGGCCGACGCAGGCGCCCTCGTCGTCGGAGTCGGTGACCAGCTCGGCGGGCAGCAGCGGGCACCAGCCCGGCGAGACGCGCAGCGTGCGCCCGGTGGGCACGAGGACGTCGTCGCAGGACAGCCGGGTCAGGTCGGCCCCGACCACGAAGACGTGTCCGGTCACGTCCTCGCCCCTACCCCCGGCGGGCCGCCGGTGACACGGAGCGGGGAGCTCAGGCCCCGCAGCCGCCGGCGCCGCAGGCGCAGCCACCGCAGCCGCCGCCGACCGGGGCGGGCGCGGGCCGAGCGGCGACGGTGCGCAGGTTGACCGCGCTCACCAGCACCGGCACGGCGAGGACGGCGACCAGGGCGGCCGCGACCACGGTGGCGGCGTCGGCGGCCCGGCTCCAGTCCTGCGCGACGCCGGTGGCGACCAGCGGGCCGGTGACCAGCACCGCGAGGAGCCCGAGCGCCTGGCCGGCCCGGCGGGCGGTGCCGGCGAGCAGCGCCAGCGCGCCGGCGAGCAGCACCAGCGGCACCGCGACGAGCAGCACGCGGGCGGCCGCCTCGCCCGGGAGCAGCGCCACCACGACCCCGGCGGCACCCGTGACCGCGGCGACCGGGCCGAGGGTCCGCGCGCGGCCGGCCAGCTCGCCGTCCAGGCCCGCGGCCGTGCGCAGCAGCACCGCGCCGCGGACGGCGAGGAAGAGCCCCAGCGCACCGAGCAGCAGCCGGGCGCCGCCGGCGGACCAGGCGATCGACACCCCGGCCACGACGAGCATCGCGGCGCCCAGCGCGAGCCACTGGGGCCACGCGCGTCGGGCGACCTCGGGGGTCGGCTGCGCGGTCAGGACGGTTCCGGCGGCGGTCACGGCTCCAGTGTCCCCCACCCGAACGGCGCGACAGCAGGCACCGGCGCCGTCCGCGTGCCACGCTGAGGCGTTGATCTTCCCTCCTCGAACGGAGTCCCCATGAGCGGACAGCGGTCCACCGGTGGCGTGCTCGGCAGCGCCGACGGCGACGGCCTCGAGCACCTGGCCCGCGTCGGCCTGGTCTCCTACGGGGTCGTCCACCTGCTCGTGGCCTGGCTGGCGCTCCAGCTGGCGTGGGGCTCCAGCAGCGAGTCCGCCGACCAGTCCGGCGCGATGGCCACGCTCGCGGAGTCCCCGGTCGGCAAGCCGCTGCTGTGGATCATCGCGATCGGCATGATCGCCCTGGCCGTCTGGCAGGCCCTCGAGGTCCTGCGCTGGCGCTCGGGCTGGTCGGCGTCGGGCGACCGGCGCTCCACCGCGGTCAAGAAGTCGGTCAAGGCGCTGGCCAAGGCGGTCGTCTACGCCGCGCTCGCGGTGCTGGCGATCCGCTTCGCCACCGGCAGCGGCGGCTCCAGCTCCCAGCAGCAGCAGCAGACCGCCACCGGCGTCTTCGGCTGGCCGGGCGGGCGCTGGCTGGTCGGTGCCGCCGGGCTGGTCCTGCTCGGCGTGGGGGTCTACCACGTCTGGAAGGGCGTCACGAAGCACTTCCTCAAGGAGATCGACCTCGCGCAGGCGCCGGCCCCGGCCACGCGGCTGGTGACCCGGCTGGGGCAGGTCGGCTACCCCGGCAAGGGCATCGCGCTGGGCGTGGTCGGCGGGCTGTTCGTGCACGCCGCCGTCACCTTCGACCCGGCCGACGCCAGCGGTCTGGACGGCGCCCTGCGGACCATCCTCGAGGCGCCGTTCGGCCAGTTCCTGCTGACGCTGGTGGCGCTGGGCATCGCCGCGTTCGGCGCCTACCTGTTCGTCCGCGCGCGCTACCCCGAGCGCACCTGAACGGGACCCGGGTACGGGCGGTCCTGGAGCGGGCCCGCGAGGTCACCGACCACCCGGTGCTCACCCACCTGGCCCGCGTCGGCCTCGTCGCCTACGGGGCGATGCACCTGCTGATCGCCCTCCTGGCCGCACGCATGGCGCTCGGGCTGCGCGGTGCCGACGCCGACCAGACCGGAGCGCTGCAGACCGTCGGTTCGGGCCCGGGTGGCCGCACCCTGCTGTGGGTCATCGGGCTCGGTCTGCTGTGCCTGGGGGTGTGGCAGGCCGCCGAGGTGCTGCTCTGGTGGCGCGGGCTGCTCGACCCGACGCACCGCCGGCGCAGCGCGATCGTCTGCGCCAAGTGCCTGGCCAAGGGCGGCGTCTACGCGTTCTTCGGCGTCACCGCGCTGCTGTTCGCCCTGGGCCTGGAGTACGAGGCCGACGAGCGGCTGCCCGAGCTCACCGACGAGGCGCTGGAGATCCCGGGCGGCGCGGCGGCGGTGTGCCTGGTCGCGGCAGGGGTGGTGGCCGTCGGCCTGTACACGCTGGCGCGCGGCGTCACCGGCGGCTTCATGAAGGACGTCGACCTGCCCGCCGCCCCCGACCGCTGGGAGCCGCTCATCGAGGGCCTGGGCCGGGTCGGGTACGTCGCGAAGGGCATCGCGTTCGGGCTGGTCGGGGTCCTGCTGTGGCGCGCGGGCACGTCGGGCGACATCACCGACGCGACGGGCCTGGACGGCGCGATGACCGCGATCGCCGGGGTCGGCGCCGGACCCTGGCTGCTGGCCGGGGTGGCGGTCGGGTTCGCCGCGTTCGGGGTCTACGCCCTCGCCCGTGCCCGCTACCCCGACCGGGACCCGTCGTCGTGAGCACCACCGCGCGGGGCGGTCGGCTGCACACCCTCCGCCGGGCGCTGGGTGGTGCGCTGTGGCCCGTTCCGGCCGCGGCCGTGCTGCTCGCGATCGGCCTGGCGCTGGCTCTGCCGGAACTGGACCGGCACCTGCAGGAGGGGCCCGGCGAACCCCTGTCCTTCGTCTTCGGCGGCGGCCCCTCGGCGGCGCGCACCGTGCTGTCCGCGATCGCCTCCTCGCTCATCTCGGTGACCACGCTGCTGTTCTCGCTCACGATCGTCACGCTGCAGCTGGCCAGCAGCCAGTACTCACCGCGGCTCCTGCAGACCTTCGTGCGCGACCGGGTCGTGCAGAGCTGCCTCGGCATCCTGCTGGGCACCTTCGTCTTCGCCCTCGTCGTGCTGCGCAGCGTGCGCTCGGCGGACGATTCCGAGGACACCGCGTTCGTCCCGCGGCTCTCGGTGACCGTCGCGCTGCTCCTGACCCTGGTCTCGGTCGGGTCGCTCGTCGCGTTCCTCAGCCACCAGAGCCGGCAGCTGCGCGTGGAGACCATGCTGCGCGACGTTCACAAGGAGGCCGGCGCGACGCTGCGCCGGCTGACCGCCGAACAGGCCGACGACGGGCAGCCCGACACCGAGCTGCCGCCGGTGCCCGCGCACGCCCGCCCGGTGTGCGCGCGTCGGAGCGGGTTCCTGGTGCAGGTGACCGAGGGCCCGCTGGTCGCCGCGGCGGTCGGCGCCGGCGCCGTGCTGCGGCTCATCCCCCGCCCCGGGGAACCCGTGCTCGCCGGCGTCCCGGTGGCCTGGGTCTGGGGTGACACCCCCGGGCAGGAGCCGCCGACCGAGACCCTGGAGGACGCCCTCGCCCACCATCTCGTCCTCGGTCACGAGCGGGCCGACCGCGGTGACCCCAGCTACGGGCTGCGCAAGCTGGTGGACATCGCGGCGCGGGCGCTCTCCCCCGGCATCAACGACCCGACGACGGCCGTGCACGCGCTCTCCCACGTGTCCGACCTGCTGGGCGCGGCCGCTGCGCGCACGACCTGGCACCGGCGGCTGGCCGACGACGGCGGCGCGGTGCGGCTGCTCGTGCCCTCGTGGGACTTCCCCGCGCTGCTGAGCCAGTCCGTCACCCAGCCCAGGTCCTGCGGCGGCACGGATCCGACCGTGGCCGACCGCTTGTTCGGCCTGCTCACCGAGGCGGCCTGGCACGCGCGCTCACCCGCTCAGGCCGACGCCGTCCGCCGCGAGCGGGACCTGCTGGTCGCGCAGTACCAGGAGCGCCCGCCCGCCGGCTGGACCCTCGAGGACGTGCAGCGCCGGGGCGGGACCGTCGACCGCGCCCTGGCGCGCGACTGGCCCCGCCCCTGACCGCCTGCGCTAGTTGCGCGGGCCGCCGGCGACGTAGATGACCTGGCCGGAGATGAAGCCGGCACCCTCGCTGACGAAGAAGGAGACGGTGTGCGCGATGTCCTCGGGCACACCGGCGCGCGCGACCGGGATGGCCGCGGCGCGCTTGGCGACGTAGCCCTCCCACTCCTCGCCGATCCGCTCCGCGGTCGCCTTCGTCATCTCGGTCTGGATGAACCCCGGGGCGATCGCGTTCGCGGTGACGCCGAACTTGCCCAGCTCGATGGCGAGGGTCTTGGTGAAGCCCTGCAGGCCCGCCTTCGCCGTCGCGTAGTTGGCCTGACCGCGGTTGCCCAGCGCCGAGACGCTCGACAGGTTCACGATCCGGCCCCACTTCGCCTCGATCATGTGCTTCTGGGCGGCCCGGGTCATGAGGAACGAGCCGCGCAGGTGCACGTTCATGACGACGTCCCAGTCGGCGTCGCTCATCTTGAACAGCAGGTTGTCGCGGGTGACGCCGGCGTTGTTGACCAGCACGACCGGCGGGCCGAGCTCCGCGGCGACGCGGTCGACGGCGGCCTGCACCTGCTCGGCGTCGCTGACGTCGGCGCCGACGGCCAGCGCCTTGCCGCCGGCGGACTCGATGGCGGCGACCGTGTCGCCGCAGTCGTCGGCCTTCAGGTCCAGCACCGCGACGGCGAAGCCGTCCTGCGCCAGGCGCACCGCGGTGGCGGCGCCGATGCCTCGCGCGGCGCCGGTGACGATCGCGACCTTGCTCATCCGTTCTCTCCTCTTCCCGGGTCCGCGCTCAGGCGGCCACGCGCTCGAACACCGCGGCCAGACCCTGCCCGCCGCCGATGCACATCGTCTCCAGGCCGTAGCGGGCCTCGCGCCGGTCCATCTCGCGCAGCAGCGTGGCGAGGATGCGGCCGCCGGTCGCGCCGACCGGGTGGCCCAGCGAGATGCCGGAGCCGTTGACGTTCGTCCGCTCCCAGTCCTTCTCGGTGAACTCCCACTCGCGCGCGACCGCGAGGACCTGGCTGGCGAACGCCTCGTTCAGCTCGATCAGGTCGATCTCGGCGAGGCTCAGACCGGCGACCGCCAGCGCCTTGGCCGTGGCGGGCACCGGGCCGATGCCCATGGTCCTCGGCGGCACGCCTGCGACGCTCCAGGAGACCAGCTTCGCGAGCGGGCGCAGCCCCAGCTCGGCGGCCTTCTCCGGGGTCGTGACGATCGCGACCGCGGCGCCGTCGTTCTGGCCGCTGGCGTTGCCGGCGGTGACGGTGGCGTCCTCGTCCTGCCGGCCCATGATCGGGCGCAGCTTCCCGAGCGTCTCGACGTCGGCGTCCGGCCGGATGTGCTCGTCGCGGTCGACGACGGTGTCGCCCTTCCGGCCCTTCACGGTGACCGGGACGATCTCGTCGGCGAAGCGCCCGGACTCCACGGCCGCGGCGGCCCGCTGGTGGCTGCGCACCGAGTACTCGTCCTGCTCCTCGCGACCGATCCGGTACTCGGCGCGCAGGTTCTCCGCGGTCTCGATCATCCCGCCGGGGACGGGGAAGTTCGTGCCGCCGGCGGTGACCCGCCCGCGGACCAGCCCGTCCTCGAGGAGGACGCCGGTGCCGGCCCTGACCCCCCACCGCATGGCGGTGGAGTAGAACGGCGCGTTGCTCATCGACTCCGCACCGCCGGCGAGCACCAGGTCGGAGGCGCCGGACTGCACCTGCATCGCGGCGTTGACGACGGCCTGCAGCCCCGAGCCGCAGCGCCGGTCGATCTGCAGACCGGACGCGGTGACGGGCAGGCCCGCGTTCAGCGCGGCGACGCGGCCGATCGCCGGGGCGTCCATGGTCGGGTAGCAGTTGCCGAGCAGGACGTCCTCGACCGACTCGGGCGGGATGCCCGTGCGGTCGAGGAGCGCGCGGATCACCGTGGCCGCGAGTTCCTGCACCGGGACGTCGCGCAGCGAGCCGCCGAACCCGCCGACCGGGGTGCGCAGGGGCTCGCAGATGACCGCATCTCGCACGGGGTTCCTCCTGGGGTGGGTCCGCGTGCACGGCCCCTGGACCGGCCGGCGCACGTCGGACGCAGTGTGCCCGGCGGCACAGCCGGGCGTGCACGCACCCTCCCACGCGGCCGGCGCGACGGCGCTACCGCAGGAGCGATCGCCGGCGGAGGGACGTCAGGCGACGCCCTCGACGTCGGCGCCGGGCGTGACCTGCTCGGCGCCGAGCAGCTGCCACAGGCCGGTGATCTGGAGTGGCCGGACGACGGCGCGGGAGGCCGCCAGCACGCGCAGCGCCACGCCGTCCTCACGGGCCAGCCGGTGGGCGGTGGCGAGGACGGAGAGCCCGGCGGAGTCCAGGAAGGAGACGCCGCACAGGTCGACGGTCAGCGAGCCGGGCGGGTCGGCCAGGACGCCCTCGACGCTGCGGCCGAGCGCGGGGGCGGTGGAGGAGTCGATCTCACCGGTGACGACCAGGCGGACCGACGAGCCGTGCGCGACGACGTCGATGCGGGCGAGGTCGGAGGCGGTGGGGTCCGCGAAGGATGCGGCCATGGGATGCCTCTCGGGCGGTTGGTACCGGTACCCGGAGCAGGGACAGAACCCCGGGAACGGCTTGTGGTTGAACCGCCGCCCCCACCGTACGGACGTGCGCTGCCTCCTGGCAAGGCCCCCCCGGGCGGCCCGCGGCGCCGCGGAGCGCGGGGCGGATACTGGACCGGTGACTGCAGAAGCGCCGCGCGGACGGTGGAGCCCCGCACTCGTCGCCGGGGCGGCCGTCACGGTGGCGCTGGCCCTCGGCGGCTTCGTGGTCCTCGACGTCGTCATCGCCGTCGCCGTGGCCGTCCTGCTGCTCACCGGGCTGGTCATCGTCGTGCTCTCCCGCGACTGGGACCAGCACTCCAGCTTCGAGGAGCGGGAGCTCGAGCGGGCCCGCCGGCGCAAGGAGAAGTGGGAGCGCGGCGCGGGGGCGCGGGAGCGGGACCGCGTGCGCTGGGAGGCCCACCAGGCCCGTCGGGCCGGCCGTCCCGAGGACGGCGCCTAATCCGCTCGACGGCACCGCGACCCCTCCGTAGGGTCCGGCCCATGCGGATCAACGTGCGGCTGCGCACCTCCTGACGCCGAGGGCTCCCGAGCCCTCCCCCGAGCCTCTCGCGCTCGTCGTCGGCCCCGGCCCACCGCCGGCCCGGCCGCGGCGCCCCGACCTCCGTCCGGGCCCCGCCTCCTCCCGTCTCCCCCGTCCGTCGGCCGCCCTCGTGCTGCCCGCGGACGTCCGCACCTGCCTCCCGGAGGTACCCCGTGTCACGTCCCCATCCCCTTCCCGAGGGCCCGGCGGCCGACGCCCGGGCCGCCCTGCCCGAGTCCGACGCGACCGCGTTCGACCGGCTCGCCCACGCCGTGCTCGCCTCGCCGTCGGCACCGCTGGGTGCGGTGCTGCGCGCGCAGCTGCCCGGCACCGCCGGGGTGCAGTGGCTCCGGCACGAGGGCCTGCCGCCGACCACCCGCCCGACGGCCCTGACGGGTGCCCAGTGGCGCTCGCTGTTCGACTGCTGGACCCGCACCTCGAGGGCGCCCCGTCCGGGCGCACCGCGGGCCGGGCGCGGTGGTCGGCCCTCCACGCACGGGCACGCGCCCGGGGCGGCCGCCATCCCCCGCTGGGGGCAGTGAGGGGCTCAGCGCTCGAGCGAGTCCTCGGCCACCAGGTCGAGGGCTCGCTCGGGATGCGCGAATGCCTCGGCCAGCGCCTGGCGCAGCTCCCACCGCCCCGCCCGCCAGGCCAGGGCGCGACCGAGCGCCTCCGGGGTCCCGTCCACCCGGTCCGGCTCCCCCGGCCACCACCGCACGCGGGTTCCCTCGACGGCGAGCCCGCGGTCGACCGCGACCTGGCCGGTCAGCTGGTCGAGGCCGAGCCGGGACGCCGCCAGCTCCGCCCCGGGCACCTCCGCCCACGGCCGCACCCGACCGCGGGGCGGGCCGGGCTGCCCGGCCACCACCTCGGACGCCAGCGGCAGGTCCAGCAGGTCGGCCACCGCACCCGGCGCACCACCGGCCGGGACGACGTCGGCTCGCACCAGTGGCTGCAACCACGGCGCGTCCAGGACGACGGCGTCGGCCGTGACGCGGTCCGGCGCCACCCGGACGCGGTCCGGAGGGGCGACGTCGATCCCGTCGAGCGCTTGCGCCAGCCGGGCGTGGACCGTGCGCAGCAGGCCCGGCCGGACCGTCCGCGACGGGTCACCGAGGCGGTGCAGCAGGTCGATCGCGCCGTCCACGTCGGTGAGCACGTCGTCGAGCGTCGCGGGCGGGCGCAGCAGCTCAAGCAGCGCAGGGTCAGCGTCCGCCGATTCGTACAGTCCCTGTAACTGCGCTGCTCCGGGGTGCCGCAGGCGATCGGGCCGCCGTCCGTCGAGCACCGGGTGGGTGGACAGCCACCAGCGCAGGTAGCCCGGCACCGTGCTGCCGGCGAGGTCCACGTCGGCCCACGCCGCCGACGGCAGCTCGGCGAGCAGCCGCAGCGCGCCGGGCCAGTCGGCCACGAGCTCGAGGTCGCGGACGGCGGTCAGCACCGGCCACGTGGGCGACGGCGCGTCCGGCGGCACCCGCTCCAGCACGGCGTCCGCCCAGTCCTCCACGCCGTCCACGTCCAGGTCGAGCGGGTCCTCGGCCCGCACGAGCGCGAACGTGCCGAGGACCCCGATCCGGCGCAGCGCCTCCGCGTCCTCGGCGAACCCGGGGTCCAGCACGCCGAGCGCCCCCGGCTCCAGGACGGCGGCCAGCGGCGAGCCCGGGAGCAGCAGCTCCCCCGCGGGCGCCCACCCGCCGTCGGCATCCGGGAGCGCGAGCTCGGCCAGCCAGGGCGCGTCGTCGGCCGCGGGCCCGGCGGCCGCGACCAGGGCGAGCACGGCGTCGGCGAGCTCACCGGGGTCCGGCCCGCCGACGTCGTCCGCCGTCTCCAGCGACCGCTCGACCGCGGCGCGCACCGCCGGGTCGGCCAGCACGGCGGCCGCGGTGGCCGGCCGCGCGCCGAGCCGCTCCAGCAGCCGCCGGGCGGCCGGCGGCGCCACCGCCTCCGGGTCGGCCAGCCGCAGGCCCAGCGGAGCCAGCCGGGCCGCGGGCACCCCCTCCTCGGGAAGCAGCACCGCGGCGGGCCCGTGCGCGGTCCGCCCGTCGGCCAGCGGCACCGGCAGGGCGCCGAGCTCCTCCCGGTCGGCGCCGTCCAGGGCCGCGTAGAGACGCGCCCACCAGGACGACGGCCGGTCCACCCCGCGCACCGCCTCCACCGCCTCCGCGACCCCGATCCGCCGCACGCCCAGCGCGGCGAGGGCCGCCCCGTCCGAGCGACGCGACCAGCCCGCCGGGAGGAGGCCGGGCAGCGCCCCGGTGAAGGCGGCGACCCGCTGCTCCGACGCGTCGTCGAGCACCGCGGCCCGCAGCGGTGCCACCCGCCCGTCCTCCCCCGCCGCCGGCAGCCAGGCGGTGCCGCGCAGCCGGTCGAGCACGGCGGCGCAGACGGCGGCGTCCAGCTCCGCCCCGGCCAGGGCCGGGCGCGGTACGAGGGCGAGCAGCGCCGGGTCGGCCGGCAGCGCGGCGAGCCAGCCGGCGAATGCCTCCGCGGCGGCCGCCACCAGGGCGTCGGTGACCGGGCCGGGGAGCACGTGCCGCCGGTCCGGTCCGAGCGGGAAGGGTGCGATCAGCCGCACGGGGAGGCCCAGCGGCTCGTCGCTCGGGGTGGGGGCGTGCACGACCTGGCGGCCGGGCAGCGGCTGCGGCACGCCGTCGTCGTCGACCGGCACCGCCCAGGTGAGCGACCAGCCCCGCCGGTCCCGCTCCTCCACCCGCAGCCGGCCGAGCAGGTCGGCCGGGAGCTCGCCGGACGCGGTGGTGACCTTCCACCTCCGGACGACGTCGCCGTCGGCGAGCCGGACCAGCGGCGGCGCGCCGTCGCGGCTGAGCACCCGGTGCGTCCCGTCGACGACCACCTCGATCTCCCGGAGGCCCGGCAGCGCGAGCAGCAGCTCGGCGTCCAGGGCGGCGAGCGCCGCGGCGACGCGGTCGCGGGCGCCCGCGCGCAGCGGGAGCACCACCTCGGTGGCGAAGCCCTCCGGTGGCGCGCCGTCGGCCGGCTCGGGCAGCCGCAGCACGGGGACCGCGCCGTCGCGGGCGGCCAGCTCGGCCGCCAGGTCCGGCACCGCGGCCACCGCCGTCCGGGTCCGCGCGGCGCTGAACCGGACGCCGCCCGTGGTGGAGTGGACGGCCGGCTCGTCGGTGACGGCGAGCACCGCGGCGAAGCCGACGCCGAAGCGCCCGACGCTGCCGGGGTCCCCGCGCTTCGCCGACGCCCGCAGCGTCGCGAGCCCCTCCACCCCGGCGGCGTCCAGCGGCGCACCCGTGTTGGCGGCCCGCAGCACCGGGTCCCGGCCGCCGCCGAGCTCGAGCAGCAGCCGGCCGGGCTCCCCCGACCGCTGCGCGGCGTCCGCCGCGTTCTGCGCCAGCTCGACCAGCAACCGGTCGCGGTAGCCGCCGCGGACCAGGTCCTCCTCCGCGTTGGCGTCCTCGCGGAAGCGCGCCGGGGACTCCGTCCACGCGGCGAGGACCCGGCGGCGCAGCTCTCCGGCGCCGAAGGGATCGGCGACCGGCGGGCTCCCCATGGAGCACGACCCTAGGGTCCGGGCGACTCCTCCGGGTGAGTGCGCGGTTGACCGCGCGGAGCCGCGGGCAGGGGGTGCGTGTCGGCCGGGCACGCGGTCGCGGCGAGCGGGGAAGGCGGTGCCGGTGACCCTCTGGGAGAGCGCGCGCCTGCCGCACGGCTTCGCCGAGCTCTGGTGCCAGGACCTGACCTCGCTCGCGGAGCTCGCGTCGCTGCGCTCCCGGCTGCGCTCGACCCTGACCGGGAGCGCCACGGTGCAGCGCCCCGACCAGGACCACTGGTCCGAGCGCCTGGTGCTGATCGCCGACGAGCTGGCGTCCAACGCGCTGCGGCACGGCGGCGCCCCGGTCGCGGCCGCACTCAGCCGGTCCGGCGACGAGTGGCTGATCGCGGTCAGCGACGCCGCCGCCGAGATCCCGCCCACCCCCGCGCAGGGCCGGGACCCGGGCAAGGGCGGCTTCGGTCTCTACCTCGTGGCCGACCTCTCCGTGCGGCACGGCTGGACCACGATCGGCCGCGGCTCGAAGACGGCGTGGGCCGTCGTCGCCGCGGTGTGACCGCCGCCTCCCCCTCGAAGTGACCCGCCGGTAACCTGCGTCGCATGTCGCTCGCCGAAGAGATGGACGCGGTCACCGGCTCCTCGGCCGGCAGCGTCGACCGCCACGCCACCGCGGACACGTTCGAGTCCACCGCTCCCGCCACCGGCGCGGTGGTCGGGGTGTTCCCCGTGCACGACGCGGACGCCGTCGCCGAGACCGTCGCCTCGGCCCGCGCCGCGGCGGAGACCTGGGCCGCACTCGGCTTCGACGGGCGCAAGCGGCGGCTCGACGCCTACCGCGGCTACCTGGCCCGCCGGCTGCACGAGCTGGCCGACCTGGTGCACCGCGAGAACGGCAAGCCCCACGGCGACGCGATCCTCGAGATCAGCCTGGCCATCGACCACCTGGCCTGGGCCGCCGGCCACGCCCGCAAGGCGCTCGGCCCCCGCCGCGTGCGGTCCGGGCTGCTCGCCGCCAACCACGCCGCGTACCTGGAGTACCAGCCGCTGGGCGTCGTCGGCGTGATCGGACCGTGGAACTACCCGGTGTTCACGCCGATGGGCTCGATCGCCTACGCCCTGGCCGCCGGCAACGCCGTCGTCTTCAAGCCCTCCGAGCACACCCCCGCCGTCGGCGCGTGGCTGGCCGCCGCCTGGCGGGCCGCCGTCCCGGATGCCGCGGACGCCTTCCAGGTGGTCACCGGCTTCGGCGAGGCCGGTGCCGCGCTGTGCCGGGCCGGCGTCGGCAAGATCGCCTTCACCGGCTCCGCACCGACCGGGAAGAAGGTCATGGCCACCTGCGCCGAGACCCTCACCCCGGTGCTCATGGAGCTCGGCGGCAAGGACGCGATGATCGTCGACGACGACGCCGACGTGGTCGCCGCGGCCGACGCCGCCGTCTGGGGCGCCATGAGCAATGCCGGCCAGACCTGCATCGGCGTCGAGCGGGTGTACGCCACCGCCGCCGTCTACGACCGGTTCGTCGACGAGGTGACCGCCCAGGTGCGCTCGCTGCGGCCGGGTGCCGACGACGAGGCCACCTACGGCCCGATGACGATGCCCGGGCAGATCGACGTCGTCCGCCGGCACGTGCGGGACGCCGCCTCGGCGGGCGCGCGGGTGATCACCGGCGGGCCCGACGAGGACGCCTTCCCGGGCGAGGGCTACGTCGCGCCGACCGTGCTGCTCGACGTGCCGGAGTCCTCGTCGGCGATCCGCGAGGAGACCTTCGGCCCGACGCTCACCATCACGAAGGTGCGCGACGCCGAGGAGGCGCTGCGGCTGACCAACGACACGAGCTACGGCCTGGCCGGCTCGGTCTTCTCCGGGTCGAGGGCGAAGGCGCTGGACCTGGCCCGCCGGATGCGCAGCGGCATGACGTCGATCAACTCGGTGCTCACCTTCGCCTCCGTGCCGGCCCTGCCCTTCGGCGGCGTCGGCGACTCCGGCTTCGGCCGGATCCACGGCGAGGACGGGCTCAAGGAGTTCACCCGCGCCAAGGCGATCACCCGGCAGCGGTTCGCCCTGCCCACGAACGTCATGAGCTTCCGCCGGCCGGCCAACGCCGCCGACCAGCTCGCCCGCGTCATCGGCATGGTGCACGGACGGCACCGGTGACGGTTGCGGCGCCCGGGTACGACGTCGTCGTCGTCGGGGCGGGGTCGGCCGGCGCCGCGCTCGCCGGTCGGCTGAGCGAGGACCCGTCGCTGCAGGTGCTGCTGCTGGAGGCCGGCGGCTCGGACAGGGTGCTCGAGGTCCAGATCCCGGCCGCGCTCTACAAGGTCTGGCGCACCCGGCGGGACTGGAACTACGCCACCGACGAGCAGCCCGGCCTGGGTGGGCGGCGGCTGTTCTGGCCGCGCGGCAAGGTGCTCGGCGGCTCGTCGTCGATCAACGCGATGATCTACATCCGCGGCGCCCGCGCCGACTACGACGAGTGGGCGCGGCTGACCGGCGACGAGGCCTGGTCCTACGAGCACGTGCTGCCGCTGTTCCGGCGCATGGAGGACAACGCCCGCGGCGCCGACGAGTGGCACGGGGTGGGCGGTCCGCTGCGGGTCGAGGACCTGCGCTCGCCGCACCCGTGGACGACGGCCGTCGTCGAGTCGGCGGTCGCGGCCGGCTACCCGCGCAACGACGACTTCAACGGCGCCACGCAGGAGGGCGTCGGGCAGTACCAGGTCACGCAGAGGCGCGGACGCCGCTGGTCGGCCGCCGACGCCTACCTGCACCCGGCCGCCGACCGGCCGAACCTGACCGTGCTCACCGGCGCGCTGGCCACCAGGGTGCTGGTCTCCGGTGGGCGCGCCACCGGCGTCGAGTACCGCCGCAACGGGTCACTGCACACCGCCCGGGCGGCGGAGGTCGTGCTCTCCGGCGGCGCGGTCAACTCACCGCAGCTGCTGATGCTCTCGGGCATCGGCCCGGCCGACCACCTGCGGGAGGTCGGCGTCGACGTCGTCCACGACCTGCCCGGTGTCGGCGCCGGGCTGCAGGACCACCCGCTGGTGCCGGTGGTCTTCGACGTCCGCTCGGGCGCCTCGCTGTTCCGGGCGGAGTCGCCGTCGGGCTACGCGCAGTGGTTCGGCGCGCGCCGCGGGCCGCTGACCTCCAACCTCGCCGAGGCCGGGCTGTTCACCCGCTCGACGCCGGAGCTGGCCGAGCCGGACCTGCAGTTCCACTTCCTGCCGGTGAAGTTCTGGAAGCAGGCCGAGGTCGACCCGGACGTCGACGCGTTCACCGCCGCGGCGGTGCTGGTGGACGTGCACTCGCGCGGCTCGGTGCGGCTGCGCTCGGCGGACCCGACGTGGGCGCCGTCGATCGACGCCGGCTACCTGACCGACGAGCGGGACCTCGACGCGCTGGTGTGCGGCGTGGAGAAGGCCCGGGAGATCGCCTCGGTCGGGCCGCTGGCCGACGTGCTGGCCGGCGAGTGGTCGCCGGGCGCCGGTGCTCAGGGGCGCGACGCGCTGCGGGCGAAGGTGCGCGAGACGCTGGAGTCGCTGTACCACCCGGTGTCGTCGTGCCGGATGGGCACCGACGACCTGGCGGTGGTCGACCCCACGCTGCGGGTGCACGGCATCGAGGGCCTGCGGGTGGTCGACGCCTCGGTCATGCCGACGCTGGTGCGCGGCAACACGAACGCTCCGACGATCATGATCGCCGAGCGGGCGGCCGACCTGATCTCCGGCCGCAGCGTCGACCCGGAGCTCGCCGCCGCCCGCTGACGTCCCTGCTTCTCCGCGGAAAGGCGGCCTGCCTCTCCGCGGAGAAGCGGACCTTCGGTGCAGAGGGCGGGCTCGGGTCAGGCGCGGCGGCCCAGGCGGGCGAGCAGGCGGGTCGCGCGGTCGGCATCGGCGGGCGGCTCGATGCCGTCGCGGCAGATGCCCTCCATGTACAGCGCCGGCCCGAAGCTCTCGATGCCCCGCTCGATGCGGTCGAGCTCGGCCTCGCCGAGCGTGCCGTCCAGGCCGGCGGTGCGGGCGACGTCCCAGCGGTGCACGACCATGTCCCACACGTAGAACTGCTCGAACGTCGCACCGACGGTGCTCGGTCCGAAGAAGCCCTCGTACGGCGTGGCGACGACGTCGTCGGTCAGCGCCTCCCGGACGCGCTTCGCGTGGTCGCGCCAGGCCGCGGCGGGATCGGCCGCCACGTCCGGCGCCGTCCCGAGATCGATGCCGCGCTGGCCGAGGAAGTCGCGCTGGGTCTCGACCAGGTGCGCGACGACGTCGGCGGCCGACCAGCCCTCGCACGGCGACGGCTCACCCCACGCGCCGGCGGGCAGCGCCTCGAGGACGGCGGTCAGCGGGCGGTCGGCGGTCTCGTAGGACGACGCGGTCTCGTTCATGGCGCCCACCCTGCCGGGCTGGGGCAGGCTGCGTCTTGATGAAACCCGACAGCGACCGCCTCGAGTCGATCGCGCGAGCCCACCTCAAGGACCCGCGCGACGCCTCGCACCGCATGCACCGCTACGAGGCACCGGCCGAGTTCGCCGGGCTGCTGCAGTGGTTCTGGATCCCGGTGTGGTCGGTGCCGCCCGGGCAGGAGGCACCGCAGAAGGTGCTGCAGTACCCGAACGCGCTGGTCGTCGTCGCGCAGGACTACGCCCGCTTCTACGGCGTCGTCGCCGGCCTGTCGACGACGACGCTGTCCGGCGACGGCTGGGCGGTGGGCGTCGCCTGCGCGCCCTCGGCCGGGTACCTGCTGACCGGCCGGCCCATGGCCGAGTTCACCGACCGCGCCGTCGACCTGCCCGACGTGCTCGGCGACGCGGGCACGCGGCTGACCGAGCGGGTTCGGACGGCGATGCGCGACGACCCGGCCGATCCGGCCGCCCACGCCGAGGCGGTGGCCGCCTTCGGGGACGCGCTGCGGCCCGTCCTCCCCGTCGACGCCGACGGCGAGCTGGTCAACCGGCTGGTCGCCTTCGTCGAGTCGCGCAGCGACGTGACCCGGGTGGCGCAGGTCTGCGACGAGTTCGGGATCTCCGAGCGGGCGCTGCAGCGGCTGGTGCACCGGCGGATCGGGCTCACGCCGAAGTGGCTGATCCAGCGCCGTCGTCTGCAGGAGGCGGCCGAGCGGCTGCGCGCCCACGGCACGTCGTTGGCGGAGGTGGCCGCCGTCCTCGGGTACGCCGACCAGGCGCACTTCAGCCGCGACTTCTCCGCCGTCACCGGCATGACGCCGAGCGCGTTCGCCGCCCTCCACGCCCCTCCGCCCTGACGCTAGCCGTGGGCCTGGGCGGCGGCGGCCTCGGCGGGTCCGGTGGGGAGGGCGGTCTCCCGTGGAGGCAGGTCGCGACGGATCGAGACCGACATGACCGCGGCCGCCATGCACAGCGCGCCGGCGAGGAACCAGGCCAGGTCGTAGGAGCCGGTGACGTCGCGGATCACGCCCCCGCCGAACGCCGCCACCGCCGAGCCGAGCTGGTGCGCGGCGAACACCCACCCGAACACCACCGGCGCACGCTCGCCGAAGTGCTCGCGGCACAGCGCCAGCGTGGGCGGCACGGTCGCCACCCAGTCCAGGCCGTAGAAGACGATGAACACGACCATGGTCAGCTGCGGCTCGGGCCCGAACAGCGGCGGCAGCAGGAACAGCGAGAACCCGCGCAGCCCGTAGTAGGCCAGGAGCAGCACCCGCGGGTCGACGCGGTCGGTCAGCCAGCCCGACAGCACGGTGCCGGCGATGTCGAAGATGCCGACGACGGCGAGCAGCGACGCCGCGGTCGTCACCGGCATGCCGTGGTCGTGCGCGGCCGGGATGAAGTGCGGCTGCACCAGTCCGTTGGTCGACATCCCGCAGATGAAGAAGCCGCCGGCCAGCAGCCAGAACGGCCGGGCCCGCGCCGCCAGCGCCAGCCCCTGCAGCGCCGACCGGGCCGCACCCGCGCGGACCGGGTCGACGTCGTCGGCCGCCGTCCCGCCGTAGGGGGCGACGCCGGCGTCCCTTGGGCGGTCCCGGAGCAACCAGGCCACCAGCGGGAGGACGGCGAGCGCTGCGGCGGTCGTGCCGAGCGAGGCGGCGCGCCACCCGTGCTCGCCGTCGATCCAGGCGACCAGCGGGAGGAACACCAGCTGCCCGGCCGCTCCCCCGGCGGTGAGGATGCCCGAGACCAGGCCGCGGCGGGCCACGAACCAGCGGTTGGTCACCGTCGCGACCAGCGAGAGCGCCATCGACCCGGTGCCCAGCCCGACGAGCACGCCCCACAGCAGCACCAGCTGCCAGCTGGCCGTCATGAACACGGTCAGCCCGCTGCCGACGGCGACCACCAGCAGCGCGGCCATCACCACGCGCCGGATGCCGAAGCGCTCCATGAGCGCCGCCGCGAACGGCGCGGTGAGGCCGTAGAGCGCCATGTTGACCGCGACCGCCGCGGAGATGGTCGAGACCGACCAGCCGAACTCGTCGCGCAGCGGGTCGATGAGCACGCCGGGCACGGCGCGGAAGGCCGCCGCACCGACCAGCGCCAGGAAGGTCACCGCGGCCACCCACCAGGCGGGGTGGATCCGCCGGGTGGCTGCGGGGGCGGGGAGCACGGTCACAGCCGCAGATCCTGCCCAACCCAGGACGGCACGACGAGTGGCCCGAAGGCCAACATGTGCAAGGATCCGGCCATGGCCACCCGCCCGCACGTGGTCGCGGTCATCGCCGTCGACCGCGTCGTCGGCTTCGAGCTCGGCCTGCCCTACCGGCTGCTCGGGCTGGCGGAAGCCGACGACGGCTCGCCGCTCTACGACGTCCGCATCGCCACCCTCGACGGCGGGCCGGTGCGGACGGCGGACGGCTTCTCGGTGCTCCCCGACCACGACGGCTCGGTCCTGGCGACGGCGGACACGGTCGTGGTGCCGGGCATCATGGGCGGCCCGGTCGTGCAGGACGGCGTCATCCCGCCCGAGCTCCGCGACGCGCTGCAGCAGGCCGCCGTGCGCGCCCGCATGGTGTCGATCTGCACCGGCTCCTCGGTGCTCGCGGCCGCGGGCCTCCTCGACGGCCGGCCCGCCGCCACCCACTGGCGCGACGCCGAGGCCTTCCGCCGCACCTTCCCCGCCGTCCGGCTGGACCCCGACGTGCTCTTCGTCGACGACGGCGACGTGCTCACCTCCGCCGGGGTCGCCGCCGGCATCGACCTGCTGCTGCACCTGGTACGCCGCGACCACGGCAGCGAGGTCGCCGGCCGCGTCGCCCGCCGGAACGTCGTCGCCCCCTGGCGGGAGGGCGGGCAGTCGCAGTTCGTCGACCGGCCGGTCCCCGAGAACGGGGACGCCGGCACCGCGGCCACCCGCGAGTGGGCGCTGTCCCGGCTGGGCGAGCCGCTCGCCCTCGCCGACCTGGCGGAGCACGCCCGGATGAGCGTGCGCACCTTCACCCGCCGATTCCGCGAGGAGACCGGCCTGTCGCCGCAGCGCTGGCTGGCCGCGCAGCGGGTGCAGCTGGCGCGGCAGCTGCTGGAGGCGACCGACGCGACGATCGACCGGGTGGCGCTCGACGCGGGCTTCGGCACCCCGGCGTCACTGCGCGCGCACCTGCGCGCGGCGATCGGCGTGTCACCGGCGAGCTACCGGCGGACCTTCCGCGGCCACCCCACGGCGGCTCACCCGATGTGACCTGTCCCTCCCCCGGGATGGGACCAGACGGCCGGTGTCTCTGGTTGAGTACTGGATACCGGCGCCGCCCCCGCTCATCCGGAGCGCAAGGAATCGACGTCGGGCTGCGGCAGCGCCACCTCGGTGCGCCCGGCTGACCGACGTCTCGCCGACGATGCGATCCGGCCCTGCCCTGTGCAGCCGTGCCGGTGCTCGCCCGCGCCGAGGTGCTCGTGCAGCCACTCGAGCGTCGAAGGAACCCATTGACCTCCCCCACCAGCAACACCCCTGCAGCTCCCTCCTCGGACGGCGGCGCCCGCCGTCGTCGTGGCGGTCGCGGCCGGGGCTCCCGCCCGGCCGGCGAGCAGCAGGCCCGCCCCACCCCGGCTCCCGCCGCGCCGGCCCCGGTCGTCGTCCCCGTGGGCGCGGACGCCACCGTGCTGCCGACCGACACGACCTTCGAGGCCCTCGGCGTCCCCGCGCCGATGGTCGAGGTGCTCACCGGCAGCGGCATCACCGCGCCGTTCCCGATCCAGGTGGCGACGCTGCCGGACAGCCTCGGCGGCCGCGACGTCCTCGGCCGGGGGCGTACCGGCTCGGGCAAGACCCTGGCCTTCTCCATCCCGCTGGTCGCGCGCCTCGCCGCGTCGGACAGCAAGCGGCTCCCCAAGCGCCCGCGCTCGCTGGTCCTGGTCCCGACCCGCGAGCTGGCCAACCAGGTCGCCGCCGTCGTCGAGCCGCTGGCCCGCGCGCTCGGCATGCGCACCACCACGATCTTCGGCGGCGTCGGCCAGAACCCGCAGGTCCAGGCGCTGGCCCAGGGTGTCGACGTCGTCATCGCCTGCCCCGGCCGGCTCGAGGACCTCATCGGCCAGGGCCACTGCGACCTGGGCGCCGTCGAGATCACCATCCTCGACGAGGCCGACCACATGGCCGACCTGGGCTTCCTGCCCGGCGTCAAGCGGCTCATGGACCGCACGCCGAAGGCCGGCCAGCGGCTGCTGTTCTCCGCGACGCTGGACAACGGCGTCGACGTGCTGGTCAAGCGCTACCTCAGCAACCCGGTGACCCACTCGGTCGACCCGGCCGTCGCCCCGGTCAGCACCATGACCCACCACGTCTTCCACGTGCAGACCGCCGACAAGGCGGAGGTCGTCCGCCAGCTCGCCTCGGGCCTGGGCCGCAGCGTGCTTTTCACCCGCACCAAGCACCAGGCCAAGAAGCTGGCCAAGCAGCTCACCGCCTCGGGCATCCCGGCGGTCGACCTGCACGGCAACCTCAGCCAGAACGCCCGCGAGCGCAACCTCGAGGCGTTCAGCAACGGCACCAGCCGGGTCATGTGCGCGACCGACATCGCCGCCCGCGGCATCCACGTCGACGACGTCGCGCTGGTCGTGCACGTCGACCCGCCGACCGAGCACAAGGCCTACCTGCACCGCTCGGGCCGCACCGCCCGCGCCGGCGCCGGCGGCACGGTCGTCACCATCACCACCCCCGACATGGTGGGCGAGGTCCGCACGCTGACCCGCCAGGCGGGCATCTCGCCGATCGTCAGCCAGATCCGCCCCGGGGCCGAGCAGATCGCCGAGCTCGCCGGCCCGCCGGCGCCCCACGTCGAGCCCGCTCCGGTCCCGGAGCCGCAGCCGCAGGGCTCCGGTGGTGGGCGTCGTCGTCGCGGCGGGTCGGGCACCGGGACCGCCGCGGCCAAGCCGGCCGCCTCGGGTGGTCGCGGGGGTGCGGGCGGCTCCGGCCGGACCTCGGGCCCGGCCCGCACCCGCGCCGAGCTCGCCGCCCGCGCCGGCACGTCGTCGGCCGCCTCGTTCAGCGCCCGCTCCCGCCGCGGCGGCCGCTGACCCGCGCACCGGCGCACCCGGGCTCCGGCCCGGGTGTGCCCGCCGGGCAGGATGGACGGCGATGGCGACGATCGACACGACCCCCGGCACCGTCCGCATCTCCCTGAGCCGCACCGAGAAGTTCTTCGGCCTGCTCCGCGACCTGGAGGTGCCGCGCTCGGCGATCACCGCGGCCGAGGCGGTGCCCTCGGGGCTCGGAGCGCTGCGCGGCCTGCGCGCCCCGGGACTGGGCCTCCCCGGCGTGCGGGCGATCGGGACCTGGCGGGCCCGCGGCGAGAAGAGCTACGTGTCGGTCCGCCGCCACCAGCCGGCGCTCCGGCTGCGGCTCACCGGGCAGCGCTACGACACCGTGCTGATCAGCACCCCGGACGCCGCGGAGCTGGCCGGCCGGCTCACCGCCTGAGCCCCGCGCACGGTTGACCTGCGCGGCGGTGGGCACAGGTTCCGCCGACCCCGCGTGGCCGAGCACAGGCCGCGCCCCGCCGGAACGCCGCGAGGACCACCATGCTGAAGCTGCCCATCACCCTGTCCGAGATCGCGCCCCGCATCAGCGCCGGGGCCTTCATCCTCAACAGCGGGCTCTCCAAGCGCGGAGCCGACGAGGAGACCGCGGCCGGCATGCACGGCTTCGCGGCCGGGACCTACCCGTTCCTCAAGCAGGTGCCGCCGCAGCAGTTCATCCAGGGCCTGTCGACGGCGGAGATCGCCATCGGCGCCGCGCTGCTGACCCCGTTCGTGCCCACGTTCACCGCCGGGGCGCTCCTGACCGGCTTCTCCGGGGGCCTGCTCGGGCTCTACCTGAAGACGCCGGGCATGCGGAAGCCCGGCAGCCTGGCGCCCACCGAGCAGGGGCTGGCCATCGCCAAGGACAGCTGGCTGGTCGGCATCGGCATCGGTCTGATGACCCGCGGGCTCATCGAGCGCCGTCCCCGGGTGACGGTGAAGAAGGCGACGAAGCTGGCGAAGAAGCAGGCCAGGGTCGCCGCCCGCGACGCCCGCCGCCAGGCGAAGGCCGCCTGACCCCACCGACGACGAGATCGCCGATCTCGCACGCTCCGGGGCCCGGCAGCGCGCGAGATCGGCGATCTCGTCAGGTGCTCAGTTGCCGCTGGAGAAGGCGGCGTCGAACGCCGCGGCCGGCGGGTCGAACGCCAGCCGGCGCACGAACTCCAGCGCCTCGGGGGCACCGACCAGGCGGTCCATGCCGGCGTCCTCCCACTCCACCGAGATCGGCCCGTCGTAGCCGATCGTGTTGAGCATCCGGAAGCAGGCCTCCCACGGGACGTCGCCGTGCCCGGTGGAGACGAAGTCCCAGCCGCGCCGCGGGTCGGCCCACGGCAGGTGCGAGCCCATCCGGCCGTTGCGGCCGTTGCCCACCTGCTTCTTCGCGTCCTTGCAGTCGACGTGGTAGATCCGGTCCTTGAAGTCCCAGATGAACGAGACCGGGTCCAGGTCCTGCCAGACGAAGTGCGACGGGTCCCAGTTCAGCCCGAAGGCCTCCCGGTGGCCGATGGCCTCCATCGTGCGCACCGTCGTCCAGTAGTCGTAGGCGATCTCGGACGGGTGCACCTCGTGCGCGAACCGGACGCCGACCTCGTCGAAGACGTCGAGGATCGGGTTCCAGCGGTCGGCGAAGTCGCGGTAGCCGTCCTCGATCATCGAGTCGGGCACCGGCGGGAACATCGCCACCGTCTTCCAGATCTTCGACCCGGTGAAGCCGACGACGGTCTTCACGCCCAGCTTCGCCGCCGCGCGGGCGGTCAGCTTCATCTCCTCGGCCGCCCGCTGACGGACGCCCTCGGGATCGCCGTCGCCCCAGACGCGCGGGTGCACCATGCCGCGGTGCCGCTCGTCGATCGGGTCGTCGCAGACGGCCTGGCCGTTGAGGTGGTTGGAGATCGCGAAGACCTGCAGGTCGTACCGCTTCAGCAGGTCGAGCTTCTCCTGCACGTAGGAGTCGTCGTCGGCGGCGCGCTCGACGTCGAGGTGGTCGCCCCAGCAGGCGATCTCCAGGCCGTCGTAGCCCCACTCGGAGGCGAGCCGGGCGACCTCCTCGAACGGCAGGTCGGCCCACTGGCCGGTGAACAGCGTGACGGGACGGGGCATCGCTACTCCTCGATGTCGGTGAAGGCGGAGCCGGCGGCGGCGCTGCGCTCGACGGCGTCGAGCACCCGCTGCACCTGCAGCCCGTCGGCGAAGGACGGCGTGGGGTCCTCGTCCGCCGCGAGGGCGGTCACCAGGTCGACGACCTGGTGGGTGAAACCGTGCTCGTAGCCCAGCCCGTGCCCGGCCGGCCACCAGGCGCCGACGTAGGGGTGGCCGGGCTCGGTGACGACGATGCGACGGAAGCCTGCGGTCTCGTCCGGCTCGTCGCCGTCGAAGAAGTGCAGGACGTTCATGTCCTCGAAGTCGAACGCCAGGCTGCCCCGCGAGCCGTTGATCTCGATCCGGATGGCGTTCTTCCGGCCGAGGGCGAAGCGGGTCGCCTCGAAGCTGGCCAGCGCACCACCGGAGAAGCGGCCGAGGAACACCGCGGCGTCGTCGACGGTGACGGTGCCGGTCCCCTCCCCCGCGACCCCGGAGAGCGAGCCGGCGGCCGCCGGCAGCGGCCGCTCCTTGACGAAGGTCTCCAGCAGCGCGCTGACGCCGGTGAGCCGCTGGCCGGTGATGTGCTGGGTGAGGTCGACGATGTGCGCGCCGATGTCGCCCAGCGCGCCGGAGCCGGCCTTCTGCTTGTCCAGCCGCCAGGACATGGGGGCGGAGGGGTCGGCGATCCAGTCCTGCAGGTACTGGGCCCGCACGTGGCGGATGTCCCCGAGCCGTCCCTCGGCGACCAGCTGACGGGCCAGGCCGATGGCCGGCACCCGGCGGTAGGTGAAGCCGACCATCGACCGGACGCCGCGGGCCGCGGCCTTGGCTGCGGCGTCGGCCATGGCCTCGGCCTCGGCCACCGTGTTGGCCAGCGGCTTCTCGCAGAGCACGTGCTTGCCCGCCTCGAGCGCGGCGATCGCGATCTCGGCGTGCGTGTCACCGGGGGTGCAGACGTCGACCAGGTCGACGTCGTCGCGCTCGAGCACCCGGCGCCAGTCGGTCTCGGTGCTCGACCAGCCCAGCTTGGCGGCGGCCTCGGTGACGGCGGCCTGGTTGCGCCCGGCGAGCACGGTCAGCTCGGGGCGGAGCGGGAGGTCGAAGAAGTGGGGGGCGGTGCGCCACGCCTGGGAGTGGGCCGCGCCCATGAAGGCGTAGCCGATGAGGCCGACGCCGAGCGTGCGTGTCATGGAGGCTCCTGGGTGGAGCGGAGCCGCCGGGCGGGTGGGCACCCGCCCGGCGGCTCCGGATCAGTCGATCAGGACTCGAACGCGGCGTCGAGGAACTCGTCGACGTTGTCGGCGGTGACCACCGGCGCGTTGAGGACGATCTCGCGCGGCACGCCCTGGGAGTTCAGGTCGGAGATGCCCTTGCCCTGCGCGATCAGGCGGGCCAGCCGGACGCCGTCGGCCGCCTGGGTGTGCGGGTAGATGACGGTCGCCTGGAGGACGGAGTCGCCCGACTCGATGGCGCGCATCGCGTTCGCCGAGCCGGCGCCGCCGACCATGAAGAACTCGTCGCGGCCGGCGTTCTCGATGGCGGCCAGGACGCCGACGCCCTGGTCGTCGTCGTGGTTCCAGATGGCGTCGATCTGCGGAGCGGCCTGGAGCAGGTTGGCCGCCTCGGCCTCACCGGACTCGACGGTGAACTCGGCCGCGACGCGGTTGCTCACCTCGAGCCCGCAGTCGGCCAGCGCGTCGGCGAAGCCCTGGCTGCGGTCCTGGGTCAGGGGCAGCGAGTCGATGCCGGCGATCTCGGCGATGACGGCGTCGGGCTGGTCGCCCAGCTCCTCGCAGATGTAGGTGCCGGCCGAGACGCCCATGCCGTAGTTGTCGCCGAGGATCGTGGCGCGGGCCGCGAAGGGGCTGTTGAACTCGCGGTCGACGTTGATGACCGGGATGCCGGCCTCCATCGCCTCGAGCGCCACGGGGGTGAGGGCGTCGCCGTCGAAGGGGAGCAGCACGATGGCGTCGACGCCGTCGTTGATGAACGTCTCGACCTGGCTGATCTGGGTGCCGACGTCGTTGGTGCCCTCGGCGACGCGCAGCTCGACGTCGTCGTACTCCTCGTCGACCTGACGGGCGGCCTCGGTGATGCCGGCCATCCAGCCGTGGTCGGCCGCGGGGGCCGAGAACCCGATGACGACGTTGTCGCCCTCTTCGTCGTTGTCGCTGGCGGCGTTGGCGCCACCACCGTCACCCGAGCTCTCCGGCTCGTTGCTGGTGCAACCGGCGACCAGGGCACCGGCGCTCATCAGCGCGACCGCGGTGTAGGTCATCCGGCGGAAGGGACGCTGCCTCGCTGCAGACATGGGGATCTCCTCAGGGGTGTTCGTCTCCCTGGCTGGACCGCCAGGTCGTCGGGCTCTGGGTAGGGCTGGTGGTGCTGTCCGGCGGGCGGGAGCCCGCCGGGGTGGTGCCGACCGGGGCGCGGCGGTGAGAGGTCGCCGCACCCCGGTCAGGTCGTGGGTGCGCCGGGCCGGGCGCCGCCGGGGCCACCCGGCTCGCTGGTGCCGCCGGAGACCGCCCCGGCGGAAGCGCCCTGGACGACGGCGCCGCCGGAGGTGGCCGAGCCGTCGCCTGGTCGGCCGAAGGAGAAGCTGCCCGTGGCCAGGCGCTGCTGGAGGAGCACGGCGGCGACGATGATCACGCCGCGCGCCACGGCCTGCGCCGAGCTGGACAGGTCGTTGAGCGTGAAGACGTTGCCCAGCGTGAAGAAGATGATCACGCCGAGGACGGTGCCGACGATCGTGCCCCGGCCGCCGATGAGCAGGGTGCCGCCGATGACGACCGCCGCGATGGCCTCCAGCTCCCAGAGCGTGCCGTGCGTCGAGCTGCCGGTCGTCGTGCGGCCCATGATCATCACGGCGGCGATGCCGCAGGTGATCCCGGAGAGCACGTAGAGCTTGACCGTGTGCCGCTGCACCCGGATGCCGGCGAGCCGGGCGGCCTCGGCGTTGCCGCCGACGGCGAAGGTGCGCCGGCCGAACGTGGTGCGGTTCAGCAGGATCCAGCCGGCCAGCGAGACCAGCGCGAAGATGATCACCAGCGTCGGGATGCCCAGCACGTCACCGGAGAAGAAGTCCAGGAACGCGCTGTCCCGGACGATCTGCGTCCGCCGGTTGGCGATGATCTCGGCGAGGCCCCGCGCCGCGGTGAGCATGGCCAGGGTGGCGATGAAGGCGGCGAGCTTGCCGTAGGCGATGACCACGCCGTTGACCAGGCCCGCGACCGCGCCGACGGCGAGGGCGGTGAACACCATGACGATCCAGTGCGTGTCCTCGGCCATCTGCTGCGTCGCCAGGGTGGTGGCCCACACCGACGAGAGCGCTGCGATCGCGCCGACGGACAGGTCGATCCCGCCGCCGATGATCACGAAGGTCATGCCGATGCTGACCACGCCGACGATCGAGGCGCCGCGCAGGATCGTCAGGATGTTGTCGACGTCGGCGAAGCGGTCCCCGGCGGTGATCAGGCCGACCGCGCAGAGGATGGCCAGCGCGACGACGAGGCCCAGGTTGCGGCCGACCGGCCCGGACATGAAGCCCGGCCCCTTGCCGGCGTCCCGGCGCCCGCCGGCCGGCGCCGCGGACACGTCGGTCGCGCCTCCGGTCGTCGCCGTGGTGCTGCTGCTCATGCCACGTCCCCTTCGTGCTGCATCGTTGCGATCGGGGTGCCCGTGTGGGCGGTCCCCGCCATGATCAGATCGAGCACGCGGTGCTCGTCGAGCGCGTCGGCCCGCTCCTCGGCGACGACCGCGCCGTCGGCGATCACCAGCACGCGGTCGGCCAGCCCCAGGACCTCGGGGATCTCGCTGGAGACCACGACCACCGCGACGCCGCGGTCGGCCAGGTCGCGCACCAGTGCGTAGATCTCCGAGCGGGCGCCGACGTCGACGCCGCGGGTGGGCTCGTCGAGGAGCAGCACGCGGCAGTCGCGCAGCAGCCAGCGGGCCAGGACGACCTTCTGCTGGTTGCCGCCGGACAGCGTGCGGACCTCCCGGTCGACGTCGGCGGGGCGCACGTCCAGCGAGCGGGTCAGCTCCTGGGCGGCGGTGCGCTCGGCGCCGCGGGCGAGGAAGCCGCCGCGGGCGAACCGGGCCAGGCTGGAGATGCTGATGTTCCGGTAGACGGAGTCGCCGAGCAGCAGCGCCTGGCTCTTGCGCTCCTCGGGCGCCAGGCCGACGCCGGCGGCGACCGTGCTGCCGACGTCGCCGTTGCGCAGCTTCTTCCCGCCGACGCGGACGGTGCCGGCGCTCGCGCGGCGGGCACCGAAGACGGTCTCGAGGATCTCCGATCGCCCGGCGCCGACCAGACCGGCCAGGCCGACGATCTCGCCGGGGCGCACGCTGAAGGACACGTCCCGGAAGCTGCCGCGCAGGCCCAGGCCCTCGACCTCGAGCAGCGGCGCCTCGTCGCGGGCGACCTCGCCCCGCCGCTCCGGGAAGACGTACTCGATGGTGCGGCCGGTCATCAGCGTGATGACCTCGCGGGTGGGCGTCTCGCGGGCGGGCAGCCCGGTGGCGACGGTGCTGCCGTCCTTGAGGACGGTGATCCGGTCGCCGATCTGGCGGATCTCCTCGAGCCGGTGGGAGATGTAGACGACGGCGACGTCGTGGGCGGTGAGGTCGCGGACGACGGCGAAGAGCCGCTCCACCTCCTCGTTGTCCAGGACGGCGGACGGCTCGTCCATGACGATGAGCCGCGCGTCCTGCGAGAGCGCCCGCGCGATGCTGACCATCTGCTGCGCGGCGGCGGGGAGGGAGCCGACCTCGGCGGTCGGCCGGATCTCGGGGTGCCCGAGGCGGGTGAGCAGCTGGGACGCCGCCTTGTTCGCCGCCGCCGGGCGGGTGATGCCGAAGCGCGACTGCTCGCGGCCCAGGAAGATGTTGTCGGCCACCGTGAGGCCGGAGACCAGGTCGAGCTCCTGGTAGATCGTGGCGATGCCGCGGCTCATGGCCGCCTGGGGGGTGCCGAGGGTGACCTCCTCGCCGCGCCAGGTGATCCGGCCGGCGTCGGGCTGGTGCGCCCCGGCCAGCACCTTGATCAGCGTGGACTTGCCGGCGCCGTTCTGGCCGAGCAGGCAGTGGACCTCACCGGCGCGGACGTCGAGGTCCACGCCGTCGAGGGCGCGCACCCCCGGGAACGTCTTGACGATGCCGTGCATCTCGAGCAGGGGTGCCCCTGCGCTCGCGGCCGGGCGATCCGGATCCGTCACTCGTCGTACTCCAGACTTTTGCTCACCGTTGACCATTAGTCGGTTGAGGCAGGAACATATGAGCGGCACCACACGGGGGTCAAGGCCGACGGCACCGGTTATCGAACTGAGACCCGTTCGGGGGTACGGGTGGGGCCGGGTGCGACGGGAGCGACTCCTGGTCGCGGTGCGGTCCTGAGGACCGCGGTCATCGCGTCAGCGCGCGATGGCCTGGTCGACGGAGTCCTCGTCGAGGAACTGCTCGATCGCCATGCGGGCAGCGCCCACCCGACCGGAGAGGTCCGGGGCCTCGCTGACGGTGATCTCCAGGGTCCGCGCAGCGAGCGGCATGGAGCGGCGGTAAACCGCCTCGCGGATGCCGGCCAGCAGCGGCACACCGGCCCGGGCCACACCGCCGGTCATGACGATGCGGTGCGGGTTGAAGAAGTTGACCAGCGCCGCGAGCACCGTGCCGATCGTGCGCCCGGCGCCGCGGACCAGCTCGAGCGCGGCGCCGTCGCCGTGGGTGGCGAGCTCTACGACGTCGCGGACCGTCTCGACGGGGAGCCCCGCCGCGCGGGCGTCCCGGAGCAGCGCCTGGCCGCCCGCGATCGCCTCAAGGCAGTTCTCCTGGCCGCAGCGGCAGGTGACGGTGGCGCCGTCGGGCCGGGCGACGTGGATGTGCCCGATGTCGCCGGCGCTGCCCTGCGCCCCCCGGTACACCCGGCCGTCGACGATGACGCCGCAGCCGATGCCGGTGCCCACCTTGACCACCAGCAGGTCCTGCACCGAGCCCGCGACACCGATCTCGCCGAGCGCCATCACGTTCACGTCGTTGTCGACGTACACCGGGCAGCCGTAGCGGCCGAACGCGCTGGGCACCGGGTAGTCGTGCCAGCCCGGCATGATCGGCGGGTAGGACGGCCGGCCGGTGGAGAACTCCACCGGCCCCGGGACGCCGACGCCCACGGCGCACACGTCGTCCGGGGTCAGTCCGGCCTCGGCCAGCACCTTCTGCGCCAGCTGGTCGACCTCGGCGAGCACCGCCTCCGGACCGTCGGCGATGTCGATCGGGTGCCCGACGGTGGCCAGGATCTGCGCCGACAGGTCGGTGACGGCGACGTCGACGCTGCTGGCGCCCAGGTCCACGGCGAGGACGCACCCGGCGCGGCTGTTGAACTGCAGCAGGGTCGGCGGCCGGCCGCCGGTGCTCCAGCCGCGCCCGCCCTCCTCGAGGAGGTTGGCGGCGATGAGCTGGTCCACCCGCGCGCTGACCGTGTTGCGCGACGCCCCGGTGAGCGCCACGAGGTCGGCGCGGCTCCGCGCGCGACCGGTGCGCACGTGCCGGAGCAGTGCGCCGGCAGACGCTGAGGTGGACGCCACGGCGCCATAGTGGCACGCGCGGGCCCTCGCGCAGAGCCCTCGCACACGGACGGGGCAACGCCGGTCAGGGGGCCGGGCGCGTGCTCCCCGGCCCCCTCACCGCGCGTCGCGCTCAGCGCACGCCGAGCAGGTGCTCCATCGCCAGCTGGTCGAGGCGCTCGAAGTGCAGGCCCCGCTCGCCCAGCGCCACCGGGTCGTGCGCCTCGGCCCGCAGGGCGTCCAGCGACTCCCCCTCGCCCAGGGTGGGGACGGCGAGCTCGGCGACCTTGGCCGCCTCCAGCGCCGCGGCGACCTCCGGGTCGGCGCGGAAGGCCCGGGCCTTGTCGCGCAGGATCAGGTAGTTGCGCATGCAGGCCCGCGCGGTCTCCCAGACGCCCTCGATGTCCTCGGTGCGCGGCGGCTTGTAGTCGAAGTGCACGTAGCCGTCGTAGGCCCGGCCGGTGCCGGAGCCGAGCATCGTGTCGACGGTCCAGAAGGCGCCGCGCAGGTTGCCGGCGCCGAAGCGCAGGTCCTGGTCGAAGCGCGGACCGTGCTGGCCGTTGAGGTCGATGTGGAACAGCTTGCCGTGCCACAGCGCCTGGGCGATGCCCTGCGCGAAGTTCAGCCCGGCCATCTCCTCGTGGCCGACCTCGGGGTTGAGGCCCACCCGGTCGGGCTCGTCCAGCTGCTCGATGAAGGCCAGCGCGTGCCCGATCGTCGGCAGCAGGATGTCGCCACGGGGCTCGTTGGGCTTGGGCTCCAGGGCGAACCGCATGTCGTAGCCCTTCTCGCGCACGTAGGCGCAGAGCAGGTCCAGCCCCTCCTTGTAGCGGTCCAGCGCGGCGGCGACGTCCTTGCTGCCGCCGGACTCGGCACCCTCGCGGCCGCCCCACAGGACGTAGGTCTTCGCGCCCAGCTCGGCGGCGAGGTCGATGTTGCGCAGCACCTTGGCGACGGCGTAGCGGCGGACGGCGCGGTCGTTGGCGGTGAAGCCGCCGTCCTTGAACACCGGGGCGCCGAAGAGGTTGGTGGTGGCCATCTCCACGCCCAGGCCGGTCTCGTCGAGGGCCTGCTTGAAGCGCGCGAGGGTGGCGTCGCGGGTGGCGTCGTCCGGGACGAGGTCGTCGTCGTGGAAGGTGACCGCCGCAGCACCCAGCTCGGCCAGCCGGTGCACGGCCTCGACCGGGTCCAGCGGCGGGCGCACCGCGCCGCCGAACACGTCGACGCCCTGCCAGCCGACGGTCCAGAGGCCGAAGCTGAACTTGTCGTCCCGGGTGGGGGTGAGGTCGGGCATGGTGGGGTTCTCCGTCCGTCGTTCGATCAGTGGTGGGTCAGTTCGGGGGCCGGCACGAGCGTCGGGTCGTCGAAGACCTGCTCGAGGGCGACGTGCGCGCCGCCGCGCACGGCCGCGGTGAAGCCGAGGGTGGAGAGGACGACGCGGGCGCCGCCGAGGTCGGCGGCGAGGACGCGGTCGCGGAGGGCTGCGGTCATCGGCCCGACGAGGAACCGGCCGAGCACGGCGAAGTAGCCGCCGAGCAGGACCACCTGCGGGTTGACCAGGTTGATCAGCACGGCCGCGCCCGTACCCAGTCCGGCCCCCACCGCGGCGAGCGCGTCGAGCGTGCGGGCGTCACCGGCGTCGGCACGCGCGGCGAGCTCGGCCAGCCGGGACTCCAGGTCGCGGCCGGAGTCCCGCACCGGGTCGCCGGGGTCGGCGGCGGCGCGGAGCAGGGCGCCGAGGCCGACGACGGTCTCCCAGCAGCCCCGCCGCCCGCAGCCGCAGACGACCGCGGGGTCGCCGAGCGGCGTGTGGCCGACCTCGCCGGAGAACCCGGCGGTCCCGCGCAGCACCCGGCCGTCGACGACGAGGCCGCTGCCGACGCCCACCTCACCGGTCAGGTAGACCAGGTCGGGCGTGCGCGCCTCGGGCCCCCGGGCCCACTCGGCGATGGCCGAGAGGTTCGCGTCGTTCTCCACGCGGACCGGGTAGCCGGGCCGCAGCCGGGTGGCGAGCCCCGCGAGCACGGGGACGTCGTGCCAGCCGAGGTTGGGCGCATCGGTGACGACGCCGTCGACGCTGCGCACCAGCCCCGGCACGGCCACCGTGAGACCGACGAGCACGGCGTCACCGACGGCCGCGAGCACTTCGCTCACCAGCCGGGCGACCTCGTCCAGCGTCCGCTCCGCACCGAGCGCGGGCACGTCGAGGGCCACCCGGCGCTCGAACCGGACCTCGCCGCGCAGGTCGAGCGCCAGGACGGCGACGTAGTCGACGTTCAGCTCGACGCCGATGCCGCACACCCCCGCGCCGTCGAGGTGCACCGTCAGCCCGGGCCGCCCGACGGACCCGGCGCGGTCGACCTCACCGGTCGAGACGAGGCCCCGGTCGGCGAGCTCGGCGACCAGGCTGGACACGGTGGCCTTGTTCAGCCCGGTCTCCTGGGCGATGCGCGCCCGCGACCGAGGACCGGCGTCCCGGAGGAGCCGGAGCACCAACCCGAGGTTGCCGCGTCGCACGGCGGCCTGGTCGGCGGGTGCGGCGCGACGGGCGACACCGAGGAGCCGGTGCGGTTCGGACACGGCCACCTCCTCGATCGTGCCGGGACCCCTATTCGTCGGGGCATCCAACAAATTAGGGTGGCGGTCATGGAGTGGTCAAGCTCACGGGTCCTCGTCGCCGGCGTCGACACCTCGACGCAAGCCTGCAAGGTGGTCGTCCGCGACGCGGCCAGCGGCGAGCTGGTCCGCTCGGGCCGGGCGCCGCACCCGCCCGGCACCGAGGTCGCCCCCCGCGCGTGGGAGGAGGCCTTCACCGCCGCGGCGGAACAGGCCGGCGGCCTGGACGACGTGGCGGCGCTCGCGGTCGGCGGCCAGCAGCACGGCATGGTCTGCCTGGACGAGCACGGGGAGGTCGTCCGCGACGCCCTCCTCTGGAACGACGTCCGCTCGGCGGCCGCCGCGCACGACCTGGTGCTGGAGCTGGGCGACGGCGACGAGGACCGCGGACGGCAGGTCTGGGCCGACGCCGTCGGCGTGGTGCCGGTCGCGTCGTTCACCGCGACCAAGCTGCGCTGGCTGGCCGACGCCGAGCCCGCGCACGCCGACCGCACCGCGGCGGTCTGCCTGCCGCACGACTGGCTGACCTGGCGGCTGTCCGAGGGGCGCGCGCTGGACACGCTGACCACCGACCGCGGCGACGCCAGCGGCACCGCCTACTGGTCGGCGCGCACCGGCGAGTACCGCCCCGACCTGCTGGAGCGGGCGATGCGCGGCCGCCGCCCCGCCGTCCCCCGCGTGGCCGGCCCGGCCGAGCGGGTCGGGACGCTCGCGGGCACCGGCGCCGTGCTCGGACCGGGCACCGGCGACAACGCCGCGGCCGCGCTCGGGCTGGCTGCCCGCCCCGGTGACGTCGTCGTCTCGATCGGCACCTCGGGGGTCGTCTCGGCCGTGACCTCGACGGCGGTGGCCGACGTCAGCGGCACGGTGGCGGGCTTCGCCGACGCGACCGGCCGGCACCTGCCGCTGGTCGCCACGCTCAACGCCGCCCGGGTGCTGGACGCCGCGGCCGCGCTCCTCGGCGTCGACCACGCGACCCTGTCCGACCTCGCGCTGACCGCGCCCCCGGGCGCCGGAGGGCTGGTGCTCGTCCCCTACCTCGAGGGCGAGCGCACCCCCAACCTGCCGCACGCCACCGGATCGGTGCACGGCCTGACGCTGCGCACCTCGACGCCGGCCCACCTCGCCCGCGCGGCAGTCGAGGGGCTGCTGTGCGGGCTCGCCGACGGCATCGAGGCCGTCGTCGCCCAGGGGGTGCGGGTCGAGCGGGTGCTCCTGGTCGGCGGCGCCGCCCGCTCCCCCGCCGTCCAGCAGCTGGCCCCCGGCGTCCTCGGCAGGCCGGTGCTCGTGCCGCCGCCCGGCGAGTACGTGGCCGACGGCGCCGCCCGGCAGGCGGCGTGGGTGCTCTCCGGCGAGGCGGAGCCGCCGCAGTGGGCGCAGCCGGGCCTGCAGACGTTCGAGGCCGCGCCCGTGCCCTGGGTGCGGGAGCGCTACGCGGAGGTGCGCGGCCGCACCGACGGCCAGTGAGGGGACCCCGGAACGCGCGAGATCGCCGATCTCGAACGCTAGACAGCGCCGGAGCGCGCGAGATCGCCGATCTCGTCGCGGAGGACGGCGACCACGTCGGCGGGGTGGGTGTGCACGGTCATGTGGGCGGCTCCCGGGATCTCGACGAGCCGGCCTTGCGGTGCGGCGGCGGCGAGCGCGGCGGCCCAGCCGGCCGGGCAGAGCGCGTCGCGGGTGCCGCGCACGACCGTGACGGGGACGGCGATGCGAGGCAGCCGCAGCTCGATGCGGTCCGGCGCGGCGCGGCGCCACAGCGCGCGCATCGCCCGCGGCCCGGTGCGCAGCCACTGCGCCAGGACCCGCGGCACCTGGCGCCACGGCTCGCGCACCGCCGTCCGCAGCCAGGCCGCGACCAGCCCGCCCGGGCGCCGGAGCTGCGGCGCCGTCGTCGGCCCGAGCAGGACGACGGCGACGACGCGGGGGTCGCGCTCGGCGACGGCGGCCACCACCTGGCAGCTCTGCGAGTGCCCGACGAGCACGACCGGACCACGGCCGAGGCGGGCCCGCACCTGCTCGGCCAGCTCCCCCACCCCCGGCACCGGCTCGCGGCGGCCCATGCCGGGCAGCGCGAGCACCGCGGCCGGGACCGATGCCGGCAGCCGGCGCTGCACGCCCGTCCAGGAGCGCGCGTCGAGCCCCAGACCCGGCACGGCGACGACGCGGAGGGGCGTGGAGGACATGCACGCGGTCTACCCGTCCGGGCTGGTCAGGACCACCGCGCGCGCCCGACTGTGGCCCGTATCGCCCCACGGTCCGGCGGGCGGGATGCGCCCGGAGTGGGAGAATCGGGAGCATGACGACAGCAGCGACGCGGGCCCCCTCCGGACGCGAGAGCGACAGCGGGCGACCCCGCGTCGTCATCATCGGCTCCGGCTTCGGCGGGCTGTTCGCCGCCAAGGCGCTCAAGCGCGCCCCGGTCGACGTCACGCTGATCGGCAAGACGGCCAACCACCTGTTCCAGCCGCTGCTCTACCAGGTGGCGACCGGCATCCTCTCCGAGGGCGAGATCGCCCCGGCCACGCGCGAGATCCTCAAGCACCAGAAGGACACCCGCGTCGTCCTGGGCGAGGTCGTCGACATCGACCTGACCGCCCGGACGGTCACCTCGACCGTGCTCGGCCGCACGAGCGTGCACCCCTACGACGAGCTCATCGTCGCAGCGGGCGCCGGCCAGTCGTACTTCGGCAACGACCAGTTCGCCGAGTTCGCCCCCGGCATGAAGAGCATCGACGACGCCCTCGAGCTGCGCGGCCGCATCTTCGGCGCCTTCGAGCTGGCCGAGCTGGCCACCGACCAGGCCGAGATCGACCGGCTGATGACCTTCGTCGTCGTCGGCGCGGGCCCCACCGGCGTGGAGATGGCCGGCCAGATCGCCGAGCTCGCGCGGCGCACCCTCAAGCGGGACTTCCGGAACATCGACCCCACGCAGGCGCGCATCATCCTGCTGGACGCCGCCCCGATCGTGCTGCCCTCCTTCGGCGAGAAGCTAGGTGACCGGGCGCGCCGGCACCTCAACCGCATCGGCGTCGAGGTGCAGCTCGGCGCGATGGTGACGAACGTCGACGCCGACGGGCTCGACGTCAAGGACTCCGACGGCCAGGTCCGCCGGATCAACGCCGCCACCAAGATCTGGGCGGCCGGCGTGCAGGCCAGCGGGCTGGGCCGGATCCTCGGCGAGCAGTCCGGCGCCGAGGTGGACCGGGCCGGCCGCATCTCGGTGCTGCCCGATCTCACGCTGCCCGGGCACCCCGAGGTGCACGTCGTCGGGGACATGATGGCCCTGGGCAAGCTGCCCGGCGTGGCGCAGGTGGCCATCCAGGGCGGCCGCTACGCCGCCGACTCGATCAAGCGCCGGCAGGCCGGCAAGGCGCCCGCGGCCCCGTTCAGGTACAAGGACAAGGGCTCGATGGCGACGATCTCGCGCTTCTCCGCGGTCGCCGACATCGGGCGGTTCAAGTTCGAGGGCTTCATCGCCTGGGTGCTGTGGCTGGTCGTGCACCTCATGTACATCGTCGGCTTCAAGAGCCGCTTCACCACGGTGTTCCACTGGCTGATCAGCTTCCTGGGCCGCGGCCGCTCGCAGCGGGTGGCCACCCAGCAGCAGGTGTACGGCCGGCTGGCGCTCGAGCAGCTGGGCTCGGGCTGGGAGGCGTCCAAGACCGGCGGCCCCAAGGAGCCGGTGCCGCACGAGCAGGACATCACCCAGCGCGACTCGGCCTGATGCCCGCCCCCGCGCCGACCGCAACCCGGGACGCACCGGTCTCCCCCCGTGGGGTCAGACCGGGAGTGCCCGGGTCCAGGTCGGGTCGGCAGCGTCCGACCTAGACGGCATGGACGGCCTCCGGCGAGCCCCGGCAGCGACGCTGCTGGCTGCGCTCTACCTCGTCGGCGGAGCCCTGTGCTTCATCGGCGCGGCCTGGCCGATGAGCCCCGGGGCTCCGGTCGACCTGCTCTGGGTCATGGGCGTCGTGGGCGTGCTGGTCGGCGGCACGATGGCCGTCCTCGGCCGGGCGCTGCCCGCGCCCGCGCTGCACGCCGCGCTGGCCGTGGTCTCGCTGCTCATCGCCGTCCTCGCCTGGCGCTCTGCGACCGCGGTCGGCATCGTCGGGCTCGGCCCGGCGCTCACCGGCGTCGCGCTGTACAGCGCGCACGTGCTCTCGCTCCCGGCCGCGCGCGCCCACACCTGGCTGGCCGTCGCCGGTGCCAGCGCGGGTGCCGCCGCGGCCGAGCCCTCCGACTTCCTCCAGGCGTGGCTGGCGCTGTGCGTCACGGTGCTCGCCCTCGTCGAGGCGCAGGGTCGGCTGGCCCGGCGGCTGCGCGACGCCGCGGACACCGACGCCCTCACCGGGGTGGCCAATCGGCGCGCCTGGGAGGAGCAGGCGTCCCGGCACCTGGCGCGCGCGCTGCGCAGCGGCGAGCCGCTGAGCATCGCCATCCTGGACCTGGACGACTTCAAGCTGGTCAACGACCAGCAGGGGCACGGCGCCGGCGACACCCTGCTGCAGGAGCTCGCCGCCGGGTGGACCAGCCGGCTGCGGCACGCCGACCTGCTCGGCCGCTACGGCGGTGACGAGTTCGTCCTCTGCCTGCCGGCCACCGACCGCGCGGGCGCCGAGGAGCTGATGGGCCGGCTCCAGGCGACCCACCGGTTCCGCTGGTCGGTCGGCCTGGCCACCGTGCAGCCGGGCGACACGCTGAGCGGGATGCTCGCGCGCGCCGACCAGGATCTCTACGTGGCCAAGCGCGCCGGCCGCTGCCCCTCCTGACCCGCCGCGCGCTCGAACCGTCCCGCCCACTCCCCCAGCAGGTCGCGCAGCTCGGGTGGTGAGAGCACCGTGAACTCAGCGCCGAGGCTGCCCAGGGCCAGCGCCGCCCAGCTCAGGTCGTGGGTCTCCATCCGCAGCCGGGAGCGGCCCCCGGGCTCCTCGGTCACCGTCGCCCACGGCCCGATGCGCCGGTGCACGTCGGCCGCGGCGGCCTCCACCAGCGCCTCCACCACGTGCGCCCCCGCCCGCGCATCCGTGCCGCGTCGCACGAAGGCGGCCGCGTCCTCGGCCGGGAGCGTGCGCGGGGCGAAGTGCTGCCCGGTCCCGCGCAGGCCGGAGATCCGGTCCAGCCGGAAGCTGCGCCAGTCGCCCCGGCCCAGGTCGTAGGCGACCAGGTACCAGCGCCTGCCCATCGCGACGAGCCGGAAGGGCTCGGCGAGCCGGTCGGTGCGGGCGCCGTCGGCGGCGGTGTATCCGAACTCCACCCGCTCGGTGTCCCGGCAGGCGACGGCGGCGGCGACGAGCAGCTGCGGGTCCACCGCGGCGCCCGTCGCCGCTCCGGGAGCGGGCACGGTCATGGCGCCGAGCACCTCCGCCCGGCGGCGCAGCCGCGCCGGCAGAACCTGGACGACGGTGGTCAGCGCGCGCACCGACGCCTCCGCCATGCCGGTGACGGCGCTCTGCGCGGCGGCCTGCAGCCCGACGGTCAGCGCCACCGCCTCCTCGTCGTCCAGCACCAGCGGGGGCAGCGCCGTGCCCGGTGCCAGCCGGTAGCCGCCGTCGACGCCGGGTGAGGCGTCGACCGGGTACCCCAGCTCGCGCAGCCGCTCGACGTCGCGCCGCAGGGTGCGCAGCGAGACGCCCAGTCGGGCGGCCAGCTCACCGCCGGGCCAGTGCCGCCGCTGCTGCAGGAGCGAGAGCAGCCGCAGCGTCCGGTTCCCGGGGCTCGTCATGTCCCGATCCTGCCGTCATCGCGGTCAGGATCTGGCACCGATCCTCCCTAGCGTGGTCTGCGACGGACCACTCCGACGGAAGGCACGACCATGACCACGACTCCCCCGCCCGCGACCGGCGAGCGCGCCGACCTGCTCGAGCTGCTGCAGAGCTCCCGCTGGTTCCTGCGCTTCACCGTCCAGGGCCTGACCGACGAGCAGGCCCGCGAGCGCACCACGGTCAGCGAGCTCACCCTCGGTGGGCTGATCAAGCACGTGGCCCGGACCGAGGCGGGCTGGGCCCGCTTCTGCGTCGAGGGGCCCTCGGCGATGGCCGCACCCACCGACGACGCCGGCTACCGGGACTGGGCCGAGGGCCACCGGCTGCTGGCCGGCGAGACGCTCGCGGGGGCGCTGGCCGAGTACGAGGAGGTGGCCGCGCGCACCGACGAGCTCGCCCGCACGCTGGACCTCGACGTCTCCTTCCCGCTGCCCGAGGCGCCGTGGTTCCCGCCGGGCGCGCACCGCTCCGTGCGCCGGGCGCTCATGCACATCGCGGCCGAGACCGTCCAGCACGCCGGCCACGCGGACATCATCCGGGAATCGCTCGACGGCCAGAAGACGATGGGCTGACCCGTTCCGCCCTGAGCGTGATCGCTGCCCCGGCGGCTGGGCGAGGAGTTCACTGGTGTGCGTAATCCCGTAATCAGGAGTGCGCCATGACCGAGCCCGAAGCCCTCGCGCCGGAGACGGCGCTGGACGCCTACTCCCGCGTCGTCACCACGGTGGCGGCCGACCTGACGCCCCACGTGGCGGCTCTCGAGGTCAGCGGCCCCGACGGGCGCTCGGGAGCCGGGTCGGCCGTCGTCGTCGGCGACGAGGGCCTGCTGCTCACCAACGCCCACGTCGTGGCCCGGTCCCGGGTCGGCCGCGCCGTGTTCGCCGACGGCACGGAGGTCGACGTCGACGTCGTCGGGGCCGATCCGCTGTCCGACCTGGCCGTGGTGCGGGCCCGGGGCGCCACGCCGCCGCCGGCCGAGCTCGGGGACGCAGCGACCCTGCGGGTCGGGCAGCTGGTCGTGGCGGTCGGCAACCCGCTGGGCCTGGCCGGGTCGGTCACCGCCGGGGTGGTCAGCGGGCTCGGCCGCTCGCTGCCCACCCGCGACGGGCGCACGGCGCGCGTCGTGGAGGACGTCATCCAGACCGACGCCGCGCTCAACCCGGGCAACTCCGGAGGCGCCCTGGCCGACGCCTCCTCGCGCGTGGTGGGCATCAACACCGCCGTCGCGGGCTGGGGCCTGGGCCTCGCGGTGCCGATCAACGGGACGAGCCGCCGGATCCTGGCCGCGCTCGTCGCCGACGGCCGCGTGCGCCGGGCCTACCTCGGTCTGGTCAGCACGCCCGCGCCGTTGCCGGCCGACCTCGCCGCCCGCACCGGCCGGCGCCGCGGGCTGCGCGTCGTCGACGTCGTGTCCGGCGGGCCGGCGGACCGGTCGGGGCTCCGGCGCGGGGACCTGGTCCTGGAGGCCGGCCACCGGCCGGTCGCCGATGCGCAGAGCCTCCAGCGGCTGCTGTTCACCGAGGCGATCGGGCAGCCGCTGCCGATGACGGTGTTCCGCAACGGCGCGATGGTCGACGTGATCGCGCTGCCGGGCGAGCTCACGGGCTGACCGGCCCGGTCAGTCATCGTCCAGCGCGGCGAGGTGCGCCGCAGCACGGTCGCGCACCTCGGCCGCCTCGGCGGCCTGGCGCTCGGCGGCGGCCCGACGTCGCTCCTCCCGCCGCAGCGCCGCCGCGACGTCGGCGACCGCGCGCTCGGCCTCGGCCAGCTGGTCGGCGAGCTCGTCCACCCGGGCCTGCAGCTCGGTGCGGCGGGCGGCGAGCGCCTCGGACTCCCGGCGGTGCTCCTCGAGGGCGGACGCCGCCTCGTCGGCCGCCGCGGTGGCCTCCTCCGCAGCGGTGCGGGCGGCGGCCAGCTCGCGCTGCCGCTTCTCCTCCGCCGCCTTCCGGCGCTCCTCCTGCTCGCGCGCCCGGCGCTCGGCCGCCGACTCCCCCGACCCCTTCGCCGCGGGCTTCGGCGGGCCCGCCTTCGCCGGTCGCGCGGCGGGGCGCTCGGGCCTCGGCGCGGGGTGCACGAGCCGGAGGTCGGGCGTGGACACCGTCGTCCCCAGGCCGCTGTAGGACATCGGTGAGGTGAGCCGGCCGGTCAGCAGGGCGGCGCCGGCGTCCGGGTCGGCCATCGCCGCGCGCAGCGTCTCCTCCACCTGGGTGGCCACCGACGTGCTGATCGGGTGGCCCTCCCCGGCGGCGAGCCCGCGGGCCTGCCGGGTCAGGGCGGTGACCAGCTGCCGCCGCTGGACGTCGAGCGCGCGCAGCTGGTCACCGGCCAGGTTCTCCTGCGCCTCGCGGAGCAGGCCGCCGAGCTCGACGAGGTTCTCCAGCTCCTCCCGGTGGCCGCGCACCAGCAGGTTGCACGCCCACGCGGCGGCCGAGGGCTTGGGCAGCGCGCCGATGTCCTTGGCCAGCGCCTTGTCGCCCTCGGCCTTGGCGTCGTCCTGCCGGGCCTTGCGGAGCCCGACGAACTCCTCCGGCGGGACGCCGTAGAGCTCGTCGGCCACCTCGTCCAGGTCCACGGACCAGGACGATGCCAGAGACCCCCCTCAGCAGCAGGCCGGCGCGGGCTCGGCGGTCGTCCGCCCCTCCAGGTCCGGGCGTGCGTCGCCGGTGACCGTGTAGACCTCCCACGGCTCGCCGCCGGGACCGGTCACCCACACCTTGTCCTGGACCGCGTAGCAGCAGGTCGTGCCGTCCTCCACGCGTGTGGCCAGGCCGGCACCGGCGAGCCGGGTCGTGGCGGCGGTGACGTCGTCGGTCGACGCGACCTCGACGCCGAGGTGGTCCATGCGGGTGGGCTCGCCGGCTGCGCCCTCGAGCAGCACCAGCTTCAGCGGCGGCTCGGCGACGGCGAAGTTGGCGTATCCGGGGCGGCGCTTTGCCGGCCGGGTGTCGAACAGCCGCGAGTAGAAGTCGACGGCGGCGTCGAGGTCGGCGACGCGGAGCGCGAGCTGCACACGGGACATGGGGTCCTCCTCTGGACGAGACATCGACAGACGTCGATGAACGCCGAATGAACACCGGGAATCGACACTTGTCAATACGACAAGCATCGATACGATGGCAGCCGATGTCCACGACCCAGGAGATGACGATGAGCGACCCCGGCCTGGCGTGCTGCACGCCGCTGTCCGGCACGGCGATGTCCGCCGAGCAGGCCGAGCAGGTGGCGCCGCTGCTCAAGGCGCTGGCCGATCCGGTGCGGCTGCGCCTGGTCAGCCTCATCGCCTCGAGCACCACCGGGGAGGCCTGCGTCTGCGACCTCAACGACGCCTTCGACCTCACGCAGGCGACGATCAGCCACCACCTCAAGGTGCTGCACTCAGCGGGCCTGCTCGACCGCGACAAGCGCGGCGTCTGGGTCTACTACGCGGTGCGGCCCCAGGCGCTGTCCGCCGTCGCCAACCTGTTCTCGACCCCCGCGCTCGCGACGGCATGAGCGACGCCGTCCGCGAGAGCGCCCGCACCGACGTCCCCGGCGACGCCCCGGTCCTGCAGAAGCTCTCCACCCTCGACCGGTACCTGCCCGTCTGGATCCTCGCCGCGATGGCGCTCGGCCTGGCCCTGGGCCGCTGGGTGCCGGGCCTGGACGACGCCCTGACCGCCGTCGAGGTGGGCGACGTCAGCCTGCCGATCGCGATCGGGCTGCTGCTGATGATGTACCCGGTGCTGGCGAAGGTCCGGTACTCCGAGCTCGACCGCGTCACCGGCGACCGCAGGCTGCTGGCCGCCAGCCTGGTGCTCAACTGGGTGCTCGGCCCGGCGCTGATGTTCGCCCTGGCCTGGCTGCTGCTGCCCGACCTCCCCGAGTACCGCACCGGCCTGGTCATCGTGGGGCTGGCCCGCTGCATCGCGATGGTGCTGATCTGGAACGACCTGTCCTGCGGCGACCGCGAGGCCGCGGCGGTGCTGGTCGCGATCAACTCCGTCTTCCAGATCGCCGCCTTCGCCGCTCTGGGCTGGTTCTACCTGCAGGTGCTTCCGGGCTGGCTGGGACTGCCGACGACGTCGGCGGAGTTCAGCGTGTGGGCGATCGTGCTCAGCGTCCTGGTCTTCCTCGGCATCCCGCTGGTCGCGGGGTTCCTGACCCGCACGATCGGCGAGCGCCGCCGCGGCCGGGCCTGGTACGAGGAGCGCTTCCTCCCGCGCATCGGGCCGATGGCGCTGTACGGGCTGCTCTTCACGATCGTCATGCTCTTCGCGCTGCAGGGCGACGCGATCACGTCGAACCCGGTCGACGTCGCCCGCATCGCGCTGCCGCTGCTGGCCTACTTCGCCCTGATGTTCGGCGGCTCGTTCCTGCTCGGCATGCGGCTGGGCCTGGGGTACGCGAAGACCGCCACGCTGGCGTTCACGGCCGCCGGCAACAACTTCGAGCTGGCCATCGCCGTCGCCATCGGGACCTTCGGGGTCACCAGCGGGCAGGCGCTCGCCGGCGTCGTCGGCCCGCTCATCGAGGTGCCGGTGCTCGTCGCCCTGGTCTACGTCTCGCTGTGGGCCGGCCGGCGCTGGTTCCCCGGCGACCCCTCCGTCCCCGACCCCGTCCGAAGCGCGCGATGACCGACGAGAAGGCACTGCCCGGCCTGCTCACCCCCGAGGCGTCCCTGCACCGGCTCGCCGACGAGCTGGCCGCCCGGTTCTCCGGCGTCTTCGCCCGGGAGACGATCGACCGCTACGTCTTCGAGTCCTACACGGCGCTCGCCAGGACGGCCACGGTCACCGCCCACCTGCCCGTGCTCGCCGGGCGCTTCGCGACCGAGCGGCTCACCGCGCTCGCCCAGTCGAAGGGCGCGCTCGGCAGCGACGTCTGCGAGGTGCTGTTCGTCTGCGTGCAGAACGCCGGCCGCTCGCAGATGGCCGCCGCTCTCCTGCAGCACCACGGCGGCGGACGGGTGCACGTCCGCTCCGCCGGCTCGCAGCCGGCCGCCTCGATCGACGACGCGGTCGGATCGGTGATGGCCGAGGTCGGGGTCGACCTCGGCGGGGAGTTCCCCAAGCCGCTGACCGACGACGTCGTCCGCGCCGCCGACGTGGTCGTGACGATGGGCTGCGGCGACGCCTGCCCGGTCTACCCCGGCAAGCGCTACCTCGACTGGCGGGTGCGCGACCCCGCGGGCCTCAGCCTCGGCGAGGTGCGCGCCATCCGCGACGACATCGACGCCCGGGTCCGCGCGCTGCTCGCCGAGCTGCAGCCGTCCCCCGCCTGACCACGATCGAGAGGCATCCCGTGTCCGAGACCCCCAGCGTCCTGTTCGTCTGCGTGCACAACGCCGGCCGCTCGCAGATGGCCGCCGGCTGGCTGCGCTCCCTGGCGGGCGACGCCGTCGAGGTCCGGTCGGCCGGCTCGCTGCCCGGCGACCAGGTCAACCCGGCCGCGGTCCAGGCCATGGCCGAGGTCGGCATCGACATCTCCGACCAGCGGCCGAAGGTGCTCACCACCGACGCCGTCGAGGCCTCCGACGTCGTCATCACCATGGGCTGCGGGGACGCCTGCCCGGTCTTCCCCGGCAAGCGCTACCTCGACTGGCAGCTGGAGGACCCGGCCGGCAAGGGCGTCGACTCGGTGCGGCCGATCCGCGACGAGATCGAGCAGCGGATCCGCGGGCTGCTCGCCGAGCTCGGGGTCAGCGCTCGCGCCTGAGCACGAAGAAGAACGGCCCGGCCAGCCCGCGCAGGTCCATCAGCCCCAGCCGGACGTCGGCCGAGACCGCCCGGAAGACGTCGATGACCGGCAGCGCGTCGTAGACCATCGCCGCTGTCACCACGCCGCGGTGCTCGACGGCCCGCAGCCGGGCCCGCGGCTCCGACGTCGTCACCAGCGGGCGGGCGAGGCGGAACGCCGTCCGCGCGGCCCGCGAGTGCGCGAGCCGCGGCCGGTCCCGCAGCAGGGCCATCGGCACGAACGCCGGGTCGACCGGCCGCGGCCCCGACCGGGTGGCGAACAGCAGCGGGTGCACGGACTCGGCGTCCAGGAACTGCTTGCCGTACCAGCCGTAGGCCTCGAGCAGGCCGTCCAGCGGCGAGCCGGTGGGCAGCCCGCTCCCCCGCCACCGGCCCAGCATGCCCTCGGGCGCGACGGCGTCCAGCGCGTCGAACGCGGCCAGCGCCTCGTCGCGCGAGGCACCGGCCGCGTGCTCGACCAGCCACTGCTCACCGTCCACGGACGGCGTCAGGCGACCGGGCGCTCGAAGGTGACCAGCACGCCCTCGACCCCGCCCGGGCCGATCCGGCCCTTGACCTCGACGGAGGTGATCGCTCTGAGCTGCCAGCCCTCGCGAGCGTGCTCGTTGAGGACCTTCTCCAGCTTCCCGCCGGACATCTTGCCGCCGATCATCCCCTCGCGGAGCTCTTCCACCTTGTACTCGAACCGTGCGGCCATGCGTGCCTCCTCGTCGACGTGCTGCGAGCCTGCCCGCACCGGCGCCGCGCGTCGAGGTGTGGGCTCATCGGTCGGGCGGCTCCTCGTCCGGCGCCTTGCCCGGCGCCTCGTCGCTCAGGGCCTCGTCGATCAGGCTCATGAGCCCGTCGATGCTCCGGTGCCGCCCGCCGCGGCGCAGCAGCACGGGGTCCTCGGCTCCGGCGCCGTCCGCGGCCAAGGCCTGGGTGATCGCGTGCGCCGTCCGCAGGGCGTTCTTGCCCGCGCGGTCGGCGGCGGCGTGGCGCTCCAGCGGGGGGAACGGGTCGTCCATCGGCTGCTCCTCGCGCACGTCCGCTCTCCCGGTGGGAGGACCGGTGGCCATCCCGGCAGGGGGTGAGAAGGCGACGCGTCGTGGGTAGGGGGCTGCCGGTCTTGAGTACCCGGGACCGCAGCACCGGAAGCACGTGAGGAGCGGTCCGTGGAAGCCCGGATCGAGATCTGCTGGTCCTGCCCGCCGTGCGAGGTCGGCGGGCGCGACACCCAGCGCACGGACATCGACCCCGCCTGCTGGAACTGCGGTGGGCCGGTCGTCGTCACGGCGCGCCCCACCCTGCCGTCGGGAGGTGACCCGGGCACCCGGTAGCCGCCCGGGCCCCTCCCGTCGGTCCGACGGACCCCCCGGGCCGAGCACGGGCAGCGCCCGGCCCGGGGGCACCGCTCAGGACGTCACCGCGCACTGCCCCCGGTCGGCCCGCACCGGTCCTCCGGCCGACGGCCGGACGTCGAAGTCGAAGATCGCCGTGGGCAGGTAGAGGGACGCGCAGGCGTTCGGGATGTCGACCACGCCGCTGATCCGGCCCTCGATCGGCGCGGCCCCCAGCAGCAGGTACGCCTGCTCGCCCGAGTAGCCGAACTTCTTCAGGTACTCGACGGCGTTCAGGCAGGCGTTGCGGTACGCCTGGGTGGCGTCGAGGTAGAGGTTCCGGTCATCGCGGTGGTCGACCGAGACGCCGATGAAGGTCAGGAACTCCGAGTAGCGCGGTTCCACGTTGCCGGGCATGAAGACAGGGTTCGTGGTCACGCCGTAGGTCTCCATGCCGCCCTTGATCAGGTCGACGTGGAAATCGATGAAGCCGCCCATCTCGATGGCGCCGCAGAACGTGATCTCGCCGTCGCCCTGGCTGAAGTGCAGGTCCCCGCCCGAGAGCTTGGCGTCCTCCACGTGCACCGGGTAGAAGACGCGGGAACCGCGGGTGAAGTTCTTGATGTCGTGGTTCCCGCCGTTCTCCCGGGCCGGCACCGTGCGCGCCCCGTCGCGTCCGATCGCGTCCGCGGCGTCCCCTGTCGCCGTGCCGGCCAGCACGTTGTCGACCAGAGGCGGCAGGGCCAGCGCCGGGACCCGGTCAGGGTCGGTGTCGATGAGGGCCTGCTCGCGGGCGTTCCACCGTGCCAGCAGGTCGGCCGACGGCGCCGTCCCGAACAGCCCGGGATGGGTGATGCCGGTGAAGCGGACCCCGGGGATGTGCCGCGAGGTGGCGACCTGCCCCTGGAAGTCCCAGATCGCCTTGTAGGCGTCCGGGTAGTAGTCGGTCAGGAACCCGCCGCCGTTGACCTTGGCGAACACGCCGGTGTAGCCCCACCCCTGGCCCGGGGCGTCGCCGAACTCCTGCGGCTGCTGCACCGGCCCGAGGTCGAGGATGTCGACGACCAGCAGGTCGCCGGGCTCCGCGCCCTCCACCCCGATGGGCCCGCTCAGCATGTGCGCATGGGTCAGGTCGACGTCGCGGACGTCGTTGGCCGAGTCGTTGTTGCCGATCTGGCCGTCGGTCCACTCGCGGCACTCCACCCGGATGCTCTGCCCGGGGCGGACCATCGTCGCCACGGGGACGTCGGGGTGCCACCTGTTGTGGCCGGGTACCGCCTGATCGCGCATGGACTTCGCCTGGTCGACCGTGAACACCACATCAGGCATTGCGGATCTCCGTTCCTTCTCGACGGTGCGAACCGGCCCGCCGGCGACGGGCTCGTCAGGGCCGCGGTAGCGCTCGCCACCGCGGGTTCCGGGGTGGTGCCGGCCGGCGCGGGGCCTCCGGCAGGGTGGTGGTGACGACCGGCGCGTCCCGGCTCGCCTCCTCGCGGAGGCGGGCCGCGGCGACCGGCGCCGGTGTGCGGGAGAGCAGCGGCGGGGTGAAGCGCCGCGGGGCGGGGGCACCGCACACCGGGCAGTCCGACATCGCCCCGGCGGCCGCCATGGGCAGGCGCGCCTCGAACGATCCGTCCGCCGGGCATCGGTAGAGGTACGTCGGCACGGGGTCCTCCGGGAGCTGAGCGGGTCGAGGTCAGGTGCGTCCGGGTGTCTCGGCGGACGTCCCGGACCGGGACTCCCGGGGACCGGGCACACCCGCAGAGGTCGCGGGCAGCTCGGGGTCGGCCGACGAGTCGGCCGGGGCCGGGCCGCGGAGCCGCGGGAAGAGGGCACCGCAGATGACGACCGTGGCGACGCCGATCACGATCGCCCAGGTGGTCGTGTACTCCGTCCACTCGCCGGTCAGCAGGAGGAAGGCCGGCCCGGCGCAGGTGAGCACGCCCGCCACCACGGCAACCGCGCCGGTGAAGCGGGTGAGCGACTCCACCCCCAGGCCGAGGACCACGAAGAACAGCCCCCAGAGCACGGCCCAGATGAGCCAGATGACGCCGAACGCGGGGTCGTCGAAGCGGCCGAAGTTCAGGCCCGCGTAGACGACGGCGCAGCAGGCGACGAAGGCGGAGAACCAGCCCAGGCCGGTGCCGTCGAGGCCCGCCAGCAGGTTGAAGCCGACGTACAGGTAGGTGAAGCCGAACAGGTAGATCCCGGAGGCGGCGAGGATGGCGTCCTGGTCACCGTTCGCGGTGGCGATGAGGAACGTCGGCGTGACGACCTGCAGCCCGCCGACGAAGAGGTTCATCGGTGCGGCCGCTCGCGCGTCCACGTACCCGAGGAGCATCAGGCCGTTGACGACGAGGACCGCTCCGACGTAGAGGAGACCGACGCTTGCCATGGTGGACCGCCCTCTCGCCCCCGCGCCGGATCCCCGTGCGCGCACGCGGGGCTCCGACGGCGCCCGCCCGGGCAGGGTGGGTCGTGCTGGGACGCCGGCCTCCGGGTCGCCGTCGGGCCGGGCGGGGCGGTGCACCGGCGGGTACGGGGAGCGGCTCGGTGGAGGGGGACCCGGGCTGCGGGCAGGTACCCCCGGGGGCGGGTCCGCGGGACCGCCCGACTCGTACGCGGCCGGCGGCGGGGGCGGTGGTCTCGGTCATCGGCCCTCCTCCGCGAGCGGAGGCCCAGCCGCGGCTCCGGCCTCCTCGCCTGCTGCGTGGGATCGACCGTGGACCCCTGGGGTCGCCGCGTCAATGCACTGCAGCGGGACCCGCACCCCCCGGCCACGGCTCCCGGTCCGGCCCCGCGTTTCCTCACCCTGGGCGTGGGGACCTCGACGCTGGGTCGGGCGTCCTGCGGCCGGGACACCGGGCATAGGGTGGTCGGTGCACCTGCCCCGACCCTGGAGAACCCTCGTGCTGCGTCTGCTCGGCTGGCTGGTCGTGATCTGGCTGGCGCTCAGCATCCTGGGCGCGGTCGTCAAGGGGTTGTTCTGGCTGACGGTCCTGGGCCTGCTGCTCGCCGGCGCCACCCTCGCGCTCGGCTGGGGCAGGCGCGACCGCAAGCAGCTGCCGCGCGGCTGGTGACCGCGGGTCAGTCCCCGTCGGCGTCGCCGGTCATGCCGTCGCCGTAGCGCAGCGGGTCGCCGTAGGCGGGCAGCGGGACGACGGGCTCGGCCTGCACCTCGACCTGTTCCGCGCGGGCCACCTCGGCACCGGCGACGAACTCCTCCAGCGGGATCGCGTACCGGGGATCGACCATGACCGGCAGCGTGCCGCCTCCGGAGAGGACCGTCCACCCCCTCACCGCATCTCCCCCGCCCCGACGTAGGGGTAGGGGCTGGTGAGCAGGTGGCCCTCGGCGAACCGCGAGAGCCGGAAGTCCGACTCCGGGACGTCGGGGTGCGAGGACTTCCCGTCGACGACGAGGTCGGCGACCAGCCGGCCGACAGCGGGCGAGATCTTGAAGCCGTGACCGCTGAACCCGGCCGCGACGACCAGCCCGTCGACCGGGGTCTCGGAGATCACCGGGTTGAAGTCCGGCGTCACGTCGTAGCAGCCGGCGTAGGTGCTGCTGACCGATGCGTCCTCGAGCCCCGGGAACCGGTGCGCGATCTTGCCGACGGCCATCTCGAGGAAGTCGTCGGTGGCCCGGTTGAGGTAGGCGTCGGGGTCGGCGGGCTCGGGCACCGAGAGGTCGCTGTTGCCGAACAGCAGCTGAACGCCGCCCTCGGGCCGGATGTACTGCAGCGACACCAGGTCGGAGAAGACCGGGACGGCGCCCAGGTCGGTACCCGGGTCGAGCAGCACGATCGCCTCGCGGTGCACCCGGACCGGCAGGTCGATGCCCAGCGGGGCGAGGAGCGCGACCGACCAGGGCCCCGCGGCCACGACCACGGTGCCCGCGGCGAGCGTCGAGCCGTCGGCCAGCCGGACGCCGGTCGCACGGCCGCCCTCGACCAGCACCTCGGCCACCGGCGTGCCCTGCCGGATGCGGACCCCCGCCCGGCGGGCGGCGGCGGCGAAGGCCTGCGCGGTCCGGTAGGCGTCGCCGTACCCGCCGCGCGGCTCCCAGCCGAAGGCGGCGAAGTCCTCCAGGTCGGCCGCCGGCCACAGCCGGGCGACCTCGTCCCGGTCGATCTCCTGCGTGTCCACGCCCAGCGCACGCTGGTTGGCCAGGCTGGCGCGTAGGGCGTCGACGTTCTCCGGGCCGACGCCGACGACGTAGCCGGTCTGGGTGAACCCGACGTCTCCCCCCAGCACGTCGGCGGCCTGCTCGAACACCTCGAGCCCGGCGTTCGCCATGGCCGCCAGCGACGAGACGCCGTAGTGGCAGCGCACCACGCCGCTGGACTTGCCCGTCCCGCCCGAGCCGACGGTGTCCCGCTCGCAGACGACGACGTCGGTGACCCCCCGCTGCGCCAGCGCCCACGCGGTCGCCGCCCCCTCGAGCCCGCCGCCGACGACGACGACGTCGGCGCTGCTCACAGCCCCTGCCCCGGGATCCAGCCGGTCCCCGCGAGCGGCACGCGGGCCATCGCGGCGGCCTCGATGGTGAGCGCGACGAGGTCCTCGGGCTCCAGGGAGTGCAGGTGCGCCTTGCCGCAGGCGCGGGCGATCACCTGCGCCTCCATGGTCATGACGCGGATGAAGTTGGCCAGCCGCCGGCCGCCGACGACCGGGTCGAGCCGGTCGGCGAGCTCCGTATCCTGCGTGGTGATGCCCGCGGGGTCCCGGCCGGCCTGCCAGTCGTCGTAGAAACCGGCCGCCGAGCCCAGCTTCCGGTACTCCTCGTCCAGTTCCGGGGCGTTGTCGCCGAGCGCGATGAGCGCGGCGGTCCCGATCGCCACGGCATCGGCACCGAGGGCCATGCACTTGGCCAGGTCGGCGCCGCTGCGGACGCCACCGGAGACGACGAGCTGGACCTGACGGTGCAGCCCCTCCTCGCGCAGGGCCTGCACCGCCTGCGGCAGCGCGGCCAGCGTCGGGATGCCGACGTGCTCGATGAACACGTCCTGGGTGGCGGCGGTCCCGCCCTGCATGCCGTCGAGGACGATGACGTCGGCGCCGGCCTTGGCCGCGAGCTTGACGTCGTAGTAGGTGCGGCTGGCGCCGATCTTGACGTAGACCGGCTTCTCCCAGTCGGTGATCTCCCGCAGCTCGCGGATCTTGATCTCCAGGTCGTCCGGCCCGGTCCAGTCGGGGTGCCGGCAGGCGCTGCGCTGGTCGACCCCCATCGGCAGGGTGCGCATGCCGGCGACCCGCTCGGTGATCTTCTGGCCGAGAAGCATGCCGCCGCCACCGGGCTTGGCGCCCTGGCCCAGGACGATCTCGATCGCGTCGGCCATGCGCAGGTGGTCGGGGTTCATCCCGTAGCGCGACGGCAGGTACTGGTACACGAGGTGCTTGGACTGGCCGCGCTCCTCCGGCGTCATCCCGCCGTCCCCGGTGGTGGTGCTGGTGCCGACCTCGCTGGCGCCGCGGCCCAGGGCCTCCTTCGCCCGGCCGGACAGCGCGCCGAAGCTCATCCCGGCGATGGTCACCGGGGTGGACAGGTGCAGCGGGTAGGTGGCGTTGCGGTCGCCGAGGACGACGTCGGTGTCGCACCGCTCGCGGTACCCCTCGAGCGGGTAGCGGGACATGCTCGCGCCGAGGAAGAGCAGGTCGTCGAAGTGCGGGACGCGGCGCTTGGCCCCGCCGCCGCGGATGTCGTAGATGCCGGTCTCTGCCGCGCGCTGGATGTCGGCGATGGTGGCGCGGTCGAAGGTCGCTGATTCGCGGAGCGTCACGTGAGGCCCTCTCAGTACGCCGAGGCGTTGTCGACGTGGAAGTTGTAGAGCTGCCGGGCCGAGCCGTACCGGCGGAAGCCGGCCGGGTCGGCGGCCATGCCGGCGGCGGCGAGCAGCTCGCCGAGCTCGGCCAGGTGCTCGTCGCGCATCTCCTTCTCGACGCAGTCGGCGCCGAGGCTCTTCACCGAGCCCTGCACGTAGATGCGGGCCTCGTAGAGGGAGTCGCCGAGGGCGTCCCCGGCGTCGCCGCAGACGACCAGCCGGCCGGCCTGCCCCATGAAGGCGCTCATGTGCCCGACGTCGCCGCCGACGACGATGTCCACGCCCTTCATGGAGATGCCGCACCGCGCGGCCGCCGAGCCTTCGACCACCAGCAGGCCGCCGTGGGCCGTCGCGCCGGCGGACTGCGAGGCGTTGCCCCGCACCCGGACGGTGCCGCTCATCATGTTCTCGGCCACCCCGACGCCGGCGTTGCCGTTGACGGTCACGGTGGCGCTCTTGTTCATGCCGGCGCAGTAGTAGCCGACGTGCCCGTCGATCTCGACCGACACCTCGGCGTCCAGGCCGACGGCGATGCTGTGCCGGCCGTCGGGGTGCGCGACCCGCCAGGACGGCATGGTCTCCGCGACGTCGGGCCGGTGCAGGGCGGCGTTGAGCGCCCGGACGTCGGAGACCGAGAGGTCGACGACCGCCTCGGTCGGGCGGGGCTCGTGCGCGATCTCCAGCGGCGTGCTCAGCGCTGCCATGCGTAGACCTCCTCCGGCTCGGGTTCGAAGATGCGGGCGCGCTCGACGCCGGGCAGGCCGGCGAGCGCTCGGTACTCCGACGCCATCGCGACCCACTCCGGGGTCTCGGCGACGACGGCGGGCTTGCAGGCGATGGCGTCGCGGACGATCGCGAAGCTGTCCTTCGTCGAGACCAGGAGCGTGTAGAAGCCGTCGAACCGCTCGCACAGCAGCTTCAGCGACTTCTCCAGGTCGTAGCCGGCGGCCAGCTGCGCGGCGACGAAGCGGGCGCCGACCTCGGAGTCGTTGTCGGAGTCGAAGACGGCGCCGCCGGCCTTCAGCTCGCGGCGGATGGTGGCGTGGTTGGCGAACGACCCGTTGTGCACCAGGCACTGGTCGGCGCCGACCGAGAACGGGTGGCAGTGCGCCGGGGTGACCGCCGACTCGGTGGCCATCCTGGTGTGCGCGACGCCCTGCCAGCCCTGCGCCTGCGCCAGGCCGAACTCCGCCGCGAGCGCCTGCGGGTGGCCCACGCCCTTGAGGACGGCGACCTCCTCGCCCTGGCCGATCACGAGCACCTGCGGCAGCGCGGCGCGGACCGCGGCGACCAGGGTGTCGACCGGGACCGGTGCGTGGACGACGAGCGTCTGGCCGGCGTCGACGACCGCGGCGTCCGGCACGGCGGCACGGACCGCCGTCGCCACCTCGTCCGGCGTCGCCGTCCCGGGCAGCAGGGAGACCGAGGCGTGCCCGGCCGGTGACCAGCGCGGATCGCCGTAGACGGCGACGCCGGCGGAGTCCGGGCCGCGCTCGGTGACCTGGCAGAGCATCCCGGTCAGCAGCTCGCCGAGCCGGGGGTGGAGCGAGGGCTCCCGCAGGTGGAGCCCGACGATCCCGCACATGGGTGGGGTCCTCTCGGTGGTCGGTGGGGGGTCAGAAGGCGGTCACGTAGCGGTCGACCTCCCACGAGGACACCTGCCCGTGCCACTCGAAGAACTCGTCGCGCTTGAGGCCGGCGAAGTACTCGCAGACCCCGGGACCGGCGGCGTCGAGCGCGCCGGCGACGACCGGGTCGGCCTCGAGCTGCTCGACGGCGTGCAGGAGGGTCGGCGGCAGCGGCTCGCTGCGGGTGGCGCCCGGGTCGCCGGGGTCGAGGTTGCGGCGGATGCCGTCCAGGCCGGCGGCGAGCGCGGCCGCAGCGGCCAGGTAGGGGTTGGCCGAGCCGTCGCCGCCGCGCAGCTCGACCCGGTTGCCGTCCGGGACGCGCAGCAGGTGGGTGCGGTCGTTCCCGCCGTAGGTCGCCTGCCGCGGCGACCAGGTGGCACCCGAGCGGGTGGAGGTCGCGCCGGTGCGCTTGTAGGAGTTCACGGTGGGCGCGAGCACCGCCTGCAGGCCGCAGGCGTGGTCGAGCAGCCCGGCGACGAAGGAGTAGGCCAGGGGGCTCAGGCCCAGGCCGCGGGCGTCGTCGGCGTCGGGGAAGGCCGGTGCGCCGTCGCGCCACAGCGACAGGTGCATGTGCAGCCCGCTGCCGGTCCGGTCGGTGAACGGCTTGGGCATGAAGGTGGCGGTCATGCCGCGCTCCTCGGCCATGACCGAGAGCAGGTACCGCAGGGTGACGACGCGGTCAGCGGTGGTCAGCGCGTCGGCGTAGGCGAAGTTCTGCTCGAACTGGCCGTTGCCGTCCTCGTGGTCGTTGGCGTAGTTGCCCCAGCCGAGCGAGTTGATGGCCTTGGAGACCGCGGTCAGGTGCTCGTACATGCGGGTCAGGCCGCGGGCGTCGTAGCAGGGGCGCTCGGCGGTGTCCTTGGCGTCGGCCGGCCGCAGCGCGCCGTCGGGGCCGCGCTCGACGAGGAAGTACTCGACCTCGGCGCCGACCTTGAGCTCCAGCCCGAACTCGGCGGCCTTCGCGAGCTGCTCGCGGAGGATCACCCGCGGGGCGTAGGGCCAGGGCGCGCCCTCGACGTGCGGGTCGCAGTGCACGATCGCCAGCCCGGGGCGCAGGAAGGGCACCGGCATGTACGACGTCGGGTCGGGGATCGCCATCAGGTCGGGGTCGCGCGGCTCCTGGCCCATCGCGCCGACCGCGTAGCCGGCGAAGCCCACGCCCTCGGTCTGCAGCTCCTCGACGGCCTCGATCGGGACGAGCTTGGCGCACGGCTTGCCGGTGAGGTCGACGAAGAGGGCCAGGATGAACTCGGTGCCGTCGGCGCGGGCCCGGGTGGCGAGGTCAGGGGCATCGGCCGCGGCCGGGGCGGTGCGCGGGAGCTGCTCGGGCACCGGCGGTGCGTCGGGGCGGGCGGCGGTGAGCGACACGGGGACCTCCGGAGTGGCTGTTCACTGACGTGAACCTCTGTCGCATGTGAGTAGACGCGGCTCCGGTTTCGGCGGCGTTACCTCGGGGCGGAGTTCGTGTTGCGTCCCGTCCCAGGGCGCCGCTCGCGGAGAACTGTCGTACCTCGAACGTATGTTCGGTCCATGACGGCCCCTCTTCTCGACGTCCCGCTGGACGGCGGGCTGGTCGAGTGGTGGCTGTGGCGCGCCCCGTCGGTCGAGCGGATCGCGGTCGAGCACCTCTCGGCGGCGGAGATGGTCGCCGAGCTGCAGCGGGTGCAGGCCCGGAAGGCGATGGACGCCGCCTACGAGGCGGAGCTGCTGATGGGGCTGGCCGCCGACCGCCCCGACGCCGACGACCCGCCACCCGGGCACCCGGGTGCGCGCCGTCGGGGTGCGGGCTCGCCGGTGCCCGGCACCTCGGAATTCCTGCCGGACGAGCTGGCGATGGTGCTGAACTGCTCGCGGTCCTTCGCTGCCGACGTGCTGCTCGATGCGTTCCAGCTGGTGGAGCGGATGCCGGCGGTGCATGCCGAGTGCGCCGCGGGCCGGTTGGACTGGTTCCGGGCGCGGGTATTCGCCGACGTGCTGGCCACCGCCTCCGACGAGGTGGTCGCGGTGGTCCTGCCGGCGGTGCTGCCGCTGGCCGCGGAGCTGTCGTCGGGGCGGCTGCGCAAGCGGCTGATCGCCGCCGCCGAGGCGGCGGACGAGGAGTTCGCCGAACGCCGCCGCCTGGAGGCCGAGCGGCGCGCCGCGGTGCGCCTCCACCCGACCGGCGACGGCATGTCGAACCTGTCCACGGAGCTGCCCGCACCGGTGGCGGCGGCGATGTGGTCGGTCATCGACCGGGCGGCGCAGCTCGCGAGGACTGCCGGTGATGACCGGCCGATCGACCTGCTGCGCGCCGAGGCGCACGCCGCCCGCGTGCTGGGCTCCGGCGGCGGCGACGCACCGGACGTGACCGCCCACCTGACGCTGCACGCACCCGTGTCCGCACTCCACCGGCCGGGGCGCCCCTACCCCGAGCGCACCTCTGCCCCGGCCGGCACCGCGGAGAAGGTGGCGCGGGCGGCCTCCGGTGACACCGGCCCCACCGTGAACGGCACCCCGATCACCGCCGCCCACCTCCGCGAGCTGCTCGCCCAGCTCGGTGCACTGGGCGTGCAGGCACCCGCTGGCGGCGGCCTCTCCCTCGCACTCTCCGACGACGCCGGCGTCCTGCTCGCCACCGTCACCGCCGCGGAGCTCACCCGGCTGGCCGCCCGCGGCTGCCCCGACCACGGCCGGACCGCCGACTGCGGGTGCCCCGTCCCCGGCCCACCGGCCGAGGTGCCCGGCTACACGCACACCGCGGCCCAGGAACGCTTCCTCCGTCTCCGCGACCGCACCTGCCGCCACCCCGGCTGCGCCCAGCCCGCCGGACGCACCGACCTCGACCACGTCGTCCCCTACGACTGCGGCGGACGCACCGGTTGCTCCAACCTCTGCTGCCTGTGCCGCCCCCACCACCGGCTCAAGACCTTCGCCCGCGGCTGGCGGTTCGAGATGCAACCCGACGGAACCCTCACCGTGACCACCCCGACCGGCATCACCCGCACCACCCGACCACCGGGCCTGCACCCACCGGGACGACCCGTCCGGCGCGACCTGTCCGACGTGCCCGCCCAACCCGCGCTGCCGGCAGCACCACCGCCGCCGCTGGACGACGCACCGCCGCCCTTCTGAGCCGTGGCGCGGCTCGGGTCAGCGGGACGGCCAGTGCCAGAGCGGGCCGTCCAGCAGCCCCTGGCCGTCGATCAGCGTCTCGCCGTGCTCCTTGACCAGGTGGACGTCCTGCACGTCGAGGTCCCCCGCACCCCCGGCGAGCAGCGCGCGCAGCGCCGCGGAGTGGGTCACCACCAGCACCTGGGCCCGGGACGCCGCAGCCACCACCATCTCGGCCAGCGGCGCCAGCAGGTCGGGGTGCAGGCTGGTCTCGGGCTCGTTGAGCACGAACAGCTCCGGCGGCCGCGGGGTGAGCAGCGCCGCCGTCCAGAGCAAGAAGCGCAGCGTGCCGTCGGAGAGCTCCGCCGCGTCCAGGGGCCGCAGCAGCCCGGCCTGGTGCAGCCGCACCCGGAACAACCCCTCCTGGTCGACGACGTCCACCCGGCTGCCGGGGAACGCCCGGTCCAGCGCCTCGTCCAGCTCGTCGCCGTGCCCCAGTTCGCGCAGCGTCTGCAGGGCCGAGGCCAGGTCGGCGCCGTCGTCGGCCATCACCGGGGTGAACGTGCCCGGGTGCGCGCGCCGGGCCGGGGCCTCGGCGTCGGTGCGGAAGGAGTCGTAGAAGCGCCAGCCGCGCACCCGGTCGCGCACCTGCAGCACCTCGGGCGCGCTCTCGGCGTCGGCCACCTCGGCCAGCATGCTGTCCTGCCTGGCCAGCCGGCGGCCCGAGTCGACCCAGCGGTCGCCCTCCCGGATCATGACCGCCGGCCCCGCTCGCCGGGTGAGCAGCGCCGAGGGCCGGAGCACCGGCCCCGCCCACACGACCTCGTCCTTGATCTCCGGATCGCGCTGGAACATCGACTCCCCGTCCGGCCGCGGCAGCCCGAAGTCGACCGCGTAGGACAGGTCGTCGCTCCCGAGGCCGATCCGCACCGCCACCGGCCGGGTGCGCACGGTGCCGGGCCCGCTCCCGCCGGCCTCCGGGCCCGCCCACAGCACCGAGTCGATCCCGCCCTCGGCCGCGAGCGCCCGCACCGCGCCGCCGTCCGCCGTGGCCGCGAGCAGCCGCAGCACCCGGTACAGGCTGGACTTGCCCGAGCCGTTCGCGCCGGTGACGACGGTCAGCCGGCCGAGCGGGACGACCAGGCTGCGCAGCGACCGGTAGCCCTCGACCGCGACCGTCTGCAGCACCCGCCGACCGTAGCGATCACCCCTGACGAGCGAGCCAGTCCACCGCCGCGCCGCGGAAGCGGGTCAGGCCCTTGTAGTCCGCCATGTCGTCGGGGAGCTCCGCCAGGACGGCGCCGAACCGCCGCCGCCACTCCGGCACCGTGGCCAGCTCGCGCAGCGAGAGCAGGTGGGTCCGCACCAGGAAGCAGATGGCGTTCGAGACGCCGAGCCGGATCAGGTGCTGCACCTCCACCCGCAGGTGCAGCCGGTCGGGCAGCGCCGGGTCGTCGACCACCAGCCGCCGGTCGCGGCCCCACTCGGCATACGTCTCCGTGGACGTGTCCAGCCGGCGGTCGACCGTCATCGTCCAGTTCGTCCGCCGGTACTCCTCCCCCGGTTGCAGGCGCATGAGGAACTGCTCGGCCCGCTGCACCACCCCGGCCTCGTGCACCCGCGGCACCGGGCCGTGCACCTCGAGGAAACGCATGCCGACGTCGAACCCCATCGACCAGTCGGCCGCGAACGTGACCAGGCCCGCGTCGGCCCACAGCGCGCCCTCGCGCTGGTCGAGCAGGACGACGTCCTCCTGGACCTGGCTGCCGAGGAGGGCCAGCGGCCCCTCCGGCAGCGAGGCGTCGTCGCCGACCGTGAAGCTGCGCGCGGTGCCGAGCAGGTCGTTGCGCCACGTCCAGAGGTCGCCGTCCCGGTCCAGGCTCGTGGACCCGGGGCACGTCGCGGCGAGCTCGGGCAGCAGCGTGGTCAGCGCATCCCACGACGCCACGCGCATGTGCGGCAGCTCCTGGCAGCGCGTCGGGTCGGCGGCCAGCACCGCCCGGCGCACCGCCAGCTCGGCGGCGTGGTCGTCGTCCACGTCCAGGACGCCGGCACCCCAGCCGCCGGCCGCCGTCGTCACCGGCCGGCGCGCCGGCTCGACGTTCGTCGAGTACCGGTAGCTGTCGGTGGCGAAGGGGAAGGGGAAGCGGGCGACCCGCGCGGACAGGGCGGTCGTCACAGGTCCAGCTCCAGCTCGTCGTCGGCGCTGCGGGAGACGCAGCACATGACCGAGTCGCCGGCGGCGCGCTCGGCCTCGGACAGGTACAGGTCGCGGTGCAGCGGACGCCCCGCCCGCACCGGCACGCGGCACTCGCCGCAGACGCCCTGCCGGCAGAGATTCGGCACGGCGACGCCGGCCCCCTCCAGCGCGGCCAGCAGGCTGGTGCCGGAGGGCACGGGCACCCGCCTGCCGGACCGGGCCAGCCGGGCGGTGAACGGCTCCCCCGGGTCCAGGTCGGCGGCCGAGAACCGCTCGACGTGCACCCGCTGCTCCGGCCAGCCCAGCTCCGCGGCCGTCTCCTCGACGAACGCGATCAGCGGTGCCGGCCCGCACACGTACACGTGCGTGCCGATCGGCCGGTCGGCCAGCGCCGCCCGCACCGCGGCCAGCATCTCCGGCGTCGAGCCGTACGCGGCCAGGTGGTCGCCGCACAGCTCGCGCAGCTCGGCCAGGTGCGCCCCGGCACCCGGGCGGTGCCCGTACAGGAGCTCGAACGAGCGCCCCCACCGCACCGCAGCGTGGGCGTGCGACAGCATCGGCGTGATCCCGATGCCACCGGCCACGAGGACGTGGTGCCGCGCTGTCGACACCGGCGCGAACGCACTGCGCGGCCGGGAGGCGGTCACGACGTCCCCCACCGCGAGCCGGTGCACGAACGCCGAGCCGCCGTCCCCGTCCGGGCACAGCAGCACCGACACCCGGTACTCCTCGACGGGCGACCCGTCGCCGGTCAGCGAGTAGGCGTTGCGCCGGTCCCCGCAGTCGAGGACGACGTGGCTGCCCGGCGGGTACGCCGGCAGCAGCCCACCCCCGGGACGCCGCAACGAGACGGTGCGGATGCCCGGTGCCGCGTCGGCCACCGCGGCCACCTCGAGCACGAGGACGCCGGTGCGCTCGGCCACCGGCGCGGGCAGGGTCGCGGTCACGCCACCTCCTCGGCGTCGGCCATGAAGCCCAGGTACGCACCGGCTCGGCGCGAGACGTGCGCGTAGACGTGCAGCCGCCGTCCGCAGCCGTCGCACGGGGTCTCCCCCGACACCGGCGCGGTCGTCGACGTCGTCGTCCGGCAGTGCGGGCAGAACACCCGCTTGCGCTCGGCACCGGTGACCGCGCACCGGATCTCCGCGTCCAGCACGCCCTCCCGCACCGCGACCGCGCGCGCGGCCAGCACGTCGACCTCCGGACCGGCCAGCATCAGCCGCCACCCCACCCGCGCCGCGGCGATCCGGGCGACCAGGACGGCGAGCACGGACTCGTCGGCGGAGTCGGCGACCAGCACCTCGACCGGCCGGCCCGCGGGCGCGTCCGCGGCCCAGCCGGTGGTGATCGCGGCGCCCCGCGCACCGAACCCGATGAGCAGCAGCGCCCGGGTGGCCGGGTCCGGCGCCGGCCGCTCCCTGCCCCAGCGGGGCACGCTGGTGTGTTCCGCGCCCACGGCGGTCAGGGCGCGAAGGAGCGGTGGCCGGTGTAGAAACCCAGCGCCCGGTCCGGCGTCTCGAAGCGGATCCGCGAGCCCTTCGGGAAGAACAGCACGTCCTTGGGCCCGGCCACGACCTGCTGCCCGCTGTCCAGGTCGGTCAGGTGGAACTCGCCCTCGACGACGACCTTCATCTCGTCGTAGGTGTACTCGTAGTCCAGCGGCGCCCCGGCGAACAGCTCGAAGAACCCGCTGCAGATCTCGGCGCCACCCGGGTTGGCGAAGGCGTCACCGATGTAGGCGCGGGTGCCGGGGTCGGTCATCCGCTGGAGGTCGCGGAAGGCTCCGCTGACGTGTCCGATGCGGGTCGCGCTGGTGGTCATGTCCGCTCCGAGGGTCGTCCACTGGTGGTGGACAGACGGTAGGGACAGTGGACACCCGGACGGGTTACCCGGCCGTTACGTTCTCGCGGCATCGCCGTTCGGGAGTGCTCACCGCACCTAAGCTCGCGCCATGGAGGTCGTGCCGGAGCCCGAGGGCGCCACCCAGGACGAGACGCCGAGCGGGCACCTCGAGGACGTCATCGCGATGCGCGTCCGCGAGCTGCGGCTGGCCAAGGGCATCTCGCTGGCCGAGCTCGCCCGGCTGACCGGCATGAGCAAGGCGATGCTGTCCAAGATCGAGAACGCCCAGACCTCGTGCAGCCTCTCCAGCCTGGCCCGGCTGGCCGACGCGCTGGCCGTGCCGGTCACCGCGCTCTTCCGCGGGCTGGACGCCCAGCGCGAGGCCGTGCACACCCCGGCCGGTCACGGCGCCCAGATCGCCCGCCGCGGCAGCAACGTCGGCCACCTCTACCAGCTGCTCGGCGCGCTGCGCGGGGAGCACAAGCGGCTCGAGCCGCTGCTGGTGACCCTCACCGAGGCCAGCGAGGTGTTCCCGCTGTTCCAGCACCCGGGGACCGAGTTCCTGTACATGCTCGACGGCGTCATGGTCTACGGCCACGGCCAGGCGCGGTACGAGATGCGCCCGGGCGACTCGCTGGTGTTCGACGGCGAGGGCCCGCACGGCCCGGCCGAGCTCGTCGAGCTCCCGATCCGCTTCCTCGCCGTCACCGCCTACGGCCACCTGGCCTGACCCGCGCCCCTCGGGACCACGAAGGGGCCGGCACCCCACCAGTGCCGGCCCCTCGTCCCCGCGGTGGATCAGCTGGTCGGCTGGCCCTCCGCGGCGGACCGTGCGACCAGCCGCTCCGCCGAGGCGACGACCGCCTGCGGCGTGGGCGAGGTGCCCGGCGTCTGCACGGTGCCCTCCAGGTCGTAGGCGACCTCGGCGTGCTGGTCGAGGTCGGTGCCCCTCGCCTCGGACTCCGCCGGCAGCCGCAGCCCGATCGTCTTGTGGATCGCGAAGGCGATGAGCAGCGAGACGACGAAGCCGTAGCCGACGACCGCGGCGGCGGCGACCGCCTGGACGCCGAGCAGTTCGAGCCCGCCGCCGTAGAAGAGCCCGTCCCGGCCGCTGGGGGCCTCGGCCGAGCCGAGGAACCCGACCAGCAGGGTGCCGACGATGCCGCCGACCAGGTGGACGCCGACGACGTCGAGCGCGTCGTCGTAGCCGAAGCGGTACTTCAGCGCGATGGCCAGAGGGCAGATCGCGCCGGCGACGGCCCCGACCGCGAGGGCGCCGAGCGGGGTCACCGCACCGCAGGCCGGCGTGATGGCCACCAGGCCCGCGATCGCGCCGGACATGCCGCCGAGCGTGGTGGCGTGCCCGTCGCGCAGCTTCTCCACCACGAGCCAGGCCAGGATCGCCGTGCAGGTCGCGTTGAACGTGTTCAGCATGACCACCGAGGCGCTGTTGCCCGCGGCGAGCGCCGAGCCGCCGTTGAAGCCGAACCAGCCGAACCACAGGATGCCGGCGCCGAGCGCGACCAGCGGCAGGTTGTTGGGCCGGGCCTGCCGGGGCCAGCCGGTGCGCTTGCCGACGACGAGGACCAGGGCCAGCGCGCCGATGCCGGCGTTGATGTGCACCGCCGTTCCACCGGCGAAGTCGACGGCCGCCAGCTTGTTGGCGATCCAGCCGCCGGTGACCGAGCCGTCGGCGGAGTCGAACGCGAACACCCAGTGCGCGACCGGGAAGTAGACCAGCGCCGCCCACAGGCCGGCGAACAGCAGCCACGGCCCGAACCGCACCCGGTCGGACACCGCACCCGCGATGAGCGCGGTGGTGATCACGGCGAACAGGGCCTGGAACACCGCCACGAGAGCCGGCGGGAGCGCGGCCTCCTCGTCACCGGCGATCAGGGAACCCAGGCCGGCGTACTCGGTGACGTCCCCGAGCAGGCCGGCGCCGCCGTAGGAGTCGCCGAAGACGGCGGAGAAGCCGAACACCGTCCACAGCACGCCCACCACCGCGACGGCGCCGAACACCATCATGATCATGTTGAGGATGCTGCGGGAGGAGACCATGCCGCCGTAGAACAGCGCCAGGCCGGGGATCATGAGCGCGACGGCCATCGTGGCCGCGAGGATGAATGCAGTGCTGCCGACGTCCACGGGAGCCTCTCGTCTACTGGGAGTGGTCGCTGTCCTGCGGGAGTAGACGGGGCGGCTGTTGCCGAGAAGGTCCTCCCGCGTGACGTTCGCGTGACATCGGTGCCCGCCCGGCCCGTCCGCCGGACGCGCCGCCCGTGACACGCTCGGTCGCGTGACGCAGCACCCCGCCGACCTTCCCGCGACCGTCCGCGCCGCCGCCGATTACCTCCGGGAGTGGCTCGGGACGCAGGTCGCGCACCGCCGCGTCCCGGGCGCGCAGGTGGCCGTCCGGTCCGGCGGCGAGCTGGTGCTGTCGGCCGCCGTCGGCGTCGCGGACGCCACCACCGGGACGCCGCTCACCACCGGGCACCTGTTCCCCGTCGCCTCCCACTCGAAGACGTTCACCGCGACCGCGGTGCTGCAGCTGGTCGAGGCCGGCCGGATGCGGCTCGACGACCCGGTCGGGTCCTTCGTCCCCGAGCTGGCCGAGACCGGCTCGCCGCTCGCGCGGGCCACCGTGCGCGAGCTGCTCGGCCACCAGTCCGGCGTCACGCGGGACGGCGCGCACGCCGACTTCTGGCAGCTCGAGGCGCCCTTCCCCGACCGCGCCGCGCTGCTCGCCGCCGTCCTCGACGGCGGGGCGGTGCACGACCGCAACGAGCACTTCAAGTACTCCAACGTCGGGTACGCGCTGGTCGGCCAGGCGGTCGAGGCGGTGACCGGCACGCCCTTCGCCGAGCACCTGCGCACCGCCGTCCTCGAGCCGCTCGGTCTGACGCGCACCGGCGCCGACCACGACCCGCGGCGGGCCGGCGAGTACGCCGCCGGGCACACCGCGCTGCTGCTCGGCGAGCACCGCCGGCTGGCCCTCGGCGTCGCGCCCACCGGCGCCTGGGCCCCGGCCACCGGGTTCTGGTCCACCGCGGAGGAGCTCAGCGCCTTCGCCGAGGCGGCGCTCGTGTTCGGCGGTGACCGCCTGCTGACCGACGGGTCCCGGCGGTTGATGCAGCGCCAGGAGTCGGTGGTCACCGCCTACGGCACCGAGATCGGCCGCTACGGCCTGGGCGTCGACCTGACCCGGGTCGGGGACCGCGAGCTGGTCGGGCACAGCGGCGGCTGGCCCGGGCACATCACCCTCACCCTCGCCGACCCCACCGCCGGGCTGGTCGTGAGCGTGCTGACCAACGCCGTCGACGGTCCGGCGCAGGAGCTCGCGCACGGCCTGGTGAAGCTGGTCGACGCCGCGCTGACCCCGCGCGCGGAGGTGCCGGCACCCCCGGCGGACGCGCCGCCGCTCGCCCACCTCACCGGCCGGTTCGCCGGGCTGTGGGGCGTGCTCGACGTCGTCGAGCTGGGCGGCCGGCTCGTGCTGGTCCGCCCGACGCTGCCCGACCCCCTGCACGCGATGGAGGAGCTGCAGGTCGTCGACGCCGCCACGCTCCGGGTCGCGGCGCAGCCCGGCTTCGGCGCCGCGGGCGAGCTCGTCCCGCTGGAGCGCGACGCCGCCGGCCGGGTGGTCGGGCTGCGCCTGGGCGGGGTGACCCACCGGCCGCTGGCCGAGTTCCTGCGGCGGCGGGACGCTCGCCTAGCGTGACGCCCATGACCGACGACGCTCGACCCGGCCCGCGCCGGGTGCTCATCACCGGTGGGGCCTCCGGGCTCGGTGCCGCGCTGGCGGCCCGCTTCTCCGCCCGCGGCGACCGGGTGCTGGTGACCGACCTGGCCCCGCGGGCCGAGGTGCCCGCCGGCGCGCTGTACCAGCGGCTCGACATCACCGACGAGGGCGACTGGGTCGCGGCGCGCGACCGGGTGCGCGCCGACCTGGGCGGGCTGGACCTGCTGGTCAACAACGCCGGGATCGCCGCCGGCGGCCGGATCGACCGGCTCGGCGCCGACCACTGGCGCCGGGTCCTGGACGTCAACGTCCTGGGCGCCGTCACCGGCTGCCGCACCTTCGTGCCGCTGTTCAAGGAGCAGCGCAGCGGCCACCTGGTGAACGTCGCCTCGGCGGCCGGGCTGGTGCACCCGCCGGCCATGACCTCCTACGACGCCGGCAAGGCCGCGGTGGTCGCGCTGTCGGAGAGCCTGCGCTGGGAGCTGGCGCCGTGGGGCATCGACGTCTCGGTCGTCTGCCCGACGTTCTTCCGCACCAACCTGGCGGCCTCCCTCGGCGGCGACGACCCGATGATGGACACGGTCGCCACCCGCCTCATCGAGGGCTCGAAGCTCGGTGCCGACGAGATCGCCGAGCGGGTGGTGCGGGCCGTGGACGCGAAGCGCTTCCTGGTCCTCCCCGACCGCAACGCGCGGATCGCCTTCTGGACCAAGCGGCTGGCCCGGAAGCTGTACGACCGGCAGATGCTCGGCATGGGCGCCCGCATCCACGCCGCCGAGCAGCAGGACGGGGTGTCCGCGTGAGCCGCGGCGTCGTCCTGATCACCGGGGCCAGCTCCGGCCTGGGCGAGGAGATGGCCCGGCAGTTCGCCGACCTCGGCTACGACCTGGCGCTGTGCGCCCGGCGCACCGACCGGCTCGACGCGCTGGCCGCGGAGATCACCGCACGCACCGGCCGGCGGGTGGAGACCGCGGCGCTCGACGTCACCGACGCCGACGCCGTCCCCGCGGTGTTCGGCCGGTTCGCGGAGTCGTTCGGCACCCTCGACCGGGTCGTCGTCAACGCCGGCATCGGCAAGGGCGCGGCCCTGGGCACCGGCCGGGCCGACGCCAACCGGGCCACCGCGATGACGAACTTCGTCGGCGCGCTGGCGCAGACCGAGGCGGCGCTGGAGATCTTCCGCCGCCAGGGGCGCGGGCACCTCGTGCTCATCTCGTCGATGTCGGCGCTGCGCGGCATGCGCAAGGCGATGACCACCTACGCGGCCACCAAGGCCGGGGTCGCCGCGCTGGCCGAGGGGCTGCGGTCCGAGCGCATCCCGGGGCTGGACGTCTCGGTGATCTACCCCGGCTACATCCGGTCGGAGATGAACGCCCACGTGGCGCAGAAGACGCGGTTCATGGTCGACACGCGCACCGGCGTCCGCAGCATGGTCGGGGCGATCGAGAGGCGCCGCGCCACGGCCTACGTCCCGGCCTGGCCGTGGGTGCCCATCGGGTTCCTCATGAAGGTGCTGCCGCTGTCGGTCGTCCGGAAGCTCACGTGACGCCGGACGACGGCGGCGCGCGGGAGGTCCGCGCCGAGGACGCCTTCGACGTCGCCGCGGTGGCCGGCTGGCTGGCCGCCCACGCGGAGGACGCCGGGGTGGACCTCGCCGCGGTCCCGGAGGTGCGGCAGTTCGCCGGCGGCGTGTCCAACCTGACCTACCTGCTGCGCTACCCCGACGGCGACCTGATCCTGCGGCGCCCGCCCAAGGGCACGCACGCGGGCGGCGCGCACGACATGGCGCGCGAGCACCGCATCCAGACCGAGCTGGGCCGGGTGCTGCCCTACGTCCCGCGCACCGTCGCGCTGTGCGCGGACGCCGGCGTCATCGGGACGCCGTTCTACGTCATGCAGCGGCTGGCCGGCCCCATCCCCCGCAAGGAGCTGCCGCGCGGCGTGGACCTCGACCGCGACCAGGTGGCCGCGCTGTGCCGCAACGTGCTCGACCTGCTCGCCGACCTGCACTCGGTCGACGTCGCGGGCGCCGGCCTGGCCGACCTCGGCAAGGGCCCGGGGTACGTGCGCCGGCAGGTCGAGGGGTGGTCCGAGCGCTACCGCCGGGCCCGCACCTGGAACGTCGGCACCTTCGGTCCGGTCATGGCCTGGCTGGCCGGGAACCAGCCCGCCGACCGGCCGCACACCCTCGTGCACAACGACTTCCGGTTCGACAACGTCGTCCTCGACCCGGCCGACCCCACCCGCCCGATCGGGCTGCTCGACTGGGAGCTGGCCACCGTCGGCGACCCGCTGATGGACCTCGCGAGCTCGCTCGGCTACTGGGTGCAGGCCGACGACGGCCGGCTCATGCAGGCGTTCCGCCGGCAGCCGACCCACCTGCCCGGGATGCTGACCCGCGAGCAGGTCGTCGCCCACTACTGCGCCCGCACCGGCTCGACGGTGACCTACGGCGAGTGGGCCTGGTACGAGGTGTTCGGCCTCTTCCGCGTCGCCGTCATCGCCCAGCAGGTCTACGCGCGGTACCTGGCCAGGCAGACGACCAACAAGCAGTTCCGGCTGTTCGGCATCGCCGTCGTCGTGCTCGAGCTGCGCTGCCGCCGGATCATCGCCCGCGCACAGCGGATGAGCCCCGAGCGCGCCGCCACGCAGGTGGGTGGCTGACCGGGATCAGCCGGTCCGGCGGGCGCGCAGCGTCGCGACGGCCCCCCACACCGCGGCCGCGGCCAGCACCGCGACGACGATCAGCAGCAGGTTGCGGCCGATGTCGTGCGGCAGGAACGACGGGTTGTCCGGCCGGGCACCCGGGCCCAGCAGGAACGGCAGCGCCACCAGGGTGAGCACTCCGGACACCGCGGCGCCGACGACGGCGGCCGGGCGCGCGGGCCGCGGGAGCACCCGGGCGGCCAGCCAGCCCAGCCCGATCCAGGCCGGCGCGACCAGCAGGTCGTGCAGCAGCGCGCTGCCGACGAACCAGGTCGTCCAGGCGAGGAGCGGGACGTCGGCGGCCACCAGCCCGACGGCGCCGTAGCCCACTGCCGCGAGCCCGGGCAGGAGGAACAGCCACCGCCACCACGGGCCGCGGGCGGCCGGGGTCGCGGCGGTCATGCCGGCGTCACCCGGGCGACCCACTTGGTCTGCATCACGCCCGGGCGGTTGGGGGCGATCAGCCGCACGGGGTAGCCGTGGTCGGGGTGCAGCGGCGAGCCGTTCAGGCCGGTGGCCAGAAGCGTGCGCGGGCTCCGGGCGTGCGGCGGCGCCACCGTCGAGCGCCGGTAGAGCCCGCCCTCCTGCAGCGACTCGACGACGACCTCGGTGTCGCGCGCCAGGCCCGCCTCGGCCAGCAGGTCACCCAGCCGGACGCCGGTCCAGGTCGCGTTCGCGCTCCAGCCCTCGACGCAGGCGATCGGCAGCCGCTCGGTGCGCTGCGGGAAGGAGGCGAGGTCCGCCAGGCTCAACTCCAGCCGGTCCGGGCCCTCGACGACCAGCCGGTAGTCCGGCCCGACGTCGGTGACGCCCGCCGCCCGCGCGGTCTGCCGGACCGGCAGCGCCTGCGGGCCGACGCCGGGCTGCCGGGGGGCGAGCACCGACACCGAGCCCAGCGGCGAGAACGTCTGCCCGACGGTGGTGAGCGTGACCGCGCCGACGCCCAGCCCGGCGGCGAGGACGAAGGCCCGCCGGGGCACGTCGGCGGTCTCGGCCGCCTCGTCCCGGGCGGCCTGCTCGGCGGGCAGTCCCGCGACCGCGGCCGGGCTGCCGCGCCGGGCCAGCCCGCGTCGGATCTCCGGTGCCTTCGCGGCCACGTGCACCGCGATGGCGCCGATCGCGATCCAGCCGGTCCAGTAGTGGGCGACCGGGAAGAAGAAGCCGAAGGGATACCACTGGGCGGTGTTGATGATCCCGGTGACCAGCTGCATCGCCGCCGCCCCGACCAGCACGAGGATCGACAGCCGGCTGACCACCCGGGCGACCGAGCCGGCCGGCGGCCAGGCGAACAGCGCCGGGTAGACCGTCCACAGCTTGACCGCGAACAGCGGGACGGCGGCGAAGCCGGTGGCCACGTGCAGCCCCTGCGTCAGCCGGTACAGCCAGCTGGGCGAGGCCGGCCACACGAACCAGCCGGGCGGGTGCTGGACCAGGTGGCTGATCAGCCCGGTGACGAAGCAGACCGCGAAGGCCAGGCCCAGCCACAGCCCGACGCGGGCGGCCCGTCGCTCCGAGTGCAGCGGGCTGGGGAAGGCGCCCTCGCGGAAGGGACCGCGGCGCAGGGCCTCCGGCGGCCCGGGCACCCGCGCACCGAGCAGCCGGTCGACGGCGCTGCTCACGTGCGCACCTCGACCGCGGCCGCCACCGAGCCGACCACGCGGGCCGTCCGGCCGCCGGGCGGGCACTGGGCGGCCACCGCGAGGGCGTCCGGGAAGTGGTCGATGTCGGTGAGCTCGGGCAGGTCGAGCACGACCAGCCCGACCGCCTCCAGCGCCTCGCGGGTGCGCACCGCGGTGTCCTCGCGCGACATCGGGACGTCGGCCAGCACGGCCGCGTCGCCGGCCCGGTGCACGCCCAGCGCCCACCAGCCGCCGTCCGGGGCGGTGCCGAGGACCGCGGTGCCGGGGCCCCCGGCCTCGAGCCGGGCGGCGCAGAGCGCGAGCAGCTCGGGGGTCACCTGCGGGGTGTCCATGCCGATGAGCAGCGCCGGCGCGCCGGAACCCGCCATCGCGTCGGAGAAGGCGGCGGCCAGCCGGGTGCCGAGGTCGCCGTCCACCTGCGGGACGACGGCGAAGCCGGCGAGGTCCAGCGCACCCGGTTCGCCGTCGAGGGCGACGACGCGACCGGCGACCGGTGCCGCCCGCACCGCGTCGAGGGTGTCGGCGACCGCGGCCGCGGCGATGCCCGCGGCCTGCTCGGGCGTGCACGGCGGGGTGAGCCGCGTCTTGCTCCGGCCGGGGACCGGCGCCTTGGTGATGACCAGGACCTGCGTCCGCAGCGGCGCGCTCACCGGGCCAGCACCCCGCGCATGTCGCGGACCGTGCGCACGGTGCCCAGGACGGTGCCGGTGACCTTGGACCGGGAGCCCGCGGTGCGGACGCCGTAGTCGACGTCGACCTCGCGCACCCGCCATCCGGCGTCGGCCGCCGCGGTGACCATCTCCAGCGGGTAGCCGAACCGGCGGTCGGTGAGGTCCAGGCCCAAGAGCGCGTCCCGGCGGGCGGCCCGCATGGGGCCGAGGTCGCGCAGCCGCAGCCCGCTGCGCCGGCGCAGCATGCGGGCCAGCGCGACGTTGCCGAGCCGGGCGTGCAGCGGCCAGGCGCCGCGGGCGGGGCGCCGCCGGCCGAGCACCAGGTCGGCCTCGCCCGCCCGCACCGGGTCGACGACGCGCGGCAGCTGCGCGGGGTCCATCGAGCCGTCGGCGTCGCAGAAGCACACCCACTCGGCGGTGGCCGCCTCCAGGCCGGCGTGCGCCGCCGCCCCGAAACCGCGCTGCGGCACGGCGACGACGGTGGCGCCGTGCGCGGCCGCGATCGCCGCGGAACCGTCGGTCGAGCCGTTGTCCGCGACGATCGCCCGGTAGCCCTCGGGCAGGCGGGAGAGCAGCCACGGCAGCGAGGCGGCCTCGTCCAGGCAGGGCAGGACGACGTCGACCGTCAGGTCAGCGGGAGCAGCCATGCCGGGCATTCGTCGCGGGGGCGGAGTCCGGTTCACCACGGCGTCCGGACGGTCACCTCGACGGTGATCGCGAGCAGCGCCGAGAGGGTGAGCCAGAAGCGGTGGGCGCGGGCCGGCAGGGACGCCGTCGCCGGCAGCAGCCAGACGACGAACGGCAGCCAGATCCGCTCGGTCTCCCCCAACACCAGGCCGGAGAGGTCGCTGGCCAGCACCCCGCCGAGGGAGGCCAGCACCAGCCAGGCCGGCCGGCCCCGCACGCCGGCCAGCCCGGCGACCACCGCGGGCCCCGCCGCGAGCGCGCCGGCGGCGAGGTTGCCGGCGAGGAACCAGCGGGCCACGGCGGCGCGGTCCTCGTAGGCGGCGCCGTCGCGGACCCGCTGCGCCACCACCTCGATGCCCTCGAACCACCAGTAGCCGCCGACGGTGAACAGCGCGACGACCACCAGCACGCCGAGCGCGGCGACCGCGAGCACGCGCACCACACCGGCCCAGCCCAGCCGCGCCCGCTGCAGCAGGACGACGGTCAGCGCGAGCAGGCCGGCCGCGGTCAGCCCGAACGACAGGTAGAGGCTCAGCCCGAGCACCAGGCCCCCGGCCAGCGCCTGCAGGGACGCCGTGCGGGAGGGCGCCCGGGCCGCGGCCAGCGCCAGCAGCGTGACGCCCCACGCGGTCACCCCGGCGAACAGGGCATCGGCGCTGGTCGCGATCCACACCGCCGCCGGCAGGAGGACGGCGAACGGCGCGACGGTGCGGGCCGCGGCCTCGTCGGCCACCACGCGGACGGCGACCAGCACGGCCGGTACGGCGAGCGCGCCCCCGGCGATGCACAGCGCCGCCGCCCACCCCGCTCCGCCCAGCCCGATGCGGTCGAGCAGCACGAACACCAGCAGCGCCCCCGGCGGGTGCCCGGACACGTGGGTGACCCACGGATCGGGCGACCCGACCGGCACGGAGTCCACGAACGTCGACAGGAAGGTGCCGAGGTCCCCGACCCGGCCGACGTCGGCGACGTACTCGTGCTCGGTGGCCATCGGCGCGGCGAGCGCGTCCCAGCCGCTGTTCAGCGCCAGCGCGACCGCCCACGCCGCGGCTCCGGCGGTGCTCGAAGCGAGCAGCGCCCGCCAGCCCAGCCGCCGGGCCAGCGACGGCCCCCACAGCACGACGGCCGCCGCGACCACCACCGGCAGCAGCACCCGGGCGGAGAGCACGACGTCGAACGGCCCGACGACGACGTACCCCTCCCGCAGGTGCAGGTCGCCGCCGTCGCGGGTGATCTGCCGCCCGGTCAGCCAGACGGCGAGCACCCCGGCGGCCACGAGCACGATGGCGAGCCCGCGGGCGGCGCGGCCTCGGGCGGGCGTCGTCGTCCCGTCGGGGCGGGGCGGGGCGGTGATCACCGGATCAGGGCGCCGGGCGCAGCGGGTCGGTGGCGAAGTCCCGCATGCCGTCGTCGAACCGCACCTGCGCGCGGAAGCCCAGCTCCTCCCCGGCCCGGGCGGGGCTGGCGACGACGTGCCGCACGTCCCCGACCCGGTACTCGCCGGTGACCTGCGGTGCGGGGCCGCCGAAGGCGTCGGCCAGCGCGCGGGCCATGTCGCCGACGGTGTGCGGGGTGCCCGAGGCGACGTTGTAGGCGCGCAGCGCAGCCTCCGGCGGCGCGGCGGTCAGCGCGCGGAGGTTGGCCTGAGCGACGTCGGTCACGTGCACGAAATCGCGCTGCTGGCCGCCGTCCTCGAACACCCGCGGCGCCCGGCCGGCCTCCAGCGCGCTCCGGAAGATCGCCGCGACGCCGGAGTAGGGGGTGTCGCGCGGCATGTGCGGGCCGTAGACGTTGTGGTAGCGCAGGGCGATCGCGCCGCCGCCGGTCGTGGACGCCCACGCGGCGGCCAGGTGCTCCTGGTGCAGCTTGGTGGCGGCGTAGGTGTTGCGCGGGTCGGTGGGGGTGTCCTCGGTGACCGGACCCCACGCCAGCTGCCGGCCGCACCGCGGGCAGGGCGGGTCGAACCGGCCGGCGTCGAGGTCGGCCCGGCGCCGGGCCGCCGCGGGGACGACGCCGTCGACCGGGCACGCGTAGCGGCCCTCGCCGTAGACGACCATCGAGCTGGCCAGCACCAACCGGCCGATGTCCGCCCGCGCCATGGCGGCCAGCAGCACCGCGGTGCCCAGGCCGTTGATGCCGGCGTACTCGGGCATGTCCTGCACGTCGACGCCCAGGCCCACCATCGCGCCCTGGTGGCAGACCGCATCCACCCCGGTCAGGGCGCGGTCCACCGTGGCGGGGTCCCGCACGTCGCCGTGCAGGAACTCGACGGCGGCGGGCAGGTCCGGCGTGACCCCGGCCGGGTGGACGGCGGGCAGCAGCGCGTCGAGCACCCGCACCTCGTGCCCGTCGGCGACGAACGCGTCGACGACGTGCCCGCCGATGAAGCCCGCGCCGCCGGTGACGAGGACCCGCATCAGGACGCCAGCCCCAGCCGGACCGGCCGCCCCGCACGCGGGGCGAGGTGGGCGAAGCAGCGGCCGTCGAGCTCCCAGGTGTCGGCGACCTCGAGGCCGGCGGCGGCCGCAGGCCCTGCGACGGCGTCCACACCGACGTGCGCCCACGGGAACCAGCTGCCGCGCCGGGTACCGCACTCGAGCCGGACGCGGGCGGCGCGCAGCCCGGTGCCGGCCGGGCCGAGCTCGACCAGCACGCGCCCGGCCGGCGCGACCAGCTCCCGGCAGCGGGTCAGCAGCGCTTCCGGGTCGCCCCCGATGCCGATGTTGCCGTCGGCGAGCAGGACGCTGTCCCAGCTCCCCTCGGCCGGCAGCGGGGCGAAGACCGAGCGGCGCAGCGCGGCGGCACCCAGCGCCCGGGTGCGGGCCACGGCGACGCGTGAGGTGTCGACGCCGAGGGCCTCCCGGCCCTGCGCGGCGAGCGCGGCGACGAGCCGGCCCGGACCGCACCCGGCGTCGAGGACGGTGCCCTCGGCGCGGGCGAGCAGCGCCCGGTCGGCGGCGTCGGGGCTGCCGACCCACTGGCCGAGCGCCCCGGCCAGCGAGTGCCGCCGGCCGCCCTCGTACCGGGCGAACCAGCGCCACCGCTCCCCCGGCTCGTCGGCCGACCGCAGCGCGGTGTCGTACAGGTCGGCGTCGGGCTGCTCGGCCAGCGCGAGGCTCATCGGCCGGTGCCCGGGGAGGGGCGGCGGACGGCGTCGGCGGATCGGTATCGGCTCACGACGTGCGTTCGCGCGCGGGGCGCTCGGCGGTTCATCCGGGGGACGCCCGCAGAAATTTTCGACGGCGTGCAATCCGATCGACGGCGAGCGGTCGAAGGCCTCGTGACACCGACCGAACGATCCGAGGAGCCACCATGAACTCGTCCACCCGCCGCCCCGCCAAGCTTCTGGTCGCCGGCGTCGCCATGACCGCGGCCCTGGGCCTCAGCGCCTGCGGCAGCGACGACGACGCCGCGTCCGGCGACTCGGCCGCGTCGAGCTCGTCGTCGTCCTCGAGCGCGCAGTTCGCCCGCCCGGAGCCGGTCGCCTCCCTGCCCGCCATCCCCGCGGGCGGCACCACGGCCGTCGCCCTGGACCAGGGCTTCGTCGACGCCCTGGGCACCCTCGGCCTGACCCCCGGGACCATCGGCGGCGCCACCCTCGCCGACGGCTCCGTGACCTTCCCGATCACCGGCGGCACCGTGACGGTGTTCGACAAGGAGACCGGCTACAAGCCCTACGTGCAGGGCACCCTGTTCCACCAGGGCAGCGGCCTGAGCCTCACCGCCGGCGGCACCACGGTCGAGCTGACCAACTTCACCATCGACCCGGGCACCCCCTCGCGCCTGTTCGGTGACGTCTCGGTCAACGGCGAGCTCGCCGCGCCGAGCGCGCCGCTGTTCGACCTGGACGGCAGCACCCTGAACCCGCCGGCCATCGAGGGCGGCGAGGCGGTCCTGCAGGGCACCGAGGTGCTGCTCAGCGCCGAGGCCGCCGAGCTGCTGAACTCCACGTTCATGACCGACGCCCTCGCGGGTGACTTCCTGATCGGCGTCGCCACCATCACGGTGCCGACCGCCTGATCACCCGACGCGGCGGCCACCGGGCCGCCGCACCACGCGCAGGAGGGGTGGAGCCACGGGGCTCCACCCCTCCTGGGCGTTCCGGGGGCGGTCAGCCCTGCGCGCGCCCCTCGACCGGCAGCCAGGTGCAGGCCGCGGAGACCAGGGCCTTGACCCCGGTGCTCAGCGTCGGCTCGATGACCGGCGCGAACTGCGGCGAGTGGTTGGAGGGCAGCTCGCGGACCACCCGCGCCAGGCCCTCGCGGTCGGTCACGCCGGCGAAGGCGGCGGGGTCCGCGCCGCCGAGCAGCCAGTAGACCAGCGGCACGCCGGCGGCGGTGGCGAGCATCCCGACGTCCTCGCTGCCGGTGACCTGCCCGGGGTCGACGGTCAGCCCGGGACCGAGGTCGCGGTCGAAGCCGGCCTGGGTGCGGGCGCAGGCGTCCGGGTCGTTGACCAGGACGGGGAAGGACTCCTTAAGGTTCACCTCGGGGTCCTGCTCGGCGCCCGACGCCGCGGCCTCGGCGCGGACGATGCGGTCGATCGAGGTCATCAGCCGCTCGCGGACCTCGGCGTCGTAGGAGCGCAGGCTTACCCGCATCTCGGCCCGCTCCGGGATGACGTTGCCGGCGTGCCCCGCGTGCAGCGCCCCGACGGTGACGACGGCGGACTCCCCTCCGGCCACCTCGCGGGACACGATCGTCTGCAGCCGCATGACGGTGGACGCGGCCATGACCACCGGGTCGACGGTCGTCTCGGGCCGCGAGCCGTGCCCGCCGCGGCCGTGCAGCACGATGTGCAGCATGTCGGCGCCGGCGAACGCCGGGCCCTTCCGCAGGCCCAGCAGGCCGGCCGGCAGCGGGCCGACGTGCTGGCCGAGCACCACGTCGGGGCGGCCGACCCGGTCGAAGAGGCCGTCGTCGATCATCGACTGGGCGCCGCCGCCGACCTCCTCGGCCGGCTGGAAGAGGACCTGCACGGTGCCGCTCCAGGTGTCGCGCTCCGCGACGAGGGTGGCGGCCGCGCCGAGCAGGCAGGTGACGTGGACGTCGTGCCCGCAGGCGTGCATCACGGGGGTCTCGGTGCCGTCGGCCGCGGTCGCCCGTGCCGCGCTGGCGTAGGGCAGGCCGGTCTCCTCGAGCACCGGGAGGGCGTCCATGTCGGCGCGCAGCATCGCCGTCGGGCCGGGCCCGTTGCGCAGGACGCCGACGACGCCGGTCCGCCCGATCCCGGTGGTCACCTCGTAGCCGAGGGCCTCCAACCGCTCGGCCACGATGCCGGCCGTGCGGTGCTCGGCGAAGGCGAGCTCCGGGTGCTCGTGCAGGTCCCGGTAGAGGGTGTCCAGGTCGGCGAGGACGTCGGCAGGGCTCACGTCGGCTGTTCCTTCGGGGTCGGCGGGCGGGAAGGCGACCGTATCCCGCCGTATGTCGCAGGTCACCGTCCCGATGGGGCGGTTCGCTACGGTCCGGCCATGAGCGATCGACCGCCGCTGCGCATCGCCAACTTCTCCGGCTACCTCGGTGACCGGTCCACCGCGATCGAGGAGGCGCTGGCCGGTGACCCCGTCGACGTGCTCATGGGCGATTACCTGGCCGAGGTGACGCTCGCCGGCATGGCCACCGCGCACCGGCAGAACCCGGAGCGCGGCGGGTACGCGCCCTCCTTCTTCCGCCAGCTGGCCCCGCACCTCGCGGTGATCGCCGAGCGCGGGATCAAGGTCGTCACCAATGCCGGCGGGTTCGACCCCGCCGGGCTGGCCGCGGCGGTGCGCGGGCTGGTCACCGACGCCGGGCTGGAGCTGCGCGTGGCGCACGTGGAGGGCGACAACCTGGTCGGCCGGCTCGAGGAGTTCCACGCCGAGGGTTTCGCGCTGGAGAACCTGGACACGCACGCCCCGCTGAAGGACTGGGGCGTGGAGCCGATCGCGGCCAACGCCTACCTCGGCGGCTTCGGCATCGCCGAGGCGCTGCGGGCCGGAGCCGACATCGTCGTGACCGGCCGGGTCACCGACGCCTCGCTGACCGTCGGGCCCGCCGCCTGGTGGCACGGGTGGACACCGGACGACTGGGGGGCGCTGGCCGGCGCCGTGACCGCGGGGCACATCATCGAGTGCGGCGCGCACGCCACCGGCGGCAACTTCTCCGGGTTCCTGACCGTGCCCGGGATGGCGCGGCCGGGCTTCCCGATCGCCGAGATCGCCGCGGACGGGAGCAGCGTCATCACCAAGCACGCGCGGGACGGTGGCATGGTCACCGTCGACACGGTCACCGCGCAGCTGGTCTACGAGATCCAGGGCCCGCGCTACCTGAACCCGGACGCCACGGTGCACCTGGAGACCGTGCAGCTCACGCAGGTCGGGCCGGACCGGGTGGCGATCGGCCCGGTGACCGGCTCCCCGCCACCGGCGACGGCGAAGGTGGCCGTCTTCGCGCCGATCGGCTACGAGATCTCCACGATGCTGTTCTGCACCTCGCCGCACGTCGCGGAGAAGGTGGCCCTGCTGCGCGAGCAGCTGGAGCTGGTGCTCGGCGACGTCGTCGACGAGCTGGACGTGACCGCGCTCGGCAGCGCCGCGGCGGACCCGTCGTCGCAGTGGGCGGCGACGGTGCCGATCCGGGTCATCGCCACCGGGCGAGAGCCCGAGCAGCTGCGGTCCTTCCCGGCCGCGGTCAGCAGCCTGTACCTGCAGGGCTTCCCGGGCTTCCACCACGACGGGCACGCCCAGGCCGCCCGGGAGCCGTGGCCGCGGATCGACTACTGGCCGGCGCTCCTGCCGGCCGAGGTGCTCGTGCACCGCGCGGTCCTGGACGACGGCACGGTCATCGACGCACCGTCGCCGTCCCGGACGGCGACCGACGACGAGATCGCGCAGCCGCGGCACCCCGAGCCGCCGGCGGCACCTGCCGGTGACCGCCGGGCGCTGCTCGGCGAGCTCGCGCACGCCCGCGCCGGTGACAAGGGCGGCAACTGCAACGTCGGCCTGTGGGTGAGCGACCCGGCGCACTGGGAGTGGCTGCGCACGACGCTGACCACCGAGCGGCTGCGGGAGCTGATGCCCGAGGCCGCGGACCTGGCGGTGGTGCGGCACGAGTTCCCGCACCTGCGGGCGGTGCACTTCGTGCTGGTCGGCCTGCTGGGCACCGGCGGCTCGTCGAACCTGCGGGTGGACCAGATCGGCAAGTCGGTCGGCGAGTACCTGCGGTCGAAGACGGTGCCCGTGCCGGCGGGATTGCTGGTCGGATCGAGGACGTTGCCGTGATCCAGACCACTCGACGATCAGGAGCGCACGCATGAAGGCAGCCGTCTACCACCGCAACGGCCCCCCGGACGTCCTGCAGTACGAGGAGGTCCCCGATCCGGAGCTCGCGCCGGGCGGCGTGATCATCCGGGTGGAGGCGGTGTCGATCGAGGGTGGCGACACGCTCAACCGGCTCGGCGGTCCGCTGCTGTCCCAGCCGCACGTCGTCGGGTACCAGGCCGCGGGCACGATCGTCGCGGTCGCCGACGACGTGACCGACCGCGCCGTCGGGGACCGGGTGGTCGCCACCAGCAGCCACGGTTCGCACGCAGAGCTCTTCGCCGTCTCCGCGCGGACCACCTGGAAGGTCCCCGAGGGCGCCGACATCGTCGCGGCCGCCTGCGTGCCGGTCGCGTACGGCACCGCGCACGACTGCCTGTTCGAGTTCGGGAGGCTGCAGGAGGGCGAGACCGTGCTCGTCCAGGCCGGTGCCGGTGGCGTCGGTGTGGCCGCGATCCAGCTCGCCAAGCGGGCGGGGGCGACGGTCATCGCGACCGCGTCGTCCCTCGCCCGGCTCGAGCCGCTCGCCGACCTCGGCCTCGACCACCCCGTCGACTACTCCCGGAGCGGCTGGGTGGACGAGGTGCGGTCCCTCACCGAGGGAGGGCGCGGGGTCCACCTCGTCGTCGACTCCGTCGGCGGCTCCACCCTGCAGAAGTCCGTCGCCTGCCTGCGCCGCCGGGGCCGGGCCATCACGGTCGGCAACGCCGGGCGGGACGTCACGCCGTTCAACGCCGGGGTCCTGGGCATGCAGAACCAGTCGCTGACCGGCGTCTACCTCGGTGGCGAGATCACCACGCCGCGGGTCCAGGCGATGGTGCAGGACCTGGTCGACGACGTCGCCGCCGGCCGGCTGACCGTCCTGGTCGACCGCACCTTCCCGCTCGCCGAGGCCGCCGCCGCGCACGAGTACATCGAGAGCCGCAAGGCCGTCGGACGGGTCGTCCTCACGCCGTAGGCGCTCCCGCGCGGCCGAACGCACGAGAGGGGTGCGGAGACCTGGTCTCCGCACCCCTCTCGCCGTCGCCTACCGGCGACCGGTCAGCTCATCAGCTGCAGCCGCTGGTGGAGCCGCAGCCCTCGCAGACGTAGCAGCTGCCGGCGGGGCGCATCTTCGTGCCGCAGGTCATGCACAGCGGCGCGTCGGTGGCGGTCCCGGTGACCAGCTCGAGCAGCTCGGCCGAGGAGTGGGCCTCCTTGACCGACTTCGGGCCCGCCGGGGTGACCTTGTCCTCCAGCTTGGCGGTCTCGATCGGCGCGGAGCCGCGGAGCTCCTCGAGGTCGACCTCGTCCTCCTCGGTCACGGCCGGGGTGCTGGCCGAGGTGCCGTAGGAACCGGAGACCTGCGCGGCCCGCTCCTCGGCGGTGAAGATGCCGAGGCCGGCCCGCTTCTCGACGGGCAGGTGGTCCAGCGCCAGGCGACGGAAGATGTAGTCCATCACCGACTGGGCGATCCGGATGTCCGGGTCGTCGGTCATGCCGGCCGGCTCGAAGCGCATGTTGGTGAACTTCTGGATGTAGGTCTCCAGCGGCACACCGTGCTGCAGCGCCAGCGAGATACCGATCGAGAAGGCGTCCATGACGCCGGCCAGGGTCGAGCCCTGCTTGCCGAGCTTCAGGAACACCTCACCGAGGCTGCCGTCCTCGTACATGCCCGCGGTCATGTAGCCCTCGGCGCCGGCGACGCTGAACGAGGTGGTGACGCTCGTCCGCTTCTTCGGCAGCCGCTTGCGCACCGGGTGCGAGAGCGCGGCGGCCGGGGCGGCCTCGACCGCGACCTCGTCCTTGCTGCCGTCGTTCTTGCCCTTGCCGCCGGACAGCGGCTGGCCGACCTTGCAGTTGTCGCGGTAGATCGCCAGCGCCTTGAGGCCGAGCTTCCAGCCCTCGAAGTAGATCTTCTCGACGTCCTCGGTGGTCGCCGACTCCGGCATGTTCACCGTCTTGCTGATGGCGCCGGAGATGAACGGCTGCACCGCGGCCATCATGCGGACGTGGCCCATCGGGGAGATGGCCCGCTCGCCCATGGCGCAGTCGAAGACCTCGTAGTGCTCGGGGCGCAGGCTCGGCGCGTCCACGACGTGGCCGTGCTCGGCGATGTACTCGACGATCGCCTCGATCTGCTCCTCCTGGTAGCCCAGGCTGCGCAGCGCCCGCGGCACCGTCTGGTTGACGATCTGCATCGAGCCGCCACCGACGAGCTTCTTGAACTTGACCAGCGCGAAGTCCGGCTCGATGCCGGTCGTGTCGCAGTCCATCATGAAGCCGATGGTGCCGGTGGGTGCGAGCACCGAGGCCTGCGCGTTGCGCCAGCCGTTCTCGGCGCCGATCTCGAGGCACTCCTGCCACTGCGCGGTGGCGGCGCGGAGCACGTCGGCGTCGTCGGCGCCGACCGGGCGGATCGCGTCGTTGGCCGCGGAGTGCTTGCGCATGACCCGGGCGTGCGCGTCGGCGTTCCGGGCGTAGCCGTCGTAGGCACCGACGATGCCGGCCAGCTCGGCCGAGCGGCGGTAGGCGGTGCCGGTCATCAGCGAGGTGATGGCCGCGGCGAGGCTCTGGCCACCGCGCGAGTCGTAGGCGTGGCCGGTCGCCATGAGCAGGGCGCCCAGGTTGGCGTAGCCGATGCCCAGCTGGCGGTAGGCGCGGGTCGTCTCGCCGATCGGCTCGGTCGGGAAGTCGGCGAAGCAGATCGAGATGTCCATCGCGGTGATGACCAGCTCGACGGCCTTCACGAAGTTCTTGCTGTCGAACGTGCCGTCGTCCTTGAGGAACTTCATGAGGTTCAGCGACGCCAGGTTGCACGAGCTGTTGTCCAGGCTCATGTACTCCGAGCACGGGTTGGACGCGTTGATGCGGCCCGTCTCGGGGTTGGTGTGCCAGTCGTTGATCGTGTCGTCGTACTGGATGCCCGGGTCGGCGCACTCCCAGGCGGCCTGGGTGACCTTGCGGAACAGCGAGCGGGCGTCGACGGTCTCGATGACCGACCCGTCCATGCGGGCCCGCAGACCGAACTCGGTGCCCTCGTCGACCGCGCGCATGAACTCGTCGGAGACCCGCACGGAGTTGTTGGCGTTCTGGTACTGGACGCTGGTGATGTCCTTGCCACCGAGGTCCATGTCGTAGCCGGCGTCGCGCAGCGCGCGGATCTTGTCCTCCTCGCGCGCCTTGGTCTCGATGAACTCCTCGATGTCGGGGTGGTCGATGTCGAGGACGACCATCTTCGCCGCGCGGCGGGTGGCACCACCGGACTTGATGGTCCCGGCGGAGGCGTCGGCGCCGCGCATGAAGCTGACCGGGCCGGAGGCCGTGCCACCGGAGGAGAGCAGCTCCTTGGAGGAGCGGATGCGCGAGAGGTTGAGGCCGGCACCGGAGCCGCCCTTGAAGATCAGGCCCTCCTCGCGGTACCAGTTGAGGATCGAGTCCATCTCGTCGTCGACGGCGAGGATGAAGCAGGCGCTGACCTGCTGCGGCGAGCTCGTGCCGACGTTGAACCACACCGGCGAGTTGAAGCTGAAGTACTGGTGCATGAGCATCCAGGTCAGCTCGTGCTCGAAGATCTCGGCGTCGCCCTCGCTGGCGAAGTAGCCGTGCTCGCGGCCGGCCGCGCCGTAGGTGAGCACCACCCGGTCGATGAGCTGGCGCAGGCTCGTCTCGCGCTGCGGCGTGCCCACCGCCCCGCGGAAGTACTTGGTGGTGACGATGTTGGTGGCGTTGATGCTCCACTCGGCGGGGAACTCGACACCGCGCTGCTCGAAGTTGATCGAGCCGTCGCGCCAGTTGGTCATGACGACGTCGCGGCGCTCCCACGTCACGTCGTCGTAGGGGTGCACACCGGCGGTGGTGAAGACGCGCTTGATCTTGAGGCCCTTGCGGCTGGGCGCCTTCGAGCTGCGCCGCGCGCGGGTGCCGGCCAAGCGGTCGTCGGTCTCGGTCATGGTGTGGAGCTCTCCCTGGTCGTCTGGTGCTCGGTGTGGTGCTCGGTGCGCGCCATGGAGCCGCGCGGTGCGGGATCGGAGGGCTGGGGAAGAGCCGCGATCGGGGTGCTCGGTGTGCTGTCTACCCGGAGGTGCTGACAGTTCTCAGGGGCCGCCGGGCGGGCCGGAGGCGGACTCACCCGCGGCCGTCCGCGCCTTGAGCTCGGCGATCTCCTTCTCGAAGTCGGCGACCGACGTGAAGGCGCGGTAGACGCTGGCGAAGCGGAGGTAGGCCACCTCGTCCAGCTCCCGGAGCGGTCGCAGGATGGCCAGGCCCACCTCGTGGGCCGGCACCTCCGCCGCTCCGCTGGCGCGGATGGTGTCCTCGACCTGCTGGGCCAGCAGCGCCAGCTGGTCCTCGTCGACGGGACGGCCCTGGCAGGCCCGGCGGACACCGGCCACCACCTTGGACCGGTTGAACGGCTCGCTCACGCCGCTGCGCTTGACGACGGCGAGGACGGCCTCCTCGACGGTGGTGAACCGGCGGTTGCACTGGGGGCACGACCGGCGACGACGGGTGGTGGCTCCCTCGTCGGCCTCCCGCGAGTCGATGACACGGCTGTCGGGGTTGTGGCAGAACGGGCAACGCATCGCGGTTCACCTCCCTCGGCGGCCTCGCCCGGCCGTCCTGTGGACCCTCCTGGGGACATCCGGTGGACGTCACGGGGAGAACCTGAGGACCAGCGTGTGGACAAGGCTTACAGCTCTGTAACTACTAGATCTAGTGGAACCCTAAGCCTGGCCCCACTAGATGTGCAAGACGTGCATCGGTCGGCGTGTTCCGCCCCGACACTGCTGTCACCCGCAGGAACACGCCTTCCCAGCAGTCACACGACACGCCCGCGCGACGCGCCGGACCAGGACGGCGACGCGCTGCACCGACCCGTCGACATGGCGACGGGTCGACTCGGCGACATGCCGACTCGGCAACCCGCGGAGGGGTGGAGGACACCGGCGGCATGCGAGGGCACACCAGCGGACAGCCGACGGCGGCCGACCCGGGGTCAACCGCCGAGGGGCCGGCCCGTCAGGCGCCGGAGACGGCGCCGCTCACCCGGGGACGCCGCGCGTGCGGTGCCAGGTCGCTCAGCCGCATGGGACGGGTGAGGAGGTCGGGCTCGACCTCGATGCGGCCGGTGCAGACCTCCGACCGGCCGTAGGACTCCTCCGCCCGGGGGCTGCGCGCAGCGGGGACGGTCCACCCGGCGCCGGCGTGCGGCCGGACCGCGCGGCGCGCCTCGACGGGGGGCGCGTGCTCGGCGCCCACGGCGGACAGCTGGGCGGTCGCGTCGGAGACGGCCGCGAAGACCTCGGTGTCGGCAGCTCGGTGCCGGCCGGGGTCGGCGGGGGCACGGTGGCGCCCGGCCGACGCGGCAGCCGGGACGGCGGCCGGGGCGGACAGCACGGGCACCTCGCCGGTCTCGGGGGCGCGACGACGGCCGCCGGGGCGGGCGACCGCGACCGTGGGGGCGTCCACGGCGGGCGCGCCGGCCGCAGCGGGCTCGTCGCGGAGCAGCGGCAGCGCGTCGGTGGCGGCGGGCTCACCGGTGCGCGCCCGGCCGCGCAGGGCCGAGACCGCCTGGGCGGTCGGCAGCTCCTGCTTCACGCGGGAGTCGATCACCCCGACCCCCGGGGCCGGCGCGGCGGCGCCGGGGAGCCGGAGGGCGGCCAGGTCGATCCAGGCCGTCTCCTCGACCCCGCCCACGACCACGCGCACCCACATCTGACAGCTGCCCGAGGCGTCGTGCCGCCAGCCCAGCAGCTCGCCCGACCACCACGTGCCGGCCTGGTAGACCTCGACCGACTGCGGGGAACCGGTGAACACAGCGGCGCGGCTGTCCGTGGTACCTGACACGCGATGACCGTAAGCGCTGGCTCCACCACTCTGCGTGGAGGCGCCCGGACCGAGGATTGACGAAGCGACCTCGTCCGGTTGGAGAGGTGTTGCCCTGTCGCCGAGAGGGTCGGTCAGGGTGCGCGAGCCGGTCACGGCAGGACGAGCACCTGGCCGGGGACCAGGGCGGCGTCGCGGAGCTCGTTGCGCTCCCTGATCTCGGCGACGACGGCGCGCACGTCCTCCTCGTCCCCCGCGACGGCCGCCGCGATCGACCACAGCGTGTCGCCCTGCTCGACCACGACGCTGACCTCCCCGGCCAGGCGGAGGCCCTCCTCTCCGCCGGCGACCGCCGAGCCCACCCACGAGCCGAGGACGACACCGACGGCCAGCCCGAGCACGACGCCCAGGCGCCGGGCGCGGCGGGTGAGCCGGAGGCCGGGCGCGGCCGGGACGACCGGACCGTGACCCGGGGGCGCCATCCGGGGCGCGGGACGAGCGGGCCGCGCGGGCCGGGCCGCCGGCGTCGACGGGGTGCGGCGCACCGCCGCCGGCGCGACCGCGGCCCGCTCCACCGGCGGGCGGGGAGGCGACGGCTGCCGGACCGGGTCCGGCACAGCGCGCAACTGCCCGCGCCGAGCCGTGCCCCCCGCCAGCGGCGGGCGCCACGGCGCCTGCACGGCCTCGTCGAACTCCACCACGGCCTGCGCCACGCTTCCCATGACCACTCCTCCGACCCGGCATGCCCACCACGTCCTCGAACGGTTGTTCGAATCGAACGTCTGTGCGATGTCTACCGGACGCCACCGACAGAAGCGACCCGACGCGACGACTTTCTTCGAACACCTGTTTGAAAGCCGCGATGATCGGCGCTACGGTCTCTGCGAGACGACCAGCACGGCCGCACCGGCGGCCGGCGAGGAGGAGACGTGGCGGAGACCAGCGGGACGTCGGGCGGCCGGCGGACGCGCAGCGCGACGACGGAACCGGACACCGGCAGCAGCACCGCGTCGGTGCGCTCCTTCCCCGACCGCGGCACCGACGGCGACGGGCTGACCCAGCGCCAGCGCAGGGTGCTCGAGGTCATCCGCGACTCCATCGACCGGCGCGGGTACCCGCCCTCGGTCCGCGAGATCGGCGAGGCGGTCGGCCTGTCGTCGGCCTCGTCGGTGGCCCACCAGCTCTCGGTGCTGCAGAAGAAGGGCTGGCTGCGGCGCGACCCCAACCGTCCGCGCGCGCTCGACGTCCGGCTGCCCGGTGACACCTCGAGCCCGGCCGCGCCCCTGGCCGAGGCCGCTCCGGGCACCGACGAGCCGCTCTCGGCGCCGACCTACGTGCCGCTGGTCGGCCGGATCGCCGCCGGTGGTCCGGTGCTGGCCGAGCAGGCGGTGGAGGACGTGTTCCCCCTCCCCCGCGAGCTGGTCGGCGAGGGCACCCTGTTCATGCTGAAGGTCGCCGGTGACTCGATGGTCGAGGCGGCGATCTGCGACGGCGACTGGGTCGTCGTGCGCCAGCAGCCGACGGCGGAGAACGGGGAGATCGTCGCCGCCATGATCGACGGCGAGGCGACGGTCAAGACCTACAAGCGCCGCGACGGCCACGTCTGGCTGCTGCCGCACAACCCCGCGTACGAGCCCATCCCCGGCGACGACGCGACGGTCCTCGGCCGGGTCGTCTCCGTCCTGCGGCGCGTCTGATCCGAGCTCCCCGCCGGCCCCACCCCACGGGGCCGGCGCGGACGTCCGCCCCGGGTCAGGGACGGGTCCTGCTCCGGCGCACCAGTCCCCAGATCCACACCACCAGGGTGGCGACGACCGCGGCGATGATCGCCGAGGTGATGGCCGACCTCCCGTCGCCGGTCAGCTCGCTGAGCGTGGGCACCGCAGCGCCCGAGGACGCCGGCGCGCTCCCCGGGGTGGCGGCGGGGATCGGGACGACCACGACGTCGCTGGGCACGCCCTCACTGGCGACGACCAGCTGCTGGTTGTCGGCGGTGAAGCTGATGGCTTCTCCCTGCGGCGACTCCGGCAGCGGGATGCGCACCGGTGTGCCGGCGAGGGCGGCCGGGACGTCGGAGCCGGTCAGCGGCCAGACGTAGGCATCGGTGTAGGTGCGCAGCGCCAGCGCGTGCCCGTCGCCGGCCACCGCTCCCCCGGTGATCATCAGCTGACCGGCGCGGCCGACCGGGCCGCCCGGGGTCCCGGTGAGCGTCATGTTGACCGTCGCCACCCGCTCCATCGGCACGGTCGCCTCCGCCGACAGCGGCGCGGTGGGCCGGTAGACGCCGCTGGAGCCGAGCACGTCCTTCGTGACGAGGAACGGCGTGCCGTCCGGCGCCAGCAGCAGCGCCTCGGAGTCGTGCGCGCCGTCCGGGTAGGTGAGCCGGTGGACGCCCGCGGAACCGTCGGGGCGGAGCGCGAGCAGCGCCACGGTCGAGCGCACGGCCGTGTTGTCTCCGGCATCGGCCAGCCAGAGGGTGCCGTCGCCACCGAGCGCGAGGTCCTCCGGGTCGTAGGGGTCGACAGCCGCGGTCCGGGTCTCGAGGACCTGGCAGGCCGCGTCGAGCACCGAGACGCCGAGCCGGTCCCCGCCGTCGTTCATGACCAGCATCCGGTCGCCGAGGTCGACCAGGCCGGATATCTCGGCGAGGGCGGGATCGGTGATCTGGCACCGCACCGCCGGGGCGGCCTCCTCGGCCGCGGCGACCCCGGCCGCGCCGGCGACGGGCGTGAGGGAACCCAGGAGGACCACCGCGCCGAGCCGGATGGCTCGCGTGGCTCGCCGTCCTCCGAAGCCGCTAGGCGGTCTGCCGGCCTGCTCGGGCACGAACCCAGCGTGACAGAACGATTGCGTCGAGTGCGTGAACCACGCCCAGCAGCACGACGCCCACCGCCGCCCCGACGACGGCGTCGGTCACCCAGTGGAAGTTCAGCGAGATCATCGACAGCCCGGTGAGCACCGGCCCGACGACGCTCAGCCACCAGAACGCCTGCTGCACCCGGACGGGCAGCCCGTACTCGACGGCCTGCCACCGCGCCACGCCCCACATCAGCACGGCGTTGGCGACGTGCCCGGACGGGAACGAGGCGCCGTCGTCGTGGAAGAAGTAGCTGCCCGGGAACCGCGGTGCGGTGCGACCGGTGCCGTACTTCATGGCGTAGACGGCACCGGTCAGCAGCACCACGGCGACCAGCACGCGGAGCACGGGCAGCAGCGTCCGCCGGCTCCAGGCGAGGTAGCCGACCAGCCCGACCAGCACGGCCAGGATCGTCACCCGGCCGCCCAGCTGCGTCACGACCCAGACCAGCGGGTAGGCGGCCGAATCGGCCAGCCCCCAGCTCGTCACCACGTCGGACACCCGCAGGTCGAGGCGCTCGGTGGCCCCCCAGGTCAGCAGGTCCAGGGTGATCAGCCCCCCGGCGAGGAGGCAGACCACCACCGCCCACCACGACGGCCGCCCCACCGGCTGCCCGGAGGTGGTCCCCCGGGGGCCGGCGTCGCGCACCACGCCGCTCGTCACGGGCTCACCGTACCGGGCTGTGACCTCGTCGTGACCTGGACGAGCCGGTCGCGGCCGTCCCGGTCAGCCGACCGGGACGGCGAAACCCTCGAGTGCCGCGGCGAGGGCGCCGTCGACCCGCGCGGTGAGCCGGGTTCCCCCGGCCTCGTGCGCCTCGGCGAGCACCTCGCCGTCGCGGTGGACGCGGGCGACCAGGTCACCCCGGTCGTACGGGACCAGCACGTCGACGTCGACGTCCGGGTGCGGCAGGCGGGCGGCGATGAGCTCGCGCAGCTGGTCCATGCCGGCGCCGGTGCGGGCGGACACCCAGACCGCACCGGGCAGCGCCTGGCGCAGGGTCAGGACGGCTTCCTCGTCCATCGCGTCGACCTTGTTCACGACGATCACCTCGGGCACGGCGGAGGCGTCGATCTCCTGCAGCACGACGTGCACGGCGTTGATCTGGCCCAGCGGGTCGGAGTCCGAGCCGTCGACCACGTGCAGCAGCAGGTCGGCCGCCGCGACCTCCTCCAGCGTCGACCGGAAGGCGTCGACGAGCTGGTGGGGCAGGTGCCGCACGAACCCGACGGTGTCGGTGAGCGTGTACTCCCGGCCGTCGGGCCCCTCGGCCCGCCGCACGGTCGGGTCCAGGGTGGCGAACAGCGCGTTCTCCACCAGCACGCCGGCACCGGTCAGCTGGTTGAGCAGGCTCGACTTGCCCGCGTTGGTGTACCCGGCGATCGCGACGCTGGGGGTGGCGTTGCGGTCGCGGCTGCTCCGCTGCGTGGTGCGGGCCGTGGACATGCCGGCGATCTCCCGGCGCAGCTTGCTCACCCGCGCGCGGATGCGCCGCCGGTCGGTCTCGATCTTGGTCTCACCCGGACCGCGGGTACCGATGCCGCCACCGCCGGCCACGCGGCCACCGGCCTGCCGGGACATCGACTCACCCCAGCCGCGCAGCCGCGGCAGCATGTACTGCATCTGCGCCAGCTCGACCTGCGCCTTGCCCTCCCGGCTCGTCGCGTGCTGGGCGAAGATGTCCAGGATCAGCGCCGTCCGGTCGACGACCTTGACCTTGAGCACCTTCTCCAGCTGGTTGAGCTGGCCGGGGGTGAGCTCGCCGTCGCAGATCACGGTGTCCGCGCCGGTCGCGGCGACGATGTCGCGAATCTCGGCGGCCTTGCCCGAGCCGACGTAGGTGGCGGCGTCGGGCTTGTCGCGGCGCTGGCTCACGGCCTCGAGGACCTCCGAGCCGGCGGTCTCGGCGAGGGCGGCGAGCTCGGCCAGGGAGCGGTCGGCGTCGGCCTGGGTGCCCTCGGTCCAGACACCGACCAGCACGACGCGCTCCAGGCGCAGCTGCCGGTACTCGACCTCGGTGACGTCGGCCAGCTCGGTCGACAGACCGGCGACGCGGCGCAGCGCCCCACGGGCCTCGAGGTCGTAGCTGCCGGTGGTGTCGTCGGCCTCGTCGCGCGCCGGACGCACGTCGGCGGCGCGGGCTGCCGCGGCCTTGTCCACGCGAGCCTCGGCGTCGTCGAGGATGGCGCGGTTCTGAGCGGTTGTCATCGTCTCCAGCGTTGCACGGTCGTGCGTTCCAAGCACCTGAGTTGTCATCGCCGGGTACAACGCACCACCCGCCCGGGTCCATCCCGGGTACGGCAGGCGGTCAGCCCGCGAGGTACCGCTCCGTCTGCTGCGCGGTGCTCACGAGGGCGGCCTCGCGCGGGATCGCGCCGATCTGCACGTCCTGGGCCGGCAGCGCCGCGGCCAGCGCCCAGTCGACGGCCACCCGCACCCGGTTGGTGACCGCCGGCAGCGCGTACAGGTGGTAGCCGCGGGCCACCGCCTTGGCCAGCGGCCCGCGCAGCCTGATGCCGAGCGGCTTGGCGACGGCGTCCCACCCGCCGAGGTCCGCGACCAGGCCGAGGTCGCGGTGCCGGTACGGGCGGGCGCGGCCGAAGCCCAGGTCCGCCGCGACGTTCCGGCCCAGCGCGTGCCCGTGCCGCTGGGCGTGCTGAGCGGTGGGCGGCGTCACCGGCGGTGGACCCTCGCCCCGGTTCCTCTCCGCGACGACCAGATCCGGCACCGCCGCGGCGTCCCCGGCGGCGTAGACGCCGGGCGCCGCCGGCACCCGCAGGAAGGGGTCGACGACGAGGCGGCCCCGCTGCAGCTCGCTGCCCACCCGGGTGACCAGCGGGCTGGCCACGATCCCGGCGCCCCAGATGAGGGTGCGGCTGGGCACGGTGGTGCCGTCGGTCAGGTCGATCTCGGTGTCCCGGGCCTCGCGGACGGTCACGCCCAGGCGCACGTCCACACCGCGGCGGCGCAGCGCGGACAGCGCGATGTCGCCCAGCTGCGGGCCCAGCTCGGGGAGCACGGTCGGCGCGAGGTCGACGAGCACGAAGCGGACGTCGGAGGGCGTGACCCGCTCCCAGCGCGAGGCGACGGCGGCGAGCTGGTGCTGCAGCTGGGCGACGATCTCGGTGCCCGTGTAGCCCGCGCCGACCGCGACCACGGTCATCCGCTGCTCCTTCTCCGCGCGACCCTCGGGCGTGTCGGGCAGCACGTCGGCGCGGTCCATCTGGGTGAGCAGGTGGTCGCGCAGGTAGCGGGCCTCCACCAGCGTCTTCACCCCGTGCGCCCGCTCGGCGACACCCGGGATGTCGAACTGCCGGGTGACCGAGCCGGGGACGAGGACCAGCCGGTCCCACTCGAGCGAGGTGGTGCGGGAGACGACCGCGCCGTCCTCGAGCAGGTCCACGCGCACCGTGCGGCCGGCGACGTCGAGGTCGGTGGCGCGGCCCAGCACCAGCCGGGTGCGCGGCAGCCGCTGCCGCAGCGAGACGGCGATGTGCCGCGGCTCGAGCAGGCCGGCGGTCACGTCGGGCAGCAGCGGGCTGTAGAGCATGTAGTCGGTGGTGTTGACCAGCACCAGCTCGGCGGCGTCGGCCGGGAGGCGCTTCTCGAGGGCGCGCAGGGCGTGGAAGCCGGCGAAGCCGCCGCCGACGACCACCACCCGCGGAGGGCGACCGGTCATCCCGCGAGCATGGACGGCCGCGCCGCGGGACACCACCCACGCGTGCGCCGGCCGCCCGCCGGGTAGCCGTCGACGGACGAGCAGCACGCACGGCCACCACGGACGAGGAGCGGACATGGGTGAAAGCGGATCGAGCAGCCTCGGGGCGAACAGCGAGGTGGACGACCCGGGCCGGGACCCCGAGGGCATCGGCGGACCGCCGCGGAACCCCTTCGGCGGAGCCGACCAGGACACCGGCCGCGGCGAGCCGCGGGGCACGGGCAACGTCGGACCGGGCGACAAGCCCGAGGCGCCGACCGAGGACCCGGAGAGCCGGGCGGACACCCCCGACTCGCCCTGACGCTCAGGCGTCCAGCCACTCCGGGCACAGCGAACCGGTCGACACCAGCACCGCCGGGCCGGTGAGCACCGTCGTCCGGGGGCCGATCTCCACCGTGAGGCGGCCCCCGGGCACGTCCACCACGACCGTCCCCTCGGCGAGCCCCGCGTCGGCGAGGGCGGCGAAGGCCGCCGCGCACGCACCGGTCCCGCACGAGCGGGTCTCCCCCACCCCGCGCTCGAACACCCGCAGCCGGATGTGCGCGCCGGGCTCGAGGACGTTGACCACCTCGACGTTGACGCCCTCGGGGAACAGCGCGGCGTCGAAGGAGGGCTCACGGCCCAGGTCCAGGGTGTCGACGTCGATGCCGGTCAGCGCGGCGAGGTGCGGGTTGCCCATCGACACAGCGCGGCCGGTGAACTCGTGCCCGTCGAGCAGCGCGGTCCCGGTGCCGAACTCGCGCGCCGGGCCCATGTCCACCCAGTAGCGGCCGTCAGCGGCGGCGCCGACGCGGCGCGGGCCGCCGCGGGTGCCGACCAGCACGCCGTCGGTGCACGCCGCGCGGTCGAGCAGCCCCTCGGCGACGAGCGCGTGGAGGAACAGCCGGATGCCGTTGCCGCACATCTCGGCGTAGGAGCCGTCGGCGTTGCGGTGGTCCATGAACCACTCGCACGCGTCGAGGTCCGCGCCCAGCACGGTTGCGGCGTCGGGCACGTGCACGCTGCGGACCAGGCGGAGGACGCCGTCGCCACCGAGGCCGGCGCGGCGGTCGCAGAGCCGCCGCACCACGGCGGCGTCCAGCCGCGTGCCGTCCCACACCGTGCCGTCGGGGTCGGGCAGCACGACGAAGTCGTTCTCGGTGCCGTGCCCGATCAGCACGCGCGGGGTGGCGGTCACCGGCCGATCGTACGGTCGGCGACCAGGGCGGCCGCGGCGTAGACCAGGTCCGGTCGCCCGGCGTCTAGCCAGGTGGTGGCCGGGTCGCGGCGGAACCACGAGCGCTGCCGCCGCACGAAGCGCCGGGTGGTGGTCACCGTCCGCTCGCGCGCCTCGTCGGGGGTCAGCGCGCCGTCGAACTGAGCGAGCACCTGGGCGTAGCCGAGCGCGCGCGACGCCGTCGGCCCCTCGCGCAGCCCGTCCGCGTCCAGGGCGGCGACCTCGTCGACGAAGCCGGCGGCCCACATGCGGTCGACCCGCCGCGCGATGCGCCCGTCGAGCTCGGCGGGCTCGCGGTCCAGGCCCACCACCACCGCCGGGTAGCGGGGTGCCGGCTCGGGCATCGTGGCGCGGAACGGCCGGCCGGTGATCTCGACGACCTCGAGCGCGCGGACGATGCGCCGCCCGTTGCTCGGCAGCACGGCCGCCGCGGCGGCGGGGTCGACCTCGGCGAGCCGGGCGTGCAGCGCCGCCGGGCCGAGGGCGGCCAACTCCTCCTCCAGCCGCGACCGGACGGCGGCGTCCGTGCCCGGGAAGTCCAGCTCGTCGAGGACGGCGCGGACGTACAGCCCGGACCCGCCCACCAGCAGCGGGACGACGCCGGCGGCGCGCAGCCGGTCGATCTCCGCGCGCGCCCGGTCCCGGTACTCGGCGACCGACGCCGGCTCCCGCACGTGCCACAGGTCCAACAGGTGGTGCGGCACGCCACCGCGCTCGGCCTCGTCCGGCTTGGCGGTGCCGATGTCCATGCCGCGGTAGAGCTGCATCGAGTCGGCGTTGACGACCTCGCCGCCCAGCCGGCGGGCGAGCTCCACGGCGAGCGCCGTCTTTCCCGTGGCCGTCGGCCCGACGACGGCCAGCACCGGCGGTGCTGCGCTCACCGCGCTGCCCAGTCGGCTACCAGGTAGCCGACACCGAACGGGGCGGTCGCCGCGTGCAGGTGCGCCACGACCGGGCGGTCGGCCAGAGCGGTGCCGACGGCCCGCCAGACGGGGACGCCGGCGGCCAGCAGGCGCTCGCCCTCGGCTGCGTCCAGCGCGGCGAGCGCGGCCGCGTCCCCGCCGGCCAGCGCGGTGGCGACGGCGTCGTCGAACGGCTCCGCGGCGGGGTCGAGGTGACCGGGTGCCTTGATGCTGCGCCGGGCGGAGCCGTCCCCCATCGCCAGCACGCCGACCGCACCGGGGAGGGACCGCACCAGCCCGGCGACGTCGTCGGGACCGGTGCCCAGCCGCGTCCCGGCGTACCCGGCCTCGCCCAGCAGCCAGGCGCCCAGCAGGTGCGGCAAGGGCAGCCGCCGTCCACCGGGGCGGACCCGCCCGGTGAAGGGGACCTCCAGGTCGACGCCGAAGCCCCGCAGGTCACCGGCGTCGCCGTCGCCGAAGCGGACCCCGGTGGGCGCGCCGGCCCCCGCCACGACGACCACCTCGGGACCGAACGCGAGCATCGCCGCGACCGCGTCGGCGCACGCCCGGCGGAGGGCCGCCGTGTCCGGGTCGGCCGAGCCCTCGACCGCCGGCACCAGGAGCGGCGCGGCCGGGCAGAAGGCGACGGTGACCCCGTCGGGGGCGAACGGGACCGGCGGCCTCCCGGGAACGGCACTCACAGCGAGCAGTGTCGCCGATGCGACGTGGGACACTGCCGGAGTGTCGAGCACGGACGACCCCGGCATCGGGGCGCAGCAGGCCTCTCCACCGGTTGTGGAGACTCCCGACGTGGCGAGCCCGGAGGTGGAGCAGGCACCCCTCGCGGTGACGCCGGAGGCGGGCACCCCCGAGGCGGCGACGCCCGCCGAGGCCGCCCTCGCCGACCCGACCGGCGACGCTGCCGGGCCGGCGGCGGAGCACGAGGTGGCCGTCCCGGCGGCGGAGACGCTGGAGACGGTGGCCCCCGAGGCGGCCGTCGCAGCGGTCCCCGACGCAGAGGCGCCGGCCGCCGCCGGTGCGGCCGGACCGGCCACGCCGACACCCGCACCGGCGGTGCCGACGCCCGCGTCGATCGCGCACCCCTCGGGCCCCGCCGGCGACCCGTCCCAGTGGGGCCGGGTCGACGAGGACGGCACCGTCTACGTCCGCACCGCCGAGGGCGAGCGAGCCGTCGGGTCCTGGCAGGCGGGCGAGCCCGTGGCCGGCCTGGCCCACTACGCCCGCCGCTACGACGACCTCGCCACCGAGGTCTCGCTGCTCGAGGCCCGCCTCAAGGCGCACACCGGCAACCCGGCCGAGATCAAGAGCAAGGCGCAGACCCTCGCCGACTCGATCCCGACCGCCGCCGCCGTCGGCGACCTCGACGGGCTCGCCGCGCGCGCCCGGGCGATGGTCGGCACGGCCGACTCCGCCGCGGCCGAGTCGCGCGCCGAGAAGGCCGCCGCGCGCGCGGCCCAGGTGGCCCGCAAGGAGGCGCTCGCCGCCGAGGCCGAGCAGATCGCCGCCGAGTCGACCTCCTGGAAGGCCGCCGGCGACCGGCTCAAGGCCATCGTCGAGGAGTGGAAGACCATCCGCGGCATCGACCGCAAGACCGACGAGGCCCTGTGGACGCGCTTCGCCGCGGCGCGCGACGCCTTCGGCCGCCGCCGGGGCGCGCACTTCGCCCAGCTCGACGCCCAGAAGGGCGAGGCCCGCGCGGCCAAGCAGGAGCTGATCAAGGAGGCGCAGCGGCTGTCGACCTCGACCGAGTGGGGCCCGACGAGCGCGGCGATGCGCTCCCTCATGGACCGCTGGAAGGCGGTGCCACGGACCGGCCGCGACGGCGACGACGACCTGTGGAAGCAGTTCCGCGCCGCGCAGGACGTCTTCTTCACCGCCCGAGGCGAGTCGGACAAGGCCCGCACCAACGAGGAGATCGCCAACCAGGCGCTCAAGGAGGAACTGCTGGCCGAGGCCGAGCGCCTCGACCCGTCGAAGGACCTGCGCGGTGCGCAGAACGCGCTGCGCAAGCTGCAGGAGCGCTACGACGCCATCGGGCACGTCCCGCGCGGTGTCATGCGGCAGCTCGAGGACCGCATGCAGGCCGTCGAGCAGAAGGTGCGCGGCGCCGCCGACGCCGGCCGCCCGCGTGCCGCGGCGGAGAACCCGATGGTCACCTCCATGCGCGCCGCCGTGACCAAGGCCGAGGAGCAGCTGGCCAAGGCCGAGGCCGCCGGTGACCAGCGGCGGATCGACGAGGCGCAGGCCAATCTCGCCACCCGCCGCGAGTGGCTGGCCGAGGCGGAGAAGTCCGCCCGCCGCTGAGCACCCTGCACGACACGACGCCCCCGCCCGGGAACCGGGCGGGGGCGTCGTCGTCAGGGCCCGGTCAGCAGCCGTTCGCGAGCACCGGCAGCGGCTCGGGGACGCCGATCCGCGGCATGCCGAGGGAGACGCCCGGCGTCGTCGGGCGGGTGCCCGCCTCGCTCGCGTCGCCGGCCCGGGTGCGGCGGTGGGACAGCAGCACGCCGTCGGCCACCAGGAAGTGCGGCTTGGCGTCGGTCACGACGGTCTCGACGACGTCCCCGGCGCGGACGCCGGGGTGGTGCGTGAAGTGCACCAGCCGGCCGTCGCGGGCGCGGCCGGAGAGCCGGCCGGTGGCGGCGTCCTTGCTGCCCTCCCCCGCGGCGACCAGCAGCTCCACCCGACGGCCGACCTGGGCGCGGTTCTCCGACCAGCTGATCTCGTCCTGGAGGGCGGTCAGGCGCAGGTAGCGCTCCTGGACGACCTCCTTGGGCAGCTGCTCGTCCATCTCCGCGGCGGGCGTCCCGGGGCGCTTGGAGTACTGGAACGTGAAGGCGCCGGCGAAACGGGCCTGCCGCACGACCTCGAGGGTCTGCTCGAAGTCGGCCTCGGTCTCGCCCGGGAAGCCGACGATGATGTCGGTGGTGATCGCCGCGTCGGGCATCGCCGCGCGGACGCGGTCGATGATCCCGAGGTAGCGCTCCTGCCGGTACCCGCGGCGCATCCGGCGCAGCACCTCGTCCGACCCGCTCTGCAGCGGCATGTGCAGCTGGTGGCAGACCGCGGGGGTCTCCGCCATCGCGTCGATGACGTCGTCGGTGAACTCGCGCGGGTGCGGGCTGGTGAAGCGCACCCGCTCGAGGCCCTCGATCGCCCCGGTGGCGCGCAGCAGGTCGGCGAAGGCGCCGCGGTCGCGGAACTCCACGCCGTAGGCGTTGACGTTCTGGCCGAGCAGGGTCACCTCGAGCACGCCCTGGTCCACCAGCGCCTGCACCTCGGCCAGGATCTCGCCGGGCCGGCGGTCCTTCTCCTTGCCGCGCAGCGCCGGCACGATGCAGAACGTGCAGGTGTTGTTGCACCCGACGCTGATCGACACCCAGCCCGAGTAGGCCGAGTCCCGCTTCGCCGGCAGCGTCGACGGGAAGACCTCGAGGGACTCGACGATCTCCACCTGCGCCTCGGCGTTGTGCCGCGCACGGTCCAGCAGCGCCGGCAGCGAGCCGACGTTGTGCGTGCCGAAGACGACGTCCACCCACGGCGCGCGGCGCACGATCTCGCCGCGGTCCTTCTGCGCCAGGCACCCGCCGACGGCGATCTGCATGCCGGGGTGGGCGTCCTTGACCGGCCGCAGGTGGCCCAGGTTGCCGTAGAGCCGGTTGTCGGCGTTCTCCCGCACCGCGCAGGTGTTGAGGACGACGACGTCCGCGTCGTCCCCGTCCGCGGCGGCGCGGTAGCCGGCGTCCTCGAGCAGCCCGGACAGCCGCTCGGAGTCGTGCACGTTCATCTGGCACCCGTAGGTGCGCACCCGGTAGGTGCGCGAGGGGCTCTCGACTGGGCTCTCCATGACAGCAGCGAGGGTACGGCGCGCCCGGCGGGCACCGCCCCGGCCGACCGCGTGTGCCCCGGCCGGGTGGAAGATCGGCCTTCGTTACGGCTTCGTGATCCCACGGTTCGGGATCCGAGACCATCCGCGCTTAGGGTCCCCGGGGTGACCAGCGCTCCGTTCGGAGAGCCTCTCGTCCGCCTGTCCGGCGTCAACAAGTGGTTCGGCGAACTCCACGTCCTGCAGGACATCGACCTGAGCATCGACCGCGGCGAGGTCGTCGTGGTCATCGGCCCCTCGGGCTCGGGCAAGTCGACGCTGTGCCGCACGATCAACCGGCTCGAGGGCATCGAGCAGGGCGAGATCACCATCGACGGCCAGCGGCTGCCCGAGGAGGGCAAGGAGCTCGCCCGCCTGCGCAGCGACGTCGGCATGGTGTTCCAGAGCTTCAACCTGTTCGCGCACAAGACGATCCTCGAGAACGTCAGCCTCGGGCCGGTCAAGGTCCGCAAGCAGTCGAAGGCCGACGCCGAGAAGCGCGCCCGCGAGCTGCTCGAGCGGGTGGGCGTCTCCGCCCAGGCCGACAAGTACCCGGCGCAGCTCTCCGGTGGCCAGCAGCAGCGCGTGGCCATCGCGCGCGCACTGGCCATGGACCCGAAGGTCATGCTCTTCGACGAGCCGACCTCGGCGCTGGACCCCGAGATGATCAACGAGGTCCTCGACGTGATGACGTCGCTGGCCCGGGACGGCATGACCATGGTCGTCGTCACGCACGAGATGGGCTTCGCCCGCCGCGCGGCCAACCGCGTCGTCTTCATGGACGGCGGCCGGATCGTGGAGTCCGCCGATCCGGAGTCGTTCTTCACCAACCCGCGGTCCGACCGGGCCAAGGACTTCCTGTCCAAGATCCTCAACCACTGACCCCGAAGGGATCACCCATGCGCATCACCCGCTACGCCGCGTCCGCGGCGCTGCTGAGCCTCGCGCTCGCCGCCTGCTCGAGCGACGCCGGCAACGAGGCCGAGGAGGCCGCCGAGAACACCGCCGAGGTCAACACCGAGGTCGAGTTCGACGCCGGGACCACCATGGCCGAGCTCAACGAGGCCGGCTCGATCACCATCGGCACCAAGTTCGACCAGCCGGGCTTCGGTCTGCTGAACCCGAACACCAGCACCCCCGAGGGCTTCGACGTCGAGATCGGCAAGATCATCGCCGCCGAGCTGGGCATCGAGGCCGACGACATCGAGTGGACCGAGACGGTCTCGGCCAACCGCGAGTCGTTCATCGAGAACGGCCAGGTCGACATCGTGGTCGCGACCTACACGATCAACGACACCCGCAAGCAGCGGATCGACTTCGCCGGCCCGTACTACGAGGCCGGGCAGGACATCATGGTCGCCGCGGGCAACCCCGAGGGCATCGAGGGTCCCGACGACCTCGCCGGCAAGAACGTCTGCTCGGTCGAGGGCTCGACCCCGGCGCAGAAGATCCGCGACGAGTACCCGCAGGCGCAGCTGACGCTGTTCGACGTCTACTCCAAGTGCGCCGACGCGCTGCGCAACGGCCAGGTCGACGCCGTCACTACCGACAACGTCATCCTCACCGGCCTGGTCGAGGGCGGCGCCGGAGCCTTCGAGCTCGTCGGCAACCCCTTCACGGAGGAGCCCTACGGCATCGGCCTGACGAAGGGCGACGACGAGTTCCGCGCCTTCATCAACGACACGCTCGAGGCCGCCTACGAGGACGGCCGCTGGGCCGAGGCCTGGGACCGCACCGCGGGCTCCATCACCGGCACCGAGGCCCCCGAGCCGCCGGCGGTCGACCGCTACTGATCGCACCCCCGGCACCGCCGGGTGGGCCTCCCCCACCCGGCGGTGCCGCGCGGCGCCCGCGCCGCTGACCGCCGTCCGACCGCCGCACCGCTGACCCGACCCGGAGAGGAGGCCCGGTGCAGTTCTTCGTCGACAACTTCGACCTGTTCAGGGACGCCTTCCTGACGACGCTGAGCCTCTCCCTGCTCGCCGGCGCGCTGGCGCTCGTGCTGGGCACGTTGCTGGCCGCGATGCGGGTCAGCCCCATCCCGCCGCTGCGCGGGCTGTCGACCTTCTACGTCGAGGTCTTCCGCAACACCCCGCTCACCGTCGTCTTCTTCTTCATGATCTTCGGTCTGCCGCAGATCGACTTCGTCGTGGGCTTCTTCCCCGGCGCGGTGCTGTCGGTGGGCCTGTACACCGCGGCGTTCGTCTGCGAGGCCGTCCGGTCGGGCATCAACGCCGTGTCGCCGGGTCAGGCCGAGGCCGCCCGAGCCGTCGGGCTCACGTTCGGGCAGACGCTCCGTGAGGTCGTGCTGCCGCAGGCGTTCCGCACCGTCGTCCCGCCGCTGGGCAACGTGTGGATCGCGATGGTGAAGAACACCTCGATCGCCGCCGGCTTCTCGGTGACCGAGCTCAGCTCGTTGCTGCCCCGGCTGGTCAACGCCGACCCCGGCGACCTGCTGCTGGTGCTCGTGGGCGTGGTCGTGGGCTACATGATCATCACGGTGCCGTCGGCCTGGGCCGTGCACCGCCTCGAGCGACGGGTGGCGATCCTTCGATGAGCACCCCGGTCCTGTTCGACGTCCCGGGCCCGCGGGCCCGCCGCCGCATCCGCATCGGCACGGCGATCGGCGTCCTGGCCATCCTGGGCATCCTCGCCTTCGTGCTGGTGCGGCTGAACGCCAACGGCCAGCTCGAGGGCCAGCGCTGGGCCATCCTCTTCGACGCGAACAGCGGCGTGCCGCAGCGCCTCTGGGAGGCTCTGCTGCGCACCCTCCAGGTGGCCGCGGTCGGCATGGTGTTCGCGACCCTCTTCGGGCTGCTGCTGGCCGTGGGCCGACTGTCGGACCACCGGTGGGTCCGCATCCCGTCGGCGACCTTCATCGAGTTCTTCCGCGCTGTGCCCCTGCTGGTGGTCATCTTCGCGCTGTTCTTCGTGCTGCCCGGCTTCGGCATCGACCTGAGCGCCTTCACGGCCCTGACCGGCGGGCTGGTCCTCTACAACTCCGCCGTCCTCGCCGAGATCTTCCGGGCCGGCATCCTGTCGGTCGACCGCGGGCAGCGCGAGGCCGGCTTCGCGCTGGGCATGCGCAAGTCACAGGTCATGACCCTGGTGCTGCTCCCCCAGGCGGTCCGCCGGATGCTGCCGGTCCTCGTCGCCCAGCTCGTCGTCCTGCTCAAGGACAGCTCGCTGGGCTTCATCATCGGCTACTTCGAGCTGCTCCGTCAGGCGCGCAGCCTGGTCGAGTTCTACAACCTCGGCTTCGGCAACACCTACACGTTCCAGCTCTACGTCGGTGCGGCGCTCATCTACATCCTGGTCAACGTGCTGCTCTCGCAGCTGGCCAAGTACCTCGAGCAGCGCACCCGCCGGAACCGGAAGGCCGCGGCCACCGACGACCTCGAGCTGCCTGCCGATGTGCAGATGGGCGGAGGCGGCGGACCGGTCTGATACGCCGCGGAGGCACCACCGGGGGCCGCTCGACCGCTAGGGTTCCGCGGTCGACCGCTCAGATCGTTGCGGCGCACGGGTCAAGGAGACCGGGTCGCCGTCCGATGGGAGAGGCAGGCAGCCCCCGACCGGAAGGGCCGATGCGACCGTGACCGCAACCGTGGGCCCCTCCCCGGTGACCACCGCCCCGCCGGTACCGGCTGCCCCCGCACCCGTCGCCGACCCGTCGCCCACCCGCCCCCGCTGGTGGGCCGAGTTCGCGATCATCGGCGTCCTCTACGGCGTCTACTCGCTGGTGCGCAACAGCGTCGGCGACGTCGTCGCGCGGGCGTACGCCAACGGCCGCCGCATCCTCGCCGTCGAGGACGGCTGGGGGCTGGCCCTCGAGCGGGCGCTCAACGACTGGGTGCACCGCACCGAGGTCGTCGCGGGCGCGGTCGCGCTGCACTACGCCACGCTGCACTTCCTGGTGACGCCGGCGGTGCTCGTCTGGCTGTTCTTCGCCCGCCCCGCCCGCTACCGGGTGGCCAGCGGCGTCCTGATGGTCTCCACCGCCCTGGCGCTGATCGGCTTCTACTGGCTGCCGACGGCGCCGCCGCGGCTGCTCTCCGACGAGGGCTTCGTCGACGTGATGAGCCAGACCTCCACCTGGGGCTGGTGGCCCGCATCCGGGACACCGGGGTCCGACGCCATCTCCAACCAGTTCGCCGCCATGCCCTCGCTGCACTGCGCGTGGGCGGTGTGGTGCGGGGCCGTCGTGCTGCTGCTGGCCCGGCGCACCTGGGTCCGGCTCGTCGGCGCGGGCTACCCGCTGAGCACGTTCTTCGTCGTCCTGGGCTCGGGCAACCACTACCTGCTCGACGTCGTCGGCGGGGTCGCGGTGCTGGGTGCCGGCGCCGTGCTGGTGCTGGTCGGCGTCACGACTCGGGGGCGCAGGTCGGCGGCGGGCACCGCGGACGACGTCGTCGCGTTCGCCACCGCCTGAGGCCCGACCGTCCCACCGGTACCCCGCCCGCCCCTCGGGTCCCATGGTCGGCGCGCCCTCGCAGCACGGCGTGTCGTCGTGATGAGACTGACCGTCACCATGGAGACCATCCACGCCGGTCGGCGCCGCAGCCTTCCCCCCGTTCCACGCACCGCCATCGACAGCGCGCTGCCCCTGGAGACCGTCGCGAGCGCCAGCGCCCTCCTGGCCCTGGTCGAGCCCGCCGCGCCGCTGGACGACGCGGCCGTGGACGACGCCCAGCGCTTCGTGGCCCGCCTCCGGGGCGCGGCCGGCGCGTTCGCCGCCGCAGCGGGCGCCGAGTCCGCCGTCGTGCGGGAGGCCGTCCCCCCGGCCCGGCACCGGCGGTCGCGCTGCCGGGTGGTGCTGCGCTCGGCCGACGGCCGCGAGACCGACGTGACCTTCCTCGGCGCGGTCGGCCGGCCCTCCGCCGACGAGCACCCGCGGTTCGACCTCGACATCAGCGGGTGGCTGGCGGCCGGCCAGGCCCGTGACGCGGCCTGGCTCGTGCCCGACACCGATTCGCCCGACGGCGTGGCCGTCGACCTGAGCGCCTGGCGCGCAGCGCGCTGACACGACCCGCCGGGTGCGACGGCACGCCGGGGCGAGGGAACGGGGCGTTCCGGGTTTCCGAACCCGCCGAGGTGGGCGACGATGGCGGTGCCGCTCGTACAGCCGGTCGGCGACCGCACCGTGGAACTGACCTCCGGGGGCTCAGCATGTCCCGCACCTGCACCGACCACCGCCGGGTGGGCGCCCGCCGCACGGGGAGGGCAGCCGCGTGACCGCCATCGCCCCCCGGCCCATCGTCAGCCGGCCGAGCCCCGCCGCCGCGCCGACCCGCGGCTCCCGGCTGTCGAACCTGCTGCGCACGACCGACCACAAGACCATCGGCCTGATGTACCTGGTCACGTCGTTCGCGTTCTTCATCCTCGGCGGCCTGATGGCGATGCTGATCCGCGCCGAGCTGGGCCGGCCGGAGCTGCAGTTCCTGTCGCCGGAGCAGTACAACCAGCTGTTCACGATGCACGGCACGCTGATGCTGCTCATGTTCGCGACGCCGCTGTTCTTCGCGTTCTCGAACCTGATCATGCCGCTGCAGATCGGCGCCCCCGATGTGGCCTTCCCGCGGCTGAACGCGCTGTCGTTCTGGCTGTTCCTCTTCGGCAGCCTGACCGTGGTCTCCGGCTTCCTGACGCCCGGCGGGGCGGCCGACTTCGGCTGGACGGCCTACACGCCGCTGTCCAACGTCGTGCACTCGCCGGGTGTGGGGGGCAACCTGTGGATCGGCGGGCTGGCCGTCAGCGGCCTGGGCACGATCCTCGGTGGCGTCAACTTCATCACCACGATCGTCTGCCTGCGCGCCCCGGGCATGACGATGTTCCGGATGCCGATCTTCACCTGGAACACCCTGGTGACGTCGGTCCTCGTGCTGCTGGCCTTCCCGATCCTCACCGCGGCGCTGATGGCGCTGCTCGCCGACCGGAACCTCGGGTCGCTCGTGTACTCCTCGGAGAACGGGGGGCCGATGCTGTGGCAGCACCTGTTCTGGTTCTTCGGCCACCCCGAGGTCTACATCATCGCGCTGCCGTTCTTCGGCATCATCACCGAGATCATCCCGGTCTTCGCCCGCAAGCCGCTGTTCGGCTACAAGGGCATGGTCGGGGCCACGCTCGCGATCGGGTTCCTCTCGCTCGCGGTGTGGGCGCACCACATGTTCGCCACCGGCGCGGTGCTGCTGCCCTTCTTCGCCTTCCTGACCTACCTGATCGCCGTGCCCACCGGGCTGAAGTTCTTCAACTGGATCGGCACCATGTGGCGCGGCCAGATGAGCTTCGAGACGCCGATGCTCTGGTCGATCGGCTTCATGGTGACGTTCCTGCTCGGAGGCCTGACCGGCGTGCTGCTGGCCAGCCCGCCGCTGGACTGGCACGTCAACGACTCGTACTTCGTGGTGGCGCACTTCCACTACGTCGTCTTCGGCACCGTGGTCTTCGCGGCGAACGCCGGCATCGCCTTCTGGTTCCCGAAGATGTGCGGCCGGATGCTCGACGAGCGGCTGGGCAAGTTGCAGTTCTGGATGACCTTCGTCGGCTTCCACGGCACGTTCCTCGTGCAGCACTGGCTGGGCAACGAGGGCATGCCGCGCCGGTACGTGGACTACCTGCCGACCGACACGTTCACCACGCTGAACATGATCTCGACGATCTTCAGCTTCGTGCTCGGCGCCTCGATCATCCCGTTCCTCTACAACGTGGTGCGGTCGTGGAAGTACGGGAAGCTGGCACTCCGGGACGACCCCTGGGGCCACGGCAACTCCCTGGAGTGGGCGACCTCCTCTCCCCCGCCGCGGCACAACTTCGTCGAGATCCCGCGGATCCGCTCCGAGCGGCCCGCGTTCGAGGCGCACTACCCGCACCTGATCGACCGGCTGCAGGACGAGGCGCACGCGGGCAAGCGCCACGAGCCCTACGCCGGCGTCAGCGAGGTGGGCGCCAGTGCAGGCCCCCGTCAGGGCCCCAACGACCCCGACCCCACCTGACCCCACGGGCTCTGCACGGGCAGGCCGCGGGCTCGCGGGCGGTGAGGGCACGAGGGTGCCTCCGTCAGGGGAGCAGCGCGTCCTCGTCGAGCTCGTCGAAGCCCGGGACCGCGGCCTCGTCCGCGCCGTCGTCGTCGAGGGCCTCGCGGACCACGCCGGCGGCCAGCCCGCCGCTGTAGCCCTTGCGGGCGAGCATGCCCATCAGCCGCCGGGTCGCGGTCGCCCGGTCGAGCCGCCGCATGCTCGGCAGCTTCCGGTCCACGAGCCGCCGGGCGGTCTCCCGCTCGTCGTCGTCGTCGACCGCGAGCACCGCGGTGGCGGCGACCTCGTCGTCGACGCCCTTGGCCCGCAGCTCGGCCTTGAGCGCCCGACGGGCCAGACCCCGGCCGGACTGGCGCGACCGGACCCACGCCTCCGCGAACGCCTCGTCGTCGATGAGGCCGACCTCGACGAGCCGGTCGAGCACCCTCTCGGCGGCGTCCGCGGGGACCTCGCGCTGCTCGAGCAGATCGGCCAGCTGCTGCCGTGTCTTCGGAGCGCCCGTGAGCGCCCGCAAGCACAGGTCGCGGGCGACCGACTCGGGGTCCTTCATCACCGCCGGGCCGGCACCCGAGCCGTCGACTCCGTCCGCGCCCTCGGCGCCCTCGGCGCCGGCGGCCGGGGTGGTCCGCCGCCGCGTGCCCCAGGAACTCCCGGGGCCGCGACGGCGGCCGGCGGATCGCTCGGTCACCGGCGACTCAGAAGTCGACGGCGTCGGTCACCGGCGCGTCGAGCGTCGGGCCGATGCCCAGCTTCTCCTTGATGCGCTTCTCGATCTCGTCGGCGAGGTCGGGGTTGTCCTTCAGGAAGTTGCGGGCGTTCTCCTTGCCCTGCCCGAGCTGGTCGCCCTCGTACGTGTACCAAGCGCCGGACTTCTTCACCATGCCCTGCTCGACGCCCACGTCGATGAGCCCGCCCTCGCGGCTGAAGCCCTGACCCCACAGGATGTCGAGCTCGGCCTGCTTGAAGGGGGCGGCCACCTTGTTCTTGACGACCTTGACGCGCGTGCGGCTGCCGACCGCGTCGGTGCCCTGCTTCAGGGTCTCGATGCGGCGCACGTCGAGGCGGACCGACGAGTAGAACTTCAGCGCGCGACCACCGGTGGTCACCTCGGGCGAGCCGTAGACGACGCCCACCTTCTCGCGCAGCTGGTTGATGAAGATCGCGGTCGTGCCGGAGTTGCTCAGCGCACCGGTGATCTTGCGCAGCGCCTGGCTCATGAGGCGGGCCTGCAGACCGACGTGGCTGTCACCCATCTCGCCCTCGATCTCGGCGCGGGGCACCAGGGCGGCGACCGAGTCGATGACGATGATGTCCAGCGCACCCGAGCGGATTAGCATGTCCGCGATCTCGAGCGCCTGCTCACCGGTGTCCGGCTGGCTGACCAGCAGGGCGTCGGTGTCCACGCCGATGGCGCGGGCGTACTCCGGGTCGAGCGCGTGCTCGGCGTCGACGAAGGCGGCGATGCCGCCGGCGGCCTGGGCGTTGGCCACCGCGTGCAGCGCGACCGTGGTCTTGCCGGAGGACTCCGGGCCGTAGACCTCGATCACGCGGCCGCGCGGGAGGCCGCCGATGCCCAGGGCGATGTCGAGGGAGATCGAGCCGGTCGGGATGACCTTCATGGCCACCTCGGGGCTGTCGCCCAGGCGCATGACGGAGCCCTTGCCGAACTGCTTGTCGATCTGGGCGAGGGCCATGTCGAGGGCCTTGTCGCGGTCCAGTGTCGCCATCGTGGTCACCTTCGGTTCGCGGGGAAGCGGGTCGGGTCCGACGCTAGGACGAGCCACCGACAGTTCTCGGGTGGCGACCGGAACTGTGGACATCCCGATCACCTGTGGACGCCACTGTAGGCCGAACACGTGTTCGACTGCCAGGTCGACACGCCCACGCCGTGCCGACCGCGGACCACCGGTCACACCGGCACCGGACGGCCCGCCGACGAGCCCGGTTCAGCGCTCCTTCGGCGGTACGTCGTAGGCCTCGCAGATCGCCAGCCAGACCTTCCGCACGGGGACGCCGGCGTCGATCGCCTCGAGCGCGGTGCGCCCGCCCAGGCCGGAGAAGTGGTGGTCGCGGGTGACGCTCTGGGCGCGCATCGCCCCGAACTGCTCCTCCAGGCGGGACCAGAACTCCTGCAGACGCACACCCCGACGCTAGCGCGCCGCAGCGCCTGCCCGCCGCGGCCGTCCGCCGATACGATGAGCAGGTGGTGCCGAGCAGCGGGTCCGGGACGCTCGACCTCGTGCTGCAGATCGGCATCGCCGCCGCCCTGGTGGTGACGATCATCCTGCTCATCCGCAACTACCGGGACCGCTGACCGCCCACGGTCACCTGCGCCCAGACGAGGGCCAGCGGCAGGACGAGCGCCGCGGACACCCCGGCCACCAGCCCGAAGCCGCCCTCCGCCAGGAGCGGACCGCCGACCACGCCGGCCAGGGCCGCGCCGAGCCCCATCAGCAGGTCCGCGCCGCCCTGGGCGGTCGGTCGCAGGTCGGCGTCCACGGCCCCGGTCACCAGCGCCGACCCGGCGATCAGGCCGCAGGACCACCCGATCCCGAGCAGCAGCAGGCCGGCGCCCAGCCGGACCGAGTCCGCGGGCCCGGCCGTCCCGGCCACCGCCGCAGCGGCCAGCAGGAGGACCCCGCCCAGCGCCACGACGGTCGCGGCGCCCACCCGGTCGGCCAGCAGCCCGACCAGCGGGGAGAACAGGTACATGCCGGCGACGTGCACGCTGATGACCAGGCCGACGACGCGCAGGACGGCGTCCTCCGCTCCCCCGGCGTGGCCCATGTGCACCGGGGTCATGACCATGACGCCGACCATCACCGAGTGGGCGACGACGACCGAGACCAGACCCAGTCGCCCGGCCGGGGTGGCCCAGACCGCGCGCAGCGCCGTCCCGGTCCCGGTGCGCGGGGGCGGCCCGCCGGTCCCGCCCCCCAGGCGGCGGGCGACCAGCAGCGGGTCGGGGCGCAGCAGCGCCCACAGCCCGAGGGCGACGACGGCGAAGACCACCGCGGAGACGACGAAGGCCCCGGCCAGCGCCGGCAGCCCGAGCGCGGTGCCCAGGTCCGCGCCGGGCGCCGCCAGGTTCGGCCCGAGGACCGATCCGACGGTCGTCGCCCAGACCACGAGCGACAGCGCCCGCCCGCGGTGCTCGGGCGTGGCCAGGTCGGCCGCCGCGTAGCGGGCCTGCAACCCGCACGCGGTGGCCGCGCCGAAGAGGAACAGCCCGACCAGCAGGAGCAGGAGCGAGGAGGCCGCGGCGGCCGCGACGGTGAGCACCGCGCCGAGGACGCCCAGCGCGTAGCCCACCGCCAGCCCGGCGCGCCGGCCGGCGGTGCCGCTGATCCGCGCGAGCGGGACGGCGAGGACGGCGGCGCCCAGCACGCCGGCGGTCTGGCCGAGCCCGGCCGCGCTGTCGGTGCCGGCGACGTCGCGGGCCAGCAGCCCGCCGGCGGTGATGCCGACGGTCACGCCCAGCCCGGCGAGGGCCACCGCGCCGCCGAGGACGCGCACCGTCCGCTGCTGCGCCGCAGCGACGTCGGTGCCCTCGATCCCAGCCTCCGGCCGCACGGCCGGGAGTCTGCCGCACCGGACCGGTCCCGGGCACCGCACCAGCAGGTCCCCGGTCGGGTGTCCCGGCCCGTTCCGACCGGCGAACTGTCGTACCCCGCGGGGACACTGGTCGCGTGGCCCGCCGTCCCGCCCCCACCTCGGCGCTCGACCGGTTCTCGGAACCGACCCGAGCCTGGTTCACGGGCGCCTTCCAGCAGCCGACCGCGGCGCAGGACGGCGCCTGGGACGCGATCAGCAGCGGCGAGCACGCCCTCGTCGTGGCCCCGACCGGGTCGGGCAAGACGCTGGCCGCCTTCCTCTGGTCGCTGGACCGGCTCAGCACGACCGAGCCGGTGGACGAGCAGTCGCGTTGCCGCGTGCTCTACGTGTCCCCCCTCAAGGCGCTCGCCGTCGACGTCGAGCGCAACCTGCGCGCCCCGCTGACCGGCATCGGGCAGGCCGCGGCCCGCCTCGGCCTGCCCCGCCCCGAGATCCGCGTCGGCATCCGGTCCGGCGACACCCCCGCCGACGAGCGGCGCGCCTTCGCCAAGCGGCCCACAGACATCCTCATCACCACGCCCGAGTCGCTGTTCCTGCTGATGACCAGCGCCGCCCGCGAGGCGCTCCGCGGCGTCGAGACGGTGATCGTCGACGAGGTGCACGCCGTCGCCTCCACCAAGCGCGGCGCGCACATGGCGGTCACGCTCGACCGGCTCGACGAGCTGCTCGAGCGCCCCGCGCAGCGGATCGGCCTGTCCGCGACGGTGCGGCCGATCGAGGAGGTGTCCTCCTTCCTCGCCGGCGGCCGGCCGGTGCGCGTGGTCGCCCCGGCCTCCACCAAGCAGTGGGACCTCTCGGTGGTCGTCCCGGTCGAGGACATGAGCGAGCTGGGGCAGCCCACCGGCGAGCTGGAGGGCTCGGCGGCCGGCAACCAGCCGCGCAGCTCCATCTGGCCGGCGGTCGAGGAGCGGGTGCTTGACCTGGTCGAGGCGCACCGCAGCACCATCGTCTTCGCCAACTCCCGGCGGCTGGCCGAGCGGCTGACGAGCCGGCTCAATGAGCTGGCGTACGAGCGCGCCACCGGTGAACCGGTCCCACCGGGGACCAACGCGGCCGCCCTCATGGCGCAGGCCGGCTCGGGCGGCGGCACGCCCGAGGGCTTCCAGCCGGTCGCCGCCGCCCACCACGGCTCGGTCTCCCGCGAGCAGCGGGCCATCGTGGAGGAGGCGCTCAAGTCCGGGCGGCTGCCCGCCGTCGTCGCGACCTCCAGCCTCGAGCTCGGCATCGACATGGGCGCGGTCGACCTCGTCGTGCAGGTCGAGTCCCCGCCCACGGTCGCGGCCGGGCTGCAGCGCGTCGGCCGCGCCGGGCACCAGGTCGGCGCGGTCAGCCGCGGCGTGCTGTTCCCCAAGTACCGCGGCGACCTGGTGCAGTGCGCCCTGGTCGCCGAGCGCATGAAGGAGGGCGCGATCGAGTCGATCCGCTACCTGCGCAACCCGCTCGACGTCCTCGCCCAGCAGGTCGTCGCCATCGTCTCGGAGCGCCCCCGCACCGTCGACGAGGTCGCCGGACTGGTGCGCCGGTCGGCCGCCTTCAGCTCGCTGCCGGACTCCGCGCTGCACGCCGTCCTCGACATGCTGGCCGGGCGCTACCCCTCCGACGCCTTCGCCGAGCTGCGCCCGCGGCTGACGTGGGACCGGGTCACCGACACCCTCACCGCGCGGGCGGGTGCGCAGCGGCTGGCGGTCACCAGCGGCGGCACGATCCCCGACCGCGGGCTCTTCGGCGTCTTCCTCGTGGGCGGCGAGGGCACCGGTGGACGCCGGGTCGGCGAGCTGGACGAGGAGATGGTCTACGAGTCGCGCGTGGGCGACGTCTTCCTGCTGGGCTCCTCCTCCTGGCGGATCGAGGACATCACCCACGACCGGGTGCTCGTCACGCCGGCCCCCGGGCAGCCCGGCAAGATGCCGTTCTGGCACGGCGACGCCCCCGGCCGGCCGCTGGAGCTCGGGCGGGCGCTGGGCGCCTTCCTGCGCGAGGTGGGGACGGCGGCGCCCGAGACCGGCCTCGAGCGTGCGGCGGCCGCCGGGCTCGACGAGTGGGGCGCGGCCAACCTGCTCGCCTACCTGACCGAGCAGAAGGCCGCGACCGGCCACCTCCCCGACGACCGGACGCTGCTGGTCGAGCGGTTCCGCGACGAGCTCGGCGACTGGCGGCTGGTGGTCCACTCCCCCTTCGGCGCGCAGGTCAACGCGCCCTGGGCGCTCGTGCTCGCCGCGCGGCTGCGCGAGCGCTACGGCGTGGACGTGGCGAGCATGCACTCCGACGACGGCATCGTGCTCCGCCTGCCCGACACCACCGGGGAGCCGCCCGAGGCCGACCTCGCCGTCCTGGACCCCGACGACGTCGAGCGCGAGGTGACCGCGGAGGTCGGCACCTCGGCGCTGTTCGCCAGCCGCTTCCGCGAGTGCGCCGCGCGCGCCCTGCTGCTGCCCCGCCGCGACCCGCGCCGCCGCACGCCGCTGTGGCAGCAGCGCCAGCGGGCCGCCCAGCTGCTCTCGGTCGCCAGCGAGTTCGCGTCGTTCCCCATCACGCTGGAAGCGGCCCGCGAGGTGCTGCAGGACGTCTACGACGTCCCGGGGCTGGTCGAGCTGATGCGCGACGTGCGGTCCCGCCGGGTGCGCGTGGTCGACGTGCAGACCGACACCGCCTCGCCCTTCGCCCAGTCGCTGCTGTTCGGGTACGTCGGACAGTTCCTGTACGAGGGCGACGCGCCGCTGGCCGAGCGCCGCGCCCAGGCGCTGGCCCTCGACACCGGTCTGCTCGCCGAGCTGCTCGGCCGCACCGAGCTGCGCGAGCTGCTCGACGGCGAGGCGATGGCCGAAGTCGAGTCCGAGCTGCAGCGGCTCCCCGAGCAGCGGCACCCGCGCGACGTGGACGGCGCCTCGGACCTGCTGCGCGGCCTCGGCGACCTGAGCCCGGCCGAGGCGGCGCTCCGCGGAGTGCCGCAGGAGTGGCTGGACGAGCTGGTCGACGCCCGGCGTGCCCTGCGGGTGCGCATCGCCGGCGAGGAACGGCACGTCGCCATCGAGGACGCCGGCCGGCTGCGCGACGCCCTGGGCACGGCGCTCCCCGTCGGCGTGCCCGAGGTCTTCACCGAGCCGGTCGCCGACCCGCTCGGCGACCTCGTCGGCCGGTACGCCCGCACCCACGGCCCCTTCCAGCCGGCCGAGGTGGCGGCCCGGCTGGGGCTGGGCGTCGCCGTGGTCACCGCGACCCTGCAGCGGCTCACCGCCACCGGCCGGCTGGTGGCCGGCGAGTTCCGGCCGGGCGGCACCGGGCAGGAGTGGTGCGACGCCGAGGTGCTGCGCTCCATCCGCCGGCGGAGCCTGGCCAGGCTCCGCCAGGAGGTCGAGCCCGTCCCCATCGGCACGCTGGCCCGCTTCACCCCCTCCTGGCAGGGCATCGGGGGCCGGCTGCGCGGCACCGACGGGGTCCTCGCCGTCGTCGAGCAGCTGGCCGGCGCGATCGTGCCGGCCAGCGCGCTGGAGTCGCTGGTGCTGCCCTCGCGGGTGCGCGACTACTCCCCCGCGATGCTCGACGAGCTCACCAGCGCCGGCGAGGTGCTCTGGGCCGGTGCCGGTGGCCTGCCCGGTGGGGACGGCTGGATCAGCCTCGTGCCGGCCGACCTCGCCCCGCTGCTGCTGCCCGAGCCGCTGGAGCTGCCCGAGGCCGGGGGTCCGCTGCTCGACCTGCTCGCCGGGGGCCAGGCGCTGTTCTTCCGCGGCCTGTCCGACCTGCTCGGCGCGACCGACGACACCGGGCTGGCCGACCTGGTCTGGGACCTCGTCTGGGCCGGCGCGCTGACCAACGACACCCTGGCGCCGCTGCGCACCCGGCTGGGCGGCGGGGGCACGCACAAGAGGGCGCCCGCGCCGCCGCGGGCCCGGCTGGACCGGGGCCGGGCCGGGCGCACCCGGCTGGGCCGGCCGGCGATGCCCACCCGCACCGGCCCGCCCACGGTCGCCGGGCGCTGGTCCCGGCTGCCCGACCGCGAGCCCAACGCCACCCGGCGGACGACCGCCCGGGCCGAGGCGCTGATCGAGCGGCACGGCGTGCTGACCCGCGGCGCGGTGATGGCCGAGCAGGTGGCCGGCGGCTTCCCCGCGGTCTACCCGGTGCTGCGCGCCTTCGAGGAGAACGGCCGCGCCCGGCGCGGGTACTTCGTCGAGACCCTCGGGGCCGCGCAGTTCGGCACCCCGGGCTCGGTCGACCGGCTGCGCAGCTTCGCCGCGCCGGACCGGGGACCCGGCGGCGCGGTCGTGCTCGCCGCCACCGATCCGGCGAACGTCTACGGCGCCGCGCTGCCGTGGCCGGACCGGCCCTCCGCGGCCGATGTCGACGCCGTCGACCTCGGTGAGGGCACCGGATCCACCCGCAAGGCGAACGGCCACCGGGCGGGGCGCAAGGCCGGGGCACTGGTCGTCCTGGTCGACGGCGAGCTCGTCCTCTACGTCGAGCGCGGCGGCAAGACGCTGCTCTCCTGGACCGAGGACGAGCAGACCCTCAAGGAGGCCGCCACCGCCTTGTCCGGAGCCGTCAGCGCCGGAGCACTGGGCCGGATGATCGTGCAGAAGGCCGACGGCGCCTCCGTGCACGAGTCGACACCGCTGTCCGCGGCGCTGCAGGCGGCCGGCTTCAGCGCCACGCCGCGGGGGCTGCGGCTGCGCGGCTGAGCGGCGGCAGCCCGAGCGGACGGCTCAGGGGCCGGCGTCCCAGAGCAACCGGTAGTACGCCATCCGCTCGGGGTCGGGGTCGACGCCGTACGCGTCGAGCAGCGGCCGCTCCCAGCCCGGCCCGTAGTTCCACCCGGCGCTCCACGCGGCCACCGCGAGGTCGGCCCAGCGGTCGGCGACGCCCAGGGCGCCGAGGTCGACGTGCCCGGACCACGTCCCGTCGTCACCGACCAGGGTGTTCGGTGCGCAGGCGTCGCCGTGGCAGACGACCAGCCGGTCGACGTCGGGCACATCGGCCAGGCGGGCCAGCACCTCGACCGCGGACAGCCCGGCGTGCTCGGGCTGCCACAGGTCCCTCGGCCGCCGCGCCGCGTGCTGCCGCGCCTCGGCCACCCGGGCCGGCGCCGACCAGTCGAACGGGCACCCGTCCGCCGGAAGCGCGTCGTGCAGCGCCCGCAGCCCGGCGCCGACCGCCCGGACGGCGACGCCCGGCTCGGCCAGCCAGCGCTCGTCGACGGCGCTGCGACCGGGCAGCCCCGCGGTCACCAGCCACTCGCCTTCGCGGTCGCGACCGTGCGCGAGGACGACCGGCACCGCCGCGAAGCCGGTGGCCCAGCGCAGCCGCTCGGCCTCGTCGCCGAGCTGCAGCCCGCTGCCGGCCGGCGCCCACTTGGCGAAGCGCCGCCCGGGGCCCTCGCCCAGCTGCCAGGTGAGCCCGCCGAGCTGGTTGCGCCAGACCGCGCGCAGCGGCACCGCGCCGGCCACGGCGGCCACGGCCGAGGGCACCGGCACCGGCTCGGTGGGCGGCCCCGCTGTCATCCCGGCGATGCTGCCACGTCCGGGCGCGGACGCAGCGGCCCGCACACCGGGCAGCGGTGCTCCCACCGCGAGGGGATCATGGTCGGCGTGCCCGAGGGAGACACCGTCTGGTTGGCGGCCAAGCGCATGGACCAGGCCCTGGCCGGCGCGACCCTGCGCCGGGGTGAGTTCCGCCTGCCCCAGCTCGCCGCGCTCGACCTCGCCGGCGTCACGGTCCGGGAGGTCGTGCCGCGCGGCAAGCACATGCTCATCCGGCTGGCCGACGACCGCACGCTGCGCACCCACTACCGGATGGACGGCAGCTGGCACATCTACCGGCCGGGCGCGCGGTGGCGCGGCGGGCCGGCCCACGACGTCCGGGTGGTGCTGGCGACCGACGAGTGGGAGTGCGTCGGCTACCGGCTGCACGACGTCGAGATCGTGCCGACCGCCGACGAGGGGCGGCTGGTGGGGCATCTCGGCCCCGACGTCCTCGGGCCGGACTGGGACCTGGACGAGGCGCTGCGGCGGCTGCGCGGCCACCCGGACGAGCAGGTCGGCGTCGCCATCCTCGACCAGCGCAACCTCTGCGGTCCGGGGAACCTGTACAAGGCCGAGGCGCTGTTCCTCTGCGGGGTCCACCCGTGGGCGCGGGTGGCCGACGTCGACGACCGGCTCGAGCCGCTGGTCACGCGCGCCCGCACCCTCATGCTGGCCAACCGCGACCACCCGGAGCAGAGCACCACCGGCGACCTGCGCCGCGGCCAGGACCACTGGGTCTACGGTCGCAAGGGCAAGCCGTGCCGCCGCTGCGGCACGCCGGTCCTCGTCGGCGACCAGGGTCCGCACCTGCAGGAACGCGTCACCTACTGGTGCCCGCGCTGCCAGGCGGCGCGTTCCCCGGTCGACCCGCTCGCGCGCACCGGGGAGCCGGGCCGGCCGCGCCCGGTGGCGACGCCGGGCTGACCGGCGCCGCCACCGGCCGCTACGGCTGGGCGGGCCGCTCGGCCGGCTGCGCCTCCTGCTGCGTGGCGGCCGGCTGGCCGACCGCCGGGGAGCCCTGCTCGAGCGCCGCCGCCGGGGCGCCGCTCTCCACGGCCGGGGTGCCGCCGCCCATCGAGGCGCGGATGGCGTCCAGCCGCGAGGCACCGGCCACGTCCAGGGTGGCCTTCTCGACCTCGAGCATGCGGCCCTCGACCGAGTTCTGGGCCAGCTCGGCCTGCCCGAGGGCGTTGGCGTAGCGCGCCTCGATCTTGTCGCGGACCTCGGACAGGCTCGGGGTGTTGCCCGGCGCCGACAGCTCGTTGACCTGCTTGAGCGAGCTGGCCACGTGCTCCTGCATCTTGGCCTGCTCGAGCTGGCTCATCAGCTTGGTGCGCTCGGCCAGCGTCGTCTGGAGCCGCATGCGGCTCTGCTCGACCGCGCCGCGCGCCTGCTCGGCGGCCTGCAGCGCCTCGTCGTGGCTGCGCTTGAGGTCCTCCATGGCCTGCTCGGCCGCGACCAGCTGGGTCGCGAAGGCCTGGGCGGCGTTCTCGTACTCGCCGGCCTTCGCCGCGTCGCCCCCGGCGCGCGACTTGTCCGCCAGCGTCAGGGCCTGGCGGGCCGACGCCTGCAGCTTCTCGACCTCGCCGAGCTGCCGGTTCAGCCGCATCTCCAGCTGGCGCTGGTTGCCCAGCACGGCCGCCGCCTGGTTGGCCAGCGACTGGTGCCGCTGCTGCTCGGCCTCGATCGCCTGCGCGATTTGGATCTTGGGATCGGCCCGCTGGTCGATCTGCGCGTTGGCCGACGCCGTCAGGTACTTCCACAACTTCACGAACGGGTTGGGCATGGGTTCCTCCTGCTCCGGCACCGGGGCCGGGGGTGGGTGGCCGGCGCGGCGGTGTTCGTCGCCCCCATCGTCCCAGGTGACTGCCCGGACTGGCCAACGGGTCGACACGGACGCGGCCCCCTACGGTTGACCCCGTGCCCGCAGCCCCGCCGACCCTGTGCGTCCTGGGTGAGCTGGTCGTCGACCTGCTGCCCGTCCCGGGAGCCGACGCCGGCCCGGAGGGAACCGCACCGCAGTACGTCGCCCGACCGGGCGGGAACGCCCTGAACGTGGCGGTGGCCGCCGGCCGGCTGGACGCCCCGGTGGCCCTGGTGGCGCGGCTGGGCACCGGCCCGCTGGGCGCGGCCCTCCGCCGGCACGCCGAGCTCGCCGGGGTGGACGTCCGTGGCTTCGTGGACGCCGCGGAACCGGTGAGCCTCGCCGTCATCGGCCTGCACCCGGACGGCTCCCCCGACTACGGCTTCCACGTGCTCGGTGCCGCCGACTGGCAGTGGACCGGCGAGGAGCTGGACCGGTCGCTCCCGGAGAGCACCGCCGTCCTGCACGTCGGTTCCATCTCCAGCTGGACGGAGCCGGGTGCCGGCGCGATCGCAGCGCTGGTGGACCGGCTCGCCGGGACGGCGCTGATCAGCGTCGACCCCAACATCCGGCCGCCGCTGGCCGACGGGCCCGTCGCCGCACCGCTCGGCAACGACCGCGCGGGCGTCACCGCGCGGCTCGACCGCCTCGTCGCCCGCGCCGACGTGGTCAAGGTGAGCGCGGAGGACCTCGAGTGGCTCGAGCCGGGCGCCCGGGACCTCGACGACGCCGCCCGCCGCTGGGCCGACCGCGGCCCGGCGCTGGTGCTGCTCACCGACGGCGGCGCCCCCCTGCGGGTCGCCCGGCCCGGGCGGCCGGTGCTGCACCGCGAGCCCTCGACCGTCGAGGTGGCCGACACCGTGGGCGCGGGCGACTCGCTGGCCGCCGGGCTGCTCACCGGGCTGTTGGCAGCAGGCGTCACCGACCGGGCCGCCCTGGAGGCCCTGGACGACCACCGGCTGCTCGCGGTCGTCGACGACGCCGCCCTGGTCGCCGCCCTGAACTGCACGCGCGTGGGCGCCGACCCGCCCACCCGGGCCGAGCTCGACGCAGCCCGGGCCGCCGGATGACCGGGAGCCTCCGGCTGGTCGGCTTCGAGGAGCTGTCCGCGAGCGTCCTGCGCGCCCGCCTGCTCGCCCGCCGCGGTGAGTTCTGGTCCAGCAGCGTGCTGGCCGACGACGAGGTCCGGTGCCTGCACGACCCGCTGTTCTTCCACCAGCTCGGCGGCTTCGGCGCGGTCGCCCTGACCCCGACGGACCAGGACGCCGGCTACCTGCTGGGCGTGGTCAGCGCCGACCGGCTGGCCGTCGTGCACGCCGTCGCGGTGCACCCCGACCACCGGGGCCGCGGGGTGGCCGCGCGCCTGCTCGACCGGTTCACCGGGCTCGCGGCGGGTGCCGGCGCGCGGGCGGTCCAGGCCGTGGCGCGCCCGGACGACGCCGCGGCGCGCGGGCTCGCCGAGCGCGTCGGCGCGTCGTCGGCGCCGTCCCCGGACCACGCGGGCCCGGGTGCCGACCGGGTCGTCTACACCCGCTCCGTGCGAGCCGCCTGACGCCCGGTCAGTGCCGCCGCGAGCCGCGCCGCCTGGCGGTGCCGGTCGATCGACCGGCCGGGCTGCAGCACCACGCCCAGCAGCCACCGCGCCGCCAGCTCGGCCCCGTCGTCGTCGGTGGACAGCGCCGCGGCGAGCCGGCCGCAGAGGGCCCGCCAGCCGTCCGGGTCGACGGCGAGCAGGCCCGCGAGCAGCTCCGGCTCGGTGCCGGCGACGCGGCGCAGCACCGGGTGACCGCCCAGCTCGTCGGAGAGCGCGGCCAGCGCCTGCGCCGGCGGGAGCCCAGAGGCCAGCTGACCGAGCCGGTCCAGCTCGCGCGCCAGGAGCTCGCGGGCGACCTCGTCCTTGGTCCGGAAGTGGTTGTACAGCGTGGCCTTCGCGACGCCCGCGGCGGCGGCGATCGACTGCATGGTGCTGCGCCGGACGCCGCTCTCGGCGAACGCCCGGGCGGCGCCCTCGAGCAGGCCGCGGCGGGTCGGGTTCACGACGGCGCCGCCGGGACGCCGTGCCGCATCAGGCGGCGAGCGAGACCGCCTCGCCCCGGCGCAGGGCCGAGCGGGCGGGCGCACCGACCAGGGCCAGCGCGGGCTCGGCCGCGGGCACCCCGGCCTCCTCGGCCGGGGCCTCGGTGGCGGACGCGGCCGCGTCGGCGGCGTCGTCCGGGACGGGGTGGGCCAGCGCGCGCACGCCACCGGCACCGGCCACGCGCAGCTCCAGGCTCACCTCGGCGAGCAGGTCGGCGAGCTCCACGTCGAGGGCGTCGCAGATGGAGGCGAGCAGCTCGGAGGAGGCCTCCTTCTGCCCGCGCTCGACCTCGGAGAGGTAGCCGAGGCTGACCCTCGCTGCGCCCGAGACGTCGCGCAGCGTCCGGTGCTGACGCAGCCGGTGACCCCGCAGGGTGCTCCCGAGCTGTGTACGCAGCAGCAACATGGCCACTCTCCTGTCCTGCGAGCGGGGAAGCACGGAGCCCTTCGCGGGCGCCGTGCGCCCACCGTACGCGGCGCCGCGGCCGGTGGCTGGCCCACCCGGCTCGCGTCCTCTCACGGCGTAACGCGGCCGGGCGGGATGGCGTTCCCGCCGCGGCCCAGCCGGACGAGCAGCGCATCGGTCGCCGCGGCGACCGCGGCCGCGCGCACCGCCGCCCGGTCGCCGGGCAGGTCGAGCTCGACGACGTCGGTGCGCCGGCCGTCGGAGATGCCGACGTACACCCGGCCGGGCGCGTGCCCGTCGACGGCGGCGGGGCCGGCGACACCGGTCAGGCCGACGCCCCAGGTGGCGGTGCACCGCTCGCGCACGCCCTCGGCGAGCGCGGCGGCCGTCGGCCGGCTCACCGGCCCGTGCTGGGCCAGCAGCCCGGACGGGACGCCGGCGAGCGCCGCCTTGAGGTCGGTCGCGTAGACGACCACGCCCCCGCGCAGCGTGGCGCTGGCACCGGGCACCTCGGCCAGCCCGGCGCAGAACAGCCCTGCGGTCAGCGACTCGGCCGCCGCCACCGTCTCGCCCCGCGCGAGCAGCGCCCGGTGCAGCTCGGCGGACGAGGCCATCAGGCGGCGGTGTCGGTCCGCGCGTCGGCGGTGCCCGCGCTGTCCGCGGCCGAGCGACGCGCGGCCGCGGCCCGCATGGCACGGGCGCTGGTCCGGCGCAGCCGCAGCGCGCGCACGACGTAGTCCAGCCCGGTGACGACGGTGAGCACGAGCGCGATCGCCATGACCCACCAGCGGCCGGTGGCCGCCAGCCCGGTCAGGGGCAGGATGTAGAGGCCGATGGCCAGCGCCTGGGCCACGGTCTTGGCCTTGCCGCCGCGGCTGGCCGCGATCACCCCGTGCCGGATGACCCAGAAGCGCAGCACGGTGACGCCGACCTCGCGGACCAGGATCACCCCGGTGACCCACCAGGGCAGCATCCCCAGCGCGGAGAGCCCGATCAGCGCCGTGCCGGTGAGCGCCTTGTCCGCGATGGGGTCGGCCAGCTTGCCGAACTCGGTCACCTGGCCGGTGCGGCGGGCGATCATCCCGTCGTACCGGTCGGTGATGATGGCCAGCCCGAAGACCAGCGTCGCCCAGTAGCGGCCGGCGTCGTCGAGGCCGTCGTCGCGGAGCAGCAGGTAGGCGAACAGCGGCACGACCGCCAGCCGCAGCACGGTGAGCGCGTTGGGCAGGTTCACGAGGCGCGCCGTCTGCGGCGGCGTCGCCGCCGGGTCGGGCAGCACCTCGCTCATGCGGTCACCGACCGGATCCGGCCACGGCGGGGACGACGGCCCGGGCCACGAGGTCGATGCCCTCGGTGCCGACCACCAGCGCCTGCACCAGCTCGCCGGCCACCGCTCCCGCGGGTACCTCGGCGACGGTCGTCGTGCCGTCGGCGTCGGGGTCCTGGTGGGCGGCGTGCCCCAGCCACACCCCGGGGCCATCGTCGGCGGAGAGGTCCTCGGTCAGCAGCACCTCGACCCGCTCGCCGACCCGGTCCTCGGCCCGCTGGGCGGTCAGCTCCTCGACGAGGTCGGTGATGCGGCGGACGCGGGCGTCGATCTCGGCCTGGTCGAGCTTGCCCGGCAGCCCGATGGCCTCGGTGCCCTCCTCGTCGGAGTACCCGAAGACACCGACCGCGTCGAGCCGCCCCTCGGTGAGGAAGCGCTCGAGCTCGGCGACGTCCTCCTCGGTCTCGCCGGGGAACCCGAGGATGACGTTGGTGCGGAAACCGGCGCCCGGGGCCAGTGCCCGGGCGCGTGCGATCAGCGCGAGGAAGTCGTCGGTGCCGCCGAACCGGCGCATGCGGCGCAGCAGCGTGGGCGAGGAGTGCTGGAAAGACAGGTCGAAGTAGGGCGCGACGCCGCTGGTCCCGGCGATCAGCTCCAGCAGCCCCGGCCGCAGCTCGGCCGGCTGCAGGTAGGCCACCCGCACCCGGGCGATCCCCGGGACGGCGGCCAGCTCGGGCAGGAGCTTCTCCAGCGAGCGCAGGTCCCCGAGGTCCTTGCCGTAGGAGGTCGAGTTCTCGCTGACCAGCACCAGCTCGGTGACGCCCTGCTCGGCCAGCCACCGGGCCTCGCCGAGCACCTCGGCCGGCGGGCGGGACACGAAGGCGCCCCGGAAGGTGGGGATGGCGCAGAACGCGCAGCGCCGGTCGCAGCCCGAGGCCAGCTTCAGCGCCGCGGTGGGGCCGGAGGCCAGGCGCTGCCGGCGCAACCAGCCGTGGCCCGGGATCGCGGGGGCGTCGGGGGCGACGGTGGCGGCGGTGCGCTGCACCGGGCTGATCGGGAGCAGCGTGCGTCGGTCCCGCGGGGTGTGCGGGACCAGCGGGCGCCCGGCGAGGACGTCATCGAGCCGGTCGCCGATCTGCGCGTAGTCGTCGAAGCCCAGGACGGTCGCCTCGGGCAGCGCGCCGGCGAGCTCGGAGCCGTACCGCTCGGCCATGCAGCCGACGGCGACGACGGGCGCCCCGCTGTCGGTGGCGGCGAGGATCGCGTCGACGGAGTCCTTCTTGGCCGACTCGATGAAGCCGCAGGTGTTGACGAGCACCGCGTCGGCGGCGTCGGCGTCCTCGACCAGCTGGTAGCCGCCGGCGGCCAACCGCCCGGCCAGTTCCTCGGAGTCGACCTCGTTGCGGGCGCACCCGAGGGTCACCACCGCCACGGTCCGGGCAGGCTGCGGCGCAGGTGTCACCCGGCCATCGTAGTCGCCGGGGGCGGACTCCCCGGCGTCGGCGAGGGTGACGTTGCTCAGGCTTCTCCCCCGCGCAACGTGAACAACACCGACTCCAGCTCGTCGGGCTTGATCAGCACGTCGCGCGCCTTGGAGCCCTCGGAGGGTCCGACGATGCCGCGGCTCTCCATCAGGTCCATCAGCCGGCCGGCCTTGGCGAACCCGACGCGCAGCTTGCGCTGCAGCATCGAGGTCGAGCCGAACTGGCTGGTGACGATGAGCTCCACGGCCTGCAGCAGCAGGTCGAGGTCGCCGCCGATGTCCTCGTCGATCTCCTTCTTCTCGCCCGCCGCCCCGGCGGAGAAGACCTCCTCGCGGTACTCCGGCTCGGCCTGTCGCTTGGTGAACTCGACGACCGCCTCGATCTCGGCGTCGGTGACGAAGGCGCCCTGCACGCGCATCGGCTTGCCCGCGCCGATCGGCATGAACAGCGCGTCACCCATGCCGATGAGCTTCTCCGCGCCCGGCTGGTCGAGGATGACCCGGCTGTCGGTGAGGCTGGAGGTCGAGAACGCCAGCCGCGAGGGCACGTTGGCCTTGATCAGGCCGGTGACGACGTCGACCGACGGGCGCTGCGTGGCGAGGATGAGGTGGATGCCCGCGGCGCGCGCCTTCTGCGTGATGCGGACGATGTGCTCCTCGACGTCGCGCGGGGCCACCATCATCAGGTCCGCGAGCTCGTCGACGATCGCGAGGATGTAGGGGTAGGGCCGGTAGACCCGCTCGCTGCCGGGGGGCGCGGTGATCTCGCCCTTCTCGACCTTGCGGTTGAAGTCGTCGATGTGCCGCACGCCGGTGGACTTCATGTCCTGGTAGCGCTGCTCCATCTCCTCGACCAGCCAGGCCAGCGCGGTGGCCGCCTTCTTCGGGTCGGTGATGATCGGCGTGATCAGGTGCGGGATGCCGTCGTAGGGCGTCAGCTCCACCATCTTCGGGTCGACCAGGATCATGCGCAGCTGGTCGGGCGTGGCCCGCAGCAGCAGCGAGGTCAGGATCGAGTTGACGCAGCTGGACTTACCGGCACCGGTGGCGCCGGCGACCAGCAGGTGCGGCATCTTCGCCAGGTTGGCGCAGACGAAGCCGCCCTCGATGTCCTTGCCCAGGCCGACCAGCATCGGGTGCGGGTCCTGCTTGGCGGCACCGGACCGGAGGACGTCGCCGAGGCTGACCTTCTCGCGGTCGGTGTTGGGCACCTCGATGCCGACGGCCGACTTGCCCGGGATCGGCGCCAGGATGCGGATGTTGTCGTTGGCCACCGCGTAGGCCATGTTCTTGGTGAGCTGGGTGATCTTCTCGACCTTGACGCCCTGGCCGAGCTCCACCTCGTAGCGCGTGACCGTCGGGCCGCGGGTGAAGCCGGTGACCGCGGCGTCGATGTTGAACTGCTCGAGCACCCCGCTGATCGCCTCGATGGCGACGTCGTTGGCCTTGGACCGGGCCCGCGGCGGGTCGCCGGGCCGCAGCATCGACAGCGCGGGGAGCGCGTAGTCGCCCTCGACCGGCTGGATGGAGAGCTGCTGCGGCTCGGTGATCGGCGGCAGGTCCTCCGGCGGGGAGGTGCGGTCGACCACCGGCGGCCGGGGCGGGGCCGGGCGGAGCTCGGTGTGCTCGGGCTCGGTGGTGAGGGTGGCGTCGGCGGCCGCGGCCATCGCCCCGTGGTCGATCGGCCCGGTGGAGAGCAGGTCCTCGGACAGCTTGCGGCGGGACCGGCGGCCGGTCGGCGCGGGCTCGGCCTGCTCGTCCTCGTACTCGTCGAAGTCGTCGTACTCGTCGTCGTCGTACTCGTCGTTGCGCCCGAGCAGCCGGTCGGCCAGCTCCCGCATCCGCTCGGGGATCTGGTGCACCGGGGTCGCGGTGATGACGAGCAGCCCGAAGAAGGCCAGCAGGACGAGCAGCACGACGGTGACGGCGCTGCCCATCCCGGTGACCAGCGGCGTCCCGACGCCCCAGCCGATGAGGCCACCCGACCCGGGCACCCCGGCCTCGGGGACGGCGGGGTCGCCCACGACCTGCGCGATGCCGAGCACCGAGGCGACGGTGCACACCCAGCCGATGACCAGCCGGCCGCGGGCCTCCGGTCGGGGGCCGCGGCGCAGCAGCCGGAGCGCGGTGAAGAACAGGACGACCGGCAGCACCACGACCAGCGCGCCGATGACCCACCGGACGCCGTCGGTCAGGGCGGCGCCGACGGGGCCGATGCCGTTGCTCCAGGCGGCGGCGCCGAGGACGACGGCCAGCCCGAGGACGGCGAGCCCGACGCCGTCGCGGCGGTGCTCGGGCGCGAGCGGCTCGGCCTCCTCCGGGCGGGCGACCGACCGGGCCAGCCCGCCGGCGCCGCGGGCGAGCAGGTTCCAGCTGCCGGAGACCACGCCCCAGAGCCCGGAGGACTGCTTCTTCCGGGCTGCGGCGGCGGGACGGCGGTTGCCGGAGCGCTTGGCGGCCGGCCGCTTCTTGCTCGCCGCGGTCGACCCCGAGCGGCTCCGGCCGGACGCCGGGCGCGTGGACGTGCTGCGGGCAGGCATGCGTCGAACGGTAATCCGCGTGGAGGTCCCGGACGGGCAGGCCGGGCGTCGTGTCCCGCACCGGTCGCCCATCTCATAACGTCACAGGCATGAGCCCCTCGCTCCCCCGCCGGCCCGGCAGCTGGCCGACCCCGATCACCTCCGAGCTCGTGGTCCGCGCGGCCGCCCGGATCGGCGAGGTCGTCGTCGACGGCGCCGACGTGTGGTGGTCGGAGTCCCGGCCCGACGAGGGCGGCCGGTCGGTCGTGGTCCGCCGCCGCCCGGACGGCACGGTGACCGACGCGCTGCCCGCCCCGTGGAACGCCCGCACCCGCGTGCACGAGTACGGCGGCGGGGCGTGGACCGTCGCGGACGGCACGCTGTGGTTCACCGAGTTCTCCGACCAGCGGCTGTACCGGCTCGACGCCGGCGCCGAGGCACCCGTGGCCGTCACCCCGGCGCCCGAGGTCCCGTCGGGCGTCCGCTACGCCGACCTGCACGTCACCCCCGCGGGGATCCTCGCCGTGCGGGAGACCCACCCGGCCCACGGCGGGGCGGCCGACGTGGTCAACGAGGTCGTCCGCGTCACCGACGGCGGCACCGAGGTCCTGGTCTCGGGTCCGGACTTCGTCTCCGATCCGCGCCTCGCCCCGGACGGCGTCACCCTGTCCTGGCTGCAGTGGGACCACCCGCACATGCCGTGGGACGCAGCCCAGCTCGTCGTGCGGGCCGCCGACGGCTCCGAGCACGTGCTGGCCGGCGGGCCCGGCGAGTCGGTGGTCCAGCCCACGTGGGGCGGGGACCTGGCGCTGTGGTGGTTCAGCGACCGCACGAACTTCTGGTCGCTGTACCGGAAGCGCCCGCACGGGACCGCCGAGCCCGTCGTCGACGTGGGCGCCGACATCGCCGGGCCGCAGTGGGTGTTCGGGCAGAGCCGCGTCGCGCTGCTCGCCGACGGCCGGGTCGTGCTCGCGTACGGCCGCGCCGGGCACGACCGGCTCGCCGTGGTCGAGGCGGACGGGTCGCTGCGCGAGGTCGACGTCCCCTACGCCTCGCTGCGGAACCTGGCGGCGCACGGCGACGGCGTCGTGTGCGTGGCCGGTGGGCCGGACAGCGAGCCGGTGGTCCTGCGGGTGCCCCTCGACGGGACCGCGCCGGAGGTGCTTCGCCCGGCCCGCGACCTCGGGCTGGACCCGGCGTGGTTCTCCCGTCCGGAGCACATGACCTTCCCGACCGAGGACGCCGGCACCGGCATCGGCGAGGCGCACGCGCTGGTCTACCCGCCGGCCAACCCCGACGCGGTCGTCCCGGACGGCGAGCTCCCACCGCTGCTCGTCCTCGTCCACGGCGGCCCGACGTCGGCGGCGTCCCCGGTGCTCAACCTCGCCGTGCAGTACTGGACCTCCCGCGGCTTCTGCGTCGCGGACGTCGACTACCGGGGCTCCACCGGCTACGGGCGCCGGTACCGCGACGCGCTGCAGGGCCGGTGGGGGGTGGTGGACCTCGACGACGTCGTCGCCTGCGCCCGCTCCCTCGCGGACGCCGGCCGGGTCGACCCCGCCCGGATGGCGATCCGCGGCGGCTCGGCGGGTGGGTACACGACGCTGGCCGCCCTCTCGATGCGCCCCGGCGTCTTCACCGCGGGCGCCAGCCACTACGGCGTCGCCGACCTCGGCGCCCTGGCCGCGGAGACGCACAAGTTCGAGTCCCGGTACCTCGACGGGCTGGTCGCACCGTGGCCCGCGGGTGCCGAGGTCTACGCGGAGCGCTCGCCGATCAACCACGTCGACGCGCTGGGCACCCCGCTCGCGGTCTTCCAGGGCGACGAGGACGCGATCGTGCCGCCCGACCAGGCCGAGGCGATCGTCGCCGCGCTGCGCGCGAAGGGCGTGCCGCACGCCTACCTGCTCTTCCCCGGCGAGCAGCACGGCTTCCGCAAGGCGGAGAACATCCGCGCCGCGCTGGACGGCGAGCTGTCCTTCTACGCGCAGGTGTGGGGCTTCGACCTGCCGGCGGACGAGGCCGTGGTCCCGATCGCCGTCGTGGGGCCGTGACCACGACCCGCCCGGCGCGCGACGACGACCTGCCGCGGCTGCGCGACATCGAGCGCGCTGCCGGGCAGGCCTTCGCCGCGCTCGGCATGCAGCTCGTGGCCGAGGACGAGCCCCCGTCGCTCGAGACGCTGCGCGGGTACGCCGAGGACGGCCGCGCGTGGGTGCGCGCGGACGGCGCCGACCGCCCGCTGGCCTACCTGCTGGCCGACGTCGTCGACGGCTGCGCGCACCTCGAGCAGGTGAGCGTCCACCCGGACGCCGCCGGCGCCGGCCACGGCCGCGTGCTCGTCGAGCACCTGGTGGCGTGGGCCCGCAGCTGCGGCTTGCCCGCCGTCACGCTGACCACGTACGACGACGTCCCGTGGAACGGCCCGTACTACCGGCGGCTCGGCTTCCGGCCGCTTGACCCGGCGGAGCTCACCCCCGGCCTGCGGGAGATCCGCCGGCACGAGGCCGCGCACGGCCTGGACCGCTGGCCGCGGACGGCCATGGTGCTCGAGCTCAGACCTCCAGCACCGTCGGGATGATCATCGGGCGGCGGCGGTGCTTGTCCGACACCCACTTGCCCACGGTCCGGCGGATGATCTGCGACATGCGGTGGGCGTCGACCTCGTCGTCGTCCTGGAGGGCGCGGCGCAGGTTCTCCTCCACCAGCCTGAGCACCTCGTCGAAGGCCGACGGGTCGTCGGAGAAGCCCTTGGTGGACAGGTGGACCGGCCGCACGATGGTGCGCGTCGACGGCTCGACGACCACGGTGAGCGCCACGAAGCCCTCGTCGCCGAGGATGCGGCGGGCCTGCAGCGACTCCTCGCCGACGTCGCCCACGTTGAGCCCGTCGACGTAGACGTCACCGATCGGGACGCTGCCCACGATCGAGGCCTTGCCGTCGACCAGGTCGATGACCACGCCGTCCTCGGCGAGCAGCACCCGGTCGGCCGGCATGCCGGTCTCCTCGGCGAGCTTGGCGTGCGCGCGCAGGTGCCGCCACTCGCCGTGCACCGGCATCAGGTAGCGGGGCTTGGCGACGTTGAGCAGCGTGCGCAGCTCGCCGGCCGGCGCGTGCCCGGAGACGTGCACGCGCGCGGTCTCCTTGTGCACCACCGTCGCGCCGAGCCGGGACAGCCCGTTGATGACCTTGTAGACGGCGGTCTCGTTGCCCGGCACGAGCGAGGAGGCGAGCACGACGGTGTCGCCTGCCTCGATGGTGACCTGGTGGTGGTCTCCCCGGGCCATGCGGCCCAGCGCCGACAGCGGCTCGCCCTGGGAGCCGGTGCTGACCAGCACCACCTGCTCGGGCGGCATCTTGGCCGCGTCGTCCAGCGACACCATGAGGCCCGGCGCCACGTGCAGCAGCCCGAGATCGCGGGCGACACCCATGTTGCGGACCATGGAGCGGCCGACGAGCGCCACCTTGCGGCCGTGCTTGTGCGCGCAGTCGAGCACCTGCTGGATGCGGTGCACGTGGCTGGCGAAGCTGGAGACGATCAGCCGCTGGGTCGCACGGGCGAAGACGTCGTCCAGCACCGGGCCGATGCTGCGCTCGGGGGTGACGAAGCCGGGCACCTCGGCGTTGGTCGAGTCGGCCAGCAGCAGGTCGATGCCGGAGACGCCGAGCCGGGCGAACGCGCCCAGGTCGGTGAGGACGCCGTCGAGGGGCAGCTGGTCCATCTTGAAGTCGCCGGTGTGCACGAGCAGCCCCGCCGGGGTGTGCACCGCGACGGCCAGCGCGTCGGGGATCGAGTGGTTCACCGAGATGAACTCGCAGTGGAACGGCCCGGCGAGGTGGTCGTCACCGGCCGCGACCTCGACCAGCGTCGGGTCGATGCGGTGCTCGCGCAGCTTGGCCCTGACCAGCGCCAGCGTGAACCGGGAGCCGACCAGCGGGATGTCCCCCCGCAGCCGCAGCAGGTAGGGGATGGCGCCGATGTGGTCCTCGTGCCCGTGGGTGAGGACGACGGCGGCGATGTCGTCGAGGCGGTGCTCGATGACGCCGAAGTCCGGCAGGATCAGGTCGACGCCGGGCTGCTCGGCCTCGGGGAAGAGCACCCCGCAGTCGATGACGAGCAGCTGCCCGTCGAACTCGAGGACGGCCATGTTGCGGCCGATCTCACCCAGTCCGCCCAGCGCCATGACGCGCAGGCCGCCCTCGGGCAGCGGGGGCGGGGCCTTGAGGTCCAGGTGCGGCTGGGTGACCACGCCGCTCATCGGGTGCCACTCACAGGTCAACGCCTCCGTCGGCGAGGTCGATGCGCAGTTGCGCGAGCTGTTCGTCGGTCGCCTCGACCAGCGGCGGCCGCAGGGGGCCGGCCGGCAGGCCGAGAGCGTTGAGCGCCGCCTTGACCAGGATCGCGCCCTGGGTGCGGAAGATGCCGGTGTACACCGGCAGCAGGCTGTCGTTGAGCGTCCGGGCCCGGGTCAGGTCGCCGGCCTCCACGGCGGCCACCAGCTCGGCCAGCCGGGGCCCCACCAGGTGGCCGACCACGCTGACCACGCCGACGCCGCCCATGGCCAGGATCGGCAGGTTGAGCATGTCGTCGCCGCTGTAGAAGGCCAGGTCCGTGCGCGATCGCGTCCACGCCAGGTCGCCGAAGTCGCCCTTGGCGTCCTTCACCGCGACGATGCGCGGGTGCTCGGCCAGGCGCACGAGCGTCTCGACCTCGATCGGGACGACCGAGCGGTGCGGGATGTCGTAGAGCATCACCGGCAGGTCGGTGCTGTCGGCGACCGTGCCGAAGTGGCGCAGCAGACCGGCCTGCGGGGGCTTGTTGTAGTACGGCGTGACGACGAGCAGGCCGTCGGCGCCGAGCCGCTCGGCCGCCTGGGCGCGCTCCACCGTGTGCGCCGTGTCGTTGGTGCCGACCCCGGCCAGGACGGCGGCCCGGTCGCCGACGGCGTCGAGCACCGCCTCGAGGACGGCGTGCGACTCCCCGTCGCTCAGGGTGGGCGCCTCACCGGTCGTGCCGAGCACGACGAGCCCGTCGTGCGCCTGGCGGTCGACGAGGTGCGCCGCCAGCTCCTGCGCCCCGGCCAGGTCGATCGAGCCGTCCTCGGCCAGCGGCGTGACCATCGCCGTCAGCACGCGACCGAAGGGCCGGGCGGGGTCGGTGGGCATGGGCTGAATCTACCGAGCCGGTCGCGGGGGCACGGTCCCGGTGGCGTCGGCGCGCTCGTACTCGGACACGGCGAACGCCGGGCCGCCCGACCCGGACCGCGTCCAGCCGCTGCTCGGCGTCCGGACGGTGCACGTCCAGCCGCCGTCCAGCGGCGGCGCCCACGTGTCGCCGTCGACGGCGAGGTCGACCTCGGTGACCACGAGCCGGTCGGCGTGCGGCAGGAACGCGGCGTAGACCTCTCCCCCGCCGATCACCCAGAACGAGCCGTGGCGGGCGAGCACCTCGTCCACCGAGCCGACGCGCTCCGCGCCGTCGGCCGCCCAGCCCTCGTCCGAGGTCAGCACGACGTTCGTCCGGCCCGGCAGGGGGCGGAACCGCTCGGGCAGCGACTCCCAGGTGCGGCGCCCCATGACCACCGTCGACCCGGTCGTGAGCCGGCGGAAGAGCGCGAGGTCCTCGGGCAGGTGCCAGGGCAGCCCGCCGTCGGCGCCGATCACGCCGCCGCGCGCCTGCGCCCACACCATGCCCACGGTCACCACCGGCCGCCCGCCGTCAGACGGCCACGGCGCCGCGGATGGCGGGGTGGGAGCGGTAGTCGCGGAGGCCGAAGTGCTCGTAGGTGTAGTCGAACAGCGACGGCGCCGGGGCGAGCTCCAGGGTGGGGAACGGCAGCGCCTCGCGGGAGAGCTGCTCGGTCACCTGCTCGACGTGGTTGCTGTAGACGTGGCAGTCCCCGCCGACCCAGATGAAGTCGCCGGGCGCCAGCCCCACCTGGTCGGCGACCATCCGGGTGAGCAGCGCGTAGCTGGCGATGTTGAAGGGGACGCCGAGGAACATGTCGGCGCTGCGCTGGTAGAGCTGGCAGGAGAGCTTCCCGTCGGCGACGTAGAACTGGAACAGCGCGTGGCAGGGCGCCAGCGCCATCTCCGGCAGCGCGCCCACGTTCCAGGCCGAGACGATCATCCGCCGCGAGTCCGGGTCCGAGCGCAGGGTGTCGAGCACCGCGGAGATCTGGTCGATCTGCTGCCCGTCCGGCGCCGGCCAGGACCGCCACTGCACGCCGTAGACGGGGCCGAGCTCGCCCTCCGGGGACGCCCACTCGTCCCAGATGGTCACGCCCTGGTCGCGCAGCCAGCCGACGTTGCTCTCGCCGCGCAGGAACCACAGCAGCTCGACGGCGATCGACTTGAAGTGCACCTTCTTGGTGGTCACCAGCGGGAAGGTCTCCGACAGGTCGTAGCGCAGCCGCTCGCCGAACAGGCTCACCGTGCCGGTGCCCGTGCGGTCCTGCTTCGGCGTGCCCTGCTCCAGGATCCGTCGGAGGAGGTCTTCGTACTGGGTGTCGATCGGCGCTGCCACGTGCCCGAGACTACGGCCGGGGTCGGACGACCGGCAGCGGCCCGGCGCACCCGCCCCAGGCGGCTCAGCCCTCCCCGACGAGCGGGCTCGCGGCCACCTCGGTGCCGTCGGCCAGCGCGCTGATGCGGAAGTCCCCGAACACGTTGCCGGCCACCCGCTGCAGCTCCCGCAGGCACGCGATGGCCAGCTCTCGGATCTCGACGTCCGCGTGCTCGCTGGCGCGCATGGCGACGAAGTGCCGCCAGGCGCGGTAGTTGCCGGTGACCACGATCCGGGTCTCCGTGGCGTTGGGCAGCACCGACCGCGCGGCCTGCCGCGCCTGCTTGCGCCGCAGGGTGGCGTTGGGCGCGTCGGCGAACCGCTGCTCCAGCCCGGCGAGCAGCTGCTCGTAGGCCTCCAGGGCGGCCGCGGTGGAGGCGAGGAACAGCGCGTGCAGCTCCGGGTCCTCGGCGATGACCGCGGGCTCGACGACGTCGGCGTCACCCTCGGGCACGTAGCGCTGGGAGAGCTGGCTGTAGGAGAAGTGGCGGTGCCGGACCAGCTCGTGGCTCAGCGACCGGGAGACCCCGGTCAGGTACATGCTCACCGTCCCGTGCTCGAGCACGGAGAGGTGGCCGACCTCGAGGATGTGCCGCAGGTACCCGGCGTTCGTGGCGGTGGCCGGGTTGGGCCTGCCCCACGACTGGTAGCACGCCCGCCCGGCGAACTCGGCCAGTGCCTGCCCGCCGTCGGCGTCGGTCCGCCACGGGACGTCGGCCGGCGGGGTGAACTGCGTCTGGGCGACGACCTGGACCTTCAGCGGCACGATGTCGGGCACGCCGCCGAGCCTACGGCGGTGCACCCGCGCCCCCGGGCCGCACGGCAGACTGCCGGCGTGGACCTGCTGGGCACCGTGGTCGCCGTCCTCGGTGGGCTGGTGCTGCTGTGGCTGGCCCTCCTCCTCGCTGTCTGGCGGTCGCGCGCCCTGGCGCCCCGGGAGGCGCTGCGCCTGCTCCCCGACCTCGTCCGGCTGGTGCGCCGCCTCGCCGCGGACCGGACGCTGCCCCGGGGCGTGCGCGTCCGGTTGTGGCTGCTGCTCGGCTACCTGGTCTCCCCGCTGGACCTGGTGCCCGACGTCATCCCCCTGCTCGGGCACGCGGACGACGTGGTGCTGGTCGCCTGGACGCTGCGCTCGGTCGTCCGGACCGCCGGGCCCGACGCGCTGGCCCGGCACTGGCCGGGCGACCCGCGGGGGCTGGCGCTCGTCAGCCGGCTGGCCGGGCTGCCCGCGGCGGGGCCACCGCGCGGCTGAGCTCCCCGGCCAGGTCACCCCGCCCGACGACCTCGACGTCCTCCAGCTGCAGCCAGTCCGCCATCAGCCGCAGCTCCGCGGCGAGCTCCGCGGCGACCTCGGCGCGTGGCGCGCCCTCCTCGGCGAAGGCCGACTGCACGCGCAGCACCGACGCTTGCCGGTCGGCCTTGAGGTCCACACGGCCGACCAGCCGGTCGCCCAGCAGGAAGGGCAGGACGTAGTAGCCGTGCACCCGCTTGGCTGCCGGGGTGTAGATCTCCAGCCGGTAGCGGAAGCCGAAGATCCGCTCCACCCGCGGCCGTTCCCAGACCAGCGAGTCGAACGGGCTGAGCAGCGCCCGGGCCCGGATCCAGCGCGGGCGGCGCGCCGCCGGGTCCAGCCAGGCCGGCTTCCCCCAACCGTCCACCTGCACGGGGACCAGTTCCCCCGCGTCGGTGAGCTCCTCGATCGCGGTGCGCGCGTCGGAGGGGGTCAACCGGAAGTAGTCGCGCAGGTCGGTCGCGGTGGCGACGCCGAGGGCGCGGGCCGCGGTGCGGACCAGCTCGCGCACCGCGTCGGCCCGGTCGGGCACCGGCTGGGCGAGCACCGCGGCGGGGATCACCCGCTCGGTGAGGTCGTAGACCCGCTCGAAGCCGGCGGTCCGCCCGCGGGTGGTCAGGACGCCGGTGAAGAAGAGGTACTCGAGCGCGGCCTTGCCGGCGTGCCAGTTCCACATGCTGCCGGGCCGGTCTGGCCGCTCCTCGCCGAGCTCCGCCGCCCGGAGCGGGCCCCCGGTGCGCACCCGCTCGACCAGGCCGGCGACGTACTCGGGTCGCTCGCGCGCCACCCGGGTCATCGACCCCCAGGCCTGGCTCTGGGCGTCGGCCATCCGCCAGCGGAGGTGGGGGTGCAGCCGGACCGGCAGGAACGAGGCCTCGTGCGCCCAGTACTCGAAGAGCGCGCCGCGGCCGTCGGTGAGCGAGTCCAGGGCCTCCCGGGGGTAGCAGCCGAGCCGGCTGAAGAAGGGCAGGTAGTGCGCGCGGGAGAGCACGTTGACCGAGTCGATCTGCACGACGCCGAGCCGATCGGCGAGCCCGCGCAGCTGCCGGGTGCCGACCGGCGTCGCCGGGCGGGGGACGGCGAAGCCCTGCGCGCCCAGCGCGATGCGGCGGGCGAGTGCTGCGGGCAGCCGTTCTCCGGACGTCACGGGGCGATCCTGCCGTCCACCACCGACAACGCGCTGCCCGGAGCTGCCTAGGCTCGCGGACGTGGACCCCTCGCCGTTCCCCCGCCTGACCGGCTCCGCCGACGTGCAGGTGCGGCCGGCCCGCGCGGACGAGGCCGCCGACATCGCCCGGGTGCAGGCGATCGCCTGGCGGACCGCCTACCGCTCGGTGCTGCCCCCCGAGCTGCTGGACACCTGGGACGAGCAGGCCGCCGCCGACACGTGGCGGGCCGCGGTGCGATCGCCTCCGACACCGGCGCACCTGGTGCTCGTGGCGCTGGAGGGCGACACCGTCGTCGGCTTCACCGCCTTCGGTCCCGCCGACCTCACCGACGGCGAGCCCGCGGACCCGGCCGGCCCCATGTCGGACGTCTCCACGCTGCTGGTCGAGCCGCGCTGGGGCCGGCGCGGTCACGGCAGCCGCCTCCTGGCCGCCGTCGTCGACCTCGTCCGGTCGCAGGGCGTCGTCCGGCTGCGCACATGGGTGCCGGAGGCGGATGCCGTGACCGCCTCGTTCCTGGAGTCGGCCGGCTGGGAGCCCGACGGGTGGGCCCGCACGCTCGACACCGGCGGGACGCCCCTGCGCGAGCTCCGCTGGCACACCGTGCTCGGCGACGACGAGGGAGGAGACCCGACGTGAGCTTCTCCGGTTTCCCGGACGAGGGGCTGGTGTTCTACGAGGGCCTCGAGGCCGACAACACCAAGGCCTACTGGACGGCGCACAAGGCGGACTACGAGGCGTTCGTCCGCGCACCGGTGCTGGCCCTGCTCGAGGAGCTGTCCGACTTCGGGGCGGCGAAGGTGTTCCGGCCCTACCGCGACGTGCGCTTCTCGCACGACAAGACGCCGTACAAGACGCACCAGGGTGCGGTCGTGACGCCCGAGGGGCGGGGTGCCGGTTCCTGGTACGTGCAGATCTCGGCCGACGGCCTGCTGGTCTCCGGCGGGAGCTGGCGGCTGGAGAGCGACCAGGTGGCGCGCTACCGCCGTGCGGTCGCCGATCCGGTCCAGGGTGGGCGCCTGGAGCGGGAGGTCCAGCGGCTCAGGGAGGCCGGCTGGACGATCGAGGGCGACCGGCTGGTGCGCGTACCCGCCGGGTACCCGGCCGACGCCGACCGCATCGAGCTGCTCAAGCACAAGGCGCTGCACGCCACCCGGAGCTGGACCCCGGACGAGGACTGGCTGCACACCCGCGCCGTCGCCGCCCGCGTCCGCGAGGCGTGGCAGGACCTGGCGACGCTCAACGCGTGGCTGGCCGACAACGTCGGGGCGAGCACCAAGGAGCCCCGCCGCTGACGCCTCCCTGCACTCCTGCTTTTCCGCGGTTGTGCGGGCCGCTTCTCCGCGGAAAGGCGGGGCACTCCACGACGACGACGGAAGGGCCCCAGCACGTGTGCTGGGGCCCTTCCGGGAATGGTTGTCCGGCGGCGTCCTACTCTCCCACCCCGTCTCCAGGGCAGTACCATCGG